>JAISZR010000003.1 GCA_031284525.1 Oscillospiraceae bacterium | reverse complement strand
TCCATAGAACATCCCATGACTATTAACATAACCACCAAAGTTCTACAAATTCTTTTCATATCTATCACTGCTTATTTTTCCACGTCACAAGTAAAATTATGCAACACAGCAGTTGGTCCGTTCCTTCGGCAAAAACAAAATATAGGCAGCGTCGCAGCCTCCTAATTCCAACTAGTCGAACTAGGCAGCTGGCAAAAGCCGTTCCGCGGACGGAAAGCGACTCATCGCGGATGCCGCCGGCTAGTAGTGAATGATCTCGTCCGCATCGGCGCGCGACGCCTCGACAGCAAACGCTGTTTGCAGAACTGCGATGCGCGAGTGCTTGTCAGGCTTCTCGGACGCCAGCGGGAACCACCAAACACCCCGCCACAATAGCTCCGTTTTTGCGCCGCCAACAGAAACAAGCGCGCACCAGCTGTTCACCTGCCAAAGCCACTGCGGCGCGTTTTGTGTCCCGTCATACGGCTTTTTACTCGACCAGGTATAATTCTGAACCTTGGCCCGCGGGTCGGGACCCGCTAGTCCTTGGACACCACGGCGCAGAAAGGCGGACGTAAGTCCCCAATACTCGCGACTGTACCCGCCTAAAACCCAAAGATTCCACGCCTTCGCGGCCCCGACAGGGTGGAAAGGATTAAGGAGATATCCGTAGACTATTTCGAACGGCGCTTTGACGGCAGCGATGTAATCGACCCAGCCGACTGGCGGGTTCTTTTCTAGGTAGATTTTTGTGTCGAAGGTGGGCGGTGGATAGATAACCCTTAGCGGATCCAGGAGGGTGGTAATCCTCTCTTCCAAGTTTCCGATGACACACAGTAACTTGCTGAGGTCGGTCTCTGTCCTCGCCATTGAAGGCGTGGGGGCATACCAAGAACTCAAACCCCATGGCACGGCCACGGGTTTTAACTTGGTCAGGTTCTCTGCTACCACGAGACGCCAAATGTCCTTCAGCAAGATCCATGATTTCTCCGCCGTTAGGGCCTGGCGGAATGCTGTCTTCAAGTTGTCCGCAGTACCTGTGGCCTGCGCTAGCGACGCTTCGTCTGTGGCTGTTAGCTCCCAGGTAAGCCCAACAAGCGCGTCGCCCACCAACCAACCCAGCTTTTGTTGTTCTAGCGCATTGGGAATACTAGGTCGCACCAGATCCAGGAGGTGTTCGTGTTCTTTCGCCCAGCTCGCAGCATCCGACTGCACCCACGTCTTCGAGTTAACGTCGCCTTGTTCTGTCGCGAGGACATTTAGTACGCCGAACAGGTCCGTCTGGGCCTTCTCTAACCGCGTGACGACGTTCTGGATGACTGCCCCCCGTAAAGTCACTGCGTCCCTGCCGCGTGTCAATAAACTCGACTGGTCGGTGCTCAGCGCTCGCTGGCAGGTCTTCACGGTGACGTGGTCCGTCCCCAGCGCGGCCGCAGCCGTCGACAGTGCTGGTTGATTTCCTTGGTGGACGGCCACCCAGAAAGCGCGTTGGTTCCTCGTTAGCTCGTTTGGTGGACTGTTTCCTAGCGTCTTGAGCGCTTCTTTTTGCAACTTTTTACGCGCAAAGTCCGTTAGCGGTTTTTGGGCTTTTTGCTCCGCCTCCTGCACGGCGGCCTCTACTTTTGCCGCGAGCTCGTTGTCGGCCAACTTTGCTCCCGCCTGGTTCGGCGGCGCATTCGGCGAGAGGAGAGCGCACATCCGTAGCCAGTATGCTTCCAAATAGCCAACGGGACGTTGGGTCACGTCTTGTGGTGGATTGAGCGGATCAAACCCCAGAAGGGCAGTTAAACGCCCCCGTGCTCTCTCGTCTTTTTTGATTGCTTCCAAGACTGCCGCTTGTTTGAGGTCCCCCGCCTTACGCGCAGCAAGAAAAGCGCGCAGCACGTCGTCGCATTTGTTCTTCACTTCAACAAGCATCGCCACGGGGTTTAAGCCGGTAAAAAAACAAGCATTTTTAAGCGCTGAGTCTGTCAGTTTTTCCAAGTCTTGTTCGACGGCCGTGACAGAGGAGCCTACCTTGCCAAGCAACCCCGAAACGAACTTTATGTCTCGGTCTCGAGCTTCGTCTGCCGCCGTTGGTAACGCTTTGAAGTTACTTGCGAAAGACATGCTCACGCTTATGCTCACAAATACAGCTAATGGCCTCTTCAATTTGCTACACTTAATCATCTCTTTCCTCCTTACAATTTACTTTCTAATCCCTGCTTTTTGCAACCATTCACTTGCCTCGAACGTGAGTTAAGCACACTCGCGCAAGCAAGCGGGCAAAAACGGAACAACCGCGCCTCTGAACTTGCGCAATCCAACTTTGGTGATCAACCTCCCTTCCCGTTACAGAAAGTATACCAAAAGTTATGTGTTGGCATGACCACGAAGCACTGCACACCCCCTACCCTTCGGTGGTATCAACACTTGCCGCCGGAACAATTGGCTCTTCACACTGAACTTCGCCAATTATCTGATCGTCTCCGATGTAATAACGCCACTTATCACCATAACCAGCAGACATCTCTACTTACCTCTGAGTTTTCTGACAAAAAAAACGCGCGTGCACGGTGAACCCGGCCGCCCGTTTGCAATATTCTTACCGCCGCTTGCCTTTCTGACCGTGATGGTGCCGCCGATGGTGCTTACTTTTCCCCGCATGATGGCGTCTTTTTCTCTTTTTCCCGAGCATTTTTTGTTTTATCTTTTCCGGAATGTCTGGATTTTTTTTTATAAACTCCCTCGCCCCGAGATTTGTACCAACACCGGGCTCAACAACATAACCGGCAGGTTTTTTCTCAGGATGCTTAGAATACCAATGAGACCAATAATCGCGGTCCATGGAGCCCCATGGGTTAATCTCCATAAATTCTTCTGGCGTTAAATTCCAGTACCAAGGCTTCTTTGTACCTTTGCGGGCAAAGGCAACCACACCTGATGCACAACTAACACACAAAATGACGGCCAGCAGTACCTTCTTAATTGTTTTTTTCAGCTTCGTTAACTCCTTCAATCATCTTTAACCACTACAATTTCTCTTACTCGTATAGTATTCGGGTACGCCCACACTCTGCCCCACACTTGCCACGTAACCACCACAAAATGTTGCACTGCGAGCCACCGCAACAACGCAAAACCGCCAACTCCCGCTAGCAAACCACACTCAACCGGAAAGCTTAGCCACCTTCAAGCGCATTTTGCAGCGCTCGTGCCGTGCCTTAGCATCCATCAGTTCATCGCCAGTCGCACCTCCAGCTATAATGGCGCTCATCTTCTCTATTCCCTCGGTAGCACGCGCAATGTCAATTTCCTCCACGAATTCAAATGTTATCAAAAAAATGCTGACATTGCCGCGCAGAACATTGACAAACCCATACGAAGAGCATCCTAGCCTTCTTTCACCATCTTCTGTTTCGATTCTCACAGCCCCCACCGCAAGCGGCGCGACATAATCCTCGTGCCCGCGCAAAATGCACGCTTCCCCTTCGGTTGTCATAAACGACACACTCTTTGCCACGCCGGCAAAAGCAACCTTTGTTGGGGTCAAAATCCTCAGGTCAAATCCAGCCATAATCACACGTCCTCATTTATGCTTCCTTTTTGGCTTTTTCAACTGCCTCCTCAATCGTCCCGACAAACAAAAACGCAGATTCTGGCAAGTCATCATGCTTCCCTGCCAAAATCTCTTTGAATCCACGAACAGTCTCTTTAAGCGGGACATATTTACCAAGCATCCCCGTATAGGCTTCAGCCACAAAGAACGGCTGAGAGAGAAACCTCTGAATTTTCCTGGCCCTAAAGACCGTTGCCTTATCGTCATCAGAAAGCTCATCTATTCCCAAAATCGCAATAATGTCCTGCAACTCCCTGTAACGTTGGAGTGTTTGTTGAACACCCCTGGCAACCTCATAATGTTCGCTTCCAACCACACTTTTCGTCAGCATCCTCGAATTCGAATCCAACGGATCAACTGCGGGATAAATCCCAAGAGAAGCAATTTGGCGTGAAAGCACAGTTGTTGCATCAAGGTGAGCAAAAGTAGTTGCAGGAGCTGGATCTGTGAGATCGTCGGCGGGCACATAGACCGCCTGAACCGAGGTGATCGAACCGTCCTTCGTAGAAGTGATGCGTTCCTGCAACGCACCCATCTCAGTCGAAAGCGTAGGTTGATATCCAACTGCCGAAGGCATCCTACCAAGCAACGCGGAAACCTCAGACCCCGCCTGGGTGAACCTGAAGATATTATCAACAAACAACAAAACGTCTTGGTGCTGTTTATTCCTAAAATATTCCGCCATTGTGAGGCCCGAAAGCGCCACGCGCATCCTCGCCCCTGGCGGCTCATTCATCTGGCCATAGACCATCGCTGTTTTTTTAATAACGCCGGTTTCGACCATGCTGTTATAAAGCTCATTGCCTTCTCTTGTCCTCTCACCAACTCCGGCAAAAACAGAAATCCCACCGTGTTCTTGAGCCACATTGTTGATGAGCTCCATTATAAGTACTGTTTTGCCAACGCCAGCACCACCGAGCAATCCAACTTTACCACCCTTTGCATAAGGAGCAATTAAATCTATGACCTTTATCCCCGTCTCCAAAAGCTCCGTATGTGTCATCTGTTCCTCAAACAAAGGTGGCTCTCTGTGGATTGACCAGTATTCCTCAGCCTCCGGCTCTGGTTTGTTGTCAACCGCCTTGCCAAGGACATTAAAAACACGCCCAAGTGTCTTTCTTCCCACCGGAACAGTGATGGGTTTGCCAAGATCTAAGGCATCCATTCCCCTTCTCAAACCGTCGGTAGAACTCATGGCAATGCATCTCACTGTGTCGTCTCCAATATGCTGGGCAACTTCCAAAACGACCTTCTTCCCATCATTCTCAAGCTCAACCGCTCCAAGCAACTTAGGCAACTTATCCCTGGTAAAACGCACATCAACAACAGGACCAGTAATCTTTATAACCCGTCCAACATTCGACATCAACAACAATCCCCTTCCCTCATTAACCAGCTGCTCCCCCTGAAACTATCTCGATAATCTCCGTGGTTACCGCAAATTGACGCGCTCTATTATATTTCAAGGTCAGATCGGTAATAATTTCCTCAGCATTTCCAGTGGCCGATTCCATTGCGTTACTCCTTGCCGCCTGTTCCGCCGCAAAAGATTCTACAATCCCACCATAAAGCATCCCGGCAAAATACTGTGGGACAATCGCCGCGAACACGGCACCTGGAGCAGGATCATAATTTAATGAACGCTTAGAACCTCCCTGTTTGGGGCTGCCAAAGTCAAGTGGAAGAATTTTTTTGATCATTGGTTCTTGTGAAAGCGTCGACATAAAACCTGTGTAAGCCAAATATATCTCATCAAATGCTCCATAATCATAATTGCGCAGTACTCTGGCCGTGATATGATAAACCTTTTCTGGAGTAATCTCTTCACTAATGCCCGAAAGCTCACTGAGAATCTCAAACCCATTTTTGCGAAAGAACGAAATCGCAATTTTCCCGATTGGAAAGGTGACAACCTTTTTCTTATCAACAGTCCCCACAACTTTTTTGAACAGATTTAAATGGAAACCACCAGCTAAACCTCTGTCACCACCAACCACAATGTAAAGCGCTTTGTTGCTCGCTTTTTTGTGTTCGTGAACATAACGCAGCTGCTGCACATCAACCCGCGATGCAAGATCAACCATATTCTCATAAATTTCAGCAAAAAATGGCTTCACGCTGTCAAACTTAATTTTGGCTTTGCGAAGTTTGGCCGCGGAAACTAACTTCATAGCACTGGTAATTTTTATCGTACTTTCAATGCTCTTAATTCGCCTCTTTATGTCGCTCATTACTTCCACCAAAAGACCCCTTTTCAAGCAAATCAAGCTACAAACATGTTCTTGTATTCATGAATTGCTGTCTTAATCTGCTCTTCAATTTCTTCAGTCAAGCCATCTGCTAAAATCAAAGCCAACAAATCGCTATGGCTTTGAATCACATAGCTAGACAAACCATCCTCAAAACGTAACAAATCAGAGACCGCGATATCACTTAGCAAATGATTGATTATTGCATATATGATGATGACCTGACATTCAATCCTCACCGGACTGTTACTATTTTGTTTCAAAATTTCAACAATTCTTTGCCCTTGATCGATTTTCTTTCTTGTACTCTCATCGAGCTCAGAACCAAATTGAGAAAACGCCTGCAATTCCACAAACTGGGAATAAAGCAACTTAAGAGTCCCCGAAAGCTTTTTCATTGCTTTAATCTGCGCGTGACCACCCACGCGTGACACAGAAACCCCAGGGTTAACGGCTGGCCTAACCCCCGAAAAAAACAATTCAGATTCAAGGAAAATTTGTCCGTCTGTAATAGAAATCACATTCGTGGGTATATATGCCGAAATGTCCCCGGCTTGCGTTTCTATTATAGGCAGGGCACTAAGGGACCCACCACCACACTCTTCGCTCATTCTAGCCGCGCGCTCAAGCAACCTTGAGTGAAGATAAAAAACATCCCCAGGATACGCCTCTCTGCCCGGCGGTTTTCTGAGCAATAACGAGATTGCCCTGTATGCAACTGCATGTTTGGAAAGATCATCATAAACACACAAAACATCTCTTCCGGCATTCATGAAATATTCACCAATGGTACACCCTGTGTATGGAGCAATATATTGCAGTGCACTGGAATCCGAAGCGGTTGCACTAACAACAATAGTGAAATCCATTGCACCATTAACCCGGAGTGTTTCAACAACCTGTGCCACTGTTGAATTCTTCTGTCCAATCGCGACATAAACGCATATAACATTTTTCCCCTTTTGGTTCATAATTGTGTCTATTGCTATTGTCGTCTTCCCCGTCTGCCTGTCTCCAATAATGAGTTCTCTTTGCCCCTTCCCGATCGGGATCATCGAATCGATCGCTTTAATCCCTGTTTCCAACGGTGTGTCAACTTGGTTCCGCGCAACTATCCCAGGTGCATCACACTCAATGGGCCTGAATTCACTTGCACCAATCGGGGACCTACTGTCAATCGGCTCCCCAAGGGCATTAACAACACGACCAATCAGTTCCTCACCAACAGGAACAGAAACAACTTTACCCGTACGCTTGGCACCAGAGCCCTCTTTAACATTATTACAAGACCCAAGAGCAACGGCCCCAATAACATCCTCTTCCAAACTCAACGCCATTGCTTTGGTGCCATCCTCAAACTCCAATAACTCGCCGGACATACAATCATCCAAACCGTAAACGTTGACGATCCCGTCACCAACACTTATGACGCTTCCAACATCTACCAACTCAATTTTATTTGAATAATTTTTTATCTGATCCTTAATGACTTTGGTTATTTCTTCAGGTTCAAATTGCATCCCCTTAGCTCCACCTCCCCAATCAACCCGGATTTGTTTCGCTCATCCGTGACCTCAAATTCTTCAAACAACTTCCAAAGCTTGCGTCAAGCAAATTATTCCCATATCTCAAAACAACTCCACTGATCAAAGATTCATCAATCAGATTCTCGACTTCAACAGATTTTTCAAGCTCATCTTCGAGCATCTTTTTAACTTTTTGCAGTTGCACGTCAGTCAACCTAACGGCCGAAAATACTTGCACTTCCTCGATTTTCCCGGAATATTTTATGATCTGCCTTTTAATGACTCTGACCGTTTCACAAGGCTTAAGCGACATCCATTTCACCCGTATTCCTCTCATGCAAAACAAATAGATAATATGTTACAAAACCATTTCTCAGTATAGATCCGGAAAGTTTTCTGATTGTTGGCAAAGCCAACCCCACGATCACATCTACAATTTTTTGCTACGAATATCCCCGTTCACTTCATTTGTGCCACCTGCAACTTCAACTTACGCAAATTCCCTACCAAACTTGCATCAAATGTCTTGCCGCCATACTTAAAGACGAGCCCACCTACTAAAGTCCCATCAAGCAAATTTTCAATCTCAACCGTTTTTTTGATCTTTTTTTCAAGCAACCCTTTAACACTTTGTAGTTGCTCCTCAGTCAATTTAACAACAGAAAAAACCTGCACATCTTCAATTCCCCTAAAATCATTATAAAAAGCCTTAAACTTGAGCCAAACCCTTTCGAAAAACTTAACATGCAATTTTTCGATGAGAAGTTTAAAAAACCCAACAACAACCGAATCGAAATCCTTAAAAATCTCGTCAATAACCTTTAACTTTTCTTGCCTCGGGACAGAAAAGCTGACAAAAAAATCCATAATTTCTTTGTCCTTCAAAACTTTATTCAAAAACTCAAGCTGTGAGCGAATCTCGTCCAGATCCTGGGTTTTCGCCACTTCAAACACTGCCTCAGCATACCGACTGAACAATAAACTTTCCATCTTGTACCCGCTCCCTATTTAACCCCCGCGCCTATCTCCATCAAAACCTTGTCTATAACTTCCCGGTGGTCCTCAATGCTCATTTCTTTTTCGAGCAATTTGGAAGCCGTAATTAAAACAACATCTGCAACTTCGTCAAAAACCTCACGCAGCGAGTCATCCTTTTCTTTCTTAATCTGCAACTGAGCTTTTTCAAGAATTTGCATGGCCTTTTGTTTTGCCTGTTCTATTATAGTCTCTGCCTTCGCTTCGGAAGTTGCAGTTGCCACACTTATTATCTGAGCAGCTTCAAATTTCGCAGCAGCTAACTTTTGAATATATTCCTCCTCCAGCCTTTTTGCTTTTTCATTTGCCGCCTCCGCTTTGGCATAAGTGCCGCGAATTTCTGCCGCCCTACGATCTATTACGGCTTTAATCGGCTTAAAACAATATTTCTTTACCACAAGAAAAAAAACAAACAAATTAATCCAAGCAAAACAAATTTCAGGAACTCTAAAACCGATCAATGGCTCGTTCAAATTTAAACCTCCCTCTCTCCAAAATCACAAACAAAATGGCTAAACAATCACCCTACCAAATCCTTTGTAAATGGGTTGGCGAATATCAACAATATTGCAATAACAAATCCATAAAGACAAGTTGTCTCCGCAAACGCTAATCCCATTATTAAAGTTGAAGTAACCGCAGATCTTGCCTCAGGCTGCCTCGCCACAGCCTCCACCGCTTTTCCCGTGGCATAACCCTGCCCCATACCAGCACCAAAACAACCAAACATCGCAACTCCAGCACCAAGAGCCGAAGCTCCCATAACCACCGCCTGATCTATCGCCATAACAAAGTCCTCCCTCAAGTGTTAAATATTTTTATGCTCTTCATCCTTCTCGCTTGCCATACCAACAAATACCATTGTAAGCATTATGAAAACGAACGCCTGGATGAAACTCCCAAAAAGGTCGAAATAAACGGAAAAAGCCGCAGGGATCCCAATTTTTAAAACAGGGAAATAACTTCCCAAAACACCAAAAAGCTTCGAGCTACAAAAAGCCAAAAGAGCGCCAATCAACTCCATCAAGATGTACCCGGACAAAATATTACTGAAATGCCTGAGGGCCATCGAGACTGGCAAAGCAAGCACATCAATGATGTTAAGAGGGTTAAGGTACTCTTTCAGATGCCCAAAAAAACCGTGGGCCTTAATCTTTGTTGCCGCGATCAGACCAAAAGTCACCAAACTCCACGCAGCGGTCGTGTTTATGTCAACCGTCGGCGGCCGCACTCCAACCAGTGCACTGAGGCTGCTGGTAATCGACACCAAAAATATAGTGCCGACGTAAGGAGCAATCTTCAAAGCCCTCTTACCCGCAACGGACTCAACTTGGCCATAAATAAAATTCACATACATCTCCGCTAAAACTTGCTTCCCTTTTGGGATCTTTTCAATACGGCTTGTGAAAAATCTTACCAAAACGACCAAAAAAACAAGAACCCCCCACCCCACAACCGTTGTTTCGGTAATTCGGATGCCGCCCAATATCGGGATTTCAAAAAGAACTTTGGCACCAGCAATCTCCACAGTAAGTCACCTCCTCTTTTGGGTTAATGCAAAGAACAAAAGGTAGAATTCGGGAATGAACATGGGTAAAAAGAACACCACAAAACTAAAAAATTTGAGCTGCGAAAGCAGAATCGAAGCTGAAGCGAGTAACAGATACCTCGCCGCATAACTACGCCGCACGCAACTCTTAGCATCAACCACTCCCATTTCCATGGCTCTATACACCGCAACATTCAAAAAAACAAAATTTAAAAATGAGCAAATACTGCCAAGAAAAACACTTACAAAAATCGAAATTGTAAAACGCCCGATGAAAAACGAGCCCAGACAAAAAACAACATCAAACGACAAAAGAAACAAAGATAACCTGATGAGATCAGATTTTGTCCTCGCCAAGATTTCCCTTACCACACACATCCACCACCAAAACCAATTTCACAAACCCTAACGCCTTAAAAACTCAAAACTACGCCTTAATCTTCTTTGCCATCACTTTCCTTGCCAATTTCACCACTCTCTCCTTCCAGCTCCTTGTCACTCTGTGCCTCAATTTCTTCAGGCAACTCTCCCTCGGCCCTATAAACATAGTCAACATTGGGATTCGGCAAACCCTGAGGAGGCTTTGGATTCTCGTTCCGGGAAAAAAACTGCGCTTTGTCATAGAGTTTCTTTGAAGCTGGAAGCAACTTCCCTTGAACAACAAACTCAATACTCTTACAGTTCGGAGAACCTGTTTTGCCATATTTATACGTACAGGTCGTCACGGTAAGCACTTTGCTATTCTTGCCCACACTAACCTCGTAGTTATAAAGCGACCTCAATTTTGCCTCACGAGCAATATTTTGGATCCAGCTCACCCCATATTTCTCATCAATGACCACCGGGATTGAACCATCTCCGCCCTTGGGATACACCCTATCTTTCGGATTCTTCGGCGTTTCATCCGGGAAATCAGAAAGATAATAAAAAAACCCGGGAGCCCCATACCCCCTGTACGGAACATCTGTAATGTAAACGGCAAATATTTCGAACACCAAGTCTTCATCGGGAATCGAAAGGAATATATACGGGTGCTCATACGCGAAGTTTATGTCATAAAATTTCTCAAGTTGGGCAAGCCGTACGTTATCGTCTTTACTCGTCCCGTCCTCCATATTGTGCCCCGCAACAACCGTATTTCGCGACAAAGTCTTGCGTGAAGCCAAATCGCACTCGTGCAAAGCATAAATACTGCCCGACACACGATACGAGCCATCTTCGGCATGCCGATGATAAAAAGGGACCCTCCCGTTATCAACGGAAGAAGAATAGTTTTTTTCACTTTTCATAACTGGGTAATCAATATTTGTCCCCGGAATATAAATCCACGCAGCTGCATCTGGGTATTTCTCGCGAGCTGCCTTTAATTTTGGCTGCAAAACCGGACGCGCTATCATGTCTTCTTTCAGCTCCGTATCCTCTACCGCCGTCACCACTTCTTCCTTCTCGTTCTTACGAAACGGGCAACCGCCGGATAAACTTAGCGCGAGAAGGACACTCGCCAAGATAAAAACCATTTTTTTCTTTGTGCCAGTCAACATAGACATAACCTCTTTCGCAAAACTGCCATTCCCCGAGAACACCCCCGGTATTATAGCAGAAAAATCCCAATTTTACAAGTTTTAAAAACGCAACCTCAATGGTTGGGCAGCACCTTAATCAGGGAAAAGGGGAAAAGGCCCAAAAAAGCGCAAGGAAACCCATTAATGCCCAAACAGCCGATAGCAAACTGGTGCCTCCCACAACAGGCAACATCTTTTCAAAATGTTCGAAACAAACCGCCCTGCACTTTTTGACCCCATTCAAAACGTGCATCTTGTAAATATTATTCGCGAAAAACCCAGCTAAAAATTTCACAAAAAGCAGCATAAAAAGCACAAACTGCACACGCCCTGCCAGCTCATCAAAGGGAATTTGATTTTTAATCAGAAAATCTCTGGATTCGAGAGCGTTCAAATGCGCGGAACTAACAATGTCAAGCAACCCCTTGCTAGACAGAAGTAGATAAAGTGACTTTAATTGGCTGCACCCCTCATAAAATATTGCAAACAAACCCGCCGCGAAGAACAAACCGATCATATACATTTTGCGGTAAAAGAAAAAGAAAATTGGGAAAAAAAACGCCAAAAAATTAAATTTGTACTGCTTTCGAAAAGCATTCTCATAATATCCCATGTTTGGGCCAACAAAAGCTTCAATTGCCCATTTATTTTCCTCATCGGACAAACTCACCGTTCCCTTTTTGAAAGCATTAGATTCTTCCCTAACTTGTTTGAGCGGCTTCCCGCAAAAAACACAAACCTCATCAGAACAGCCATTTTGCTTCCCACAATTGCCACAAATCTGCACATCCAAGGTACCTACTACCTCCGAAGAAAAACAGTCCTCCGTGCCATGCTGCTCTTCATAAACACATCGCTCTTCACGCGAAAAACACTCTTTGTGATAAGGCGCCCCACATTCAGGGCACGCAACAACAACAGCTTCAGACTGCAGCTCTTCCTTGCACAACTGACATTTCTGACCCACGAACTTACTCAAATTCGAATTCACCCTCCTGCAAATAACTAAAGACTCACAGTTGCCTTTCATCCCGAATAGCCCTTTATTCACCAGAACCAAATTTCTTCAGATATTCCATTATAAAACCATCCAAGTCACCATTCATAACAGCCGCAATATTGCCAGTTTCGAACCCCGTTCTGTGATCTTTAACCAAAGTATACGGCATAAACACATACGATCTAATTTGCGAACCCCACGCTATTTCCGCTTGATTCCCTTTGATATCTTCGATACGTTCGAGGTGTTCCTTTTCCTTGATTTTTACAAGCTTCGAAATGAGCATTTTCATCGCAACTTCTTTGTTTTGATGTTGACTACGTTCATTTTGGCAAGAAGTAACAATCCCAGTTTTGAGATGAGTAATTCTAACCGCCGAATCGGTTTTATTCACATGCTGTCCACCCGCCCCACTGGCTCTAAACGTACTCACCTTTATGTCTTTCTCGTCTATTTTAATTTCACAATCCTCGTCCAATTCCGGTAATGTCTCAAGCGACGCAAATGACGTGTGGCGCCTGCCAGACGAATCGAAGGGAGAAATCCTAACAAGGCGATGAACACCCATCTCCGCCTTTAAAAAACCATAAGCATTCATTCCCTGAACAAGAATAGAAATACTCTTTATTCCACATTCATCACCGGCAAGGCAATCTAAAACCTTAACTTTGAATTTGTGGTCAGAACACCACATGGAATACATACGGTAAAGCATCTGAACCCAGTCCTCAGATTCTGTGCCACCGGCACCCGCGTGAAAAGTCAAAATCGCGTTGTTCAAATCATATTTGCCAGTCAATAGGGTTTCGAGCTTAAATGCACTCAAATCCTTTTCGAATGAGACCAATTTCGAAAAAATTTCACCCAAAGTTTCTTCGTTTGGGTCTTCTTTGGCAAGTTCAAACATAATCTCAATTTCGTCACTTGCTTCTTTCAACCCTTCGAAGCGATCTATCTTAGATTTTGTGGTTTTAACCTCCAAGAGAACTTTTTTCGAGGTATCCTTATCTTCCCAAAACCCAGAAGCCGAGATTAGCGATTCCTTCTCTTTAAGGGTTTCCTTTAGCTTTTCATGGTTGAGATAGCTATCAAGCTCAACTATCTGCAGGTTGGCCCTAACATATCGCTGCCACAGGTCATCAAATTGAAGCACCAACCTCCACCTCCTCACCCGAAGAACCCCGCAAAAATTTTTATCCTACCTTACCCTTTCTTGCCCCTCTTTCTTTTTGCAGCAACCCCCACTGACAGTACACACTCTAACGCCATCTCCATCAAACACACGGGGAACACTTCCTCCATTTTCACAACACGCCAGAAACGCAAACAGCAATACTAAAGAAACGCTTCTCAGCTCACCGAGTTAACTATTTTGCATTTTCCAGTTCCTGCTCCTCACTTAATGCGCTGCACCGAAATCACTTTATATGTATCGCCCTTCCCTGCAATTACATAAATCTCCCTTATGCCAGTATTCGTAGCGGTCTGAATTTTATTTCCATTGTCATCTAGTTCGAATATGTCAACCGAAAATTTCCAGTGATCATCCGGGAGCTTTTCCAACCCAAAATTCTCGTAAGAACGGGCCCCAGGATCAATGTTGGGGGGAGCGGCAAAATCATAAGTTTTATTCTTTTTGTTATATTCAGCCGCTTCCTCATATTCAAAGTTGCTTATCCCAAGGAGGTTTTTGGCATAATATTTAACATCAAGTTCTTCGATCACAAAAAGCTTCGTTTGCTCATCGGGAAGAAAACCCTCTGGCGAAATCAACTGCATGTAACAGGCAAGCTTCAAAACATATTCTTTATTGTCACTAAAATTTTCTGGAATGCCCGTATCAGAAAGCGGCTTGAGTTTCTCTTCCCACAACTCATTCGCTTGCCAATTTATCGGCTGGTCCTTTTCTGTTTCATAATACGGTTTTTCTTCTACCACTTCCGGTGGCTCAGGTAACTGTTCCCCTTTGAAAAACTTGAAAACTTCATCTCTGAAAATGAAACACGCAACTCCACCCGCACAAAGAAGCAGGCAAATCACAAAAATGAGACGTTTCATTAACATTTTCCCCCGATCAAAAATCCATAATAAAGGAATCCGGTGCCAAATTTGCGAACTCAATTATCTCATCGTGTTCGAAAGTTCTAAATTCAGCGCCAAACATTCTGACACAAAGAAGTTGCAACTTAAAAGCCTCCGCTTCCTGCTCCAACTCAACGGTAGCTTTCAACCCCGTGCACATATTACTGTTCTCATGAAGCACCGCATGGCCAAGCTCGTGTGCACACACCATCCTCATCTGCGCGGTGTCAACCAACTTGTTTATACAAATTATCTGCTGCTCATCAACTCGATGATAAAGCCCTCGCACCCCATCTGGGAGATCCGCTATTACAACTATTATCCCAAGTTTCTCACACAGCTGCCAGGGATCACTCGTCTCATATCTCCAAACAAGCTCTTCCACACTTTGACTAATTCTATCCAAAAACAACGCCCCCTGTAGTCTGCCCCTTCTATTTCGCATTGCTCTTCACTGCTAATTCAACGCCTATTCTTATGGCATCAACAATCTTTTTAACATCATCTTTTCTGAGCAAAACACCATTTAACATTAACCCCTCTTGACCTAACAAAGTACGCTCAAACCCATTTATAATATCAGAAAATTCTTTGCTCTCACCGGGAACCTCCTGCCTCAAAAGGTAATCCACAGAAATCCGAAAAAGCTTGCAAAGGCTAAGAAGCATCTCATGGTCAGGCTCTCTTCTTCCCTGCTCATACATCCCCACAGCACTTGTGGAAATCCCAAGTTTATGTGCCAATTGGCGCTGCGTCATATTATATTGCTGCCTTAAAATCTTCAGTTTGCTCCCCACCATATTAAGCCTAACACCCCTCTTGTTTAGTGATCCCAACATTTCCGCGCTCGATTGTATCACATTACGTAGTAATTTGCAACTGGACAACCTGAACTAAAATACGCAACAAAATGTAGTTATTACAAAGATTTTGCACACGATCTGTTGACATTATGCGAGATGTGTGCTAAAGTCTATAATCATACCACATAGTGTGAAAATTGAAAAGGATGGTGTTTCATGTTATGTCCATATTGAGACTTAGGAACGAATACCTGTTAACTGCCGAAAAATTACATAATCGCGTTGTTGAGCTCACGCAACAGCACAAAACTGCGTGTCACAAGGAGCAAATCAGCCTCAAAAGGCGAATTATATGCCTTTATACAGAAATTCGAGAATTGGTGAAAACGGCAAAAGACATTGACAACTATTGCAAAAGACATTATGCATTGGAGGGTTAATAATGCCGCAAATCTCATTTTATGACGACGTCTGGCTTAATCAAATTTCTTATAAAAAATCACTAAACGACGACGGGGAAACCAATACGCAATTCATCAACCGGTTGAAAAAGGTAATTCACAAAATAATCACAAGAGATCTCACACCAAGGCAGGAAGAAATAGTAACGCTTTATTACTTCGATAGGTTGAACATGCCACAAATCGCAGCTTTAAAATCGTTAAACAAATCAACCGTCTCACGGCACCTCAAAGTCGCCCAAAAGAGAATCAAACAACTACTCAAATATTCTTTCGAGATGAACGCTTAACGTTCTCCCTCCTGTTTTTGTAAAATTCAAAATCGTCTTGAATAAACTGGCTCTAAAACTAGGAACTTTTTGAATCTTCCAAGTTCGGACCATCAAAACGCTTGAGGAACTCTTTGAGGATGAGAAAATCCTTGAAGGCTTCCTCTTTGTATTGATTAGACCTGAGCAAAGCGGCGGGGTGGAACATACCCATTACATACACGCCGTCCCTTTCCTGGATTCTCCCGTGATCTTTTGTTACCCTGTACTCAGGCCCCAACAAATTATAAGCCGCTATCCTCCCAAGGCAGATAATTATCTTAGGATCTATCAGCTCAATTTGGCGTTTCAAATACACGGAGCAAGCCTTTTGTTGTTCCTCAACCGGGTCCATGTTGTTGGGCGGTCTACACTTTATGATGTTAGTTATAAATATGCCCTCGTTTCTGTTCAAACCAACGGCGGCAAGCATCCTATCCAAAAGCTTCCCCGAATGCCCAACAAACGGCATCCCTTTCTCGTCCTCCACACGTCCGGGAGCCTCACCGACAAAGAGAATCCTCGCGTTTTCGTCCCCCTCACCAAAAACCGGATTTTTGCGGGTTCTGCAAAGTTCACACTTTTGGCACGATTTTATTTCATCCCGCAGACCTTCAAAATTTTCTTTCACCTTTTCCACCTCAGACCTAATCAACTACATCCTCAGGTTCAATTGATCACATCCGCAAAGACAAGTGTATCACTTTTTTCAAGTTTATAGTCATCCAAACTGCCAAACATCAGAATTTCGCCGTTTTCATGAATGACGCAAAAGAGTTGTCCTTGCGTGTTTTTTTTCAACTCCGAAACCGCGTAACCAACGCAAGACTTGGGCACGCTTGAAGTGGAAAAATGCACACTTGTTTGACCAAAAGTTAATATTTCATCCGTGTAACTACCCGCAATTGCCGACTCCATTGCAGTCACAACAACATCTGTTGAGCAAATCGTGAAAAACCCCAAATTCGAATATGACTTTCTCTTTGCTGGATCTTGAATTGCGGCAATCACACGCCCAACATTAAATATCTTTTTTGCAATCTGTGCCACAGTGATGTTTGTATTATCATCACCAGTAACCGCTGCAAGTGCGTCACAACCCTCAATTCCAGCTTTTTTTAAAGCCTCAAGATCAATCGGAATCCCCTGCGTCACAATACCCGGGAATTTCGAATTCAAATATTCAAAATTTTCTGAATTTTTGTCTATAACCGAAACAAAATGTCCCTTTTCATAAAGGAGATTGGTCAGTTGAGACCCCATCTTGCCACAACCAACCACCAAAATATTCAAAAGAACCCCTCCGTTTCTGAGCAATCTAACCCCAGCAATCTGTCCGCTTCTTCAAAATGTTCCTGCTTTATCAAATCTCTAATTAAACCCGAGCTTACAACTTCACCGTTCACTTTTAAGAGCGGTTTTACAATTAATTCCATGTTACTTTTTTTACACAAAGATTCAAGTAATTTCACGTCTCCCACACAATTGTTCCCAAACCGGAAATTTTCACCGCACACAACTACCTTTGCATTCAACCTTTTCATCAAAAAACTTTCAAAAAATGATTCCGGAGTCATCTTTGAAAATTCTTTAAAATCAGGCGAAAATACCTCCCTGACTCCCATAGATTTCAGTTTTTTAATTTTCGATTCTTGACCAAGTATAAACTTCGCATTTCGCTTTGAATCCGGGCACAAATCTACAATCTGGTAGGTAAACACAGTTGGCGTTAAGTCACGGTATACGGGTTTGAACATCTCGTTTATCACCCTTTGGTGCCCCAAATGAACACCATCAAAAAACCCAAGCGCAACAATTCTTTCTAAAAGTTCGGTCAAAACTTTTTCACGCCCCCATTTGCTACCTCTTCCCGCCACGCCTTCCTGAAGGTTTCATTTTTCACCTTTCAGATAAGCAACTTGTGGATCTTGATGACCTTTTGGACTGAATCAGGCCTTCCCAACCCCAAAAAAGATCCATCAAGCCCGTGGATTCTCAGTAACTCGGTTTTCGGCTCAGTCAAAAGCGGAAGCTTTGCGCCGCTGCAAAATTTCCGCGTATCATCACACGTCAATCTGACTTCGTCAAAATCACAAAAAAAGCGCTCCATGGGGATCAGCTGCCGAGAAAGTTGATCCGCTTTCATCATCTCTTCGGCATCATTTAAACTGAAGGTCTGCTCCAATTTGATCCCGCAACTTTGAGTTCTAACAAGCTCAGTTAACGTTGCCCCACACCCGAGATCTTGACCAATATCAGAGACAAGAGATCGCAAGTAGGTACCCTTTGAACAACCAACCAACAGCAAGCCTTCTTGCTTTTCAAAATTGTAATCCATAATCTCCAGTTTAGTTATTGTCACCACACGACTCGGTCTTTTTACTTGTTCACCGCGCCGCGCCAAATCATAAAGTTTTCTGCCATCCACTTTAACTGCCGAATAGGCAGGAACCTTTTGCAAAAACTCCCCCATGTATTTCACCAGGCAAGTAGTTAAGCTTTCCGGAGTAACCGACGAATCAACTTGGCTCAAAACCTTTCCTGTTATATCAAATGTGTCCGTTGTTATGCCAAATCTAAATGTCGCTAGGTATTCTTTATATTCATCGGGGATGAGATCACAAAGCTTTACCGCTTTACCGATTAGAATTGGCAAAACGCCTGTTGCCATAGGATCCAATGTACCCGCATGACCAATTTTCTTAATCTGCAAAATCCCGCGCAACTTTGCAACAACGTCAAACGAAGTAAACCCTTTGGGTTTGTTTATCCCGAGCACACCATTCATTGCAGCTCAGCCTCCAACGTGTCGATAATGACCCGTTTCGCCTCTGCAACTGGACCTTTGATGCAGCACCCGGCAGCCCTTTTGTGTCCGCCTCCATTGTTCCATTGATTCGCTATTTCGCTTGCGTTATAGCCTTCGTTTGTTCGAAGCGAAACTTTCGTGTAATCACCTTTTTCGCGCAACACAGCGCTAATACACACACCTTCAACTTTAATCAATTCGGAATAAAGACCACTATCTATCTCCTCTTGCCCGAGCCCCACCTGTTGCAAAATGTCTTTTGTTATCACGACCAAAGCTAACTTTCCACCAAAGAAAAACTCGGCATTCGAGAAGAATATCTTCTTTAGTTCAAAATCCTTTAACGATTCAAAACCAAAAATGTTTTTGTTTATCAAAGCATAATCTATACCAGTCTCCATCAAACTTGCAACGATCTTATGCGAATTGGCCGTTGTGTTTGGTTGGCGAAAACAACCCGTGTCGGTTGCAATCGCTACATATAAACAACAGGCTATTTTTTCATCTATCGCAACGCCCAGCAGATTGATTATATCATATATTATCTCACCTGTTGCGGCGGCATCAGCCCTAACGAGCTTAAGTGCAGCTGGAATTTCATTTTTTATGTGATGATCTATGCAGATGTCTATGCCACGATCACACGTTGTTTCCCTGGGAAACAACGCTGGAGTCGCAATATCAACGGTCACAAACAAGTTCACATCAAAATCAGAATCAACATATCCCTCGAACAAAAAAAGATACTTACGCGCGATTTGCACATCATGAGCAACCTTCACTTTTTTGCCAAGTTTGCGCAATGCATGATAAAGACCAAGGGCCGAACCCAAAGTGTCCATGTCGGGACTTTTATGGGTAATAATACAAATATTATCTGATTCTTTGAGCTTCTTTATTATTTGCCTCGCTACCTCAGGCGCACTATTTTCCATTTTGATTGGCTCCCATTCTCTGCATGATAAATTTTAAATTTTTGTTTATATTTTCGCCATAGCGCGCCGATTTGTCAATCACAAACACAATTCCCGGCACACGCTTCAACCTAATTCTAAGACCAAGTTGAGTTCTTACAAACCCCACTGCATTATTAAGACCACCTAACATCTCCTTTTCTTCCCCTTCATCCAAAAGCGACCTAATATATACCCTAGCATGCGAAAAATCCGAACTCAAATCAACATGGACAACGCTAACGATATTCCCTGCCACTCGATAGTCCTTAATATCGCGCAGGATGTCAGTCAGCTCTCTCTTTATGTTTTCGGCCGTTCTTGATAAAGCGCGATTTGGCATCTTCAAACGCCTCCCCCACAAATTTCCAGTGTTAGGCTTTTCAAGAGCCGTAAAGTCTGATTTATGTCATCTATTCTTGCCACGCAGGACTGTGAATGCAAATATCTAACCGGCAAGCTTACAGCCAAAGTTTTGGCACCAGCGCCAGCTGTTCTTATCACGCCGGAATCATTGCCGCCATAAACTCCCCTTTTGTGTTGGATTTTTATATTGTTCGCCTTTGCCACTTTGAAAGCAAGATCAACAAGCTCCTTGTCATAAATCGTGCTTCTATCCATAAAACTTATAACTGGACCTTGACCAAGGGCACAAACTTGGCCTTCTGGCTCTGTCGGTGGCGTGTCTGCCGCGGTCGTACACTCAACAACAATTGCAATCTCCAAGTCTAGGCCCTGAGCAACAACCCTAGCACCACTACTCCCTACTTCTTCTGTTGTGGTGAAAGCGGCATGAAAGTCAAATTCATCAAAAGTCTTAATGAGTTCAATCAAAATCGCACAACCGACCCTATCATCCAGAGCTTTTGATACAATTGACCCTTCACCAAATGGACTGAAGTTTTCACAAAAACAAACCATATCCCCGGGTGCAACCAGCTTTTCTGCCGCCTGCCTCGAATCGCAGCCAATATCTAGCGATAACTCTTCAATTCGAACAGGCCGGAAACGCTCGTCATTTTGCAGATGGATGGGATCAGCTCCAACAACGCCAAAAATCGGCCCTTCCTGCGCACAAACCACAAGAACCTGACCAACCAGAATGTTGGCATTAATGCCCCCAACTTCTGCCAATTTCAAACTGCCATCACCAGTTATATTGCTTACCAAAAAGCCAACTTCATCCATATGGGCAAAAAAGGCAACACTTCGCGCAGAAGAACTTTTACCTCTTTTAAAAGCAAGAACATTCCCAAGATTATCTAAGCTACACTCACAAAACGGGGATATCTGTTCCATTATGAAGTTGGCAACATTTGTTTCATGTCCAGAAACCCCATAAATAGAACAAAGTTTTCTAACATTAGTCCTCACCGCAAGATTCCTCCATTTCAGGCATCCCTTTTCGTTTTTCTCTGGTATATTCCGCAAGGTTAGGGCCTGGTGGCTCAAATTTAAAACAGCACATTATCCTTCCACACGCCCCAAGTACTTTAGCCGGAATAGAAGCCGCTTGTTCTTCCAATCTTTTCCGGGCGGCACTGTCAAAATTATTCAAAAAAGCTCTGCAACAAAGCTCGCGGCCACAAATTCCAAAACCGCCAACGCTTCTAGCTTGATCTCTGACCCCCACCTGCCTAAATTCTATTTTCGCTTTCAATGCGTAAGCGAAATTCCTGGCAAGTTGCCTGAAATCGATTCTTCCCTCAGCTTTAAAATAAAAGAAAAACTTATTACTCATCGAATTATATTCCACATCCAAAAGCTTCATATCGGACTTCCTCTTTTTGACTATGGCGACACACTGCTTGAACGCGTTCTCTGTTTTTTCCCTGAGTGCACTCAAGATCTTTTCATCGCTTTTGTCAGCAACTCTAAAGATTTCCGGCAATTGAGAAGCCTCAGAGCCCGTTGCTTCTCTTTTTGCAACGACCTTGACATAGCTCACACCTTTGTCATCGCCAATGCAGACGTAGGAACCAACTTTTACTTCCTGATGTGTTTTAAATTGCACCAGATTATCATATCTTGACAACCTAACAGATAGAATATACAAAAAGAACACCATCCCATAAAAACTACGCACACAAACAAGATAAAAACCAGCTCAAAGTCAAATTGAAATTGGCATTTTGACCCAATTTTTTTAGAGTTTCGTTTGCCACTTCGATCAAACTAAGGAAGTTCTTCGCTTCCACTTCCCTTGATTCACGCAACCTGCGCCGTTGCATCAAAAGATATTTGAGGCAACACAAAAACAAGGTCAGTTCCTCTCTGTTTTTGACCTTGCAAAGCTCCACAGCCAAGTTATAGATTTGTTTTTTCTCCAAGCATTCACAAAAACCTTCCGCAAGCAACAACATCTCGCTCCCAATTCCCAGCCGAGAAACTTTCACACACCATTCAAGGCTGCCGTCAAACAGATCACTAAGATATCTTGCTCGTCCTTCCGGCAGCTCTTCATTTTCCATCAAAACTTTAAGGCATTCGTCTTTGGTTACCGGTTTTAAATGAACACAGACAACACGAGAGAGAATAGTCTCCAAAAAACCGTTTTTATCTGAAGCTGTAAAAACAAAGCCGGCATCCCCCGGTGGTTCTTCAATCAACTTCAGCAGTGCATTTTGAGCCTGAAAAGTCATTCTCTCAGCCGTTTCGATCAAGCAGACTCTTTGGAGAGCAAGGCACGCCTTCCTTTGAAGCTCTTCCCTGAGCATCCGAATACTATCAACCGTTATTACGTCCGAATCATCGTCACTCAAAACCGAAACATCTGTGTGCAAAATCGGACTTTTGGCGAACTCTAGCGCGTCAACACCCAGCATATGGGCCACGGCAAACTTCGCAAAAGCATCACGCTTAAATTTATCCCCAAGCAGTAAGATGGCGTGAAATCGCTTGTTAGACCGCAGCAAAGGCGCAAAGACATGCTCATTTTCGATCTGACCATAAAAAAAATCGATCATTTTATATTTTTTCAAACCTCTCGACGTTCAAGACAAAAACAACCGCTCCGCCGACCTTAACATTAACCGGGAAGGCAGAATAAACCCCCAAGCCATAAGAAGCTGAAGTTGGAACAACTTTATTACTTTTTTTGCTTTTTGTTTCAACAATCTTAAGGACCGCATCCACATCTTTATCGTCAACTCCGATGAGAAGCGTTGTGTTTCCCAAAGAGAGGAACCCACCAGTCGTCGAAAGCTTTGTAACAGCGAATTTAGCTACTGTCAAGGCTTTAATCAGATTATTACTGTCTCCTTTTGAAATCACAGCCATGATCAACTTCATAAGTCAACCCCCAACGTTTATTGAACCATATCCACACGCCCTCAATATGTTAACTACCTCAGGTGTAATCACTTCGCCCGGCATTACTACTGGCACGCAAGGAGGGCACTTCACACTAATCAATCCAGCTATTGACCCCTCACTTTTTTCAATCGAAACACACTTGTAATCTGCAATGCCGGCAACAGCCAAATCCTCTTTTGTTTCCAACTCGCCACTCAAAAAATAATCAATCTGCCTTAATTCAGGTTTTTTCGGCCTCACACCCTCCAAGGCCTCAAGCAGAGAATCAAAATCCCGCCGCGAGTTTTTGGGGCTAACCAAAAGGATAACACAATTAAAATCACAATATTCAGAATATATTCTGTGTTCCCTCAACGTTTCATCTAACTCAAAGCCGGTCAGACCAAGCTTTAAGCCAGAAACTGTTAATTTTAGGACACTGTGCGCACTTTCATTCCAAAATTCAAACCCCATCGCTTTGATTTTGACCTTTAGGTCAGAAAGAAAACACAACATGCACCCGAGCTCATGCGCAAACTCACCCTTTAGATAATCAAGACAGCTATCCATCGAAAGCATTATCAAATAACTTGGGCTAGATGAACCGAACATCTGCATCTTTTGTTTCATAAATTTTGAATCAATTTGAGGTCGCATATTGAGGACCGCAGAGCCCGTTAAAGCTGGTAGTGTTTTGTGCCACGAATCACAACACATATCCGCACCAAGATCAATTGGATGCTTTTTCTCATCTTTCACTCCGCCAAGAAACTTCAGGTAAGCCCCATGTGCATTATCAACCAACAACTTCGCACCATATTTTTCACAAACCAACGAAAGCGCCTTTATATCAGGCGAAATTCCGTAATAATCTTCCCCCGTAATGAATACGCACTTGGCATCTCTGTTTTTACTAAGCGCTTCATCCAGTTGACGCCCACTAATCGGGGCACCAAGCGGAAACCTAGGGGAACTTTCCCTATAAATCCAAACTGGTTTTAGCCTGAGCAATATTAACGTGTTCAACACCGATATGTGAATGTACCGATCTAAGATTATCTTTTCACCAGGCTTCACTGATCCGGAAATCATCGCCTGAATGCAAAGGGTCGAGCCACCAGCGCTGATAATGCTTTTACACCCGTAAACTTCCCCAATTTCCGCTTCCAATCCCTCTATGCAGCCGCTACTTTCATACAAGTTATCTAGGCCATGTATTTCAGTCACATCATAAGATTCAAGATTGCCACGCCCTTTGTGCCCAGGCATGTGAAAACGGGACGGATTGGAATTAACATAAGCATTCAGTGCATCAAACAAACATCCCATCGCTACTCAACCGACACAACAAAGTGATAAACAGGTTGCCCACCGTTAACCATATTCACTTCAAGCTTATCATACTTCTGCCGAATCTGATTCTCCAGCGTATTTGCTTCTTCTAGGCTAACATCCGCACCATAAAACAAGGTTACGTAGCTGCTCTGCTTTTTAACTAGGCTCTTCACCAGTCTCAGGCACGCCTTTGAGCAACTTTCTTCAGAAAATTTGATTTTCCCGTTTTCAATCGCAATAATATCGCCCGCTTTGATATCCTTTCCGCCAACCTTTGAGTTACGCACCGCATTGGTAATTAATCCTGTTTTTACCTTCTCAATCGCTTCTAACATAGCCGTTTGATTCGCTTTTGTATCCTTGGAAGCGTCAAAAGAAAGCACGGCACTGACCCCTTGCGGGATTGTTCGGGTCGGAAGCACTATAACATCTCTATCTGCTAGGTTAATGGTTTGCTCTGCGGTCATTATTATATTCTTGTTGTTGGGCAAAACAAAAACAACTTTGGCAGGTGTCGCCTCAATCGCACTCAAAATTTCCCCGGTGCTGGGGTTCATGGTTTGCCCACCTGAAACAACATTATCTACTCCTAGGTTTTTGAAAAGCTCGCAAAGACCGTCACCAGAAACAACCGCAACGAACCCAAACTTAGTATTTCCACTCACCGTCTTGTATTCAAATTCGTTGTTTTTAGCTCGATTTTTCTTCTCTTTTTCCGCAATTTCCTCCAACAGGTTATCTACCTTTACCTCACTCAACATCCCATATTCAAGACCCTTTTCAATGGCCAATCCGGGATTGTTTGTGTGGACATGCACTTTGATCACATCACCACCATCTACCACTATAACACTGTCACCAATTTCACCCAAAAAGCTTTCCAGAGAATCCACACTCAAGTCCGGATCCGATTTGGTCACCAACAGCTCTGTGCAATAAAAAAACGAGCACTCCTCTTGCTTAACAACCGTCTCCACTTCTGGCTGCTGTGTGAGCTCATTTGCGGGAATAATCTCTCCGCTATCAAAAACGCTCTTCATACCCTCAAAAATGATAAGCAAACCCTGACCGCCAGAATCAACAACACCAGCCTCAGCAAGCACCGGCAACATACTTGGAGTTGTTTTTAGCACTTCTTCCGTTTTTTGGCAAAGCTTTCCCCAAAACTCACAAAAACTGCCACTTTCCTCCGCAAATTTGTCGGAGGCCTCTGCAACCAACCTAATCACCGTCAGGATAGTCCCTTCGGTGGGTTTTAAAACGGCACCATAGGCCGTTGCCGATGCAGACTTCAAAGCCTTTGAAAAATCAGCCCTCGTTATTTCCCGCTTTTCTTCAAGGATCTTGCAAAGCCCCCTGAAAATTAAAGAGAGAATCACCCCCGAATTTCCACGAGCTCCACGAAGTAGCGAAGAAGCAGTGAGTTTAATAACCTCACCAACGCTCACATCGTCGTCCAAACCTTCAAGCGCCATTTTCGCAGCACCAATCGTTCGCGACATGTTTGAGCCGGTATCACCATCCGGGACAGGAAACACATTTAGAGAGTTAACATAGTCACGTAGGTTGTATATATTGTTTGCAGCTGATACCATAGCATCTCTCAAAATTCGACCGCTGATCATCAAGATTCCTCCAATTTTGAAAAACTAACTGGAACTCATCCTATCCACATACACGTTAACATTCCGCACATTAACACCCGTATCATAGTTTTTTATCGTATACCGGATTTTATCAGTCAAGTTTTTCACAGTCGCAGTAATGTTAACACCATATTTCACTTCAACATGCAATTCAATAAACAAGTCGTTCTCAGAGCGCTCTATAAGTATGCCCGAGTGATCTATCCTTTGCCTGATGAACGATCTCACCTTCTGACCGATGTTACTCACAGCTCTCACAACGCCAAAACTTTCACCAATTACGCTTTTTATAACATCAACAAAGAACCCATCAGATACTTCCACTCTTCCCAGCTCATTTTCTGAAATAATCACAAGAAAACCCCCTTCAGATCCAAATACCGCCAATGGCCCCAAAAACACACTCAAAGAACACGCCATTTACAGACTACATTCTAAACCAAATTCTTGCAAAAAGCAAACTGGCGTTCATACGCCAATCTTCAAAAGTTCTTGCAATTGTACCTTGCTTATCCCAGCAGCATCGGGCTCATCTGGTAGCCACACAAAATAGACACAATCCTTCGTCCTACCAAATTCTTCATACGTATCTTTCTTTGGCTTCCAGCCCACAGGACGAACATATATCGCCAGCAACTCTCTCTTTGTCCCCGCATCCTTGATGATCAACAAATTACTACTGCCTTTAGACTTTCGCTGAATCTCATACACCACCTTAGGTCCGCCATCTCCACCGAACTCAGATTCCTCTTTTGCTATAGACCACCACTTTTTGGGCAGCACCAACCGATATGGTGTTGCGAGATTTTCAAATGTCTTTGCCCTGAGTTCCGGCTCAGCGGCACAAAAGGAATACCACTCGATCACCTTTAGATCTTCCTCATCAGGTTGATCTGAACGAACCTCCTTCGGAACCTCCAAACATCCGTCACCATCGATATCGCAAAGCTCAATCCGCTCATCCCTTAGTGTAAAATCGATTTTATCAAAGACCACCCTACCAGATTCCTGATCACCCCAATACGTTTTGTTAAAAAATGAATTGTCCCTATATTCAATTACTTCTGTTGCCATCATTAAAGAATTTGCGTCTTCATCATAAATTTTTTCATTAACGAATATAATCGAGCGTTTACCTTCAAGCCTATTTATCACCATATTCGAACTGTCAGCATCCTGAGATGAGCGATCAACCTCCCCCATCAGCGGCATCGAGCGGGATTGAGAATCGCCCAATTTCAATCTTTGGATAGTAGGACCCTTCCCGCCCTTTTTAGGACGCCTGATATAAACTACCTCTATGCATCCATCGTCATCAATATCCGCCTCTACCTTATCAAAAAAATTGATGCTTTTTGGTACCGCTTCCCTTATGCCCGCGTCATCATACTCCCAAATTGTAAGTGTTTTTTCCGCCCTACCCAACACACTATAGCTAACCAGAATGTTCTTGTTGGCATCCTTTTTCATCTGACGAATTGAGATATCCTCAAGTTTAATTCCACCAACACTCGAAATATCTTTACAATCTGCAATTTCCCACGAACCGTTCACTTCTTTGTACATCCCAATCTTGATTGTCTCTTTTACTCGTTCCTTAGACTTGAGGGAAAACAACACAAAAACCGTTCGCTTTCCATCTGTTCCCCAATCCTCAATATACGGCATCACATGAGTCCCAGCAGCAGGATAAACTAATTTGGGGTCCGCCACAAATTCTTTTAACTTTTCAGTCACATATCTTTTGAGAGCCGCTTTCCGCCCTTCTTGCTCCGCAGAAATAATGGGAGGTGACATTATTCTTTCCGTGCCAAAATCTATTTTAGGGCAGCCCGAAAAAAAAACACAACACCCCACAATCAAAAGTGACGCCAGATATGTTTTCAACTTAATCACACACCTCAAACAAGCACTTGATTCCCCACAAAGCCAAAATATGCCAAAGAGAGCACCCCCACATATATAAGCAATATGGGACTACCCTGCAGACACGTAGGGACTTTTTTGTCGTCAATGCAACAACGAATCGTACCAAGGAGCAAAAAATACCCGATAATTCCCAAAACTAAAAAACACACACCATAGAGAAAATGGTGGTTTCTATATATACATATCAAGTTCAGCCCCCACACTAACGGATCGAAAAAAGCCGCCCGCAGCCGATCTTTCAAAGGCCCAAGCTTCAATTTGCTTGTTGCCAGATTCAACAAAAAAAACCCGCAGAGTCCGCATAAAAACAAAAGCAAAGGGATATACACGCCAGAAACAGTCCCAAAACCAAATACCAGCTTTACGGCATAAAAACAGGTGAACACCAAAACCGCGGGCAACGCGAAACTCCCCACTGAGCCCTTTAAACTGAAGTTTTCAGGATTCAGAAAAAGCTTTCTTGCTCCTAATCCATGAACAAGCAAAACATTATCGTAGAAAAAACACGTCAAAAACACGCTAAATATCGTCAAATCACCTCAAAATTATGCCTTTTTCCTCGAGCGCCCTCAAAATTTTCACCACAAGCTTATTAACCATCTCATCTTCAAGGGTCTTTTTAGCAGACTGGAATTTCAGGCTGTAAGCCACACCCTTCTTCCCCTGCGGAATTTGGTCTCCCAAATAAACATCAAACAACCTAAGTGATTCCAAAGAATCTTTTGCCGCACCTCGAATTATCTGTTCTATCTCAAAAACGGGCAAATTTTCATCACAAATCAAAGCAATATCCCTTAGCGCCGCCGGATATTTGGGAATTTGTTTGTATCTTTTCTCCGTCAGGCTTTCAAACATCTTTCTCACATCAAATTTGGCGACCAAAGCTCCTTTTTGCAAACCGTAGCTTTCTGCAACTGTTGGATGCAACTCGCCCAAAAACCCTAAATCACAACCATCAACCGAAACCGAAGCAGTCCTTCCGGAGTGCATATAAGTTAGTTTATCTGTTTTCACAAATCTATAATCCCGCACTCCTACGCGCTCCAACAGGTTTTCTATGACCCCTTTGATAAAATAAAAATCAACTTCCTTGCCGCTCAGATCGTAAGCCCCGATTGTCAAAGCCGGTCGCTCATCCACCAATCGTTTCCCATTTTCATCTTTGAACTCTTTTTTGATATATTCGCAACCAAGGTCAAACAACAAAGCTCTCTCATTTCTCTTCCCTTGATTCGATGCCAACAACTCCAGCATGGCAGGCACCGTGTTCGTGCGCATGACCGAGGTATCTTCCCCAAGGGGATTTCTTATAATAACGCAATCTCTTTGGGCATCATCTTCCCCCAGCATCAACCTTTCAAAATGTCTAGGGCTTGTCATCGTGTAAGTTAAAACCTCACAAAATCCCGAAGAAATCATCAGGTCAACCAATTGATCTTCAAACTTCTGCATCTCAGTCAGAACGCCGTTACACGTACCGATGAGCGGAGCGCTTGGAATATTGTTGTAATCGTAAATTCGGGCTACTTCTTCGGCTAGATCCGCATTGTTTTGTATGTCTGACCTGAACCACGGAACTATCACAACACCTTTGTCTTTAGAAAATCCAAAACCAAGCCTCAATAGCTTTTCTTTAATCTGATCAGTACTAAAATCTGTACCCAAAAGTTGATTGATGAAATCACAATCAAGCTCAACTTCAACCGGTTTTTTATCACTAACACCAAAGGCAACCACAAATTCATCAACAGCCGCCACACCCAACTTTTCAACCAGCTCACATGCCCTACTCAACCCCTCAGCACATAGGAAGGGAGACAACCCTTTTTCGAATCTCTGAGAGCTTTCTGTACGAATTCCGAGTTTTTTTGCAGTCTGCTGTACACTCACTTGATCGAAATTTGCCGATTCAAAAATGATATTTTTCGTATCTTTTGTTATCCCAGATTCTAAGCCGCCAATAACCCCAGCAACCGCAAGAGCCTTTTCGTCATCTGCAATAACTAACATCGAATCATCCAGTTGCCTACTAATTCCATCCAGTGTCACTAATTTTTCATTTTGCTTTGCTTTCCGCACAATAATTTTCCCAGAAACCTTATCAGAATCAAACGCATGCATCGGTTGCCCTGTTTCAAGCATAACGTAATTCGTGATATCAACAACAGCGCTGATCGGTCTCATACCCATTGCCCGCAAACGAGCTTGCATCCAAAGTGGCGAACAACAAGAAGGATCAACTCCCCTGACGAGCTTTGCCATATATCTTTTGCACAGAGTTTCTTCTTCGACTTCAACCTTCAAAGTTTCCAAATTTTTCGAAATGTACCGGCTGTCCCTAACCGGCTCGGTAAAGCTCAGGCCATATGTCGCTGCAGCTTCACGGGCAAGCCCAATAATCGAAAGACAATCAGGCCTGTTTGAAGTTATCTCGAAATCAACAACTTCGTCCTTCATCATCAAAGCTTCCAAAATGTTTTGGCCAACTTTGCATTCCTCTGTTATGATCAAAATTCCCTCTTCAGCTGCCGGCGACGAAACTTCAAGGCCCAACTCCGAACGTGAACAAAGCATCCCGCAGCTCTCGATACCACGAAATTTTGTTTTTTTAATCTTCACGCCCCCGGGTAATCTTGCACCATCAAGCGCAACGGGAACGAGAGCACCCGCGAACACATTTTGCGCCCCCGTCACAATTTGAAGCTTTTTTTCTGCGTTCACATCAACTTCGCAAACCAACAACTTTTGAGCGTCTCGATGCGCGGCCAAGCTCACGATTTTCCCGACTACCACATCTTTTATGTCTTCACCAAGCACAGAAAAAGATTCAACCTTAGAACCGGAAAATGTCATCTTTTGGCAAAAACCCTTCACATCATCCTCTATTTTCACGAAGTCGTTCAACCAGTTTAAAGATAAGAGCATACACAACCTCCCCCTGCCAATTTTGGCTTTTTTGATCCCCCAAACCCTTAAAACTGTTCCAAAAATCTGACATCATTTTCAAAAAAAAGCCGCAAACTGTCAATCTCGAATTTTTGCATTGCAATACGTTCTAATCCAAATCCAAACGCAAAACCCGAATATTCGACAGGGTCGATCCCGCACATCGAAAGCACGTTGGCATGCACCATCCCGCAACCAAGAGCTTCAATCCAACCCTCATTCTTGCAGGTCCTGCAGCCTTCCCCGCCACACACAAAACAGCTGATGTCAACTTCAGCAGAAGGCTCAGTAAACTGAAAATTATGTGGCCTAAAGCGTATTCTAATCTCCCTGCCATAAAACCTTTCGAAAAAAGTCTCAAGTGTATGCTTGAGATTACCCATCGTAACGCCCTTATCAACAACTAGCCCCTCAACCTGATGAAACATTGGAGAATGCGTCGAATCAATCTCGTCCACCCTATAAACCTTCCCAGGTGAAATAATCCTGATAGGCGGCTTGTGAAGCTGCATGTGCCTGGCTTGGACAGATGAGGTCTGCGTTCGAAGTATAAGGTCATCGGTAATGAAAAAAGTGTCACTCTCATTCCTTGCTAGATGATTTTTGGGGATATTCAACATGTCAAAATTATAAACATCCCATTCTATTTCCGGGCCGCTAACAACACTAAAGCCCATCCCGACGAATATTTCCTTCATCGCGTCAAGTGTTGTTCGTAGGGGGTGCTTTGTCCCCGTTTTGCGGCTCTTCCCGGGCAAAGTCACATCCAGAGATTCTGATTTCAGGCTGTTTTCTAGCTCTGATCCTTTGATTTTGAGGACCTTTTGATTCAAAGAACTCTCTAACTCGGCCCGCACGCTATTCACAAGATTCCCGATCACGGGCCTAACGTCATCTGCAAGAAGGGCAAGACCTCTCAGTACGGAAGTAATTTCGCCCTTCTTTCCAAGATATCTCACCCTGAGTTCTTCCAATTCTTTGAGGCTCTTTGCAGACTCAATTTCTTTTTTTGCTTCGGTTCTAATCTTTTCCAGATCTCCTCCCAAATCGACCTTCATCGTAAACCCCCCATTCGACGCCCTGCTTGGAGCTGAGGGTGGGATTCGAACCCACGACCTGCTGATTACGAATCAGCTGCTCTACCGACTGAGCTACCACAGCGCCTATCCACCCCTCGCCGCTCCGTTATTATAATGCAAAACACAATCAAATGCAATAGGAAGTTATTCACAGTTCAAAACATTTTAGTCGCGTGGAACACGCCAGCATAAAAAGTGCCGGCATCGCAATCTAAGCAATCTAAGCAATCTAAGCAATCTAAAATCACAGGAGAACCGGTATTTGCATCGAGTCGTTTTAGATGTTACCTACTAACTTCTGAATTATAAATTGCAGAAAATGTATAAGTCAAGCGATAAATAGTTCGCTGGGTCGACTTAGCCCGTGTAAGCATTGACAAGCCATACGGTACGCGTTAGACTTTACGCAAATACATCAATATGTCGGTGCAGCAGGCATAGAACGATACTCTATGCTTGGGGGGGGGCAAAACGCAAACGTCGCCTGAGCCGAGCAGAAACAGCACCGCGGGAAATGAGACGCTGGGCGGGTGCAAACAGGGCCGTTCCTTTCGTTATTCTGTGGTGGTGCGCGGATCGAGGAGGAAGGTAGAAATGTCAAGCAAAAGCAAAAGTAGGTTTGGGAGAGGGGGTGCGAATAGTGAGTAAATTGTGTAACTATATTTTTGGAGCATCGGATAGTAGCGGTGATTACGGTAATACAGGCTCCGGAGCTCGCGGATGCCCGGGTAGCTGCAGGTATTGGTGTAAAGGCCAAGGCTGGGGAGATTATGGATTGCGCGAAACCGATTAGGTTGTAGTATTTGGAGAGGAGCTTTCCCTCTATTTCAGCTCGCGTATCACCCCAAGGACTACACAGATTTAAATTTGGAGAGGTGGCAAACAAACGGTGATTAAGTTACTAGAGAACCTGAGTGATGGTTTTTTTGGAAGTACGATGCAGAAAAACCGCGACCACATCAGGGCGCTAGGCGTGCGCCAATAGTGCGAAACGTTCTATCGTGAAAAGCGTTAGCATTGCGGCTTAGCGGCTGCAAGAGAACTAGTAGCTCAATCGGTCGAATGAGGGGGTAATGCCCTGAAAGGCCACATTAATATTCCGGCGTGCGTCCTGAGGTGCAGAACGAGGGACGTACGAAACCCACCGGATGTCTCTGGCAGATCTTTGCCATTTGAAAAATCACAGACCCGCGCTCCCCTCACGCGCTACCACTTTCGATGCACTTGACATGTAGGATCTTACAAACATTTGACAAAATCAAACTATGTATGGTATAATCCCAGTCGGAGTAGCTTCCCAAGACAGCAGGTGTTCCTAGACGGGAACTTAAATTTGCCTGCCAAGGAAGATGATTAGGCAGTGCGAGAACGGGTTTTACCCCCTGATTTGCTTTGTTTCTTCCTGTGACGTGGTCGAAGCGAAGTTATTTTTGTTTTTTTGTGTTTGCTCTAAAATGAGGGAGGTGAATTCCGAAGTGCCAAGTGATAAGGTTTTGTCAAAGAAGAAGCAAATAGTCAAGGATTTGGCTGACAAACTCTCCGGTGCTGTGGCCGGCGTTTTGGTTGACTATAAAGGCGTCAATGTGCAGGCCGACACAAAGCTTAGGGTGGAATTGAGGCTTGCTGGGGTTAGTTATTTTGTTGCCAAGAACACTTTGCTCAAACTTGCGGCAAAATCTGCAGGGCTAGAAGGGTTCGAAGAAGTCCTCAAAGGGACGACTTCTGTTGCTGTTTCGACTGACGATTACATTACTCCGGCAAAGATAGTGGCGAAATATGCCAAAGAGTTGAATGATAAATTCAACATAAAAGCTGGGTTTGTCGATGGGAAGCTGATTGATGCAAAAACCGTTGAAATGTTTGCCAATTTGCCGCCCAAAGAAGAATTAATAGTAATGGTGCTGCGTGGCTTGAACGCCCCACTAACAGGATTGGTTAGTGTTCTTTCTGCCAACATAAGGAGCTTGGTAACCGTTTTGGGGGCAGTGGCGGAAAAGAGAAGTGCATGAGTGTGTGGCGAAACGTCAAACAAAATTGAGAAGGGAGCAGTTAATAGCGTTTGGTTGTTAACGAATTTTGATTATGGCTAGCAAAGTGGAAAAATTGATTGAAGAAATAAAGGGATTAACAGTTCTTGATCTTTCAGCGTTAGTTAAAGCGCTAGAAGCGGAATTTGGAGTCTCTGCGGCGGCTCCAGTTGCCGTTGCAGCGGCGCCTGCGGCTGCCGTTGTTGAAGAGCAGACCGCGTTCAATGTGACTTTGGCTGCCGTTGGAGAGAACAAGATGGGGGTCATTAAGCTGGTGAAGGAAATCACAGGTCTCGGCCTAAAAGAAGCGAAAGAAATTGTTGATGATACGCCAAAAGTCTTGAAAGAAGGCGTCTCGAAGGCTGATGCTGAGGCTATGAAGGCAAAGCTCGAGGAAATTGGAGCAAAAATTGAACTAAAGTAAGTGGTACGCAGGTCTTGGTGGGTCCGCTGACGGGACTTTTGTAGGTTTACCTGCGTCCGGGGGCGTAGCTCAATTGGAAGAGCGCTTGAATGGCATTCAAGAGGTAGTCGGTCCGAACCCGACCGTCTCCACCAGTTTCCCTGTTCTTGCAAAAAGATGGTGTTAAAGGCCTTTTTGGAAATACAAGGAGTTGATTTAGGGTGGATTTGTCTTTATTTATCGGGATTGTGGCAGGGTTTGTTGCCATTTTATTTGGGTTTATTTTGGAAGAGGGGCATGTTATCGAGATCCTTAAACCGAGTCCGGCTTTAATAGTTATCGGGGGGACTATTGGGACCATAATAGGTTCATTTTCGTTTAAAGATATCTGGCAAGCCTTAAAGTCTTTGGGCAGGTGCCTCACTGCAAAGCCGCTGCAAGACGCCTCAACTATCATCAAGAAGATTGCCAGCCTTTCGGAAACATACAAAAGGGAGGGAGCGAGAGGGCTAGAAGAGGCAGTCAGCAAGGCCGAATTCCAATCTGACGAGGACCTTATGTTGAAAGCCGGAATTATTCTTATCCAAGAAGGGAAAAGCACGGAAGAGATTCAGTATATACTGGAATCGGATATACGGGCATTCACGCTGCAAAGGCAGATCGAGATTTCTGTTTTTGAAGCTGCTGGCGGTTTTTCGCCAACAATGGGCATTATAGGTACCGTTATGGCTCTTGTTGTTGTGCTCGCCAACTTTGGAGGGGACACATCGGGGTTGATGGGAAGTGTTGCAACTGCCTTTATTGCTACCCTCTATGGAATCGCGCTGGCAAACCTAGTTTACCTACCAATGGCTAACAGGCTCAAAAGCACTTTAAAGAGGCAGCGCATCCACAAGGAGATGATAGTAGACGGCGTGTGCATGATTTCAACTGGCGAGATGCCGAGAAATGTACAGAACAAACTTGCCTTATATTATCAAGCCTTCCCAGATGGCAGCAAGAGCTACAAGGCGGGTGTTGAAAACTAAAAGTGGAGGCTAAGACTTTATGAAACGTTTCCGCGAGGACCACGAGGAGAGCCGTGATAATTTAGAAAGATGGTTACTCACTTATTCAGACATGATAACTCTTCTGCTTGCTCTTTTTATTATCCTCTATGGGATGAGCACCATAGACCATCGAAAGGTCGAAGCAATGTCGCATGGCCTGCAAAAGGCATTACACAACGAGGTAGAGAAAAAGATCCAAGAGGGAGAAAAAATGACCATTGATCAACCGGCGGCGGGCGCGAAAGCTCCAGAACACGGTGGCATTATGGTCGAGCTTTCCAACGGGTTTATTGAGGCCTACACTGCCCTAGACGCATACATACGGGAAAAAGAATTGCAAGATAAACTCGATGTCATGCGTGACAAGAACAAGGTAATTATAACGTTGAAGTCTGATACGACGTTTGGACCAAACTCGGCGGCACTAGTAGAAGGTTGTGAGGAAAACGTCAAAAATATTGCGGCAGTCCTTGCGAAAGTATACGATAAGGTGGGCAAAATAACAGTAAGCGGCCACACCGCCGATACCAAGAACCCAGCAGAAGAAAATGCCGCGTGGATACTTTCCGCTAACCGCGCCTTAACCGTTTTAGAAGTCCTTACAGACGGTGGCACACCAGCTGAAAAGTTATCGATCGAAGGTTATTCCCACTATAGACCAGCAGCTACAAATGATACGCCAGAGGGAAGAGCCATAAATCGTAGGGTTGAAATAACAATCACGTAGCTATAACAACGCTGGGAAACTAGAGCGAACTTTGAGTAAAAGCACTTTTTGGAAGAGGAAATCTTGCCGATGAAAGATACCGAAACAAACGGCGAAGGACTTGGTGAACAGGCCGGAGAACAGAGTCATTCGGAATTGTTGAAGATCAGAAGGGAAAAGCTCAGTGAGCTACGGGAGGCTGGAAATGACCCTTTTCTGGTCACAAAATTCGAAAGGACATGCTCGGCCGCACAGATTCATAAAGAGTTTGAGAGCTATGAAAATCAAAATATTCGCATAGCCGGCAGGATCGTCTCTTGGCGGGATATGGGAAAAGCTTCGTTCCTTGACCTAGCGGATGAAGATTCGCGAATTCAGCTTTACTTCAAGCTCGATAATATTGGCGATGAAGCATATGCCCGGTTCAAAAAATGGGATATCGGGGATATAATCGGAGTTGAAGGCGTAGTCTTTAAAACGAAGCGCGGCGAGATTTCGGTCAGAGTGGTTTCCTGCCAGTTGCTTTCTAAGTCATTGGTTCCCCTGCCGGAAAAGTTCCATGGCATGAAAGATGTTGACCTGAGATATCGGCAGAGGTACCTCGATTTAATTGTGAACCCGACTGTTCGAGAGGTGTTCGTTACCCGCTCTAAAATAATAAAAGAAATCCGGAGTTTCCTTGATTCAAAAGGTTTTTTGGAAGTCGAAACTCCCGTTTTGCAACTTATAGCAGGTGGTGCCAATGCTCGGCCGTTCATTACGCATCACAACGTGCTGGACTTAGAGATGCACCTTAGAATCGCGTTGGAGTTACATCTGAAAAGGCTGGTTGTTGGAGGATTTAACAAGGTTTATGAAATCGGCAGGGTTTTCAGAAACGAAGGGATTTCGGTTCGGCACAATCCAGAGTTCACAGAACTCGAAGTTTACGAAGCTTACAGCGACTACGAAGGGGTTATGCGGCTTGCAGAAGAGCTAATTAGAACAGTTGCCAGCAAGGTTTTGGGCACAACACAGATAGTTTATGGTGGCGTGCAGATAGATTTGGCAAAACCTTTCGAAAGAATTTCGATGATCGATGCTGTTAAGAAGTACACCGATGTTGATTTTAAAACGATAAAAACCCTTGGTGAGGCGAGAGCTGCTGCAAAGCAACACAATGTAAATTACGCTGAAAACGATGGAAAAGGCAACATTTTGAATCTTTTCTTTGAAGAATATGTTGAAAAAAATTTGGTTATGCCAACTTTTGTTACAGATTATCCAGTTGAGATTTCACCACTTGCCAAAAGAAGTGCCAAGAATCTGGATCTCACCGAACGTTTTGAGCTCTTCATCGGAGGAAGAGAATACGCGAATGCCTTTTCGGAACTAAATGATCCAATAGATCAGCGTGAACGCTTTCTTGCGCAGGCAAAACGCAAACAGCAAGGCGACCTTGAGGCCAATCTCGCAGATGAAGATTTTGTAACGGCGCTAGAATACGGACTTCCTCCAACTGGTGGGCTTGGAATCGGAATCGACCGGCTAGTTATGCTGCTCACCGGCAGTGAATCAATTAGGGATGTGCTACTGTTCCCCACCATGAAGCCGCTTGGAACGAATCAATGAGGATTATGGCTATTGATCTTGGTGACATAAGGACCGGGATTGCAATTTGTGACAAATTCGAGATGATGGCATCACCAGTTTGCGTCATCAAGCACAGGGGCATTACCGATTTGACAAAAGAAATCGCAAGGCTGGCCGGTGAGACCCTTGCTGAGATGATAGTTTTGGGCCATCCAAAACACATGAACGGTGAATGTGGCGAAATGGCGCAAAAATCTGAGCGTTTTGCGGAAATATTGAAGAAGAAAACAAAACTTGATATTGTTCTGTGGGATGAACGCAACACAACTGTTATGGCAAACCGCGCACTAACCGCAAGTGGCAGGTTCGGGAAAGGGCGAAAAGAAGTTGTTGATGCAGTCGCCGCCACGTTGATCCTTGAAAGCTACCTTGCATTCAGAAAGAATGCAGCAAAGGGCAATAATCCCGGTAGCACGTGACTTTTGGCTCCAAAGGAAAGGTAAGCTTCATTGAGGAAGGCAAGTTCATCATAAAGGAGAACTCATTGCAAAAGATGGAGGGCTTGTAGGTGGACAAAGCGGTGAGGACGGTGGCAAGCAATAGAAAAGCTTGGCACGACTATTTTGTTGAAGAGACCTATGAAGCCGGAGTTGAACTATTTGGAACAGAAGTCAAAAGCATAAGGCGCGGGGGCGTGAGTCTGCGAGGGGCATGGTGCTCAATTGAAGGCGAAGAATTGTTCGTTAAGGGAATGCAGATTTCACCTTATGAACAGGGGAACATTTTTAATAAAGATCCACTGCGACCTAAGCGGCTTTTGGTCCACAAACAGGAGATAATTAAAATGCTCTCCACCGTTAAACAAAAGAATCACACAATTATCCCCCTTTCGGTTTATTTTAAGGGTTCGCGAGTCAAAATTTCAATTGGACTTTGCAAGGGCAAAAAGCTTTATGATAAGCGTCAAGACATTGCAGAAAGGGACGCCAAACGTGTTGCCGACCGAGCTGTGAAAAATTTCCTCAGATGAGGGGAAGCAAAGGTTTCGACGGGAATTTTTTGGCATTATGAATAGCGGGTAGAGTGGGAACTCTTTAAACATCACAAACAATTTTTAAATGCAGGTAATAAAGGTAAAGATGATGATAACGTAATAACCCTAGACTTTGTCAAGGGGAGCAGCGCTATCGCCGCTTAAATGCGGACATCCGTCTAATCAAGAGTACCACGCCTTGATTTAGGCGTCGATTAGTGGTGAACGTTTCCGGGAGCTTCTCGACCCGAGAAATGAAATAGAGAATATAGTCGAAGGCGTTTTTGTTTGTTTTCGTGCTACCGACTGAATTAGAAAAAAACAAACTGCACCCGGAGAATTTCATATGCAAAAGTTTTCGGACAGGGGTTCAACTCCCCTCTTCTCCACCAAACAACAAGAGAATTGCAGCTTAGCGTGGAAGTGAGTGTGTAATTTGCAACTGTAGTGTCCCCGTCACGCAATGCCTTGGCGCAGAAAAAGAAGGAGAATTTAAAGTGAAGGTCATTGGCTTTAATGCAAGTCCGCGCAAAAATCACAATACTGCGTGGTCAATAAATCAGATACTCGAAGGTGCAACGCAGGTGGGCGCACAAACGCAAATCTTCCACTCCGGCGAGCTTGATATCGGCCCTTGCAAAGGGTGCTTAGGTTGCACAAAAGGAGACGGGTGTGTAGTCGCCGACGATATGCGTGAAGTGCACGCCGCACTCGGGCTTGCTGACGCACTTGTTCTCGGCTCACCGGTTTATATGGCACAGATGAGCGGACAGGCAAAAGTGTTTACCGACAGGCTGTTTGCGCAAATTACCCCACGCTTTTCGCCACACTTTAAAGAGAAGAACGCGGGAAAGAAACTGGTTCTTGTGTTTACACAGGGAAACCCCAACCAGAGTAAGTTTCAGGCGTACTACGATTACACAAAGAGCATGTTTCAAATGCTTGAGTTTGACGTTCGGGATATGATTATTGTAACTGGGACCCGCAGCAAACAGGCGAGCGAAAACGTCGGATTGGATGAGATTTTACGGGAGGTCGGAAAGAAACTCGCACTTGATGCCGCCAACTGACAAAATAGGTTGTAATAATGACGGTAGCGGAGAGTTTTATCGATCAAAAACCAATACAATCCGAAAGCCTAGAGTTTCCGGGTTTTGTAGGATTCTAAAAATTAGCGTCGCAGGGCAAATCGCCACTGCGAGCGTATCCGCTTGGAGTTATTCTCGTGGCACGCAAAAAACAGATCTCGTTGCAGTGGCATGGTAACCAAGCATTCTCAGAACCTTGTTTTTAGTAAGTTCGTGCCAAAATTCCTCGACAAAAAGCGGCGTTGGACCCGTCATAATTTCCAAAACCCACGATGAAACATCGCAAAATCGCAAAATAGATACTTGAAAAAAAAATACATATGTGATAGAATGACCAGTGCTAGCGTGTTGAAAAACCAGATGTCCCCTGCCCTTGCAGTTTAAAAAGGTTTGCGCTCACGCCAAGGCAAGTTGGGACTTAGCAACGAAGAAACAGTGGGTTAGAAAGGAGTTTCGCGAGCGGTTCGCGGTGATAATTATGGACTTAATGGAAATTGTGAAAAAAAAGCAAATGAAAGAAAATGTACCTGCCTTCAACGTGGGAGATACTGTTAAGGTTCATGTGAAGATAAAAGAGGGCGAACGTGCAAGAATCCAAGTTTTCGAAGGTGTAGTAATCGCCAAGGGGCACGGTCAAGTGGAAGAAACGTTTACAGTAAGAAAAATTGCGCATGGCATCGGAGTCGAAAGGGTTTTCCCTCTTCATTCGCCGGTTGTTGAGAATGTTGAGGTTTCAAGAAAAGGAAAGGTTAGAAGGTGCAAACTTTATTACTTGAGAAGCAGAGTTGGAAAGGCTGCAAAAGTTAAAGAGTTAATATAGCGTTGCTTCAAGAAAGTGGTAAAGGAGGGTGGCTCCATAAAAAGTGATGTTTTGGTAGAAGCGCGCGGTCTTAGCAAGATTTATAAAATGGCTTCGGAAAAGGTTGTTGCGTTGAATAAGATAAACCTGAAGATTCTCAAGGGCGAAATCTGCTGCATCTTGGGGGCATCCGGTTCTGGGAAATCAACACTGCTAAACATGATAGCGGGGTTAGAAAAACCGAGTAGAGGCAGTGTGTATATAGCAGGACATAACATTTCGAAAATGAGCGAAAAAAAACTCGCGATCTTGCGGCAAAAATATCTTGGATTCGTCTTTCAAGCGTATAATCTGCTGCCGTCGCTCACTGCGCAAGAAAACGTTGCCTTGCCGTTGATGTTCAAAGGGGTAAGCAGGAGAAAGAGAGATAAGGCAGCGGCAGTAATGCTAAAATCAGTGGGGTTGGGCGACAGAGCGAAACACAAACCAAAAGAGATGAGCGGTGGACAACAACAAAGAACGGGAATTGCGCGGGCATTCGTCGCGAGGCCAGCAGTCGTGTTGGCGGATGAGCCAACCGGGAATCTGGATTCAAAGACCACAACAGAAGTCATGGAGCTAATTTTGGGAATTGCAAGAAAGCACAACCAAACGCTAATCATTGTTACGCATGATAGAACCATAGCGGACTACACAGACAGAATTATAACTTTGGGCGATGGAAGTGTCATTGGCGACGAAAGAAATAATGTGGAATAAAAAATTAAGAACTACCCAAACTTGAAAGAGTTTGCGCAGGTCTTAGAGTAGATGTATAAGTACAGGAAGGGATGTCAAAGCCGTGAGGAAAGAAAGGTCGCTGCTCTCAAATCTCATTGCCGTGGCAGTGCTTAGTTGGTGCTTGGGGCCTGTTCCCACAGTCAACGCGGCGCAGGCAAAAGAAGCAAACGCAATTCTTAGGAAAGTAACCGGAATACCGGAATATTTGAGCGACAAAACCGAACCGTTTTCTGTGGCGTTCGAAATAGTAGATACCGACCACAGAGCGTATGAAGAAATTGAAAAAGGGACTGCAACGGCAAGCTTCGAATCGGAGGAATTTGTGCAAAAGAACCCGGAAGATTTGCCAGTTATAACCCAGCTTTCACGAACGGATGTGCAGGGCAATTTGCGCTACAAAGTCACCTTCAAAGATGTTATCTATGTGGGCAAGGCAGAAGACAAGAAAGTAGACGCGGGAACAGTGCAAGGTGCGCCGCTACAAACAAGCAGCAGCAACTACGGGACATTTAAGGTAACTGTTAACTATAGGATAGACGACGAAGCGTGGTCTGCCACAGTTGGAAAAGTGGTAAGGCAACCCAAAAGCAACACGATTGACAAACAACCAAGACCCGTCCCCGCACCCAAAATAGAGCTGAAACATTGTTCGTTTGATAAAAAGACTGTTAATACAGGTGATAGCGTTGTTTTTGATTTTGCCATAATTAACACAAGCTGGAATTTTGAACTCAAAAACGTCAAAATCACCGTCGAAGGCGGGGAGAGTCTGATCCCCGACGAGGGCGCAAGCAATATATTTTATTCAGAAAAATTGGGGCCAAGGACCGAATACACAAACAAGGTACCTTTTTACGTGGCAGCCGTCGCGGCCAAGGGGGTTGATATGCCTGCCAGAGTTACTCTTACAATTGAGGCAGAGTGGCTGAAAGACAACGAGATGATGAAAGTGGACCCTTTTTCGGCAGCGGCTTCCGTCATCGTTCGGGCAGAGACACCTACCTTAAATCCAAGTCTTAAATTTGTGCGGAGCTCAAAGGAAATTAGCGAGGGAGATGACCTTGAAATAACGGTTACTGTCAAAAATCAAACCATCGCTAGGAAAAATGAGAATATGCCAACAATGTATAATCCAACAGTTGAGTTTATAGCTGTTGACGATTTTGAGTTCGTCACAGAACCGCAGCCAATAGATTTCCCCAGTCTGCCAGACAACACACCACATCAACAAAAACGAACACTAACACCAAAATACAAGCGCGCGCCCGTGGCGCCAGTTGGAGAGGTGCCTCTTGGCGAACCCATGGCAATGGGGCAAGCGCCGGTAGCCGCGGCACTGCCAGCGCCCGAGCAAGAACAAGAATTCAAAGGTAAGGTTGTCCTTACCTACTTCGACGAAAACCAAAAAGAGTTCAAGCTTGAAAAACCGTTCACAGTCAAAATAAAACCGCAGGCGCAGCAGTTTATGGGAGGCGCTATGGACGGTGGCGTTTTTGAATCGCCTCCTGTCGTGGAGCCCGAACCAGAAGAAACCGGAAAAAAAGGAACCTCCAAAACCGTATGGATCATCGGAACTTTAGGCACAGGTGTGTTAATCGTTGTTGCAGCAGTGGTTGTTAAGAGGGTGAGAGCAAAGAGGAGCCTTGAAGAGGATGATGAGGATATCTGATGTGGTCGTTTTTTGCCTAGGCAACCTGTTTCGCAGCAAGCTGAGGACCTTTTTAACAGTTTGCGGAATCATGCTAGGCACTGGATCTATTGTTCTGACCCTGGCCTTCAGTTACACAACAGCAAAAAATATAGAAGAGACAGCAAAAAAAGGTGGGGACCTTACCAAAATTCAAGTTCAGAGGGCAAAATACAACCCCAACAAAGGTCGCAGTAAGGACGGAAAGAAGGCAATGAGCGGCGCTCCATCTGAGAGCAATAATGATTTGGATTTCGGGCAGGAGTTAGTTGACAAACTCTCAAAAATTCCGGGCGTGGATTTCGTTTTCCCCTGGATCTGTATGTATGGTTACGGTGAGTACTGCGTCAATGCAGGCAAGGATTATATGTGGCGCGATGCTAGAATATGTGGTTTGGATTTTAACAAACCTGAGAATCTAAAAGAAATGGGCTATACCCTTCTGCCGGGCGGTGAATGGAAAACAAATCCTCCAAACGCCAAAACAAAAAACATTGTAGCAGGAGCTCTAACTGCCTATGAGGCTTCAAACGTAAGAGCACACAACTACGAGGAGATGCAAAGGAATCCTTGGGAAGCATATCAAAATACAACCAACGACGTCAAACCATTTTTTGACATGAAGAAGGCAAAGCTCCAATTGACGGTTTTGAATGAAAATGGGCACAAACAGTTAGCCCGATGGTATACCGACTGGTACCAAAAATGGGGGGAAGGAAGCGACGACGACAACGGCAGTCAAGGAGAGGAAAGTTCATCCACAACAATAGACAGTTTCTCTGGCGATAAATTTAACTTGAAAGTAACCGGAATAGTAACCGTGAATGGTTTTGATCCGGCGAATCGAAAGTGGAAAATCATTAAGGAATTATATGATCTAGGTAAGTGGGAAGAAGCAGAACGACTCGGATGGCTGTATGCAGATTTAGGGACCGTGAAAGAACTAAAAGGCTTGCTCGAAAAATCTGCAGTGGCAACAAATGGAGAAACCCGCAAAAAGGAAAAGTTCGCTTACGATGAAATCGCCGTTATAGCGAAAAGTTGGGATGATGTTACATCAGTTGTGAATGTGATTCAGGATCAGCTGAATTACAAAACGGCAAGCAAACGTGGTGAGATCGAAGAACAGAAAAAACAATCGGATGGTCTTAGGGTAATGCTGTTTTTGCTCGGAGTGATGACTCTTGTTGTTTCCGCACTGGGAATTGCCAACGTTATGTTTATGTCAGTTACAGAGAGAACCCGTGAAATTGGAATCATGAAAGTTCTGGGATGTGGGATCAACACCATTCGAACTATATTCCTAGCCGAAGCCGGAATTGTAGGGTTTTTGGGTGGAACGGCAGGTGTAGGTGGTTCGTACGCACTTGCAAAGGGCCTTTCTAAACTTATGAAATATGCAACAACACCGGAGTTTATGGAAAAAGCTGCTAATAACATCCGCCTTGCTAAAATTTCGGAAACCGTCAACCATTTCTCGGTTATGTTTAGCTTGCAGGAAGGCCAGGATGTGATAATAATCCCAAGTTACCTCGTTGTCGGCGGTATCTTGTTTGGAATCATTGTTGGTTTGGTTTCTGGATTTGCACCGGCGAACCGCGCCGTTAAAATCAGCGCTCTTTCCGCGATCAAAACCGAGTGATTCCTCGCAAACTGCTAACGTTGGCCATGGTAACCTATCTCTGAAAGACGAGAGAAGGCCTTTGAATGGGTTATCTCTCGTCTTCGGCCTTTCTTGTATCTCACGGGACGCACGGCAGGACACAACTAAATGTCGATAGGTGATTTTTTGAAATGATCTTCAAGCCCTGCCCAAGAGCCCAACCCCGTAACAAATGACCAGTTCGATCCGCGATCCGGTTCAAGCCCGGAACCGACAAGGGGACTGGCCTAAGGGGAGAGCAAAACGAAAGTCACGGCAAAAGACTATCCACCGGTTATGCCGGTGGTTTCCGCTGCTCTCGCATCAGATCACGCGTCAGAACTCCACCGCACCGCAACAGAACCCGGAAGACGAGGACTCTCTGCCACCACGTCAAAACCTAGGAGACAAGATGAGAAACTGGGATCGGAACTTTCGTGCCGTTGCATTTCCCGCCACCTAACATCCTCTCCCGTTTCCCTCTGTTTTTGCAAAAGATGGCCAATATTCCATTCCAGATATTATTCAAAATAACATAAATTTCGTGAAAAATAAAAAATTTCTAAAAAACAGTTGACAAATTAAAAATAATGTGCTATTGTCATGGACGTATCCATAAGGATGCAATCAAAATTATTTTAAATGGGGGTTTTTAGAATGGAAGTAAAAGGCAAAGAGAAAACGAAGAACAGGTGGTCCAAAGCTCTGGCAAAAGTGTTGGTCAGCACTTTTTGTGTGGTTTCCTGCGCGACATTCGAGCAGGAAATCTTGGCAACCGGCGGCATGAACCAGGTGCATGTCGTGGACATGGATCGGTGGGTGCCTTATACGATGGGCGCACAATCCCCATTCCCCTGTGTGCCGGCAGCATACGCCAACAACCCAGAAGCGGCCAGCCAAGCGGGCACGCCACAAGTACCAGTGTTCGTAATGAACGCCACACAATACAACGACCTGTATGCCTGCTGTAGTGCGGCCAGCCAGCTGGCAGACGCCGCGAAGGAACCCTTCGTAATACCTGCCTGGGGTCACAAACCCATAACCGCTGTTGTGATCATCAATGTGCAGGCAGACATCACAGAGTACATGTCTCACACCGTGGATGACAATGTAGCCATCCAGATAAACTTCAACGGCCACACTGTAACGTTCGTACAAGGCGAGTGTGGAGACGAGAATAACCATTATTACACTCAGAGTCTGCTGCAAACGTACGGAGTCTTATGGCTAAAGGGTCCCGGAACTGTCGACGGCGGGAAACAGGCCGTCGTTCCTAGGATTGATCAGGACTGGGGTCCGCACGCAGCACAGAACAATGCTCTCCTTTCGGCGCTCAAGGGTGGCTGGCTCGCTCTGACCAACCTTACTTTGCAAAACAATGCCATCGTCAGCGCAAAGTTGCAGGCTCAAAGCTGGCATGCCGGTTATGGTGTTCTGAATAAAAACAGCCGCTGTTCTTGCGAAAATTGCAACTTTACCAACCTGGCTGTGTGCTCAAATGGACAAACCGACCTCAACAACTGCACCCATACGCATCCATGGTTCGGACAAATAAACGCCACAACGATACCTTATTAGGGCCCGCTGCAAGAATGACATCGACGACTGAGGGCTCAGAGACGGCATACGGGTTCGGAAACAAGTAGTACAGAAGTGGACGCCCCACAAATCCAACACGAGCAAGCAAGCGAGATCGAACATCCCCCCGGTTCTGCCGGGGATGTTCTATTCCGGGCCAATGCTTCCTTGGCCCGGCGGTTTTGTGTAAAAACCCTTTCCCCGTTTCTCTATGTCGTGACCGACGAGTTAATGCCATTTTTAACATAATCGATGGCGGAAAGCCACACCTGCACGGGCCAGCATCTGTAGAAGGGCTGGCCACCCCATTGTCCGCCGGCACGTAGAACACACCAACAACTGCATAGGTCACCGACTCTAATTTAATTCTGGTACGCGCGGTTCGCACCCTATACACCGAGAATATTACATTTGCAAACAATGGTTCCAGCAACGACGGCGGCGCCCTCCATCCCGAGTGCATACCGCAGTCTCAATGGAAACCTTTCGGGTCATTATTGTGTAATTCGATTCCGCGGAATTCAGTATTCCTTGGCCTTACTAAGCCGCAGGGCTGATGCTTTTCCCGCTAAAATGTTCCCACGTTGCGGCATTGCGGCCCTACTTGTGCAGTTTTAATTGACAAAAGAGTAAATTTTAGAGTAAAATGTGCCGTGGAGAGGTTCGTTGCGTCACGGCGAAAGCAACCAACGAAAGAGCAGGAGGTGTGTTTATGAAAAGCTGTTTTAAATTTTTAAGTGGCGTGCTTATTTTGGCCGGTATTCTTGTGGTGATAATCAAATTGTTTACCGATTGTGTTTGTTGCGAAGACGAATATATCTGCATGAATGATAATGAGGTCAATCAATAAAAAAACTGATTAAATTGTTATTGGGAGTAAGAGATTTTATGAAAGCACTCTATATCATTAGAAAAGTTGACGAACTCGGCAGAGTTGTTTTACCGATGGAGCTTAGGCGTGACCTTAAGATTTCTGAACATGATGCACTGGAGTTCTTTGTGGAAGGCGATAGAATCATACTGAAGAAATACGAGCCTGCGTGCATGTTCTGTCGTAATGTTATGGACGTTGTTATTTTTGAGGGTAGGAATATATGCAGAGAGTGTATTCAGAAAATCGCCAAAATGTAAGTCCCACCCTCAATGAAAAGGAAAGACCGGAGAAGTTCTATCTTTCCTACATAACAAGCATTGGAATTGTCTTTGTTTGTGCTGTGTCCCTACTGTTGCACTCGATGCACAGCAGGCAATATCAAAAGCACTATGTTTTGCTTGACGTTCCATTGGTTTGTCAGCTACCGGAGCTCGGTTACGGGTGTGAGCTCACAAGTTTGACGATGCTCCTACAATATCACGGAATAAAAATTGATAAACTCAAGGTTGCGGAAAATGCGCCACGTGATAGTACCCCTCTTTTTACCAACCCTGAAAATCATGCGATCTGTGTTTGGGGCAACCCGGCGATTGGTTATGTCGGTGATATCACAGCCAAAGGTCTTGGTTATACAATCGATCCTGCCCCGGTTGTTGATTATTTGAAACAAACATATAACATAAAAGCTAGGGATCTTACGGGGATCCGAGCACAAGACCTGAAGATTTGCTTGCGTTTGGGGTACCCTGTTATGGTGTGGACAACTTACGATTTCACAGTCAACGCAAAGCCCAAAAGATGGCAAGATTCTCACGGCAATTGGATCAATGCCGATTTTAACATGCATTGCGTCGTTTTAACCGGCTACGACAATTATAACTTTTATTATAACGATCCGCTGAGAAACAAAAAAAATGCCGTTGTCAATCAAGATATCTTTACCTGTGGTTGGGTTATACACGGGCGGAAGGCTCTGGTGTTGGCGCAAAAGACGATGCGTAACGGAAGCAAAATCAAAATGTAAATGGTGGGATTTCATGAATTATTTAAACAAAAAGACAGTTGAAGACCTTGATGTGGCAGGCAAAAAAGTTTTAGTTAGATGCGATCTTAACGTCCCGGTTCTCGAAGGGAAAATAACAAACAGCCACCGCATAAAAGAATCCCTTAAGACCATCAACTACCTTGTGGGGAAAAATGCGAAGGTGATTTTGTGTTCGCATCTGGGGCGTCCCAAGGGCATCATGCCAGAATTTTCATTGGCCACTGTGGCAAAATATTTAAACGAGGTAGCCAACTTGCCGGTTAAAATGGCAAAAGATTCAGTTGGAGCAGACGCAAAGGCTCTGGCGGCCAATCTGCAAAATGGCGAAGTTGTGCTGCTTGAAAACCTCCGCTTTCACGAGCAAGAAACGCGAAACGACCCGGCATTTGCCGAGCAACTTGCATCACTTGCCGATTTTTTTGTTAACGATGCCTTTGGAGCAGCACACCGAGCTCACAGCTCAACCGCCGGAGTTTGCAAATTTCTACCTTGTGCAATCGGTTATCTCATGTTAAAGGAATTGAAGATTCTCTCTGAGGCGATAAACTCTCCGAAACGGCCACTTGTAGCCATACTTGGAGGCGCCAAAGTCTCTGATAAAATCGGTGTGATTCATTCGCTCTTAGATAAAGTTGATGTTTTGATCCTTGGGGGCGGGATGGCATATACCTTTGCAAAAGCCAGTGGTTTTAACGTAGGCAGGTCCATCTGTGAAGAGGATAAACTCGACACAGCACGTGATATAAAACTAAAGGCGGAAGAAAAAGGCGTCAAGTTGCTTCTTCCAAGCGACTATGTTGTTGCAAGCGATTTTAGTAACGATGCGGATTTTAAAACGGTGCCACTTTCCCAGATCCCAGACGATTACATGGGAATGGATATTGGGGCAGAAACGGCTGAAACTTTTTCGAACACAATCGGGCAAGCCGCCGGAGGAACTGTGATTTGGAATGGACCGATGGGCGTTTGTGAATTCAAAAACTTTGAAAAAGGGACCAAAACACTTGCAAAAACAATTGCGCAAACAGATATTATTTCGATTATAGGCGGTGGAGATTCAGCAGCAGCAATCGAGCAGATGGGTCTTTCTGAGAAAATGACTCATATCTCGACCGGTGGTGGTGCAAGTTTGAAGTTCTTTGAGGGGGCAAACCTGCCGGGTATTTCTTCCGTAGATGATAAATAGGCATGGCAAATGCCAAAATCTAAACTCCAATATCCCAAAAGTTGCTTCTTTTGGGATCTCTCTTTGGCGGCCCAAAAACTCGAGAAAAGTAAATTCATTTTGGATTTCGGGATGCGTGAGAAGCGGGAATAGTAAGCGGATTTCGAAACCCTTAAAAACAAATTTAAAAACTGCAGATGCGAAAGGGCGTTCATCATGTCAAAGTTGATTGTTGGCAATTGGAAGATGAACAAATCCAGCAAAGAAGCCCAAGAGCTGCTCGAAGAACTAGCTAAAAAATCCTCATTTTGTTGTGATATAGTCGTTTGCGTTCCCTATGTACACTTGGGATTGGCGTCAAGGCTACTGCACAAATCACAGATAAAACTTGGAGCTCAAAATTGCTGTCACGAAACATCTCATAAATTTACGGGAGAAATTAGTGTCCGTATGCTAAAAGACTTTGGATGTGAGTATGTTATTGTTGGACACAGCGAGCGACGCAAGCATTTTGCGGAAGATGACCTAATCATCAACAAAAAAGTGTTGCTTGCTTTAAAAAACGATTTAAAACCGATTTTGTGCGTAGGGGAGGAGCTACACGAACCCGACGGCAGTTATCTAAAAGATGTTCTCGAGACACAACTTAAAATTGGCCTTGCCAAACTCGAGGCGAACCAGCTGAAAAATTGTATCATCGCTTATGAACCGGCCTGGGCAATAAATACCAAAGAAAGGGCACCCCTTGACCACATATTAAACACCATTTCTCTAATCCGTGGCGTAGTCCGCGAGCTGACCGCCGTGCGAGCCGCCGTGATTTATGGTGGCTCTGTTGATTTTACGAATTCCGCCGAATTACTTAAACAACCAGATATCGACGGCCTCTTGGTCGGCCGCGCTTCCCTCGATTTTTCTGAATTCACAAAAACAATTCATTCTTGCCCGCACTAGCCTTCCTGCTCACGATTCCTCGACTTTGCATGCAGGGCCAGCCCGGTCGGGATCTGGCAACAACAAAGCCCCTTACCTGTGAGAGCAGCAAGAAGCATTAACATCGGCTGTCAGGCTCGGCCGAGGCCGCATCACGCGAAATCTAAGCCACAATCGGCCCCTGTTCCCCTTCCCCATACGCAGTAACGGTAAAAAACATTCGGTGCATGTTCAGTGGCCGTGATCGTGGAGATGGTGAAAGTTATGTTTTTCTCGCGCCGCGAAACCTCTCATTTCAAATTCACAGTCATCTTCTTTGCAACGTTCATTTTCAAATTCAATCTCAACCGTGATATGCCCAATATTATGCTTCTCCATAGTTTCTCTAACATACTTTTTAATGTTCGAAAGTTCAACTTCACCCAAATTATCCTTAACAACAACATGCAGCGTCGAATAAGCATTGATGCCATCTGCGAGCCACAGGTGTATATGGTGGATATTCGTGATGTTTCTATGCTCCATTAGCTGTTTTTTAACTTCTGCAACATTAATGTCCTTGGGTGCTCTTTCAAGCAGTACCTCAAAAATCATTTTTAGGTTTCTGGCAACGTTAATCAAAACGAAAATCACGATTCCCAATGATAAAAGTGGATCCAAAATATTCACGTCAAAGAATTTAATTAGCAACCCGGTAAGTAAAACTGCTACCCAATTTAACACATCCTGCATCATATGCAAGTTAACGACCCTTTCGCCAATCCCGCGCCCTTTTGCCGTTTTAAGAGTTGCAAACCCCTTAAACAAAATGCCCAAAATTGCCAGCCAAACCATTTTGTCGTGATCAACAGCTTGTGGCGACATCAAGCTTGAGATAACGCTGCGCAATATCGGTACGCATGTTATTAGCAAAATCAACGAATTGACAAGAGCGCCAAAAAATGAAAATCGCATATACCCGTAAGTGTATTTTTCATTTGGTGTTCTTTCGGTCATTTTTTCAGCCGCCCAAGCGATTCCAAGCCCAACAAGATCCCCTGAATCATGAATTGCCTCTGCAACAACCGACATGCTGTGAGTAAATATTCCTCCAACAATCTCGAGGAGCAAAAAGATAAAACCAAGAGTCAGTGCCCATCCTATGTTTTTTGTTGATTTTCGTTCCACGTTAGCATTCACCGTTCCTTTTCGTTTCTGCAAAAATTACGAACCACCGTCTCCCAATTGAGCTATTACCTGTTTAAAATGCCTCCCACGCTCCTCGAAGTTTTTATATTTGTCAAAGCTCGCAGATGCCGGCGAAAAGAGCAAAACGTCCCCCTCTTGCAAATGTTTCCTTGCAATTTTCACAGCAGCTTCAATTCCATCCGCCTCAAAAACACAGAAAAACTGCGATTTTTCTGCAGCTTCTTTAATTTTAGGTCCTGTCTCTCCCGTCACAAGCAAACACTTAACTCGTTTTGCAATTGCGCTCCCAAGCTCGGCAAAACAGAGGCCTTTATCGGACCCACCGGCAATCAAAACAATCGGCTCCTCAAATGAAGCGAGCGCCGCCATTGTCCTGATAGGCGTCGTTGCAATCGAATCGTTAAAACAGGCCGCCCTATTCATTTTGCCACAAAACTCAATTCTATGCTCTACCCCCAAAAAGCTGGTAGCCACCTCTTTTATATCCGCTGCCGTCGCCAATCCACCTGTCACTGCAATGGCAGCCATAAAGTTTTGGACATTATGCGCACCCCGCAACTTGATGTCGCCAAGCTCCAAAATCATTTCACCATTTGCCCAGATTTTGCCATCTTCAACAAAAACGTTAGAATTCCTGCCGTTACCAAATAAAATCAACTGTCCACGAACCAGCCTTGCAAATTCGGGTGTGTAACAGTCACTTGCACTGAGCACCGTCTTAGAAAACTCATTCTGATGCAAAACAATATTCTTCTTTGCAGCAACATAATTCTCCACTGTCCCATGCACATTCAAATGATTCTCAGAAATATTGGTTACCACCGCAATTTCTGGGCTTACTCGTATCGATTCAAGCTGAAAACTCGAAAGCTCCACAACCACAAAGTCACCGCACGTAATCTCATCAACTTTTGCAAGAAGTGGCAACCCAATGTTACCCCCAATGTAGACCCTTTTCCCCGCACGCTTCAAAATCTCATAGATTAATGTGGTAGTCGTTGTCTTTCCGTCACTTCCAGTTACTCCGATAATCTTCCCGGCACAAAGTTCAAAAAACACTTCAAGTTCGCTAGTCACAACCTTATTGTTCGCTCTTAACTTATTAACCACTTCGGAACCAAATGGGAGGCCCGGTGTCCTAAAATAGATATCAGCGTCTAATTTTTCAAGGTAGTCTTCCCCCGTTCTAACCTCAACGCCCAATTTCTCAAATTCTTCTCTCAACGCTGAGGGAATCTCTTTTTTGTCTAAAACCAAGATGTCTGCACCGTTTTTTGCAAACGATCTAATAGCATCTGTGTGGCTTATCCCTACCCCAATAAACGCTATCCTCCTGTTTTTTAGCCCCGCAACAAAATTTTTAAAGTTCATCCTTGCCACCTTTATCTTAATCTCAATTCCCTTTCGCGTTCAAGGGAGGGAATATGACACTATCCTCAGACTCCGGCTTACTTTTCTATTTTCCCTTCTCCCCGTCTTTCTTCTCTTCTTCCCCCTCAGGTTTTTTTGCAGTTTTCCCCAACAATCCCAAAATCACCTGCAGGTGCTTTAATTTGAAGTTTTCAAGACTACCCAAAATTATTTTAAACTTATCTTTGGTAATTCTCCCTTCATACTTATTCTCAAAATGTTGAGAAACCGGTTCAAATCTCTTTGCCAAGCGAATAATCAACTGATAAACATCCGGAACATCAATTTTTTCATCTCGAAGTGCCATTGCGCAAATCATAAACTCCAACATGCCAAAATAAACCACAAAATAAAGCGTAGCATCCTGCATATCTTTGAAATAAAGAAACGGGAGCGCATCATTAAAAAATTCATTTACCAGAAAGTTTTCAAGGATATACCCGTGTTCATCCATAAATGGTTGATAGATTTGCTCACGAGCCTTTCGGTACTTGTCCGCAAACTCATCCATCTCGCTCATTTTAACACCCTCTGCAAATTTGTAAGCGAAGTCCAAAAGCTCATCAATCTGATCATTATTCTCACTTGTCAACAGCGGCCGCCCAAACAAGTAATAAAGCACCAGCTGTTCTTTGAGATTGCATTCATATCCATCTAGTAACGATCTTAACTCGTCATCTGCCAGTTTGTCTTTATATAACCCAACAAAAACTGAAGTTTGCGCGTCACAGTTTGTAAAAAGCTGCTCCAAATGGCTATAAAAGATAGTCAGGACAAACAGCCTCACATCGATTTCCAAAGTTCTCTTCTTCAGGATGTTCAACCCGATATCTTTAACATCTTGAATATAGTTGCCATATACATTCCTTATATCCGTATATCTTCGCGCCGGAAGGTCCTTGCTCACATCTCGCTGCATATTGATGAAATTAAGCCCAGATTTTTGACTAAGAACCGTCTTTGCCACAAGCGGGCATGCCAGCGAAACCCCTTCTTCGTAATACGGGCCAACCTGCCGAACAAATCCCGGATACGATCCGCATGGATATCCCATAAACTTAGCACCAAAAACATTTTCAACAAGGCAGCTGCCATCTTCACAAAGCATCGGACACTTGCCGCCAGATTCCATAATATAGGCATCGAATTCAGTTATAGCCTCTTCATTCTTAAGAATAAAGCTACGAGTAAGTCGCCTTAAATCACTATTCCTGCTTTCCTTCAGTGCTTTGTAACTTTTGTTGCTAAAAAAAACTGTGTTAAAACTGTCACAACACCTGAGCTCACAGCTTTTTCTGTTGCACTCAAAAGCCATAAGACACTCTAGACACCTCATCAAAATTTTAGGCACAAAATCTCCTCCTTAGCCAAGTTTTTCCCGCTTTATCTCTTCTCCTTTTGAGTTCAATACACTGTAATGATCATCAAACACGTTCACCTGAATCGTTCCTTCCTTGCTCGTGCAAAAATAAAGTATTCCCTTTTCCCGGAATCTTCCCAAAACTTTTGCGCTTGGGTGCCCGTAATCATTAATTCCAACCGAAATCAAAGCCACTTCTGGATTCGCAGCATCCAAAAACTTTAAACCCGTTGATGTTTTACTCCCGTGGTGGGCAACATCCAACACATTACATTTTATTTTGGCAGCTGTTCCCTCCGATTTTAGCATTTCTTCTTCCGCTAACTCCTCGATGTCCCCTGTGCTCAAAAACGCGAAATTTTTATATCTAATCTTTGTAACAATAGAAAGATTGTTGAGATCGAATGCTTCATCAAAATCCGAAAGAATTTCAAAATCAGCCTTTCCCAAAGCAAAACTCTCCCCTTTGACCGGATTAACAATTCTAATCTTTTTCTCCTTCACGGTATCTAAGAAGTTGCTAAAAATGTTGGTTGTTGGGATAATCACTTTGCTCATTTTCGGCAACATCACCACATCAACAGGTAACGCTTCCAAGATTTTTCTGGCGCCACCAATGTGATCCGCATGGGGATGGGTTATAATCAAATAATTCAAACGCTCTATATCTTTCTGCCTCAAGAAATTCACAACTCGGCTGCCATATTCCACATCACCAGCATCAACCAAAACGGCGTGCTCTTCGTTCTTTGCCAAGATGCTTTTCCCTTGACCAACATCAATCTCCCAAATTGTAAGGAGACCTTCCTCAGTTTTAGGAGAATAACTCGTTTTGATCTTAAAAAAATCCAAGATTTCGCTAAAACTAAGGTCCTTGATCCTGAATTCAAGACGTGCATAATCGTCAATGTCGATGAATAAAGCCCCTAAAACACCGAGCACAACTAGGGCAAAACAAACAACTCTGAGGAAAAAGTGGCCTCGCTTTCTATATCCCATAGCAAGCAACCTTTCATGGGCAAAGAACCAAACGGCCTTACGTCCGTCGTTCCATGATAGTATAGCACATAACACCTTTTACTTTCAAAAAGTGCATTTTTCAAACTGCACTGTGTATAACCCCCACCAAACGGGGAACAAAGTTCAATCCGTCAGCAGAAACAAGTTCAAAACCAATGCCGTCATGAACACCCGCAAATGCCAAGTCGATAGACTTGCCATGCAAATGCCCATAGTAACACATCTTAACAATGTCTTTATATTTATGTAAAACATCCAAAATTAGTTCCTGGTGCTGGTTGTTTGACAAAGGGGGATAATGCAAAAAAACCACTATCTCTTTTGCATTTAGCTTTATTCCCGCCAAGATCGAAGCTTCCAACCTCATTACTTCTCGCCTCAAAAGCTTCAGATCATTTTCGTTTTCGGCACTCAAGACCCATCCCCTAGAGCCACAAATGGCGATGTCACCAAACAAAAACGCATTGTTATGCAACAGCTCAAGGGTATTTAAACCATGCTCCTTCCAAAACTTCTTTATTTTTTTTGCACTGCTCCACCAGTAATCATGATTACCCTTCAAAATCAGTTTCTCTCCCGGCAACGAATTAACGAATTCAAAATCTTTCAAGCTTTCTTCTAAGCTCATTCCCCACGAAATATCACCAACAAGCACAACCATATCTTCTTCTTTTATTTCGTTACGCCAATTTTCTTCAATCTTGATTTCATAATCTCCCCAGCCATCAAAAACATCCATTCTTTTTTCCACACCAAAAGAAAGGTGCAAATCCCCAATCGCATATAACTTCAACCGATTACCACCTCACACAAAACCACCCCCACCTGCGAATTCACAAATGGGGGAAGACACGCCCGCAACACAATCTATAGAACCACAATTGATGCGAAACTCCGGGGGGAACAAACCGAGGGAAGAATTGCGAACTCTTCCCCGCAGCGCTTTTTGCCAAAAATCAGGTCCTCACCTTAAAACTCGCAAATAAAAAATCTAAAGCGACTCAAGCTGTTTTCCCCGTTGCAGTTGCCACCGTAGCTTTTTTCGCGAGTTTTTTCTTCGTGGTCTTCTTTTTTAAAACCTTCTTTTTCGAAGTCGTAGTTTTCTTCACCGCATCACTACCACTACTTTTGCCGAGTTTTTTACTTTCATCCGTCGGAAAATCATTTTCGGAAATTTGTTTGAGTGACACCATGAAGAATTCATTCTTAGGATCGATGCAGTCATCTTTGATGGTGAACTGCACACCACCATCCCTCACCTCTGCCTCCATAACACGCGTGAAATCAATCAGATTTACCTTGTCACTAAGGCTCGTCTTCGCCTCGAGCTCAGGCACATTAACCGGATAAACGTATACCTTCTCTCCATTTTTCCACATGGCAGCCTGCTCTGTATCGCTTTCAAATGCCACAGAAATCGGACAAGTTAGCCTATATGGATCCAGCATAACCCCACTTACAGTCACAAAAAACACACTATTTTCTCTTTTTAGTTTGCCGCTACTTTCAACTTTCGGCTTTATCACCCTATCTTCCATGTCCGGGCAGGCTTCAGGGTTCCCACCAAGCAAACACAAATCCTTCTGTCTAGTCACCTTGGGAATATACACGACAATCCCATTTGCAAAATTGAATGTAAAATCCCGCTTCTTAGTTTTGCGCATTGCCTCGAACCCAGATGGGAAAACTTTTACCGGATTGGTATATTTTAGTTCCATGATATTCTGATTGGTTGAGGCCAGCTCAACAAACGATTTATCAACCACCTCTGGTGGAACCAAATGTGCAACCAAAACGAAGCTAATTTCCTGACCTGTGGACTTCTTGGTAACTGTAATAGTGTACTCATAAGTCACCTCAACAGAAAGGCTTACCTCTTTTTCTGGAAAGTCAAGACGCACCCCCCAAACACCATTTTTCACGTTGGAAAGACCCTGAACGTAAGTAGCCGTAGCACTCATGCCGTCAACAACTTTTGTCTTTCTGTCCAAAACAACTTTAACGCTATAATCATTCCTGTTATTCTCTGTACCCTGATAAGTATTATCTCTATTGCCAATATACTTCTTGGAATCCGTGCTCTCCCCAAAAATTATGTAAAAATGACTTCCGAACCTCCCACTGATGTCTACTCGATCTTTTTCTTGTGAAAATGTCCGATCCTCAGTATTGGACTGCGACGGAGTATTACTACCCTTCCCAATCCCTAGGACATACATCTTAAGCTTTTCCACATCCAAATCATCTGCAAATGCCGAGTTAACAAACGGAACCATAACAGAAAACATCAAACACCAGACTAAAAATAATGCGACCTTATTTGTCTTTTTTGTTATCACCACAGACATCCTCTCTCCATCAAAAATTCAGTATATTATATCACATTCCCGAAGAATTACAAAATCCATTAGGCGCCACTGACTAGCGAAATGAGTAGATTCACACACAACCACAACGAATGATAACCCAACACCTTAACGCTGGAAACCGTCTTAAGATCCCCACAAGCAACAAGGTAAACAACCAACCCCAACCCCAGCAACAAATTCGCCCCTTGGATGAATGTAGCGATCTTTGCATTGATTTGCGCTCGTTTCGCAGAGGTTAGAATTGTCGATAAACCAAACAATCGCTCACCCAAAAATATCTCGGGTTCTTCGTTTTCATCCACATTCTTGAACGGTTTTTTGGCAAACCGCGGGACAATATCTATAGTACCCTCATCAACCCCATAAAGCAACTCCACAAAGTTCCCAGAAAGTGTAGAATCTTTCGACATAACAATAATCCCCAATTTACTTTTCCGCAAATTGAAAAGCACTTTTTGCGCCCTCGGAATCGGCTTGTAACCAAGAATGAACATAGCGAGTAAAATTCCATCAACGGCAACATACTGCGCTTTTGAAACAAATTCTCCCGGCTTTACAACCAATCTCACCTTTTCAAGATCCCTAGATGGCGTCCGAACTCCGTGATTTATCATAAGTTCCCTTGTTCCAAACAGGACCCTTTTGCCTTCTAACCAACCGGTGAAACCCATATCTCCCTCAATATTCAAACCTTCCACCGATTTCAACATTTTCCTCTCAGCAAGCATCTCAACAAAAACGTCGGCAAACTCTACATCCGCAGCACTTAAAACGCTGGCAGAGCTCAGTATCGCAAGATCCACTGATTTTTCTTCGAAAAGTTCCATTTTAAAAAGGCGGACATGCGCCTTATCAACTAGGTCTTCGGCACTTACGATCACAGCATCCGCTGAAACTGCGGCATCTAGCGAATGCAAAGAACACACGCCGGCCCCAAACTTCCATAGTCTTTTCGAAATCCCCAAAAGAAAAATACTGCAACAAAGATTCCCTGCAAGCGGCGCACTCATAGACAAAAAGCATGCCCCAACCATGACAGCATACACATAATCTTCACGCAAAGCCAAAAAGGATATTCCCAGCAAAGAAGCAAAAAAAACAACTGGGGCCAAAAACTTACACACACCATCATAATAATCCCGTGAACCCCGGGGGAACCCTTTAAAATCCTTCAATTCGCTCGCCATACAGATATTTGCCCTGTCAGATTCCATCAGATACCCGAGTTGGTCAGCCGACCCTTTATCCAACTTTTTAAAAACATAGCCCTTAGTCTTGCTATCTTCAACGAGCCTATAATTCCTAGCGGCAATATAAGCCAAAATATATCTGTTCAGCAGACAAAAAAACAAAACTGCTACCGCCACAATACCATATGCATTAACCCATCTCTGCACAGCCACATAAGGCTTGGCCAAACAAACGACCCCTTGAATCAAAGCTCCCAAAAGCGAAAGACTAACCAAACTCTCCCCAAAAGCTTTGAACTTTAGAAGTTGCCAAAACCCACTCAAAACTAAATCGCTGCTCATAGTAATGGGAACAAGTAAACATCCCACATTCAAAAGAACAGCCGTGTTTTGCAACGGGACAACTCTTAGCAACTCCGGCAACACAAAAGGTATGGTATTCACAAAAAACAACCACAACAAAACAAGAAAAGAGGCAAAACTAATCGTCAATTGAATGCCTAAAAACCTTTTCCCCCTTCTAATCTCGTTCGCACGCAAGCCCCACTCAGTACTAGGTTCCCTTTGGGTTTCTTCCACAACTGCAGGCAAAAGTTCAGCTTCTGGAGAAACGGCAACATTAAAAAATTCGCCAAGTTCCGGATTTTCATGATCGCCGTCGATTTCAGCCTGAATATCATTATTCTCAACGAATGCCTCAGCTAATTTTTCGCGTTTTTTAGTCAGCCCCTCCCTTGATACGGCACTTAACTCCCCGTCAACACCACCTCCACTTAAATCCCTGATCTTAGTGTCTTCATCATCCAAATCCCGCACCAAAGCAGGATTCACACCATCTTTCGATGGATTTTCACCCCACTTTTCCGGATTCTGCCTCCTCTTTTCCCTTACCTCCCGAAGGATATCATCCACACTAAAATCTTTTCGCACCATAAATATCTCCTTCTAAAGCAACCCTAAACCTAGGCATTTGGCGCACTGCCCATTGCAAACAAGCAACAAGGAAGAAATCACGAACCCCTCCCCGACCAGTCATTCTACTGCGCTACAGCACCTTTCCCCTCAAACAGGTTGTTTCAAGGTGAAGCAAGGCAGGGTAAAATCGGTTCCTCTCAGACTTTTTGCCATTTTTGCTTCGCGACCGCTGCCATAACAATCCCCGCAGCCACAGACACATTGAGTGACAAATTCTCACCTGGCATTGGAATCGTTAACAATGACGAACTTCGTTCTCTAACCAATCGGCTAACACCTTTATCTTCCGAACCAACAACAACTGCCACATCTCTCGCAAAGCGGGTCTCAAAAAGATCTTCCCCATCAATCCCCGTTGCATAGACCCATATTCCCTCGGCTTTTAACTTTGCCACCGTCTCCGCTATGTTTCTCACCATCACAATCGGGACATATTCACAACCTCCCGCGGCAACTTTCAACACAGTTGAAGTCACCCGAACGCTTCGGTCTTTGGGAATTATCACACCATCCACGCCAAACACCGCAGCCGTCCTCACTATCGCTCCTAAGTTATGCGGATCACTCAAATGATCCAAAACTATTAAAAAAAGACCACTCCTCGATACTTTCTTTGCCTTTTCCAGAAGGTCCTCTAATGATAAATATTCAGCACTCGTAATTGCCACAACACCCTGATGAACACCACAATAAAGCGATCTCAACTTTTTTGCATCCACTTCGCTCGTTTTAATCTCGTTTTGCTGCGCCAACTTCAACAATTCAAAAAGCTCCTGTTTTTTGCCCAAAAGAAAAAAAACTTCCTCAATATTTCTCCCTGATTTTAATGCTTCAAAAACGGCACGCTTCCCAGCCAATGCCAAACGTTCCTTCATCTCGTTATTGTCCACTTGCGATCTATAAATTCCTGCACAGCAATCCCCACCGGCTTGACATCAGCACTAAGTTCCAAACCAATCTCATTATAAATCGCCCGTGCCCTCTTTGCAATGCCGATAACAAAAAAATAATAGTTAAACTTTTCTCCGCAAATGCTATTCATGTTAAAATTAATCACCCCAAGCCGAACCCCCTTTTTCACCAAAAACTCGCGCCAGCAACTCACATGCAGCTTCCTTAGAGTTATTATTCACAATCACGTGATCAAATTCACTCATACTTTTCATTTCCTGCCGTGCAATTTCAAGCCGCTTTTTGATGTTTGTTTCCGTTTCTGTACCTCTACCTCTCAACCTTTTTTCGAGCTCCTCCATCGATGGCGGCGAAAGAAAAATCAGTACGGCACCAATCCTTTTCGCCTTAATTTGCAACGCACCCTGTACCTCTATTTCCAAAACGACGTCGCGACCAGCACTGAGTGCATCCATAACACCCTTCTTGGGAGTTCCATAGTAGTTGGAATTATAGCTGGCATATTCCAACAACATATCACCCTGAATCAAGGCCTCAAACTCACTCACCGTCTTGAAAAAATAATCCAACCCTTCCTTTTCACCATCACGTTTTTTTCTTGTTGTCGCAGAAACCGAAACCTTAAGATTCTCTTTACTCTTCAAGAGCTCAGAAATAACGGCCCCCTTACCCACTCCCGACGGACCTGCCAAGACGACCAGTTTCCCGGACCCCACAAACAACACCCCAACACCCCTTTCAACCAACGCCAGGTTGACCTTTTACCCTCCCTTCAGTTCGTCCACCCGCGAAACGTTGATGTAATCTACCTGATATTTGTGCATCCTTTCCATTCCCCGCGCGGCAGCCGCCTCCTCCACATTGGAGACACTGACCTTATCTTCAAGCTTGGTGCGCAAAACCAACTCTTCACTTTCTAAGACATTCAGATCCTTTGTATCTTGGTTCAACCGTTCCGTAGCCTCAGTAAGTTGAATCCTGCTCAAGAGCAGACCGGCAATCACCAGAACACAAACAAAACCCATAAAATAAAATGTGAGGCTAAAATAAGGCCGCTTCCTGTTCCCCGCAACAACACGCAACTTCGCCTGAACATCCTGTTGTACAGCATAATCGTGACGCACACTCAACTTAGCCGACAATATAAGTTCACCTCCATCAAAATCCAGAACTGAAATTACTTCCCCTCAACCCCCGTATTGAGTTGAAGCTTAAATCTTTTTTATGACTCGAAGCATTGCACTTCTGGAACGTTTGTTGTCTCTTATTTCCTCCTCACATGGGGTGACCGCACCCTTTGTGATAATCTCTGCCGCAATTTTCTTTCCACACGAGCAAACCGGAAAATCCGCCGGACAAATACAACCACCAACAAACCGACGAAAACTCTCTTTTACCAAACTATCTTCTAACGAATGAAAAGCAATAACACATAGCCGTCCACCACTGTCCAACCGCTCAAACCCGGCATCCAACCCCAACTTCAACGAATCCAACTCGTTGTTGACCTCAATTCGTATGGCTTGAAACACTCTCTTTGAGGGATTGCCACCCCTTTTCCTCGCTGCGGCGGGAATTGAATCCTCAATAATTCGAACCAGTTCCTGTGTTGTTTCAATCGGAGATTTTCTTCTTCTCCTTCCTATGTTCTCCGCAATCCGGAAAGCAAACCTTTCCTCGCCATAATCCCTAAAAATCTTAACAAGCACCGGCAAAGGATACCCATTAACAACATCCTTTGCAGAAACACCGTCTTTTTCCATTCTCATGTCTAACGCAGCATCCGCATTGTAACAAAACCCACGCCCGGCATTATCAAGTTGAAACGACGAAACACCCAAATCCATAAGCACGCCATCTATTTTCTCAATCCCAAGTGAATCAAGAACCTCGCGAATATCACAAAAATTCGCCCTGACAACAGATACACGTTCAAATTCTTTGAAGCCGTCCGTCAACACTTCCACGGCGTCCGGATCGCGATCAATTATAACCAATTTCCCTCTGTCACCTAAACGCCTTTGAATCTCCCTCGCGTGGCCTCCTGCCCCACCCGTTGCATCAACATATATCCCGTCTTCCTTAACGTCAAGACCATTCACTGCCTCTTCCAACAAAACACTTTTATGAAAATACTGCAAAAATCCACGCTTCCTTAAAAGAACACATCCTAACCATCAACTGTTAAAGTTATTCAGCTTATTTGTCAAATGGATGAAAAAGTCATCATCACTCTGTTCGTTGCCCCTTTGAAAACTTCCACTTCTATCCCGAAGCAACGCAGATCTTCCACCATCTACTTTTTCGAACTTGGTCGCTATAACAGTTATTTCAACTTCATCTTTCATTCTCTCGTCAAATGTAACGCCCCAAAAGATCTTTGCCGCCGGATGCGCCGCCTCTTTGATCATCGAATTGGCAAGAGCAGTCTCCGAAAGCCCGATGTCAGGAGACGCAACAAAATTAACCAGTAACGCCCTTGCTCCGTCAATCGAAGTTTCAAGCAACGGGCTCGAAACAGCCATTTCCACCGCTTCTCTGGCTTTATCCTTACCAGAACCTTTCCCCACGCCCATATGAGCGTCACCAGCATCCTGCATAACTGCCGCCAAATCTGCAAAATCAAGGTTGATAAGACCCGTATCTGTAACAATTTTCGAGATACACAATGTTGCCTGCTTTAAAATGTTATCTGCTGCTTTAAAAGCATTGGCTAACGTCAAGTTGGCATCTGGGAGCAAACTCAATCTGTCGTTTGGGATCACGAGCAACGAATCCACATGCTGCCTGAGCTCCAAGATCCCCAGCTCCGCCTGTTCCATCCGATCGCGCCCTTCGAACTCAAAAGGCTTTGTGACAACGGCAACGGTAAGCGCGCCATTTTCTTTGGCAACTTCGGCGACGATCGGCGCAGCACCCGTTCCAGTTCCCCCGCCCATTCCAGCAGTAATGAACACCATCTGCGCTCCACGAACACCAGCTTCGATCTCTTCGCGACTTTCTTCGGCAGCTTTTTGACCTCTCTCTGGATTTCCACCGGCTCCTCTACCTTTTGTCGACTTTTCGCCAATAACTATTTTGATTCCCGCGAGGGACCTTTTTAGTGCCTGCCTGTCAGTGTTAATCGCTAAAAACTGCACACCACCTTGGTCACTCGGCTCATCACCAATCTCGCCAACAACGCCACTATCCACCATGCGATTGATGGCATTGCCGCCTCCCCCACCAACTCCAATTATTTTCAACGCAATTATATTTTCTTCCAAATTAGTCTTGTTGTTCACAGACATCCACCCGAGCCTCCTCAAATCAAACAAATTCGCAAATCAGGCACACCGCACCAGCACGCGAGCTCCACAGGCCTCCCACTACGTTCTTTACTTCGCTCTCTTGTTTTTTGTCACTTCTTTATCATTCGTTCCAACCACTTCAGCACGATCATCAATTTTGGGCCTCCAAATCGCCTTCCCTGAAGAAACAAGCCTTGTTAGATCCAATTCACCCGATATCCCGCTACCCGTCTCACTCAACATTTCTTTGTCCGTAATACAATCCAACGCTTCTGCTAAAAATTTGACTTTATGCTCTGCTTGGTCCATCCCCCCAAACCTTACCCTTATTCCGCTTTTTTCGTCCCTACTGTATAGTCTTATATCTTGCAAATCTTCAAGGTCATACATTCTCATGTTTTTGAGTCCGGCTTTTTTCATGTAACCATTCAAAACAGTAAAGCCATTTAGCTTGTCAAGAGCTGTTTCATCTTCAACTTTTTCGCCCAGAATTGGAGTTGCTAACTTTACACCCTTTATTATATCTAAACTTTCATCAATTGTCAAAACATTTTGCCCCAGAATTTTCAATCCATCGCTGAGAATCACATACCCCTTTTCATCTTTCAACGCACACATCGGCTTCGCGTCATTCACAACAATTAAAACAGAAACCGGAAATTCCAGTTTCACGTCGACATTTCCGACATACAGCAACCCCTTTTCGATATTTTCCCGCACCCTATTTAAATTAACAAAAAAAATATTTTCACCCTTTCTGATTTTACTTGCCTTTAAAATTTGTTCCCTAGAATACCGACTTTCCCCGGAAAGCAAAATGTTTTTCACATTAAAAAAAATCCCAAGCGAAAAATAGACACAAACTAGGAGGGCTATAAGCAACAAAAGCAGAAAAAACACTCGGGAAATCACACGATTTCTCCTTTTTCTTTTTTGTCTGGCTATTCTGGTCCTTTTCTTTACAATGTATTCATCCACATGAGCGTAACTATTTTCTTTCATCACGGGACCTACCTTCAACCAACTCCTCAATTATTCCGCAAATCCTATCCACAGAATCCAAAACAGCCGACTTTGCCATTTCACTGCTCAAACCGTTCAAACAATCTTTGTCCAACATCAATGCCTTTATTTCACGAATTAATCTTCCCGCAGCCAAATTTTTTTCTTCTAACATGGCCACTGCACCCTTTTTAAAAAGCGCATCTGCATTAAAAAACTGATGGTTGTTTGTCACATTGGGCGATGGGATTAAAATGCAAGCCTTCCCAGCCATCTGAAGCTCCGAAATCGTCATTGCACCAGCTCGTGCGACCACAAGATCTGCAGCACCGATCAATAACGCCATATCAGAAACATATCTTCGAATTTCTATGTTTTTGTGCAACTTAAAATCGAAATGCCCGTCCTCAAGAATAGAGATAAACTCATCATAACCGGCTTCACCAGTTATATGAATCCAATCCAATTCACCGATATCTTCAACATTTAAAAAAGCATCTGCAACCGCTTTGTTCAGATTCCTCGCTCCCAAACTCCCACCAAAAGAAACGACCAAAAACCCCGTTTCAGAAAGCTTCAGTGCCCTTTTTGCATCCTTAGACTTCCACCTTTTGAATTCACTTCTAACGGGATTCCCAACAACTGCGATTCTTCTGCCACCGTCATCCTTTTTAAAATACTTTTTTGAGCCATCTGAGGCTAATAGTAACACATCCACCTTGTTTTTGAAAAGCCTTGTGGTAAGTCCTGGCGCTTCATTTTGCTCGTGCATAACCGCTTTGATTTTCAAACGGCGCGCCGCATGCAAGACCGGGGCACACACATAGCCGCCAGTTGCAAATACCAGATCGGCTCCAAACTCTTCCAAAAACTTTTTCGCCTTCTTAACCGCCTTGAAGTAATTTGCACCCACGCCAATATTCCTGCAAATTCCACCTAAATCAAAGGTCCTTGAAAGACCAGAAATATTAAGACCTTTAAAATCTATCCCGGCTTCATTCGCCATTCTTTCTTCCACCGAGCCCTGCTTCCCCACAAAGAGTGCCTCCAGACTTTTGTGTCTTTTCTGCAGCTCTTGAAACACGGCAATCAACGGACTAACATGACCGGCAGTTCCACCACCAGTCAGAACAATCTTAATCTCCGGCGCCCCCAATCTAAAAGAACTCAACACGTCAAATCCTATATATTCTCCTTGAATGTCCAAACCTGTCCACCGAAAGGACAATTCCCATCTCGGCCAAAAGCATTAACAAAGAGGTCCCACCATAACTAAAAAACGGCATACTTATGCCTGTACTCGGGATCGTATTCGTCACAACTGCAATGTTAAAAATCACCTGCAGTCCCACATGCGCAACAATTCCCACTGTTAACATGCGCCCAAAATCATCCTGCGTTTTCTTCGCAATTTGGAACCCTCGATAAATTAACACCACAAACAAAAAAATTATTGCAGTTGCACCAACGAATCCACATTCTTCACAGGTGACTGAAAAAATGAAATCATTGTGCGGCTCCGGCAGATAAAGCTGCTTTTGCTTGCTGCCGCCAATTCCAACGCCAAAGATCCCACCGGCACCAATAGCATAAAGCGATTGGATTATTTGATAGCCCCTCCCCTGTGGATCCGCCCATGGGTCAAGCCAAGAATCAAGCCGAGGTCGAGCGTAACTCGCCAGCCCAGGGACGAATATAACACTCAAAACGACCCCCACCAAAAATCCAGCCACCATAATAAACCAGAACAAATTCGTCCCACCCACAAACATCATGACGGCACCAATTGAAAAAATAAGCACAGTTCCAGAGATATGAGGTTCAAATATCATAAGTCCCGCTATAAGACCCATAAACACCATCAACCGCAAAACCCCGTATTTAAAGCTCTTCATTTTACTTTTATTAAATGCAACGAACTTTGAGATGACAACAATAACTGCAAATTTAGCCACTTCCGAAGGCTGAAACGAAAACCCACCCACACCAATCCAACGGCGTGCCCCATTCATCGGTTTCATGAACAACACAACAACAAGCAAAAATATAGCTAGTCCATATATATATTCGGCAAAACCAAAATATATTTTGTAATCTATCTGTGAAATCACAAACATCGCCACAACTCCACATGCGGCAAAGACAAGCTGTCGCGAAATAAAAAGCCAGCTACTTCCGTGTTTATAATAACCATCAACATAGCTGGCTGACCACAACATGACCAAACCTATCACAACAAGACTTATAACTATCCCCACGAACATCCCATCCACTGTCCTTCTTTTTGAACCCGAAAGTGTAGCCATAATCCACCCCTAAAGAATTTACTCCTCTTGGAATCTCCCATATTCACAGCTGCCTCCTAGTGAAATCCCAATAGCAAGATCCAGCACCTCAAATTTTTATTTCTTTTTTCAGTTTTTCAGAATGTTTAGGCAAAAGTGAATTGGTCTATATGCAGTGGTTTGGCCTAGCTTCAGCTGCTGCGCACCAAAATCCTTCATCCCTTGCAAGAATGCAAATCGAAGCAGCACTCGGACTCACTACGAGCTCTCCTGAAACAAAAAAAGGCCTCTCACCGCAACAAATCGAAGCTGCATCCCCAACCAAAACCACTGGCAACTTCATCTTCTCTTTACATTCTTCAAGTTCCTCTTGCAAGATGGAAATTGGGACAAGTTTTTCCTCCCTCAACGTAATCAGCTTTTCACCGTCAATCTGCCAAATTCCAGAATAGACTCGCGAACATCTGGCATCAATTACCGCACACACAATCGCCTCTTGATTAATCCAAAGTCTCAGTGCATTCTCTGCCAGGCCTCGCAAAGTTGATATCACCGCAACAAGCTTCTTGCCGGCAACGGCAAAGCCCTTTGCGACACTCATTCCAATCCTAACTCCCGTAAATGAGCCTGGCCCACAAGAGACCGCAAACAAATCAACTTCCTGCAAAGCAATTTTTGTTGAATCCAAAAGTGCTGCAATCATCGGCAAGAGTGTTTTACTGTGTACTTGCGCGGTATTTGTAGTAAATTGACCCAAAATCCTGCGATCTTCACACAGCGCCACAGACGTCGTTTTTGTGGCCGTCTCAATCCCCAATATTACCATCCATAAGTCTCACAATCTTCTTAGCTTAAGATGTCATCACTATCGAATGTTATTACCCTTTCATCTTCGCCAATCCTATCAATCCAAATCTTTATTCCACCCTTTGGCAAAAATTCCTCAACATTAGTTCCCCACTCAACAAGAAATATCGCCCTTTCTTCAAGATAATCAAAAAACCCCGTTGATTCCAGGTCACGCAGCCCCTTCACACGATACATATCGAAGTGGTACACATCCAACCAGCCACAATTATATTTGCAAACAAGTGAAAATGTTGGGCTCGTTACATTGGTCCCGGCCCCCAGAACATCCACAATCCCTCTAACCAAACACGTCTTCCCTGCCCCAAGATCCCCATCGATAATCACTAAACACGGCGGGATCAAGTTTTTCCCAATCCGCCTTCCAATCTCTTCCGTTTCCTCAAAGGAATGTGTAACAATCTCCACCATCCGTTTGTTCACCAACGTCGCAACAATCCTCTACCACTTTGGGGAAAGTTACCAGTTAAAAATCAGCCAACACCCCTACCAAAAACAGTAAAACACACCTCAAAAGCTACCCAAATTATAACATACATTTCCGCAGATGACTATACTCTCAATTCCCCTGCATTCTATGAAAACATTCCAAATCCCGCCAGCTTAACCACAGATATGGCAAACACTTTACTTATGTCCATCAAGCACTATTGCACCCGATAAAGATTTGTGGTACAATATCGCACGGATCTGTGGGTTCCGAAAATAAAAGGCGTTTATCAACTGTTGGCCTTGAGTTCCTTTAATCTCCACAAAAGGTCAAGTAGGTAGAGAAACGAAAGCAAAAGATAATAAACGCGGAACAAGCCAAACGGCAAAAGGAGCAGCATTAGCATTTGATTACTCAAGAAGTTCATTCCTATCAGTACTGCGTACCTTCTGACGAAAAAATCTTTTAACTTACTTCGTTTGTATTCTCTCGTCAGCTTGATCTTCCTCACCTTTGGTGCAATATACTTCGAACTCACAACATCATATAACAACATACTCAAGCTGCTAAAGAGAAGCCACCAGATGCTAACAATCCCCCACCCTATCGCAGCAGTCGTAAGGTAAAAACAGGCATTATCGGATATTATGTCCAGTGCATACCCAAACCGCGAGAGTTGGTTTTTATATCTGGCTAGCATCCCGTCAACATGATCAACAAAGCAATAGGCAGAAAAAAACAAAAGGGTAAGCGGGATGTTCTTTACGAACGCAAAATAAACGCAAAAAGGGACCAAGCAAAAATTAAGTATCGTGATGGCATTTGGTACGATTTTAGTTTTACTAAGTGGGACCAACAAATGTCTAGCAATGAAGAGTCTGTAAATTTTCTCGACCGGGTGCATCCCGTTTAATGCGTGTTTGAACACTGTTTTTCTCATATGCTCGTCCATAAAAACCCCAACTTTCAGCACAAAATTAAAAAAGAGCTTTTCCTTTACGTTGGTATCTTGTAGCCCTTTGGTAACGCAACAGTAAGGTATCTCCTCCAAGGGGACAATGAAATTTCTCCGCATCTGAGTATCAAATGGGTCCAGTACGTGTAATATGCTGTTTTAACGCATATCTCGCACAGCGAAAGAGTAGCGTGGCATAATTGTGCTATAATTACTGAGGCAGCAGCGAAATAGGCTAACGCAAATCCGCAACCAGTATAGCACAGAAAATAAATGCAAGCTACCGGTTTTTGTGATAAGTGAAAATTGAGCAAATGTCAACTGAGAAAAGGGAATTTTATATTGTGACACGTTTTGAGGAAGAACTGGCGAACGAATTCGGCAAGGCTTATTGCTGCTTCACAGGTAGCGGTTCAACTGCGATATACTTGCTATTAAATGCAATAGACAAAAGATCTCAAAAGGTCTTGTTCCCCGCGACAACATGTATGGCACCGATCAATTCCGCTATTTATGCGGGATATGAGCCCATTTTTTGTGATGTAAACTTAGACGATCAAACAATGAACGTGGATTCTCTCGAGCGCATGCTGGATGCGTACGATGTTGGTGTTGTTGTTCCTATTCATTTGTATGGCCACGTGGCCGATATTGCAAGCATCACACGCGTTGCAAAAAACAAAACTGCGGATATCTTTGTCCTAGAGGACTGTGCTCAGTATGTCCGCTGTGGTACTGCAGATGCGTCTATTCTCAGTTTTGGACACACAAAAATTTTTGAAAGCGGCGGCGGTGGAGGGGCTTTGCTTACCAACGATGAGACTTTATATGAAAAAGTGACAGCAGAAAAAAACAACCTCCACACAGTCCGAGATTACACAGAAGTCAAGGTTCGCTTCGAAAATTACAGGAAGAAATATTATTCTATAAAAAATCTACCAAAGGAAGAGCAAAATCAGAGATTGCTCAGCTTACAAATGGAGAGCAAAGACACTTTCATTTACAACTTGGGGGAACCTTTGCAGATACTTTCGATTTTAAAAAACAAAAAGAAAATAGCAGAACGGAGAAACGCAAAAGCGGATCTATATAGGAGTCATTTAAAACATCCCCTCATTTCTCCCTCTCCCGTAGGTAAAGATGACGTTTGTTGGCGTTACTCATTTTTGTTTTTGGGCAACAGAGATAGTTTCGTAGAGAAAGTACGTAAGTCTGGAATAGATATCAGCACATGGTATGAGGCTATGTATAAATTTTACTCGGACCAAGACGATGCCCTGTTCGGCAACGCGAACCTCATCGAAAGGCACGTCGTAAACCTGTGGGTAGATGAAAGTAAAACAAAAAGTGAAATCCGCAAAGACATAGACAAATTGGTGTCAATCGCCCAAGAGTCTCTGTAAGCTAGGCCGTAGTAAGGTGAAAGAGACACTCTCGAAAATTCGCTATATGGGGAGGATTACTTAAATGGATGCCGAAAATTGTGTAGGTGAAATGTCCCAAGCGTGGGACAAGCTTTATTCGCAAAGCGATTCTGAGCCCAGATATCCATCAGACAGCGTTGTTAGGTTTGTGTACACTAAATGTGCACGGGGGGCAAAAGTCTTAGATTTAGGTTGCGGGGTAGGCAGGCATTCGTGGTTTCTGGCAAGGGAAGGGTTTGATGTTTGTGGAACCGATTTTTCCAATGCAGGAATTGAAAAAACCAAGAAACTACTGGAAAGAGAGAATTTGAGGGGAAATTTTAAAGTCTCTTCTGTAGACAACATACCGTACGATGACAATTACTTCGATGCATGTGTGTCTTCTGACGTTTTGTGTTGTTGCACAAACAGGGTCATACAACGATCCGTGAGCGAACTTCATAGAGTTCTGAAGCCACAAGGGAAAGCTTTAATCGTCGTTAGAGCAGATGGTGAACTCAGGCAACATATCGTGAACGAAATTGAGCACAACACTTTTTTAGTAGATGCAAAAAGGCATGTGGGGGTCGCTTCTGGTCGTGAGAAGGTAAACGAGATTGTACATTATTTCGACGAAGATGAAGTGGAGAGTTTATTTTGCAAATTTGGGAAGCTGGAAATAGATTGGTTAGAACGAACCTGCGATGGAATGAAATACAGAGATAAATATATATTGGCCACACTTGAAAAGTAGGACGGGAACGAGGCAAAAATGTTATGATTTTAACAGGACACCAACCGAATTACTGGCCCTATCCGGGCTTGCTTGCAAAAATTAATCAAGCCGATGTTTTTGTTTACGTATCTGAAGTACAGCTTAACAAACAAAGTTGGCAGACAAGGAACCAGATAAAAACGCATGACCAGACAATTTGGTTGTGCGTCCCCGTGTGTACCAGCAGTAACTATCACGAGTCAATCAGAAATATTACAATAAACAACAGCGTAGCGTGGGGAAGGAAATCTTGGAGGACAATAAGAGAAAATTATTGCAGAGCAGATTTCTTCTCCGAATACTCGGGATTTTTGGAGGACCTTTATTCAAGAAAGTGGGAAAAATTAAACGAGCTCGACATCTACATTATGAATTTCTTGATCAAAGAACTGAACATAACTACGCGAGTGCTATATGACACAGACCTCGAGCTGCACGGCAGCAAAACTGATTTGCTAGTGGATATGTGCAGAAAAACCGACTGTGACACCTACCTCTCAAGCCGGGGGAGCAAAGCTTACCTAGAGATTGAGAAGTTTACACAAGTTGGTTTGACTCACGTGTATATGGACTGGATTTGTCCCGAGTATACGCAGTTGCATGGCAAATTCGAACCGAATCTTTCAATGCTAGACATGTTATTGAATGTAGGGAAGGAAGAAACAGAAAAAATAATAAAAAACAGAAAAATTGCGTTTTTAGCCAGTTAAATGCGAGTTTGGACTGAATTTTAAAATTGGAGTGGTGAAGAATGGAGAGAGGTAACGTAGACATCGAAGACGTGAAGAAGGAGATGCCTTCTAAATGGAGTTGCTTGCACAGCCAGGAACGCTTTAGACCTAAATATCCAGATAGCGGGGTAGTCAAGTATGTATTTAGGAATTTTAACACAAATAAACACGAAAAGGTTTTGGATGTAGGTTGCGGAGCGGGCAGACATTTGCGTTTTTTGGCGCGTGAAGGGTTTGATGCATACGGAATAGATTTTTCTGAAAGTGGGATTGGACACGCAAAAAAGCAATTGGAATGCGAGGGGCTAAATGCAGTCTGCCAAGTGGCGACCGTGGACAAGATTCCGTATGACGATAACTACTTCGACGGGTGTCTAGCTATTGGTTCCATATATTACTGCACGGCAGACGCTATAAAAAAGGCAGCAGATGAAATTTTCAGGGTACTCAAGCCCGGGGGCAAGGCGTTAGTTGTTGTAAGATCCACCGAGGACTATCGCTTTAAAGGTGGGAGAGAAGTAGAACACCACACAATCATCGGGGAAGAAACCGACAAGTCCAAATGTGCTGCAAGTGAGCACGGGATGTCTCTGTACTTTTTCGATAGGAAAGAGTTGGAAGAATTGTTCAACAAATTCTCAAAAATTACAATCGACAGGGTAATAGCAACTCACGAAAATGAGCAATACGAAGATAACGATTTCTTTGTATCACTCGAGAAATGAGAAGGATTGCGAAGTCTGTTTCAGCAAACGCAAACAACGGCGAACACAGCATTCGGCGGAGGCTGTGCTCCGCTTACTTGAAGGAAAGCAATCCCCTCGTAAAACCAAACCGGGACACAAACCCAAGCGCCGCTGCCGGCGGTTCTAACATGGCGACATATAGTCAAAGGAAATCCTAGAACTCCCAAAGGCGCTGTCGCCGCGCGCGCCACTTCAAAAGTCGTTGTCTCTCACCAATTAAGAACGCGCGCTTTCATTCTATCACCAAATAGGAGGTCAAAGGATTATACGGTGCGCGCCTTATAGCGTAGTCATCAAGGGCAAAAACCTCTCTTAAGGCTAATGTCTCACCTGGAAATTCTTTCGCATTAATTTCATCAAAAGCAATTATACTGCCCTTAGTTACACGCTCTTTGATAATTTTCAAGCATTCATATGTTGGTCTGTAAATATCGAAGTCAAAGTAAGCAAGAGCTATTATGATATGAGGATTCGTTTCGAAATATTCTTTTGCAGTTACAGTCGCATCACCTCTGACAAGTTCGTATTTTTTTGTGTGTGATATTGGGCTCTCACTTTCATAGTAGTCTAAGATCTGAGATAAAATCTGGTCATATCCCTCGGTAACACTATACGCTCCATTGCTCATAATTTCACTATTTCCATCTTTTTCGTCAAGTGAAGCCAAGCCCTCAAATGTATCAAACCCAATAACCTTTCGATTGTGGTTGAATGGCTCATAGATACCACGAAAGTTTTCGAATAGAGCCATGTTTTGCCCCCATCTAACCCCAAACTCGACCACACAACCATGAACATTGATGATTTTCTGGTATAGTTCATGCATATAGAGAATCCGAGAAAGATTTTGACGGCTAATATACAACCCCAAATTGTTGAGCACTTCGTTGGTAGGCAGCCCTTTGGCAAAGACTTTGGTCAAAAAATCCTCTCTTTTATCCAATTCTGCTTTTGTAGACCCCAACAGAATTTTCTGGCTATTTTCTTTGCTGGACGCTTTCAATGACTCAATCATTCGCCACATTCCTCCTCATCAAAAACACAAGACACGGCACAAATCTTCGAGCAAAAGCCCGCGTGGTGCAGATAACCGCCGAACTACCAAGCCACAATGCGCGGGACCACGTCACTACCACTTATGACGATGGCATATTTGGGCGTTTTATTCGCTGTGTAACTGAAGTAACCGCGTTGCAAACTACTTGGCGGAGAAGGTGGGATTCGAACCCACGCGCCGATTTCTCAACCTACTCCCTTAGCAGGGGAGCCTCTTCAACCAAACTTGAGTACTTCTCCAAAAACACCGGGAACACCCCCCTTGTGCGCTCCATTATAGCTTAATTTTCTGCCAATTGCAAGTGCAATTTTTTGCGTGAATGCCTCCCCGATAGGTTTAGTTGTTAAATTTAAAAAGGCTGCAAAACGCAACACTCACTCTTGTTAAACAGTCTGCCAAAATGAAAGTGCTTTTTTGATGTTAACCAGCATTTGAAAACATTAAAACCAATACAATCCCCGCAGTCCAGCCCTCTCCCAAGATATTGGCTAATTATGCTATTCGGAAACCCAAAATCAACGCCCCAAAATACACCTTGCAGATCTTCCCCCCGCAACATCTTGCAATCCACGCCTGCAAAACCAGATTTCTTTCCATCGATTCCAACAGTCACCGAAAATTCCTCAGATTTTATCAAATCAAAACTGCACACAAGCATGATGCAATTATCTTTATAGTTCTCCATCAAAGCATAATTTGTTGCGTTCTCATACGCAGTCACTCTAAAGTGAAGCCCCGTGCGAGCGACATAACAAGCCCGGACTTGAACGAACGGCTTGTTCAGATATCCCCAAAATTCATGATTTTTCATTGTCCAAACCGGAAGAGAATCCCAATCCGGCGACATGTCCCGCACACATATCATACTCGCCCGAGATCCCATTATTGAACTTCACCTTTCTTCAGCAAAGAAGTAGTCTTCCGACAAAAATACAAGGTCCCATACTGCAAAACAGTTATGATCAAAATCGAAGCTGGGACCCCTTTATTAAATCCGCTAAGCCACACAACCAACACAACTCCCAACACCCGCCCCACTCCCGAAAAGCAGTTTCTCACTGCGTAAAGTTCGGGCATCATAAGCTGATTATTCACATCGGAACTCACTAAATTATAAAACACCTTTAACGTAGGATTCAAAATGTATAGGTTAAAAAACGCGTTCACAAATCCCAGAATAATAACAGTGACCTTACTGTAATTTATGAACATTAGCGCAGACACAACAGTTAGAATATTGATTGCAATTGCCATCAACTTCAGGTCGTAATCCTCCTTCGTTTTCCCATAAAGGCTGCTGGAAATAATGGTTAAAATCCCAATTACAAAGATATTAAAAGAAACTTCACCCTCCTTTCGAACAATCGCATATAGCAAAAGCGACGGGTAAAAAGTGAAGAGTCCTTCTCGGATTCCCTTAAACAGATCACACAAAGAACAGTCAACCCAAACCTCGTTCTTAAACGCAAGTGCAAATGCCTTCTTAAAATTTGCTTGCACCTTTAGGTCATAGTCACTTGATAGTTTGTTTGAATGGATTAGCGTTATTGCTGCCACGATAATCGAAAATGAAACGACAACTGCATAACCCCAAAGAGAATTAAATGTTGAAATAATAACCCCAGAAAGAAGTGGCGCGACAACCGACACACATCCCGAAGCAACGCCGATAAGAGCCATCGCCTTGTCGCGTTTCTCATCATCAACATGCTGAATTATGAAGAACGAATACGTGACCCAGTAAAATCCATTCCCAAAGGCGGTCAAAATCGCCACAATCGCCACAAAGGGGAGCAAAAGCATATTTTGAAAGCGCAAAATACACAAAAACACAACATATAACAGCACAAACAAGTAAAGACTGATTCTGATACTCATGGTAAAAGTCCTGCGTTTTAGGAAGAATATAGACAAAATCGATCCAATCGGGGTCAAAGCAAACACAATTAGATGAAAGGATAAAACCGCGTCCGGCTTCCCTGTTAATCTAAAAAAAAGCATGTTGACAGAAGGATTGATTGCATTTGTAGTCACAAGGAAACCTAGGTGCACAAAGAAAAAACTAACAAATGACGGCGGCAAAAAATCTATTCCCAAAGACGAGCGGATATTTTCTTTCAAATTGCCTATTGCCTTTAAAACCCCCATACCACCGCGCCTCCAAGTAATGCACACTCCAATATCTTTAAAAAACAAGCCAAAGGGAGGACCGCCTCCCCCTCCCTCCGGGTTTTCTTTTGCAATACTTCCCCCCGGAATAAGCCGCTGATACTGGATTTTCTGCGTCAGTTGTAGCGATTTCAACGAAATTGAAGTGCCTAGAAGGCAGGTCAAAAAAAGAAGGTCAGTAAGCCACTTGTCTTTCCTGGTACCGGAAACCGGACTTGAACCGGCACGAGCTATTAACTCCCGGGATTTTAAGTCCCGTGCGTCTGCCATTTCGCCATTCCGGTAAACATCAGAAGTTAAATCTAAATATCAGCCAATCATAATCTGGGCGTCCGGCAAAATCACACCCTTTCCCGGTGATTCACGCAAAAACGCGAACATCAACGAAACCGGCCCAACCCTCCCCGCAAACATAAACAAGCCAAAAATGAATTTCATAACCCAACCAGCTTCGGCAATGTTAACTGTGCCAACCGAAAGCCCAACAGTGTTAATTGCCGCAACCGAATCGAAAACCACATCCAAACCACTAACATCCTGATTGCGGGTGGCATAAAAAACCACACCAGAAGACACAACCACAGCAAGAAGAGCAATTCCAAAGGTCGAAATCGCCTTATAAACTAGCTGCTTAGAGACCCTTTTTCCCCCGATGATCGTCTCATTCTGGCCCTTAACAAAACACGAAATGGTCTTCCAGACCACCGCCAAAGTAGTCACTTTTAATCCGCCAGCAGTCGACCCCGGCGCACCACCGATACACATCAAACAGATGGTAATAAGCTTGGTGATGCCCGTTAACCCAGCGAGATTTAGGCTAAAAAATCCAGCTGTTCGAAACATCGCCGACTGGAAGAAGGCTGAATTGAGCTTGCTCAGAAAAGGTAAACTCCCGAGAGTTTTTTCATTATCCCATTCGAAAACCAACACAGAAAACATCCCGGCGAACAGCAGCAAAACTGTCATCACAAGAACCACTTTCGTGTGTATCATGAGGGTTCTTTGTTTTTTGTTAAGTAAAATATCATACCAAACAACAAAACCCAAACCACCCAAAATCACAAGAATCGAAATAACGGGCAATACTATAGGGTCGGAGTTATAACCCAAAAGTCCAAGCGATTTGCCACCACTGTGCGGCAACACGTCAAACCCGGCATTGCAAAATGCAGAAACCGCCAAAAAAAGCGAAATGTATATACCATTACCAACGCCAAAATCCGGAACGAAACGCAGTGACAACAAACAGGCACCACAAAGCTCAATGCCAAGCGAAAACTTGACTATTAACTTAACCAATGCCGCCGCGTCAAATGAACTCCCAAAGCCAACAGCTTCCCTAGCAAGTTGGATGTTCCTAATCCCCATTTTTCTGCTAACAGAAGCACTAAAGGTGACAACAAAAGTAACGAGCCCAAGTCCACCTACCTGTATTAAAAGCAAGATCACGAGCTGCCCGAACATATTCCAATTTTCAAAAATGTCAGCGACCACAAGGCCATTCACACAGACCGCGCTTGTGGCAGTGAAAAGGGAATCAACGAACCCAACCGTACGGCCACTTTTGGATGCAGCAGGCAGTGCCAAAAATAAAGTGCCCGCAACAATCAAAACCAAAAAGCTGACGGCGATCACCTTGGCAGGAGACTGGGATGTATTTTTGACTATTCTAATCATACCAAATTCAGAACAGCTCCCCACACTTTTTGAGATATTCGATAGCTTCGAAGAAAACATCTCTATCATTTTGAAAGTTCAATTTGCTACATGCCCTTTTCACATTAACCCAAGCAACACGCTCCACCCTGCGATCAATCCCGCCCAAAGGCGCCCTGCTCGCATCCGTTGCCAAAAAGAAAACAACCTTCTTCCTAGTCCCAAGACCGTGGCGATAAAACACCTCAGCCCTAAAATCATGGGTAATATTCACACTTACCCCTGTTTCTTCCAACACTTCTCTGGTTGCCGTTTCTTTCTCTTCCTCATTTTGTTGCATATGCCCCTTAGGGAAACCCCAACTATCGGAAAAATAATGCTTTATCAAAAGGACCTCTTTGCTCCCATTGGCAGTTTCCCTAAAGACTATAGCACCACAAGATTTCTCATCTATTTCCATTTTCCCCCTCTGCCCAACGTATCTCTTCCTTTTTTTTGCCAACAACAAAACGGGAAACTGGTGAGCCATGCGCGACTCGAACGCGCGACAACTTGATTAAAAGTCAAGTGCTCTACCGACTGAGCTAATGGCCCACTTGAAAAACGGCTCCAACAACCAGTTAGTATTCTATCATCTTCCAATAATTAAGTCAACATTCGCACTTTTACCTATCACACGGCGAACATACTTAGGCATACACACTTTGGAGAATCAAAAACGTGCAGTCGAAGGGGATAATCCGAGAACGGTTGACACAAACTGGGTAAATGCGGTAATATATACCTGTGCAGTGCGGTAGTTATTGGCGGTAATTGTTGGCAGTCTAAAGCAAAAGGCAAAATCAAATTAGAAGGGGAGCTATCAGACATGTTCAGAACATATCAACCCAAAAAGCTACACAGAAAAAAGGTCCATGGATTCAGGCAGAGGATGAGCACGCAAAATGGCAGGAAAGTTTTGGCAAGAAGGAGACTCAAAGGCAGAAAAAGACTTTCGCATTGAGAAAAATGGGAATCTATCAGGATGCAGTGGTGTTTTTGTGGGGAAAACAGAAATTTTAAATGAGAACAAGCAATTCAGACGGGTTTATTACAGAGGGAAGTCGATTGTCTTACCAGTTTTGGTTATCTACATGCTAAAAAACGGCTTGAACCAGAATAGGCTTGGAATTACAACCAGCAAAAAAATCGGGAAAGCAGCAACCAGAAATCGAGCTAAACGCGTAATTAAAGCAGCATTTACAGATGTGGCAACTTCACTGCCTGTTGGTTTTGATTTCGTGTTAGTGGCGCGTGGGCGCACCGCAAAGGAAAAGAGCACCTACATAAAGCAAGTGATACAACGAGGCATTAAAGTGCTGATGAAAGGCTGAAAAGTTGAAGAGCGTGGTTTTGTGGGCGATTGAGTTTTATATGAAACTCGGGAAATTCAGGACTGTGAGACGCTGCAGATTTTATCCGAGTTGCTCGGTTTATGCACATCAGGCGATTGAACGTTTTGGCGTGCTCAAGGGTTTGTGTGTAAGTTTTTGGCGAATCATGCGTTGCAACCCGTTTTCAAAAGGTGGATATGACCCAGTCCTAGGGAAGGAATCGCAAAAAAGAACTTAAAAACTTGGAAAGTGAATAGGTATTTTATGGGATCTTATCTTAGAATTGTTTCTGTCCCGTTTGGGTATATCATGAGGTTGTGCTATGCTGTTGTGCCGAATTACGGTCTGGCAATTATACTCTTTGCAATCTTAACAAAGATTTTGATGCTGCCATTCACAATCAAGCAACAAAAAAACAGCATAAAAAGGGAAATAGAACAACGAAAACTCAAGCCCAAACTGGATCAGCTGAAGGCCAAATGCGGAAACAACAAAGAGCTTTATAACCGTGAATCGATGAAACTGCAGCAAGAGGAAGGCCTGAACTCGATGGGAAGTTTGGGATCAGGTTGTTTGCTGCCACTCATCCAGATGGTAATTGTAGTGGGAGTGATCGGGGTCGTCAGCGGGCCACTGAGCCACATCTTGGGGCTCTCAGGTGATTTGCTGGCCAACGCAACGGGAATTCTCAAAGATCTAAAAGGGGCACAAATATCACGGTACCCCGAACTCAGTTTGATAGAAGCAATAGAGAGTAATCCCGGATTGTTTTCGAGCCTCGGAGAAGATGTAGTTGAGAGCATTTCAAAATTCAACACGACATTGATAGGAATCAACTTTGCGAGCGTCCCCAAAATGGGATGGAACCTGACCATTTTTGTGCCAATTATGACACTTTTGATCCAATTCGCCTCAATCATCCAAATGAACAGGAACAACATTAGCGTGAACAGCGACCCAAGCCAGGCAAAAACAATGAAAGTGATGCAATTTCTGCCGATGGCTCTCTTCTCGTTTGTCTATTTTTCGATGCCTGTTGGGATCGCTTTTTATTGGATGTTCTCCACCGTTCTTACGATGGTTCAATCGGCAGTTTTGAACCGCACCATGAACATAAAGGAAACCGTGGACAGTTATTTTGAGGAAGAGCAGAAAAACAGAAAAAGAGAGAGGGAAGAAAAAACACGAATACAAAAGCAAATTGCCGACGGAGCAAAAGTTCCCCCAGAAGAAATTGAGAAAGTTTCTTCGAAAAAGGAAATCAATAAACAAAAGATTAACGAGGCAAGGAAGCGGATGGCAGACAAATACGGAGAAATAAATGACGAAGAGTAGAAGTTTTTGGAAGGGGCGGTTTTTTTGCGTAGGGAGATAATAAAAGAAGGCAAAACCGTTAACGAAGCAATAGACCTAGCTTGCGCTCAACTGGGTGTGACAAGAGACACAACAGATTTCGAAATTTTAGAACTTCCCAAAAAGGCGTTTTTAGGGCTCAAGAGCAGTATGGCCAAGGTCAGGGTTGTGGTTATGGAAGAAGACGAGAAATCTACACAAACACCCAAAGAAGAGGGGAAGCGAGAAAGAGAAACAAAACACAAACTTCCAATAGAAGAGGCAGATCTTAAATTGGTAGCAGACGGGTTAGTGAGCTATCTTAAGGGGATTTTGGAAAATTTTGGAGTAACCGAAGCTAGTTTTGAGTCCGAACTAACAGAGAAAATACATACTATGCACATAAAAATCGAAAATAATCAAAATTTGGATCTGTTTGAAAAAAATGACGGCGAGCTCGTGCTGGCGCTGCAGCATATGGGGAATGTCTATTTGAATAAGAGATACAGCGGCGCGAAATTCCCGCGGATTGTGCTTAATTTGAACAATTGCGTAGAAAAAAGAAGCAAAAGGATAGAAGAACTGGTTCGCGACGTTGCCAAAATTGTTTTAAAGACAGGAGTCAGTTCTTCGCTAAAGCCCATGAGCAGTTACGAAAGGATGCTTGTGCATACTATGGTAGCAACGCTTCCCGGAGTTGGCTCAAATTCGATTGGAGAAGGTGCAAACAGAAGGGTTATCCTCTTTGCTAAAGACTGACCCAGCAGTGTTGGCAAAATGATTGTAACAAGCGAGAGAGCTCCCGCCTTGCCGGGGGCTCTCTCGCCGGAGTTCGTTCACATTTAAAGCATCCTTTATAAATTCGCAACAAAGCACCTTGCACCGGGACTTTTATGCAGGGTTAAAACCCGCCCGTAAAACAAACTAACCAAAGGGAAGGCAACCATTTCCCTCCCCCAGTCTCCAATCATAAAGCGTTTTCACTGATGTTTGAAGTACTTCTCACGAATCCCGCACACAACAAGCCCCTGACAGCCCCAAACAACGGAACCCCGGAGGAATCCCTTGGAATTGAGACTACAGTCAACTCACGTTTCCGGCATCATCTATGTATTTTATCGGGGCGACGATTGCAATCACAAAATAAAGCAAGATGCCGGCCCCCCATATAAGGGCGAGAAACAAATATAAAATCCTAACCAAAATGAGATCAATGTTAAAATAAACAGCAATTCCAGTGCAAACACCTAAAAACTTCTTATCGTTCTCAATTCTACAAAATCTTTTTCGCATATCAAAAGCCGCTCCTCCCTTCTCCTATGCTCATAAACTCCATAAAGCACACCGCCAAAACAAAACGCAAAGCACGTGACTACTAATCACTAACATAAGGGAAAAGAGCCATATGCCGTGCACGCTTAATCGCAACCGTTAACTCGCGCTGATGGAAAGCGCAGCAACCCGTTACTCTCTTGGGAACAATCTTCGCACGTTCAGAAATATACCGCCGAAGACGACTCACATCCTTATAATCCATGGCCTCATTTTTATTTACGCAAAAGTCACAGAGCTTCTTCCGCCCTTTTTTGAAATTTTTGTTTCCATTCCTTTCCACACTGCACCACCTAAAATAAAAATATAAAAACATCTACAAAACAGACAAAACATCCGGCTAAAACGGCAAGTCCTCATCATCAAGCTCTTTGAAATCACTAGTCACAAAGTCCTCTGCTTTCGGGGTCTGCGATGAATCCTGCCTTGATTCACCGGTAAAACTTATGTTTTCTGCAACAATCTCAACAACCCTTTGATTTGCTCCGTTTTTGTCAACATATTCACGCGATTCGAGCCTTCCGTCAACCAAAATCATGTTGCCCTTCTTGAAAAATTTAACAACGAATTCTGCTTGCGAACGCCAAGCAGTTACCCCAAAAAAGTCTGTCCCCCGCTCACCATTTTTTGAGACAAACGGCCGATTCACCGCGACGCGGAAACTCGTAACGGACGCTCCATTCGGCGTCTGCCGCAACTCAGGGTCAGCAGTCAAGCGGCCCATAATGATGACTTTAGAATACATAAAAAACCACCTCTTTATTTACCCTTCTTTATTGTGAGTGAACGTACTACAGAATCTGTAATCCGAAAAATACGCTCAAGTTCTGCGGGGAATCCCGGAGGAGCAGAAAAGGTAACAACACAATAGTACCCCTCAGTTTTGTGATTAATTGGGTACGCTAACTTCCTTTTCCCCCACTCACTCACATTCAAAACCTCGCCATTCGAAGCTATTAACGCTTTGAACTTCTCAATAATTTCGCTAATAACGTCGCTATCTAGGCTCGCATCAACAATAAACATGGTCTCATATTCTGCAAAATTGCTCACGGCAAAACGCCCTCCTTTTGGACTAATGGCCCGTGAAACGGGCAAGGATTTTTTAGTTCTCTGCTCAACTTACTATGAACACCGCCCTCATTTTATCACATTGATGATTAAATATCAACTCCCCAGTTAGCCAGAGCATTTTAAAGCTCTTATTTACAAATCCAAAAAGTAAGACCCATAACTTTTGGGAACACTTAAAACCGCTCGCGCAGGAACGCAAGAGAGAACAATTTATACATAGCATCGTTGGCACTACGTGATAACGTTAGTGATTCCAACTTATTCACATTCATACGATATTCATTTGATTGCGCCGCAGTAATCCTACCCTGCTCCAAAAACTGGTTTATCACGCGTCGCTCCACATAATACCCTTTGAGCATTGCATCGTCATGTTGCACCCAACGTGCATAGTCGGGGCCATCAATTTGACCCACCTGCTCCGTGAAATATTGCCGGGTTTCCCTCAAAATTGTCACCAATTTTTCTGGAACGTCACCACAATTTGCAAGAATCTTCTCCACTAGCTCAGTGTTCTGCAAAAACACAGTTCGAAGTTCTGCGAATAAACCCTGAATCTGTTCTCCCTTCTCCACCTGATCCTTCTTCATTTGTTGCCGCACAAAATGCCGAAAATGACGACCAAACGTCCACTTAACTTGGTCAAATCTAGAAATCTTCCCAAATGCACTACGCTTGGTTGCTAGGCGATATATGTGTGACAGAAGTGCCCAATAATTCCAATAAGTCTGGATACTGACTTCCCCACACTGACAACGCTGCCTAAGTTCACCAAGCTCTGCACTATACAAAAGCTTTTGCAAAGAGCGCATAGCAACCCTTTCACTATCCTCCAATTTGGCATATTCTAACTTTTGAAGGCGTTTTTGGTAATTCGCAATAATGATTCCCGGAACCTCACGCTCTTGTTCAGTCAACTGTGAAACAACTTCCCTTAAAATTTCTACCTGTGGATCTTTTTCAGTTTTTACTGCATGCGCAGAATCCGCGAAGATTGGCAGCAACAAAGAAGCGCTCGCAAGCGATAAAATTATCACTCCCGCCGTGATGAACAATAACAGTGACCGCTCACCAAACGCAGTCCCATTACTTAAAACAAACGGGAGCGCAAACGCCGTGGAAAGACTAACTGTCCCTTTTGCTCCAGAAAGTGTAAGTAACCACGCATTTTTAAGCCTTTCACGATTGCCTGAAACAGCCATATCCTTTGTTATGAAGATTACACCCAAAAAACGCACTCCCATCAGTATAAACAAAACTAATACAGGTGTGAAAATCAAAAAAACGTGGGAATACCTAGCATCGCCCCAAATCTGTTTAACAACATCCGGTAGTTGCCAACCCAACAACAAAAACACCACTGAATTGAGTGTAAACGTCAAGATATCCCACATTGTGCGCTTAGAAATATCCAAATCCGCCTCAAATATATCGATTTTGTTTAACTTCAGAGACTGGCGACTGCCGGCAACTACCACCGCAATAACACCCGACACACCAAAAAATTCTGCCACAGCGTAGGATATGAATGGCATCGAAAGCTCGATTAATGTGTTAGTGGCGGTACTTTCGATGGATGCACGTCTCAGAACGTTGGTAATGCTCATTTCAGCGGTACTAAGAAGAAATCCGATAAGAAATCCTCCCACCGACACATAAACCAACTGCAACGACGCATGCATCAAAGAAAATTGACTTGTCAAAAGGGCCATTAACGCGAATTTAAAAGCAACAATCCCGGATGCATCGTTTATCAACCCTTCCCCCATCAAGATATTCATCAAGTTTTTATTAATTTTGATTCTTGACGAGAGAGAAGAAACTGCAACAACATCAGTTGGCCCCAAAATTGCTCCCAAAGCAAAGCAAGCGGCAAGTGGTATGGTCGGGATCAACCAATTTACCGATATTCCCAGCACAAACACGGTAGCGAACACCAGCCAAAACGCCATTGTAAAAACCGGCCGCTTAACACTCCAAAACGAAAAAAGATCAGTCTCTTCGGCTTCGCGGAACAACAGCGGTGCAATCACCAGAATCATGAATATTTCTGGTTCCAATTTCAATTCCACACTGATTGGCAAAAACCTGAGCAAGCACCCAATTGCAATCTGGGTGAGTGTGAGAGGCAATCTGGGGAAAATGTTATGTAGTACATTAGAAAACACAACCGAGAACAAAATCATAATCACTGTCACAGATATTTCCATGTTACATCCTCCCTCCAATCGCCCGAAATTAATTACAAGCCCGGCGAATTACTCACAAAAGGTATACCCTTCCTATTCTGACTTTGGATTTAAAAGCTCATGTTGTTTGATATTGCAAAAGGTCAACCGACCAATTTTTCAATACCCTAGTCATTTTCGTAGAATATTTTTTTGCAGCAGCCAGATCATGTTCCAAAAAATTCCCGCACTCTTCTTTTGTGCAACCCGGAATCTCTCCGCCGAAATTATCAATGAACTCAAAAGCTGCTTGAGTCAACCCAATCGCATCAACATGCGGGAGGTTTCGAGTTAAAAGGTAAAAACCAGTACGGCACCCCATTGGACCAAAGTATACAACACGGGAACCAAACCTGCTATTTCTTGCAAAAGTGGCAAAAAGATGTTCAATCGTATGAACTGCTGAACACTCCAAAAATGGTGGTGTATTGGGTTTTATAACACGAATGTCATAGGTAGTTATGTCGTCATCAATTCTGGAGATATACATACCTTCATCTATTTTACTGTGATCAACACAAAAACTGGCAATCTTCTCCATCTTCTCCCCCTCCAATTCGAACCCTAAATACTCACAAGCGAATACAGCCGATTATAACACAAAAGTCTGTAGCGCCACAAATCAAATCACAAAGAATCGCCATTTTGCCGCAAATTTAAAAAAGGGTCAAATCCTCTGAACTGACCCCATTCCCGGGTTTTCCCATTACCTTAATGCCGTCATATTTTCATCGCGCTTTATAAAAAACAAAGAAACGCGGCCCTTCAAAGGCAGCGTCTCAAATGTTATATTTGCAAAATTGCACTACTAAGCTGTTTCAATACGTTTTGCCTGATTTAACATAAGCTGAGTTTTCGCCTGAGTGATTTCATCATAAAGATTAATCTTACGCCAGACAACCTCAAATTCATCGTCAAACCCAGAAAGGCGAGACCAAGTTTTCACAATCTTGCTGATACACGGTGTAATGGTTCTTCTGTAACTTTCGATTTCGCTGATTAAAATATCACTTTGTTGTTTACTCATTCGCTCTGTTGTTGACCAATTCAATCCCAACAAAAACGGCGGGATTCCCATCTTCGCCACAATCTGTTCCAACATCTGCCTTACCGGCACCTCTGTGCTGATTATATTATTATCCGCCCCAATTACCTTGATATCAACATCTCCAACCGAGACAAAATCTCTTATAACACCATCCGAACAATCTCTCATTGCCTGTTCCCATTGTGACGCGATATTCTGCGCTATCTCTTGTGCGCAATCGGCATCCATACTGTTTTGGTTTGGTTTATAATTTATTGCGAATCTGACGTTCCCGACGCGATCGAAATTGAGTCCAATTGATTTATATATCTTGAGGAGAATCTCGCTGACAAATGGCAACCCTTTGATTAATGAATTTCCATAAATTTCCCCGGCCACCGGATTTAGTGTTGAAAAAACGAGTAATTCAGGGTGTTTTATCTTTTCGTAATCGAACCTCCGACTTATCCAGAATTCGGTTTCTAATGAGGCATCTTCCCTTCGCAGTCTTATGTTCCTCATACTTACGTTAAAAAGTGCCACAATCTCTCGTCCCATCGGATCCAAGACAATTTCACCCAGCGCATTTCCAAAAGTCAACATACTGTCTAGATAACATGTCATAAAGCTGTGCATCCCATTGCCGTTGCCAATCACCAAAACATTTTTGAGAAAATGATCAACCTGCTGGGTCATGAATTCGTTCTCAGATTCTATTTTGAAATCACCAACCAACCTGATAATTTTATTAATCGCCGCATCAACAATGGGAATTGATTCACGAATCTGGGAATAAATTCCGAATTGACTCTCTGGTGACATTTCAACGTTAATGTTCGTCCGATTCCCCCGACTTGTTTGGGTACACACTTTACCTTCTTCGTGTTTCTTGTTTTTTTTGAATATATTCAACCAATTTTTCTCTCCCTTCTCGTGTTACGCTACTAGCTCAACCGGTCTTTATGTGAGAATTGGAAAGAAAAAAGTTGCAGAGCTTTCTGCAACTTTTAACACACATTTTGGCTTTTCTATTTTTTCGCGGCCGTCGCTGGAGCTGGAGCCGGAGCAGTTGCTGGTGCCGCAGCCGGTGCCGCAGCCGGTGGTGTCGTTGGGACTGGTGCTGCCTTCTCCTGCGCTCCTTTGCTTGCTGCTTTTTGAGCTTCTTCTATTTTGGCAACTAGCTCAGCTGCTATCTCTCTGCACTCTGCAATTCTCTTAGCTCCCCTTTTTGCCCTCTCTTTGGCCCTATCGGCTTTTTGGGCTGCCTTATCTGCCTTCTCCCCGGCTTTTGCAGCTTCCACAACCGCCTTTTTAGCAGCCGCTTCCTTCTCGGCCGCCTTGGCTTCTTTTCCCGGCTTGGTTGCCTCTTTTGCGGCTGTTTCTGTTTCTTTGGTCAGCTTAGCTGCTTTCTTCTCAGCCGTCTTAGCGGCCTTTTTCAATCTAGCTGCTTCTTTTGCAGCCGTCTTAGCCTCTTTGGCTAGCCCAACCTGCTTTTTCTGAAGACCCTTAACTTTCCCGACTACTTTAGCGTATCTCTTTTGAGCAATTTCAGCTCTCTGAGCCGCAGAAAATCCGGTCAAATCAGCTTCCTTGTGTGCGTGTCTCCCGTGTCTCCCGTGCTTCCCACACGCTTTTTTGCCACATTTCTCTGATTTTTTTGCAATCTTTGCACTTTCTCCAGTTTTAACCCCTGCATCAGTCTTTTTTGCAGCCGTTGTTTCCGTCTTCTTTTCTTCGGTCTTCGGCGCAGCATTCACTCCAAAACAACCTACAATCAAACTCGAAACTAAAGCTATTAGCGCACAATTCTTTCTATAACTCATTCTAGATGCCTCCTAAATATTTTAGCATATACTAAACAAAGTACAATCAACCAAATCATACTGCAGAGTAACCTACTACATCACCTTAAAGATAACAAACAATTCAGTGCGAAATTCCACTACCAAAGACATTGCATCAAAAAAGCATTAATCCAAATAAGATCTTCTAATCGGTAAATCACACCACCTGCCCTTCATCTCACCGCTGATCATTTTTTAGAAAACCGTAAATGCTTCACACACGAACTGCAACACTTCAAGGATGATACACACGCCTGCTCCTCACACGATAGGATCATACCATAATCAACAGATACTGTCAAGTGAAAAATGTTGGAGTCTCTAGCACTTTGTAAAATTATCAGACATATTGAACAGTAAATTGTACAATAATTTCATATTAAAATCCAAAATTCCGGCATAAGTAAGGCATGCACACTCCTGCAAGTACCACAAGTGGCGTAATATGTTAGGACAAATGAAACATTGCCAAAGGTACCTATCTCATGCTATACTACCTCCGGGGAGTGGGTAGTAATCCGTTTTTGCCTTTGGTACCAAACACTAAGGCATCACAAAAAAATTCCTAAAACAGCAAGATTTTTTAACTTGCTAGATTTTCAGCATGATGATATAATATATTTCGAGCTGAGCGGATATTAAAGTTTCCTAGTCTATTAATCATCAGCATTTGGCAAAGTGATACATGCGGCGCGCCTGCGCGATCATAAAGAAAAAGTACTGTGCAAGAAGTCTTACATGTTCTCTTACTTTATAAATAGTTTAACAGTTATAAAGCCCCATAAAGTAGTGACCCGTCTGTTCGGATTGTGTTTAGATCTGATGGGCTGTGTGTTGCTGTGTCGACTTAAAAAGTGGCTTAAAGTCCCCTCATAGGGGCTGTGTGTAAGGGAATGTGAGCAAACAATAAAGTTATGAAAGGATATGTGGCAAGCCTGAGCAGTACGGAAAGGTGGAAAACTTGGACATCAGCATAATTGAAGGTTTGGCGTTTGTTTTATGCCTAGGCATCGTGTTCCCAGTGGCATTCAAACTTGGGTCAAATCATCGGAAAAAAGTGGCAGAAGCAAGCATTAAAAGTGCGGAAGAAGAAGCAAAAAAAATCATTAACGAATCAATCAAGTTGGCAGAGACAAAAAGAAAAGAAATTCTGATCGAAGCGAAAGATGAAACTTTTAAGTTGCGCAATGAAGCTGAAAAAGACCTCAAAGAGCGCAGATCGGAATTGGGACGTCAGGAGCGCAGGATCTCGCAAAAAGAAGACGCGCTAGCAAAAAAGCTAGAAGTAGCCGAGAAAAAAGAAGAACAAGTTATCGAAAAATTGAGGGAAGTAAAAGGAAAACTGGAAGAAATCGAAACAATAAAAAAACACGAGTTTGAGCTACTCGAAAGAATTTCGGGGTTTTCAAAAGCGAAGGCACGCGAACAGATCCTTGCCAAACTGGAATTGGAAATGGACCATGACAAGGCCCTAAAGATAGCAGAATATGAACAGAGATTGAATGAAGAATCGGAAGAAAAGGCAAAAAAGATTATCTCGCAAGCGATTCAACGTTACTCCATTGACGATGTTTCAGAAATGACAGTCTCTGTGGTTTCTTTGCCCGCTGAAGAAATGAAAGGTCGAATCATTGGGCGAGAAGGGCGCAACATAAAGGCACTCGAAATGACACTTGGGGTGGACCTTATTATTGACGACACTCCGGAAGTCATTACTGTTTCGTGTCCTGATCCACTCAGAAGAGAAGTTGCCAAGATGACAATTGAAAAGTTGATTGTGGATGGTCGAATCCACCCCGGCAGAATTGAAGAGATGGTTGAAAAATCGCAAAGAGAACTGGAACATAAAATCCGAGCGGATGGCGAGCAAGCACTGCTCAGTCTTGGGATCCACAATATGCATATCGAGCTGGTAAAATTGGTTGGCAGGCTAAAATATAGGACTAGTTACGGTCAAAGTATATATTTACATTCTCTGGAGGTCGCAAACCTCGCCGCCATGATGGCCGAAGATATCGGCGCGCATGCCGCCGTTGCAAAAAGAGCCGGTTTACTGCATGATATAGGCAAAGTGATGAGTTACGAGGTAGAAGGATCACATGTCCAAATAGGCGCAGAACTTGCCAAAAAATATAAGGAGTCCCCGGCAGTCATTCATGCAATCGAGGCGCATCATGGCGATGTTGAAGCCAAAACAGCAGAAGCATTTTTGATTCAAGCGGCGGATGCTATCTCTGCGGCACGTCCAGGAGCAAGAAAAGAAAATCTCGAGAAATTTATAAAAAGAGTGGAAAGACTCGAAGAAATTGCCAATTCTTTCGATGGAGTAGAAAAGTCGTATGCAATTCAGGCGGGACGCGAAATCAGGATAATAGTTAACCCAGAAGTCGTTAGTGACGACAAAATGACAATTTTAAGTTATGAAATAGCAAAAAAAGTGGAACAAGAACTGGAATATCCAGGACAAGTTAAAATCAATCTGATCAGGGAAAAGCGCGTGTTTGAGTTCGCGAAGTGAGTTTTGCCACTCTGAGGTGTTTTCTCTTAGTTTGCCTCCAATAAACACGTTGGAAGTTGGAACATTATGAAAGTTTTGATGATTGGCGACGTTGTTGGAGAAGGTGGTTGCGACTTCTTGCGGTTAAAGTTGCCGGGCATAAGAGGGAATCACCGAATAGATCTGGTAGTTGCAAACGGGGAAAATTCGGCAGCCCAAAACGGCATCTCTCGCAAAAGTGTGAGAAGTCTCTTAAACGCCGGCGTTGACGTGATCACGACCGGGAATCACGCGTTCCGGAATCGCCAAATGGAAGAGGTATTTGACCAAAACGAGTTTTTGCTGCGACCAATAAACTTTCCTCCTGGGTCTCCGGGGCACGGGTTCGTCGTTTATGACAAAGGTCCATTTCAAATCTGCGTGATAAATGCCATAGGCAACGTGTTTATGCAGACAGTAAATGCGAATCCGTTTGAAGCAGTTGACAAAGTTCTGACGCAGCATCAACACAAAATCACACTCGTAGATTTTCACGCAGAAGCAACCGGCGAGAAAAAAGCATTCGCGTTCCGTCTAGATGGCAAAGTCTCTGCTTTGGTCGGCACGCACACCCATGTGCAAACGGCAGACGAGCAAATTTTACCCAAAGGCACCGCATATATTTCTGACCTTGGGATGGTTGGAGCCATTACATCAGTAGTTGGGGTCAGCCCAGAAACGGCGATCAGCAATCAACTGCCTGACCACCCCATGAAATATGAGACGGCACGCGGACCACATGAAATTTGTGGTGTGATTTTGACGATTGACGAAATAACCGGGAAAGCTTCTAAAATTGAGAGGTTTCGCCAAATCTAAGGGAGAGATTGCAATTTGATCAGCGTTATAGTCCCCTATTGTAACTTTAAGAGCAACGATAAATACATGATTTTTGACTCCATTCAAAATCAAGCGAATTTGTCCGACCTTGATGTCATCTTTGTTGACGCTGGTTCTGACAAAAAGTACAAAAGGTACCTGAAAGAGAAAATCACCAGAATACCAAATTCAAAGATTATTGAAATGCCAAACTCCAACTTTGCAGCAGCAAGAAATAAGGGCTTAGAGCAGGCTGTTGGTGAATACGTCATATTTTGGGAACAAGACGGGAACGCGCCGCCAAAAGCACTCAGCAAACTGAAAGCCGCGATTGATGGTTATGATCTTTGTGTAGGTTCTACGTCTATGACGATTCGAGAAATTCCTGAATCTGAAAACATCGATGACATGTGCTACACTAACCGAAAAGATGCAGATCCCCTCATAAGGATGCTTCTTAATCACAACATGATGAGTGTGCTGGGCAACATGCTCTTTCGCACAGAAATAATCAGGAAAAACCACTTGACGTTTGACGAACTCGCCGGAGAATGGGGAGCAGATGAACTTTTTAACCTCGATTACTTCACGGTTGCAAACAGCTGCAAAGTAATACACTCCCCCGTCTATAACATATCAATTTCGGCAATTCCTTCCGAAATCACACAGTTTGACGGTAGACGGCTACTTACCGAACACAAGATCAAACATCGATATAAAAGGTTAGCCTCCACTTTGAAACTGGAGAAAGAAACTATTGATGTAGCAAACACCCTCGCACTCAATAAAGTTTACTTGGCTGTTTCAAACATGGAAAGGTGCCCATATAGCATAGAAGATAAGATGCAATATCTGCAAACCCTCTTCAATGATGAAGACGTAAACGAGCTCATAAAGTTGTGCGACGTCCGGTATGCCTTCAGTTATTTTTTCACAGAATATCTAATTTTGGCAGTTTTAGACAGCGGCAGTCAAAGCCGATATGTTCAGCACTTTGATAACATAATTGGCACACTCAGGGGAAAAACTCACGCAAATTTTGCAGATGAAAACCGGCTCGGTGCCGCGATTTATAAAACAAGGAAGCTAAACGCATCTGACAACTTTTTGGTCCCAATAATCCAAGCCAACATATACCTTTCCTTACTCTCGGAGAGTTCCAAAAAGGGGATATTTCGCCAAGAGTACTTCGACAAGTGTCGAGAAAAATGTTTGCAGGCAATGAATCACAAAGAAAATTTCAATCGATATGGGGAACATGTTTATGATGCAGTTTGTCTGGATCTTGATTGAAACAGGTGATGGCCGTGGATAAAAAATTAACTAAGCCGTTGCCGCGCGCAGGAATAGCCAGTGACATATACTAGGCAAATTGTGCGGTGTTGCAAAATCGGGCATCTTGTGTTACCATTTGTGGCGGTGCCTTTCTGGTTAGGCTAAGATAAATATTTATTGACTGGAGCGATGTTTGTGAAAAAAAATATACATCCGGAGTTTACAGAAACAGAGATTAGATGCGCTTGTGGTGAAATAATCAAGACCAAATCCACCTCAAAAGACATATCAATTGAAATCTGTTCCAAATGCCACCCGTTTTATACAGGCAAGCAAAAATTGGTCGATACAGGAGGCCGAGTTGGCCGATTCCAGAGGCGCTTCGGAATAGAGCAGGCGAGCGACTCGTGACCCAATTATAATTCTGGTTTCAATTCGACAGAGCCAAAAAAGTCAGAGATTACTGGGAGGAGCAAAAACTATTTTGTGTTCACAATCAATGGAGTTTTCACAGCCGAATACAAAGTGAAGCATTCCAGATTTATTGGAACCGTCTGTGGTGTTAACAACAAGCAAGATGCCATCGCGTTCATTAAAGCTGTTAAAACTGAGTTTAATGAAGCGGCGCATAATGTGTATGCGTTGATTTTGCAGGATGATAACTTGCAGAAAAGTAGTGACGACCATGAGCCCAAAGGAACCGCCGGATTGCCAATCTTGAGAGTTCTGCAAAATAAGGAACTGACCAATGTGGTCGCCGTTGTAACGAGGTATTTTGGTGGGATTCTTCTCGGAGCAGGCGGTCTCGTTAGAGCTTATTCGAAAACGGTGCAATTGGCACTCGAAAAAGCGGATCTAGTCCCAGTAAAACGCTATGTAACCCTTGAGATCGGGCTGGATTACGGGTTCTATGGCGCAGTGACGCTTTTGTTTTCAGCTTATGATGTTGTTGTGACTAAAACCGCTTTTTTCGAAAAAATACACATAAGTCTCAGTGTTCTAGAGTCTCATATAGACGCATTTAAAGCCGCCGTTTTCAATGCATGCGCCGGAAACGTGACTTGGTACTTGGGGTGAAATGCTTCATTTTCCCCGTCGAGGAGCTGAACAAAACAACATAAACAAAAAGAGATGATGGATTTGCTGCCTAATTCTTTTTTGGAACAACTAAAGGATTCTTCCCCAATTGAGGGGGTTGTCAGTTCGTATGTGGAGCTAAAGCCCATTGGGGGAAGTAAGCAGATTGGTCTTTGCCCGTTTCACGCGGAAAAATCGCCTTCCTTCGTGGTTTATTCTTCGACTCAATCTTTTTATTGTTTTGGGTGCCGAACTGGCGGCGACGTCATATCATTCATCAAAAAGATAGAAAATCTCGATTACATGGGCGCATTGAAGGTATTGGCAAACCGGGCGGGGATCGCCATCCCCGCCGTGGAGCAAACCGACTCTTCAAATTTGAATGCCGCGATTCTGCGTGCCAACAAAGAAGCCGCAAAATTCTTTCACGAGACTTTAAAAAAGACAGATCGTGCAATGGATTATCTGCAAAGAGAACGCGGCATTCGCCCCGAGATCATCAAGAAGTTTGGGCTCGGCTTTTCCCCAGAAAGTTGGGATGCCTTGGGGCAGCATCTGCGCAATCTAGGATTTTCAACAAAGGAATTATTAGAATCCAAACTCCTAGCAAAAGGAAAAAACAATTCCGTTTATGATGTATTTCGAAATCGGATCATGTTCCCTATAATGAATTCTAGATTCGAAGTTATCGCGTTTGGTGGGCGCGTGTTAAACGAAGGGCAGCCGAAATATTTAAATTCTTACGATTCGCCGGTCTTTAAAAAAAGCAACAGTTTATTTAACATTAACCTTGCTAAAAACAATCTCGCCAAAAATAATAAGCAAATCATCCTTGTTGAAGGGTACCTCGATGTCATTTCGGTCGTGCAGGCAGGCTTTGAAAACGTGGTCGCGACACTCGGCGTTGCTCTCACAACCAACCAAGCAAAGTTGCTCTCTGTTTATGCCGACGTGGTGATTTTGGCGTATGATTCCGATAAAGCTGGGCAAGCGGCGACTCTAAAAGCTATTGATATTTTGGAAATCGCCGGGATCGACGTGAAAGTTTTGGACCTGTCCGGGTGCAAAGACCCGGACGAATATATTAAAAAACGTGGTGCAATTAGGTTCAAAGATGCAATTTTTTCTTCCGTTGCCGCGCTAGATTTTAAGCTAAACAAATTGAAAAGTGAGTTTGATGTTGACACAACCTCTGGAAAGGCCTCATTTTTGAAGGCTGCAACTGAGTTACTCTCAAACGTTCAGAGCAAAATAAGCAGAGAAGTGTACCTCAGTAAAATATGCTCCGAGTTGAATGTGGATAAGCAAGCAATAGCCTCACACGTTGGCAATCTGATAAAAACAAGAATCAAAAAGGGCGTCCAAAAAGAGCAAAAAGATATTAGGCGTAATCTTACAGCTAAAAGTCAAATTGGTCAGTCACAAGCAAAAGTGCCCGTTAACTGCATAAAATCAGAAGAGTTGATAATTCGGTCCCTTTATGGAAACCCTGATCTTTTTGAAATGCTAAAAGCTAACTGCCCTCCTGAGATTTTTGTAAGCCCCAACAAAGAAATATACGTCCTGTTACTAGATCGACTCGAAAAAGGACTGCAACTACATATTTCGTGCATCACAGAAAAAGGCAGTGCCACGCTGGCTAGGCTAAGTGAGATTTTGGCCCAGAATTTTGACTTGCAACTAGATAGGAACGGGATTTTAGAATGTGTAGAAACTTTGCAAAAACAAAAGAGAAAAAAGGAAGCAGCAGACATCTTAAAGATGAACGCCGAAGAACTCAGAAAATATATGAATGATATTTCTAACTACAAAAAATGCTAGGAGTGGTCACAGATTGTGTACTAATAAAATGCTTAACCTTATCGACACGGCGAAGAAGAAGGGGAAAATAACCACAAGCGAAATCAACACAATTCTCGAAGATGTGAACTTTGATTCGGAGCAGATAGACAACCTTTACAGTGCGTTCGAAAACTCAAATATAGAGATAATTTGCGACCCGGAGCATGAAGAACCCGGTGATTTCGTTCATGACACGAACTTTCAGGTTGGGAATCCCGTTTCTTTTGATGAAAACAAGACCCTCATCGTTGACAAGGAAGTCGAGCCGGAAAGTGAGCTGGACGAAAGTAATATGGCGACATGGCTGCTTGTTGACGGCATAGGCGACGACCCCGTTAAGACTTATCTCAAAGATATCGGGAGAATTCCACTTCTTTCCATCGAGGAGGAACTCAAACTAGCCGAAAAAATGGCAAATGGTGATCTGGAAGCTAAAGAGCGAATTACAAATGCGAATCTGCGACTGGTGGTCAGCATAGCAAAGAAGTATGTGGGGCGCAGCATGCATTTTTTAGATTTAATTCAAGAGGGTAATCTCGGGTTAATCAGAGCCGTCGAAAAATTCGATTACACCAAGGGATTCAAATTTTCGACTTACGCCACTTGGTGGATTAGGCAAGCCATAACCAGAGCCATTGCAGACCAAGCGCGAACAATCCGCATCCCGGTGCACATGATTGAAACCATGAACAGAGTAAAAAAAACCGGGAACATGCTGCTTCACAAAAACGGCGTTGACCCGGCTCCAGAACAAATCGCATCAGAACTTAATATGAGCCCCAACAAAGTCAGAAACGTGCTTAGAATTAACCAAGATCCTATTTCGCTAGAAACCCCGATAGGCGAAGAGTCAGACAGTCATCTTGGAGACCTTATCCCTGATCACAATGTTATTTCGCCAATCGACGCAGCTTCGCAAACACTGCTGAGGGAGCAGCTTTGCAGTGTTCTTGGAACTCTTTCGCCACGTGAAAATAAAGTTGTAAGATCACGATTCGGCATCGATGATGGATATCCACGAACCCTGGAAGAGGTGGGAAAGGCATTCAATGTTACCCGCGAAAGAATAAGGCAAATCGAAGCAAAGGCCCTGCGAAAACTAAGACATCCCAGCCGCAGCAAAAAATTACGTGACTATTTAGAGTGAACACACGGAGGTATCGCATGAAAAAGACAACGCCCGATTTGGTACTTGATGAAAAAGACAAAAAAGCAGTGAGCAGTGCAATCACAGCCCCCAAAGCCACCACAAAGAAAACTACCAGCAAATCCGCGGACACGCACAAACTGACCAAAGAAACAAAAGCAAAAACAACCACGAAAACCACGGCAACCGAAGCCGCAGCAAAAACTGCTAGGGCCCCAAGAAAAACAACCACAAAAAAAGATGCATCGCAAACTGGGGAAATCAAAAAAGAATTAACTTACAAAGGACTTCCACTTGTGAGGTTGGGGAATGACGTGTATTACGGGGATCCTAGTGAAAAATATGTCGTCAAATTGACTGCCCTAGAAAGCGAAAAATGGGAAGATCTTGAAATAGCAACCAAAGTCTCTGTTGAGTTAATTAGCACAATTAACCACAACGTTTGCAAAAAAAAGTCAGAAAAAGATAGTCTCTACCACGCCTTGGACATTGGTCAGATCTGGCTAAAAAGAATCTTAAGCGAAGAAGCAAGCTAATTTGGAGGTTCCCTAATGCCAAAAAAGACATTTTATATAACCACCCCGATATACTATCCATCAGACAACCTGCACCTAGGCCACTGCTACACAACCGTCGCCGCAGACGCCCTTGCGAGGTATAAGCGTCTTCGGGGATTCGAAGTGATGTTTTTGACCGGCACTGATGAACACGGACAAAAAATCGAAACAAAAGCACTTTCAGCCGGCAGTGCGCCCAAAGAATACGTTGACGGAATTGTTGCCGATATCCAAAAGCTTTGGGCAAAGCTAAACATTTCATTTGATAGATTCGTCAGAACGACGGATGATTATCACGTCAAGTCTGTGCAAGCAATATTCAAAAAGCTTTATGAAAACGGCGACATTTATAAGGGTAATTATACCGGGAAATATTGCCAGCCTTGCGAAGCATTCCTTACCGACTATCAGCTGATAAACGGCAAATGCCCCGATTGCAACCGCGAGGTCACTGGTTTTAGCGAAGAGGCATATTTTTTCAGACTTAGCAAATATCAAGGGCAGCTCCAGGAATTCTTCAATTCCACACCAGATTTTATTTCGCCGCCTTCAAGAAAAAACGAAATGCTTAAAAATTTCATGGAAGTCGGTCTTGACGACGTTTGCGTTTCGCGCACTTCAATTAGCTGGGGCATCCCCGTCGATTTCGACAGTGGGCATACCGTTTATGTGTGGATTGATGCACTTTCCAACTATATCAGCGCCCTTGGATTTGCCAACGACAGATATGATGATTTTGAAAAGTTTTGGCCATGCGATTTACATCTTGTGGGCAAGGAGATAATGCGTTTTCACTCAATCATCTGGCCTGCCATGCTCATTGCTTTGGCACTGCCGCTGCCCAAAAAAATATTCGGACACGGTTGGCTTTTATTCGGCGGCGACAAGATGTCGAAATCAAAAGGCAATATTATTGACCCAATTAAATTGTGCAACCTTTATGGCGTTGACGCGATAAGATACTTTTTGTTACGCGAGATGCCGTTTGGTGACGACGGTCTGTTTTCAAATGCGGCACTAATAACTAGGATTAATGCGGACCTTGCAAACGATCTAGGTAACCTTGTCTCACGTACAACTACGATGGCATTCAAATATTTCGATGGCCTTTTGCCAGAGGTAAGTGTGGTGGAAGAAAACACCCTGCGTGAAGTTTGCAGTGTTGCTATTGAAGGGGTAGAACGGTTTATGAATGACCTTAATCCCCCCAGAGCACTTGCCGAAATCCAAAAGATTATAAATACTGCAAACCGCTATGTTGATGAATCCGCTCCGTGGGCGCTGGCAAAAGATCCCACACAAAATTCAAAGCTGGCCGGAACCCTTTATAACCTTTTGGAAACTTTGCGTATCGTGTCCATCTTGATAACACCCATCATGCCGGGATCCGCTGCAAAAATTCAAGAGCAACTGAATCTGCCAAAACACCTGTGCACTTGGGAGGCGGCAAAAGTTTGGGGCAAAACGCCGAGCAACAATACCCTAAATAAAGGCGATATCCTTTTCCCACGAATAGAAGAATGTGATTAACAGCACGAAAGGGTTTTTTTGATGTCGGCCAAAGTTTATTCTCTCCTCAAGATGAACAAATATAAAATGATATCGATTATCTTCTTTTCACTGTTTCTCGCCCTTGGTTCCATCTGGTTTTGCGCAAAACGGAACCTGTTACTTATACTTTACAACTCCGGTTGCATTACGCCAGAAGATTACGCGGCAATAGAAAAATATTCCAAAAAATTCAATTCCGTGCTCATTGACGTGGAAAAACAAGAAACCGCGGGAGACATCTATAACTACTTAAAGTCAAATTACTCGCGTTTTCCACGCACAATCAAAGGGGTTCAAATCTTTGGCACCCAGGCAGATGTCCCGTCGTTCAACTTTAAATTTAAGTGCAAAGATGAAAAAGGCAAAATAAATGACTTCCAGCGTCCGACTTCTTTTGTCTCAGATCTCTGCTATTCCAATTTCGCCGCATCTGCGGAATCTTTTAGAGAACCACTGAATATATATGACATCATGGAAACAAAACTACCGTTTTCATTTGTGCCAAAGTGGCAAGTTTCTAGGCTCCCTTTGACTAGCGGTGAAATCTCCAAATATATCAAGAAATATGATAAATTTAAAAAACAAAATCCTTCCAATACACTGCCAATACGCGCGTTCGTTTGCTCCACTCTCGCAGAAGCCGGGAACCCGGATGATTTCGGTTATTTTTTTAAAGAGCGCTTAGATAAAGAATTCTCGTTTTTAAAACCGGGCTCATATAAGATTTATGGCTCTACCCTAGGAGAATTCCCGATCACTTCTCGCGATGACGAATTTACCATTAAAAACATAGCAAAAGAAAATAGAAGTGGTGCTAAAGACTTCTTTATAGCAACACACGGACATGAGAGCGCCGCGTACCACAGCATCAAACGGCCCGGAGAAAAGACACACACGTTACTTAAATTCCTTAATACCGAAAACGCAAACCGAGTTTTAAAACACAATTATTACACACTGACAGCTTGGTGCTGCCATTTGGCGCACGGCCTGAATGAAACAAACTTCATTCACAAAATCATGACGGGTAAATGCATAGACGCCATTGCACCAGTGCATATCCTCAGCGGCAACGACCTGATCAAAGATGCACCACTGACGGAGCTTGGGAACAACAATCCCTTTTATTTTTATTATGAGTTCTTTAAAAATCTAAATAAAGGCTTTTCCAGATCCAAAAGTTTTACCAAAGCCAAAGCGAGTTATGCAAACGCCGTACTAAAACATCAAGACAGATACAACTATCAATTCAACCTACATAACGTCCTAGCGTACCATTATTTTGGACTCATCTAAAAAGCCCACCAAGAAACTGGTGGACTTTTGCTTTCTGGTTGATGTTTTTAGACTAAAATCTTAAATTCAAATCCGTTTTCTTTGAGACACTTGATTATCGCAGGCAATGCCTTTACCGTCTCACGCTCCGGAGCAGAATCGTGCATCAACAATAACGCCATCTTGACCATCGGATCGCAGGCAGCTCTCACCGTTTCCACAAGTTGAGCAGCTTTTTTCGGCCGTGCAAGCGCATCCCCAACCTCTATGTTCCAATCAACAGAGACCATGTCCTTCCGCGCAAAATAGGCGATGAGCGGCTCCATTCCGCGCCAAGACATACTCCCGCCAGGGCACCGCACAATCCGCGTCTGGAAATTTTTACCTAGGACCTCCTTGAGTTTATTATCACACATCTCAAGCTCAGCTTTAAAATTCTCGATGTTGAGCCTTCTATTTGGGTAAAGCTTTTTATACTCGTGGTCATAAGTATGATTTCCAATTGCATGCCCCTCGCAGAGCTCACGTTTCAGGACTTCATGCAAGCTCTCTTTTTCGAGGTGATCCCCCTCAACGAAAAAGGTAGCGCGCACCTTCTCTTTTTTCAAAATATCCAATATCTGTGGCGTATTTTTCGCCGACGGGCCGTCATCAAAAGTTAAAAACGCAACCTTCTTCTCCTGTTCTCCGTCAACAGAGTCCAATCGCAACGCAGAAAAATCCCAAGCCTTCAATCTCCTTGCAATTTCACGCGCATCAAACCCATATTCTCTCACCGCTTCCGGCAAAGCACCAACAATCGTCTCCTCCTCAGAGTACGTAAATCCTGCGGATTTGGGAGCTTTGGCGGCAATCGGCTCGGGTTCATCAACAGCCGGAGTCCCCACCCCCGTCACTATTTCCGCCATCGGAGCCAATTTCTTGGGCTCCCCCGTACTCCCGTACCTCCTCGCCACAAAGCACAACGAGACCACAACCATAACAAGAATCAAGCGCTGAATAACAGCCCGTTTCACCTATCCATTCCCCCTCATTACAGCTAACACAAGACCCGTCACACCAATCAAAAATCCCCCAAAAGCTGTTACTCACTGTTAAAAAGCCACCCAGCCGCTAGAAGGCTTCACTCCAAAAATGTATAAATTGAATCTGCAATCGCGTTGGCAATATCAAACATTCCCGATTTGCTACACATCTTTTCATATTCTTTAGGGCACGGCAAAAAGCCCATTTCAAGGAGAACAGCCGGCGAATACGTGGAAAGCACAATCCCATAGGTCGCACTTTCAACTTTCCGCAACTTCTTTTTGCCGTATTTTGTCGTATTTTCACCAAGCAGTTCGGCAAAAGCCCGTGATTGCGGGAAGTGATAATAAACCTCAAGACCATTGACTTTGTTATAGTCTTTATCAGGACTACTCGAATTTGCATGCAAAGAAATATAAAAATCTGGTTTTTTCTTCTCGGATTCCGCAAACCTAGTGTCCCAGCTAACCTTGCCATCGATCTCTTCGTCTTTGTCATCCCTGGTCATGATTACCTTGGCACCCATCGCTTCCAGCCTATTCCTGACAACCTTTGCCGTCGCAAGGTTTATGTGTTTTTCTTTGTGAACATCCGGGGTTTCCACAGCCCCTGGATCATTCGCGCCATGACCCGGATCGAGAGTTATTGTTAAATTTTCAAACGGCCTCTCGCCACCGGTAAGCTTGGGCTTTTTCTTGAAAAAGATTACAATCTCGTTGTTTTTGGTATATTCAACATTAAAGCCCCAAAAGTTTTTAACATTCTTTAACTTAAAGAGAAAAGTACTTGTCTTACCACCCTCATCATTTGTTATTTTCAAACTTTCAACAAGCTTACTCTTTCGAAGAAGCCCGTCCCCAACGTTAGTCTTCGATTGCGTATTTTCAAAAGTGATCTTAAATTCGCCATTTTCAAGATCTAGCTTGGCTAAAAACGCAGACTTACGGTTGGACTTAATAACTAGCTTTTCAGTTTTTGTCCCAACTTTAAAGCTAAACCCCGTGCACTTCCCCTCTTTGGGTTTTCCCGAAAGCAACTCAACATCCTCACTCCGGATATACCCACCGCTTGCCAATTTTGTATACCGCGCGCCAGCGGGCATGACATCACCATCACTGGAATAGCCAGAAGGCGAGACATCCACAACAAACTCAGACCCGGCTTTCAGGCGCGCTAAGAGATCATAATCCCCGGGGTGATCTTTCAATACACTACCGAGAACCGATTTTACCCTTGCAACCACCTTCTCAACTGACGGATCTGCATAAAGAACCCGACCAACCGACTTTATTTCTTCAACCTTCTCGCCCGAAACGATTTTGTATTTGACGTTACCCAAAGACCTGCGACGTCTCGACCCAATGTAATCGCTCACATCAACAGTTGCCGAAAAAGAATTGCCGTTCCCCACGAGATCAACCTTCTCCCCGGCTACTTCAGCTGTAACATCCGCACCGGCGGGAGCAGTACAAGAAACATTTATTTCCTTTTCGCGAACTAGCACATCGGCGCTCGGCCAAGCGCTCTTGCCAGCACCTTGGTTTTTGAGGACACTAGGGTCTCCATTAACCTCTGCCTCTTCGTTTTTTATAACCTTGCTAGCAGGAACAGCCACCCCATAATATAAGTTTACAGTTTTTTCAACTTTCCCCTGCCTAAACACAAAAACATTTTTACCAGACGCGAGATTCTCAACAAAAACGCCGAAGCAACCATTCTTAGCCCTATTCTTAACTTCAACACCATTCATATAAAGTTTTTTTTTCGGATTAGCAGTCCCTGAAATAAAATAGGAACTCGCAGGCGATGACGCAGAGCTTGATTCAGGACAGTTTATGCAAAGCTTCTTTGTTATCGGCAGAGCCAAATCCCCAACAATGTCGTCAATGTCATCATAATCAAATATCGTATCTGGATACACGGCGCTAACACTCACCACAACGCTGCTTGCAAGAGCACAAAACATCGCGGAAAGTAACACCAAAGCCCTCTTCTTTTTTTTAGCTGTTAGCAACACTATTCTCCTCCCTAATCTGGCCTGACAAACCCAAAATCTCAGAGCTGTTCTACAAATCCTGTTTCTATCAACTTCACAAGTCCATCCACCGCCTCCTTTTCATCAACGCCGTCTGCAATCACCTTAATCGTCGCTCCACCTATAATTCCAAGGGAAAGAATACCAAGCAAACTTTTTGCACTGACACGCTTTTCTTCACGTTCTACCCAAATGGCACTCTTATATTCATTGGCTTTTTGAATAAAATAGGTTGCCGGACGAGCATGAAGACCTACTTGATTCCTCACTCTAACATCCCGAATCACCATAAAAAACAATTCACACTCCTTCAAAATAGTCCTTTTCTACAACCCAAACACATAATCTCGCAAGAAAAATTGTACAAAAAACTACTACCACAAACACATTATAGCAATATACGCAACCGACGTCAATACCTAATCAGTCTTTGCACAGGACAAACCAGCAGAAAAAATACGAGGCCGCCATAAAGTTAAGGGTTCAAATCAAACCCGGCCAAATTGCCAAGCATAAACTCATAATAGCCTTCCGACGCGATCATTGCCGCATTGTCACCGCAATATTCACTGGCAGGATAAAATAACTCAAAGCCATAATTAGCGCATTCCAAACTTGCCCGCTCTCGCAGCTCACTATTTGCACTCACACCACCGGCTAAACACAACCTAGAGCAACCCCATTTCCTAGCAGCACCAATTAATCGCTCCAACAAAATGCTGACAACTGTGCTCTGGAAACTGGCAGCCACATCCTGAACATTAACTTCGCCACCCGACTGCCTAGTATTGTGCAACATGTTTATCACAGCAGTCTTAAGACCCGAAAAACTAAAATCAAATTCCGCTCCCTTGACCTTAGGATGCGGAAACTTATATCTTTCACTATCCCCTTCCCTCGCCAAAAGGTCAATTTTTACTCCCGCAGGATACCCCAAACCAAGCGCCCTGCCAACCTTGTCAAACGCTTCTCCCGCAGCATCATCCCGCGAACTTCCGATAATTTCACACTTTTCATAGCTGAGGACATGCACGATTTGAGTGTGCCCTCCTGAAACTGTCAGGCATAAAAACGGAGGCTCAAGATCCCTATGCGTGATATAATTCGAAGCTATGTGCCCCTTAATGTGATCAACAGCCACAAGGGGAATCCCGGAATAAAAAGCAAGCGCTTTTGCAAAATTGACGCCAACGAGCAACGAACCAACAAGTCCTGGCCCAAAGGTCACGGCAACAACATCAATATCCTTCAGATCTAAGCTAGCCTGCCCTAATGCACCTTCATAAACTGCAACAATTTCTTCAATCTGCCTCCGAGAAGCAAGCTCCGGGAACACACCGCCATATTTCGCATGATCGCCAACCTGAGAACAAACAACATTTGAAATGACGTCTCGACCATCAACAACAACTGCACACGCCGTTTCGTCACAAGATGTTTCAATCCCCAAGACTCTCAAACCGTTATCCCTTCCTTTGGCGCAAAAAAACGCTCCAACGCCACATTGCCCCCAGCTTCTTTACACTTTATCGCTTTAAATTGTTCTTGCAATCTTTTCTTCAAACGTGAAATAACCGGATTCTCTGTTGCAAAGTGCCCCGCGTCAACTAAACCTATGTTGTATCTTTCCGCTTCGTACCAAACGTTGTGCCCAACATCTCCGGTCACAAAAACATCGGCACCAGCCCTCACGGCATCTTCCAAAAGGTTCGAACCAGAACCACCACAGCAAGCAACTCTTTTGAAGACGCCTCCATCCGGCAAAAAGTAGCGGCACCCAGCAATTTGCAAACTCCTTGTGACATGTTTTAAAAACACATCTGCACGCATCGACTCTTCCAAATCACCAACAACACCAAGCGACAACTCTTCATTAACCCCATGGTTTTCAAAAACATTAAAAGCCGGCTCTTCATAAGGGTGCACACTCTTTATGGCAGCAATCACAGAGGAAAGAGCACGGCGCTTACAAAACATCTCCAGCTTCGTCTCATTAACAGAGGTTTCAACACCTAACTCCCCGACATAAGGGGCTGCTTTTGCAAGCGGAACAAAGGATCCCACACCACCACTAGTAAACGAACAAGCTCCGTAATTTCCAAGCTCCCCAGCTCCGGCGGCAACCATAGCACGTTTCAAAGATGAAGCATGCTCAGTTGGAACATAAACGCTAACAGTATAAGATGGTTTTGCCAATTCAACCTTAAGACCTCGTTTATCAACAAGACACAACACATCCGCTAGGCAGGTATTGACACCACCGGGAGCGATATCAAGATTGGTGTGCGCCGCAATAACACTTATGTTATGCCTTAGCAATTCTCCGATAAGCCCTTCACCTTCAACTCGCCTGAGCGGTTCCCATATAATCGGGTGATGACATATGATAAGGGACACTTCTGAATCTATAGCTTCTTTCAGCACCGCCTTGTTGAGGTCAAGAGCGAGCAAAACCGAACTCACTTCTTTTTGCATATCACCCACTAACAACCCAACATTATCAAAATTCAAAGCGCTGCCGAACGGTGCAAAAGAATCTATGAATTCATATATATCCTGAACTTTATGCAACAAAATTCATCTCCTAAACTTTCCTTCCCCCCGCAAGAACCGAAAACAAAAGCAAAAAACAGCCCAAACAGATGCAAACATCCGCGAAATTGAAGGGTGAAAACCTAAAAAAGTTTATGCCAACATAATCCACAACAGCACCGCGGCAAATTCTATCCGCAAGATTCCCAAAGGCACCACCAACAATCAGTGCCGCACTGATGCGCTCTCCCGGAGTCAGCGATCGCACAAAATTCATGGCAAGCAACCCCGCGGGAGCCAAAATCGAAACCAGAACCACCACCACCAACTGGTGGTTGCCAAGTATTCCAAATCCCATTCCCGTGTTTTTGACAACAGAAAAATCTACGAATCCGCCACAGATCCGAAGATGCCCTAAACTGCCAACATATTTCAAGATCAAATGTTTGATAACCTGATCAGCAATAAACACAAGCAACACAACAAGATTGGCAGCAATCGAAATAAATCCCCTCTTCTCTCTCACCCGTCCCATCCTATTTTTTGAAAAACGCTTTCTTTTTGGGTGATAACTTATCATCAGATGTCAGCCGGTGCTTCTCCCCAAACTTCAAGATCCCATATTTTGAAACAAGATCCCCATTCTCGTTCGTGTTCACATCAATAAAACGCTTTTTCACAGCTTCGTCACCACTCAAGTTCGCAGCCCCTTCTCCAAGGTTTAGTCGCCTAGTCACGGGCTCATCATCACCCGGCCTTTCCATTTGCTCCGAGACATCCCCCGAAACACCCACACTACCCGCAGAAAATTCACCAGCATTCAACCGCAAATCAACCTCTCCAACTTCTCCCGAAACATCCGGCAAACTGCTGAGCATGTTCAAGTGCGTATTATAAAGCGCTTTAACCTTACTTTTGAAACTACTTACCTCCTTTTGCAATTGCAACAGAGTGTTTTGCTCCCTTGATATTTGACCATTCGCACGCGTAATGACGTTTTCTGCGGCCACTTTTGCTTCTTTAACGATCATTTCCGCCTGTTCTTTGGCCTTAACGATGATACTGTCCCCAAGCCTTTTAGCTTCAATCAATATGCTTCGCAGACTGTTTTCATCGTTCCTATATTCTTCCACCTTGTTCGCCAATGTATTAATCTTTTGCTCTAATATCTCATTCTCTTCACAAAGTCTTTGGTATTCATCTGCAACCTGCGTAAAAAACGCATCCACATCTTCCACCTTATACCCAAACATCGCAGATCTCTCAAACTTTTTATTTACTATATTTGAACGCTGTAACACAAGCAACGCCTCCTTTTCATTTGAAGAAATCTTCAGTTCCCCCTATCTCATCCAACAAACTACCCATAATATCCACATTATACGGTGTTATTATATAGGTACTGTTTGCAACTCTTTTAATTTGCCCATCGTTTGCATACGCGACACCACTCAAAAAATCAAGCAAGCGCCGCGATATGTCTTTGTTTGCCGATTCCAAATTCAAAACAACGGTGTGCCTAGCGTTAAGATTATTGGCTATTTCACCCGCATCCTCATATTTTTCTGGCTTGACCAAAACAACTTGCAGCTGAGTTGTAGAATTCACACTCAAAACTTTTTGAGCTTCTGGCTTTATATCCTTCCCTTGATCTGCCTTGCTAATAAACCCTATATCCTCATTTTCGTAATCATCAGGATCAAACCCCATCATGCGCTTAATTTTGTCAATGAAACCCATACACCAAACCCCCGTCTGCAAATTTTCGGCAACAAACACCTAACACACCAAGCCCCCGTGTACTATTATCTCTTTTTTGTTCGCAAATGTCAACACACCACCACGAAAAGTTTTACAATTTTTCTGGCTAAGAGTTACCAATTTTGGGTCTACCAGCTGCCAAATCCAGGTAATCACAAACACAACCCCAAAGGGAAAAATCAATCGTCCAACCTGAGCACCGACATAAACGCCTGCTGCGGCACTTCAACGCTTCCCAATCGACGCATTTTTTTCTTTCCCTCTTTCTGTTTTTCAAGCAACTTCTTTTTCCTAGAAATGTCCCCACCATAACATTTTGCAAGCACATCCTTGCGTAAAGCTTTTATGGTTTCACGCGCGATAATCTTCCCGCCAATCGCCGCTTGAACTGGTACCTCAAACATCTGCCTAGGAATGCACTCCTTAAGCCTTTCGACCATCTTTCTACCACGAGAAACCGCGCCGCCAGCGTGCACAATAAAAGAAAAAGCATCAACTACCTCGCCGTTTAATAAGATATCAAGTTTGACAAGACTTGAAGGTAAATACCCAGAAAGTTCATAGTCAAAAGACGCATAGCCCTTAGTTTTAGATTTAAGCGCATCAAAGAAATCATAAATTACCTCGTTTAGTGGCAAAACATACCTCAATTCAACCCGGCTGGCATCCAGATACACCGTATTTTTATAGGTTCCTCTCCTTTCTTGACAGAGTTTCATGACATTACCAACAAATTGGTTGGGAGTGAAAATTGTTGCATTAATAACCGGTTCAAAGGCCTGCAAAATCACACTTGGGTCGGGGTACTGCGCAGGATTGTCTATATACATTTCATCGTTCGTCTTGGTCACAAGCTTATAAACAACGCTGGGTGCGGTTGTAATCAGATCCATGTCATATTCTCGTTCGAGCCGCTCTTGAATAACTTCCATGTGAAGGAGCCCCAAAAACCCACACCGAAAACCAAACCCAAGGGCATTCGAAGTCTCTGGCACAAAGCTAAGAGAAGCGTCGTTTAATTGCAGCTTTTCGAGCGATTCCTTAAGGTCCAAATACTTTGAGCCGTCAGCGGGATAAACGCCACAAAAGACCATGGGAACGACTTTTTTGTAACCTGGCAACGCCACAGTCGCGCCATTTTTCAGTGTTGTCACGGTGTCACCCACACTCGTATCCTTGACATTTTTGATGCCAGCCGCCATATATCCCACTTCGCCGGCAAAGAGTTGATCCTTCTGCTTCAATTTTGTCGGCATCATAATTCCGACTTCAACAACCTCAAAAACCGCCCCTGTTGCCATCATTTTGATTGTCATCCCAGACCTAACAAAACCCTCCATAATCCGCACATAAACAATAACACCTTTGTAAGCATCATAAACCGAATCGAAAATTAGCGCTTTGAGTGGCGCATTTTCATCTCCCTTGGGGCAAGGAATTGTTTCGATAATGCGCTGCAAGACTGATTCAACGTTGAGGCCAGATTTTGCAGAAATCAGTGGTGCTCCCTCGGTCGAGATAAGCAAAACATCCTCAATTTCTTTAAGCACTCTCTCTGGATCAGCGGAGGCAAGGTCGATCTTGTTTAAAACCGGGATAATTTCCAAGCCGCTTTCCAACGCCAAATAAGTATTCGCCAGAGTTTGGGCCTGAATCCCCTGTGAGGCATCAACAACCAAAATCGCCCCTTCACATGCCATAAGCGCTCGCGAAACCTCGTAGTTAAAATCCACGTGGCCCGGGGTATCAATTAAATTCAGCGTGTATTCTTCACCGCTGGTAGCTAAGTAATTCAAGCTAACAGCTCTTGCTTTTATCGTGATCCCACGCTCACGCTCTATATCCATATTATCAAGGATCTGAGATTCCATCTCGCGCACCGAAACAGACGATGTCAGTTCCAAAATTCTGTCCGCAAGCGTTGATTTCCCGTGATCTATATGTGCAATTATCGAAAAGTTTCTGATCTTCTCTTTTCCATAGCTCATCGCGACATTCCCTCACACCCTCACATAAATTTACCCAAGCCGTTTCTTTGAATCTAACGCAGACTCCCGCCTTATTACTTTTTGCACATTTTAACAAACTCTCGAAACATAGGATGCGGCCTATTCAGGCGCGACCGAAACTCACCATGAAACTGCGACGCCATAAAATACTTATGGCCTGGCAATTCAAGTATCTCGACCAATTTACCATCCGGTGACTTCCCAGAAAAGAGTACCCCATGCGCCTCAAACGACTCTCGATATTCATTGTTAAATTCATACCTATGCCGATGCCTCTCATGAATCAGCGCCTGATCATAAATCTTCCTAGCCAAACTCCCCGCCAAAAGCTCGCACGGAAAGAGCCCCAGCCGCAAAGTGCCACCCTTGTCACAGATGTTTTCTTGCTCCTCCATAAGATCTATAACCGGATGCCCACAATTCGCGAATTCCGTTGAGTTAGCATCTGCAAATCCTAAAACGTTCCTAGCAAATTCAACAGCGGCAAGTTGCATGCCTAGGCATATACCCAAAAACGGGATGTCATTCTCCCGAGCATAGTTAATCGCCGCAATTTTGCCCTCAATGCCACGAGAACCAAACCCACCGGGGACAATTATTCCGTCACAACCCGCAAGTTTTTCAACCACAACGCCGGATTCTTTAGATTCCAACAACTCTGAATCAATCCACCGGATATCAACAAGCAAATCGTTGGAAGCGCCTGCATGACGAAGCGCCTCGACCACCGAAAGGTACGCATCTCGCAACGCAACATATTTCCCAACCAAGCCAATCGTAACACTTTCTTTCAACCCTTCAACTTTTGTCACCATAGTTTCCCACTGCGTAAGCTCCGGCTCTCTGTTTTCAAGCCCCAAATGCTCACACACAATATCCGCCAAGCCCTCTTTTTCAAACATAAGCGGCACTGCATAGAGATTGCGAACTGTGGAGTTGTGAATTATATCCTGTCTTCTAACGGCGCAAAATAACGCCAACCTATCTCTTACTTCACTTGAGATCTCAACATCCGACCTGCAAACCAAAATATCCGGTTGAATTCCAATCGACCTGAGCTCTTTAACACTATGCTGCGTCGGTTTTGATTTTAATTCGTTTGAGCACCCGATGAATGGCAGAAGTGTCACATGAATATACAAAGTATCCCCGCCACATTCAGAACCCACCTGCCTGATTGCCTCCAAAAATGGCAAGCTTTCAATATCACCCACCGTTCCGCCAACTTCAGTAATAACAATATCCACACCTGTGAGTTCGGAAAGATGATAAACTTTTTCTTTTATCGCATTTGTTATGTGTGGAATCACTTGGATCGTCGCGCCAAGATAATCACCTTTACGCTCCTTATTTAAGACCTCCCAATAGATTCGGCCGGCTGTTGTGCTCGAATCACCCGTTAAGTTTTCGTCCAAAAAACGTTCATAGTGCCCCAAATCGAGATCAGTTTCGGCGCCGTCATCCGTAACAAACACCTCACCATGTTGATAAGGGCTCATCGTACCGGGATCCACATTAATATACGGATCAAATTTTTGGACTGTCACCGTATATCCTCTCGCTTTGAGCAATTTCCCCAATGAAGCTGCGGTGATTCCTTTGCCAAGGCCAGAAACCACACCACCTGTTACAAAGATATACTTCGCCACTATAAACCCGCCCCTTCTTTACCCTCAAAATCCCCCAACAATTTATCTGCCAACCCCGCAAAATCCACGAGATCAAGTTGCTCTGGCCTTGATAACCTGTTAATTCCAAGCTCCGCAAAAACAATCTCGAGCTTTCTCTTATCCAACCCCATGGAATGGCTCAAAGAATTGAGAAGCATCTTTCTCCGCTGCCCGAAGCCCGCCCTGATAAGGTCAAACATAAACTGCTTATCCACCGTACCAACCGAAGGCTCGATTAGCATCTCAAACCGAACCACAGCCGATTCGATTTTGGGAACCGGCCTAAAGCTACCCGGCGAAACCAAAAACAACAACTTCGGAACACTGTAATATCTTACGCAAAAACTTATAGCGCCCAAACCTTTTGTTTTCAGCTCCGCGCAAAGTCTGAACGCCATCTCTTTTTGGGTCATCACAGTAATCGCCATCAACCCCAAGTTGCTCTCTAAAAGTCTTACCAAAACACAGGACGTTATGTAATAAGGGAGATTCGAAGCACAAACTACGCCCATCCCAGCGAACTCTTTTGCGAATAAACTTTCTAAATCCACCTTCAAAATGTCACCGTTAATAACTGTGACGTTCGAAACCGCAGCTGCATTTAAGTTAGCCAAAAGCGGCTCAATCAAACCGCTATCAAGCTCGACTGCGACAACCTTTTTAAAAACCCGCGCCAACTCCAAAGTTAACGCGCCCAGTCCAGGCCCAATCTCCAAAACAGCCGAACAATTGGGTGCCAGACTGCATTCCGCGATCTTCCTCGCCACACCTTTATTAACCAGAAAGTTTTGGCCCAGTGATTTCTTGGGGAACATTCCCCGCTTCATTTCGTTTATAGCCATAACTTGCCAAGCTCACGCATCTTTAAAGCAAAGTCTCTTATTGCCGCTCCTCTAGCACTGACTGCATCCTTTTCATGTGGCGTCATCTCCGCAATGGTTTTTCCACAAACCGAAAAAATCGGGTCAAATCCAAACCCATTTATCCCCTTGCCAGAACGCTCCACAATTCCCGGCCGTTCAGCACGAACAAACAATGCCTTCCCAGATTTTTTCGCCTGCTCAAAGCTCGAAATTTCGTCGGGCCTGTCAATAAAGCACAACACACACACAAACCTAGCCGTTCTTCTCTCGTCAGGGACATCCTCCATCAAAGAAAGAAGCTTTTCAGGCCGCTGGGCGTTGCTGATAGCACCACCAAACCTCGCAGAATGGATCCCAGGTTCGCCATTCAAAGCATCGACGCAAAGTCCAGAATCATCTGCAAGCCCCGGTTTTTTAAAACGCTCGGCGACCTCAAAAGCTTTTATAAACGCGTTTTCTTCAAAAGTTTGCCCAGTTTCTTCAATGTCACCGTCAAATCCCAACGCGTCGAGAGTCAAGATTTTGAATCCCAACGGCTGCAAAATCCTCTCAAATTCAGCCATTTTCCCCTTGTTATTCGTTGCAGCAACAATTTCCAAAGCTATCTTCCCCACTTTAAATTAACAACATATCACCCAAACAGTGCCGCTGCAAACTCCCGTGGATCAAACACCAAAAGATCTTCAAGGTTTTCTCCAAGCCCAACGAACCTGATTGGAACGTCAAGTTCAGATCTAACACCAAGTACAACCCCGCCTTTTGAAGTTCCATCCAACTTGGTCAAAACAATGCCGGTTACATCAACCACGCTTTTGAATTCTCGCGCCTGCGAAATGGCAGTTTGTCCAGTTGTTGCATCCAAAACTAAAAAAACCTCTTTGACCGCATTTGGACAATTCCGTTCAATTATGCTCCCAATCTTGTGAAGCTCAGCCATCAGATTCTTTTTGTTATGCAGCCGCCCCGCAGTATCACATATCAAAACGTCTATCTCCTGCTCTTTTGCATCTTTTATCGCATCAAACACAACGGCACCAGGATCACCAGTAGCTTGATTTTTAACAAACCTTACACCGGCGCGCTCAACCCAAATCGCAAGCTGAGCAGCAGCCGCATCCCGGAACGTGTCCGCCGCCGCAACAGAAACTCTTTCGCCCTGGTTCTTTAAAAAAAAAGCCAACTTACCAACTGTAGTCGTCTTGCCAACGCCATTAACACCAACAACAAGAATAACCTTTTTGGGAGCTATCTTTACCGCCACTTCCTGCCCCGCCCCGGAACTTTCGCCCTCTTTACTTTCCGGCGCAAGCATCTCACAAATAACGTTCACGAATTCCTTTTTGAGTTCCGCAGAACTACTTACCCTTAACTTTTTCGCCGCACCTCGGAGCCTCTTGCAAATTTCCGCCGCCCCATGCATTCCAACATCACTCAAAATGAGTGTCTCTTCCAGCCGTTCAAAGAGTTCTTCATTCACTTGGTCAACGCGAAACACGCTGTCAACGCCCTTGACGAAGGTTTCTCTTGTTTTGCGCAGGCTCCCAGTGAGCTTTCCGAAAAATCCCATTTAGCACAACCACCTCTTGGCGCAACCTTCCCCTATAACTCTCAGTTTGTTGGTGTCGCAGCAGGTTTGGCCTTCTTTCCATCAGCCAACAGCGACTTCCGATCGTACCCCATTGATTTCAGGGCCTCTTTTGCCGCTTTCTGCTCCGCCTCTTTTTTTCTGTTTGCCATCCCGGTTCCCAAGACGGTTTTCTTGGTGCCACTACGGACATTAATTGTGAACTTTCTGTTATGGGCAGGTCCGGATTTCCCAACCAAAAAATATTCGAGCTTTTCTTTTGGATTTTGTTGCGTAATCTCTTGCAAAAACGTTTTGTAATCCACAAAAGCCGCCTGATCTCCGCTCGTTAGTGCGGGCTCAACAAACCTGAGGATAAACTTTTTCGCCTCATTCATCCCGGAATCCAAATAAACGGCGGCGATAAGCGCCTCAAAGGCATCTGCCAAAACGGAAGGATTTTTACAAAGTTCTTTCCTATTCACCTTAATATGTTCATTTAACCCGACTTTTAAAGCGAAACTATAAAGGGATTTTTCGCAAACAAGTGATGCTCGCAACTTGGTCAGTTCACCCTCATCAGAATCTGGAAAGTTGGTGAAGAGGTAATCGGTAACCACAACGGACAAAATGGAATCACCCAAAAACTCAAGCCGCTCGTTATGCTGGAGTCCGCCGGCGTTACTGTTCGCATAAGAAGAGTGCGTCAACGCCAGCTGCAAATATTTTGGGTTTCTAAATTCATATTCCATCTTCTCTTCGATTTTTGCCATAAATTCTAAAAACTCCCAATCATTTTTATCCCCTGCGCAATTGTGTTTTTGATTGCTATTTCATTCGAGTTGCCAGGCGCCTTTAGCACCGGTTTTTTCAACCCAACCAACAACGCACCGCCGAGATCAGCGGGATTTAAAAGTTGCCGCAAATCGTTTAGGCTGCTTTTTAATTTAAGGGCCGCCAACTTATTAAGTATGCTCGAGACAAACGTCTTCTTGAGTTGAGTGAAGATGAATGAACTTGCGGCCTCAACGGACTTTAAAAAAATGTTGCCGCAAAAGCCATCAGCGACCAAGACATCACAGGCGCCGCACAGTGCAGCAGTCGGCTCTATGTTCCCCACAAAATTGATTTGCGGATCCGCTTCCAATGTTGCAAAAACACTTTGCAGTAACTTGTTCCCCTTGATTGGCTCGGAACCGATGTTTAACAAACCAACTCGCGGGGATTTGAGCTGATGCCGCGCGGCCATAAACTCGCAGCCCAGAACGGCAAACTGTTCGAGCATTTCCTTTTTGCAATCGGAATTGGCGCCGGCATCAATCAACAAGAAACTGCCCTCGTTCGATGGCAAGAGAGCGGCAATCGCCGGGCGTTTAATTCCGGGCTTTCTGCCAACAAAGAGCGAAGAGCCAACCAGTAAAGCTCCGGTACTTCCAGCACTGATGAAAACATCGCCGATGCCATCACGCAGCAGGCGCAAACCAACGGCCATGCTGCAATTTGAATGTTTTTTTTGGATGTCAGTCGGCGGATCGTTGAAGGAAATCACGCTTTCTGCCGAAACGATTTCGATCCCATGAAGTGAAATGTTTCTGTTCTTGGCGATTCGCCTTAACACGATTTCCGTGCCTGTGCAAATAATCGACGCACCAAAATCACGGCAAGCCATAGCGCAGCCCTCAAGAACGGAAATCGGCGCATTATCACCACCAAAAGCATCAACAATAACCTTCATAGTTTTTAATCCTTTCGTTTGCTGTTGACTAAGATTATAGCAAAAAACAATTAAATATGCAACAGGCAAAAAGGAAAAGGGACCGGACTATCATCCGATCCCTAAACCGCAAAGTGAAAAAATTTATCTGTTTTTGCCTTTTTTGAGGGCAAGCACAGCGCCTGCAAGCGAGAGCATCGTAAAGAGTGCAAGAAGTGAGGTGCTTTGTGCTCCACCGACAGGGAGGGTTGCTGATTCGAGACCGGCAAGTGGAAGCGTGTCAGTTACACCTTGCTGGCCGGTTGCGGAATTTACACCAGCTGCTTGTTGCTCTGGTGTGGTTGGCAACGCTGCTTGCGTTCCAAGCTCTTCCTCCAGCGCCTCTTCTTCAGCTGCCTCTTCTTCCTCTTCGTCTTCTTCAGCTACCTCAGCTGCCTTCTGCTCTTCGGCCTTCTTTTCCTCTTCGGTCTTTGCTGTTTCGGCGAGAGAGATCTTCTTCGTCGCAAACATCAGAGCCTCGTAGTCATCAAGCTTTGCTGGATCGATTTTCACCGTGATGTGGCCGTCTTTGTAAGTCCCTTCGACGACCTTGGTGTCATCAATCGCTGCATCAGCTGCAGCTGCCTTGGCCGCTGTTGTTGCCGGAGCTGGTTTGCCAAGATCCTCGACGTTGGAAACACCGTAAACATAGACCTTCTGGCCCTCCGTCAGGCCCTCCAACCCAAGGAACTCGTTGTTCACTTTCAAAGTAAACGTGCCAGATGTTATCGCTGGAATCGTGAGCAGCTTGATGTTATTTTGTGCTGCTGCGTCTTTTTGCGCCGGCGCATAGACTTTTTGGGCACTTTCCGTCAACGTATCGGTTCCCACAGAAAGAACAGCGTCACTTTTCTTTAGCTGTTTCCCGTTTATGTCAGCAAGTTCAACTGCCTTCTGAACTCCGCCCGAAGAGACAGCGACAGAAATCCCCGTGTCGTCTTTCAGTTCGTCCCATGCCGCTTTCTTTATTTTCGCGCCAACGGGCAATGCCTGGCCATTTACTTTTGAGCCCTCTTCGATGCCGGCGTTTGCGGCGACTGTGCCTGCGACGCCGACTGCCTGTTTTTTTCCTGCCGTCGTCTGCACTGTTAAAGTGCCAGCGAACGACGTGTCCTTACTCACAGCTTGCGCTGTTATCGTGACAACCAGAGGCGTAATGCTGAATCCTTTGGGCGATTCCAGACGGACGTCTTCGCCGCCGTAGGCTATCCCAACTGCGCCCGCGCCCTTAGAGGCCTTCCAAACGATCGAGTAATCCGCCAGGTTGTTTTTTGCAGAGTTAGTGTGCCCGGCGCCTAGAAAGCATGCGGCGGCGCCCTTCTTCTGCGCCGACGAGACGGAGAACGCCTCCTGGGCTGCCAAAATGGCGTGCAGCCGCGCACGACCCCACGCACGCAGCACGTTTGCCCACATCTGATGCGCCAGTCCCGCTGCTGGCGTACCACCGGCGCCTGCGGGAACGAGACCAAAGCTGTTTGCCTGAGCGGCGATATTCACGCCATGGAGAGCTGCGGGATACGCTGTGTGGAACCAGTCATTTGCTGCCCCTATGGAGGCGCCACCAGCAGCATTACGGACGCGCGCTGTTGCGTCCCACGCGTGGGCGCGAACAATCGCCCCGAATCGTACAAGTCTAGCTGCCACCACCGTGGCCACGTCGGCGCCACCAACCTGAACGGCAGCACCAGCAGCCAGCGGCAAACAGTAGATTTTGTCCTCGTCCACATTCCCTGGGCGGGCTCCAAACAAGTCGTCTCCTGGGCGAACAAAGGTATGCGCATGGTTCCCGCCAACGGTGGCGCACCAAGCGTACCCTGTGAGGGCGTTGTCCGCGTCGGCAGTTGTTGGATCCGCCGGAGCTTCAACGACGCGCGTTGATGCGTTTCCGTCCAAAGCAACAGCGGGAGCGCCTCCGAGGGCTGCGCCTTGCGTCTCGAGGCCGTTGTACACTTTTATCGCGGTTGTGACGATCTCCGTGGGGTTGGCCGCGCGTGCTGCCGCGGAACGAACGCCCATAAGCCACTCAACGGCGTCGACCATGTTCGCCACACCAACGTTGTTATTGGGCGCTGGTGCCAACGCCGCGAGCAGGATTGTGGCCCTATCGACAAACGGCCGCCAGTCCACTCGTTCTTTGCCGTCCGCCAGCGCCGCGCCGCTCGTTGTTGGATCCACAGAAAAAACAAGCCTGCACGGCTTTGTCGGAGAAACGTCCACATTTTGCACGTCTACCCCGTGACCAGTAGATGCCACGACGTCGTCGACAACAAACCGCGTGTCTAGGGTCGTTAGGTCGTTGTACGCTGCTGCGTTTGACGACGGCAACCACATCGTTGCCAGCATTGAACTTGCCACCAGCAACGAAACTGTTTTCCTAAGTTTCATAAAACCCCTCCTAAGAATAAATTTATTTCCTTGGGCCACGCACTCCGCGACCCATTACAGCAACAAGTGTAACACAATTGAATCCAAAAAGCAATAGGTATTACAATTTGGTTACAAATATGACAACTGGCGTTATTGTCATGTTTCTCGCCCCTCCGCAATCCAATTCACAAAAAATTTACAAAGTCACGCCCTGCAATCTTGCGTTGTTGTGTTAGAATTCAATGGGTAACCAGCGCCACACAGCCGGCCGTTCAGCAAAAGATTCATAACACTTTTTGCTCTTTAAACGAGGTGAACAAAATCAACTATAGTAACGAAAGCATAACTTCATTAAAAGGCGCGCAGCGAGTCCGCAAAAGGCCAGGTGTAATCTTTGGCTCCGATGGCTTGCAGGGTTGCGAACACGCATTCTTCGAAATCCTTTCGAACTCAATTGACGAAGCACGCTGTGGATTCGGAAAAAGAATCCTCATAACAAAGCACGCCGATTGCTCACTGACTATCGAAGATTTCGGCCGTGGAATCCCGGTTGATTTTAATAACACAGAGGGCAAATATAACTGGGAACTCCTCTTTTGCGAACTTTATGCCGGCGGTAAATATAACCAACAAAGCGCCTCCCCTTATGAATTTTCCCTGGGCCTTAACGGCCTCGGTCTTTGCGCAACCCAATATGCCTCCGAGTTTATGGATGCCGAAATCGTCAGAGATGGATTCATCTATCGGCTACACTTCGAAAAGGGCGAAAACATCGGCGGGCTTTCTAAAGAACCTTCAACACAAAAAACAGGAACAAAAATCCATTGGAAACCAGATCCCGAAGTGTTCACCGAAATCGATATCCCCATCACCTTTTTCGAAGAGATCCTAAAGCAACAATCTGTAATCAATTCCCCCGTCGTCTTGGAGCTGACCGTTGAACAACCCCAAGGCGAACCTTTTAAAAAAACATTCTTCTATAAAGATGGCCTTGTGGCATACATCGACGAATTGTGCGAAAATAAAATAACCTCAACCCAACATTGGAAAAGCGATCTCGGCAAAGGTCGTGATCGCGAGGATAAAGAAGAATATGAAGTCAAAGCCGAAGTAGCTTTTTGTTTTGCACCAAACAGCTTTTTGGAATATTACCACAACGCAAGCTTTTTGGAACACGGCGGGGCAAGTGAAAAAGCAGTCAAGGCCGCAATGACCACCATGATCGACCGCCACCTAAAGGAAAGCAAAAAATATCTCAAAAACGAATCAAAAATCACATTCCAAGATATCGAAGACTCATTGGTTCTTGTCCTATCCTCACATTCAACCGTGACCTCTTATGAAAACCAAACCAAGAAATCAATCACCAACAAGTTCATCACAGAATTCATCGTTGAGTTTTTAAAGCACAAACTCGAAGTTTATTTCATCGAGCAGCCAAGCGAGGCCGCCAAAATCGCGGAACAAGTCTTAATTAATAAACGAAGCCGCGAAAACGCAGAAAAAATGCGCCTGAACATCAAAAAAAAGCTGCTCACCAACCTCGACGTCATGAACCGAGTCCAAAAGTTCGTCGACTGCCGCACAAAAGACCCCGAAAAGAGAGAACTGTATATAGTGGAGGGGGATTCCGCACTTGGCGCCTGCAAACTCAGCCGAGACGCGAACTACCAGGCAATCATCCCCGTCAGAGGGAAAATCTTAAACTGCCTCAAAGCCAGCTACGATAAAATCTTCAAAAGTGAGATAATCGTCGACATTCTCAAAGTCCTCGGTTGCGGCACCGAAATCAAAAACGGCAACAAAAACCTGGTTTCCTTCGAACTCAATCTCCTGCGCTGGAACAAGATCATCATCTGCACCGACGCCGATGTGGATGGCTTCCAAATCCGCACCTTAATCCTGACCATGTTCTTTAAATTAACCCCAGAACTGGTGAGAAGAGGTTACATATACATAGCCCAATCCCCACTTTATGAAATTCGGGCCAAAAACAAGACTTATTTTGCATATTCAGAGCCAGAAAAGAACAAAATTTGCAACAAAATCTCCGGTAAATACACCCTTCAAAGGTCAAAAGGACTCGGTGAAAACGAACCGGATATGATGTGGTTAACCACCATGAACCCAGAAACAAGGCGGCTCATCCGGGTGGAATTCGGCGATGCAAATGAAACAGCCAGAATGTTCGAAATCCTGCTCGGCGAAGATATTCAGGCACGGAAGGAATTTGTTGCCAAAAACGGAAGCCTTTACCTAGATATGCTGGACGTGAGTTGAGAGAAAATGGGGTGAAACCGTGCAAAAACACAACGTTATGCTGTTAGATATGCAGGATGAAAAAGCCATGCATAAAGAGTTCGAAAATATTTCCGTGAGCAAAGAAGCTTGGGCGATTTTGGCCGCAAAAGCAAGAATGATAACTTTAAAACTGAGCAATATAGCGGTGGAAGACGCCGGCGTTATGAAACAAGAAATGATTAGTTGCGGCGGAGATGTTGCAGTTCATGGTCTGGCTTGGAATTTCGGCGTTAAGCAAAGCGACGTTATCATCATGGGAACGCCGACTGAGTTCCAGTTGTTTTGTGAAAAGTTGCGTTTGCAGCACAAAAGCTTAAAAGCAATTGCAGAAGAGGTAGATGGCGCTCTTTACAACTTAAGTAAAGGATTAGTATGGCACTGCTCCGAACATAGGTTCAACCTCAAGGGAAAGGTGCTCATAATGGGGGTTTTGAATCTCAGCGAAGATTCTTTTTTTAAAGGCAGTCGGCGTTTGACCACGGCAGATGCTGTTGAGACAGCGCTCACAATGCAAAAACTTGGCGCGGATGTGCTTGACATCGGAGGGGAAGCGACAAACAAAGACGCAAAGGAACTCTCAGCAGAAGAGGAATTAAAACGAATTTGTCCCGTCTTAGAAAAACTTGTTGGGAAGCTGAAAATACCAATATCGATAGACACCTACAAAGCAGAAGTCGCAAAAAAAGCGTTAGAAATGGGCGCAAGCATAATAAATAACGTTTTTGCCAGCCGTCTTGACGACGAGATGTGGAACCTTTGGGCAAACAGCGATTGCGGGATTGTGCTAATGGATAACAAGCAGCATGATGGCGTGATCGACTCGCTCAACAGAAGTTTTGATAATATGTTAGCAAGGGCAAAAGATTTTGGCATCGATAAGGAAAGGATTTCTATCGACCCCGGGTTGGGTCTTTCGTTTGGGAAAAGGCCGGACGACAATTTTGAAATTATCAAAAACCTGAGGTCTTTCGGCGTGCATGGTGTCCCGATTTTGATCGGCGCTTCAAGAAAATCATTTATATGTAGCAACTTGAACGTAACACCAGATGAAGCGTTGCAGGGGACACTAGTCTTTAACACTTTGGCACTTGGCAACGGGGCAAAAATCTTGAGAGTGCACGATGTTGGACCTGCAAAGCAACTAGCCAAGATTTATGAAAAATATGCCGGGTGGTAAAATATAGAAACGGGGGTGTTGAAGATTGCGAATGTATATTTGGGGCTCGGCTCAAACGTCGGGGAGAAATTAGAGCACCTTCGTGCCGCGATGGGGTTCTTGGAGGAAGAAAATGATATCTGTGTAAAGAAAGTATCAAATGTTTACCTTACGAAACCTGTTGGATTTTTTGAACAAGACGATTTTTTGAACATCGCGGCTAGGATAACAACAACTCTCACCCCCCAAATGTTACTAAACACGCTCAAAAAAACGGAGCGTACTTTAAAGCGTGAAAAAACAACCAGATGGGGACCAAGAACCATTGACATAGACATCCTCCTTTATGACCTGATTGAAATCAACACAGCAGACCTAATCATCCCACACAAAGAAATGCTGAACCGATGCTTCGTTCTTGTGCCGCTCATCGAGATCTGCAACGAGAATGTCCTAACAAAATACAATCTACGGGAAAGATTAATGAAATTACCAGATAGAGAAGATGTAAAGTTGTGTTGCAAATTCTGACACTACCAACAACACGACAGCACCATGGCAAGAAAACCCAAATAGCCGCCCAAAGCATGAAACCATCCTTCTCCGGGGTATCTTGTTGGCATTGAAAGCAAAAAGCTCCCGCTGCGAAAAACATCTTGGCAAATTTGTCAATTGGCGGATTTTGTGTTACAATTATCGGATGTGCCTTAATTTTTGACACTGTACGGAGGTGGCGCCTGACCATGTTGAATACCAAGGAAGTAATGTTCGGCAAGAACACCAAAAGGAGTTTCGCAAAAATTCGGGAAAAACTGGAAGTACCTAATCTGATTGAAATACAAAAGGAGTCATACCATTGGTTCCTAAAAGAAGGGTTACAAGAAGTTTTTGAGGAAGTTGAGCCCATCACCGATTATTCTGGAAATCTGGTATTGAGTTTTGTCGGATTCACCTTGGAACCAAAGCCGAAGTATACGACAGCAGAATGCAAAGAACGGGATGTGACATATGCAGCTCCTTTGCGGGTAAGAGTCAGGCTGCTCAACAGGGAAACCGGCGAAATCAAAGAACAGGAGATTTTTGCTTGTGACATGCCACTCATGACCGAAAGCGGAACGTTCATCATAAACGGTGCAGAACGCGTTATTGTTTCGCAACTCGTCAGGTCTCCCGGAGTTTATTATTCTGCCAGCTACGACAAAGTCGGGAAAAAATTAGTCTCAAGCACCATGATACCAAACAGAGGCGCGTGGTTGGAATATGAAACCGACTCCAACGACTGCGGATTTGTGCGAATTGATAAAAATAGAAAATTACCAATAACCACCCTAATCAGAGCGTTAGGTATGGTAGATAACAACGAAATATTAGAATATTTCGGAGAACACGACGTCATTAAAGCCTCTTTTACAAAAGATCAAGCAACCACGCGAGATGAAGCCCTAATTGAAATATATAAAAAACTAAGACCGGGGGAACCACCATCACTCGAAGGTGCGGCCTCTCATTTTGAAAGTCTATTCTTTGATTCTAGGCACTATGATACAAGGAAAGTAGGCAGGTATAAATATAACAAAAAGCTGGCACTCGCTGAACGCATAGTCGGCAGAAAACTCGCAGAAAATGTCATAGATCAATCCACTGGGGAGTTACTCGCAGTCGCCGGGACCACACTCGACAAGCAGCAAGCTAAAGAAATAGAAAATGCCGGAATAGACCGCGTGGTTTTAGATTTGGGCAGCAAAAAGGTGGTTGTTATCTCCAACAGAATGGTAGATGCGTCAAAGTTGGCCAATATTTCTGCCGAAGAGCTTGAGGCACTGGGGATAGATGGGAAAGTTTCATTCACAGTTTTGCAAAAAATCCTTGGTGATGCAAGGCGAGCCGAACTTAAAAATGAACTAAAAAAGCACAAAGACGAATTAATACCCAAACACATAACAACCACGGATATATTAGCGTCTATAAGTTATTTTCTGAATCTCCACGATGGCATAGGGGAGACAGACGACATCGATCACCTTGGGAACCGCAGAATCAGATCGGTTGGAGAGCTTTTGCAAAACCAGTTCAAAATAGGGCTTACGCGGCTCGAAAGAGTGACTAGAGAAAGAATGCTTGTGCAGATACAGGATATCGACGTTATTACACCGCAGGCGTTAATTAACATAAGACCAGTGGTGGCAGCCATGAAGGAGTTTTTTGGCTCTTCTCCCCTTTCTCAGTTCATGGAGCAGATCAATCCTCTTGCGGAACTAACACACAAAAGACGGTTGTCAGCACTTGGTCCTGGCGGTCTTTCAAGGGATAGGGCAGGATTCGAAGTTAGGGACGTACATTACTCGCATTATGGCAGGATGTGTCCAATAGAAACACCCGAAGGGCCCAATATTGGTCTTATTTCTTACCTTGCAACCTATGCGAAAGTGAATAAATACGGGTTCATCGAAGCCCCATATATGCGAGTCAAAAAAGGTACAGGGGAAGTACTTAACGAAATTGAATATATGACCGCAGATGTTGAAGATAACTTTATTATCGCACAGGCAAACGAACCACTTGATGAAAAAGGTGTTTTTGTTAAACCACTTGTAACTGCAAGATACAGGGATAAAATTCTTGAGATTGAGCGCGAAGCCGTGGATTATATGGATGTATCTCCCAAAATGGTAGTTTCAGTGGGAACGGCGATGATACCATTTTTGGAAAATGATGATGCAAGCAGGGCTTTGATGGGCTCAAACATGCAAAAGCAAGCAGTTCCGCTTTTGGTTCCAGAAGCACCGTTAGTCGCAACTGGAATCGAATATAAAGCAGCTGTTGATTCCGGAGCCGTTGTTTTGGCAAAGAACGATGGCGTTGTTAAAAGAGTGACCGCCAACTCAATCAGAGTGCTAAACAGCGAAAAGGTTACTGATGAATATAACCTGTTCAAGTTTACTCGCTCTAATCAGGATACTTGCATAAATCAGCACCCAATTGTGAATGTAGGAGAAGCCGTCAAAAAAGGGCAGGTGCTCGCCGATGGTCCTTCCACGCAAAATGGAGAAATAAGCCTTGGTAAAAACGTGCTGGTGGCCTTTATGACCTGGGAAGGATATAACTACGAAGATGCCGTTTTGTTAAACGAACGGCTTGTAAAAGATGACATATTTACCTCCATTCACATCGAAGAATACCAAATTGAGGCAAGAGATACAAAGCTGGGAAAAGAAGAGATAACTCGCGAAATCCCAAATGTCGGCGATGAAGCAATAAAAGATCTAGATGAAATGGGAATAATCAGAATTGGTGCTGAAGTTAGAGCTGGAGACATATTGGTGGGGAAAGTAACCCCAAAAGGGGAAACAGAACTTACCTCTGAAGAACGTTTGCTCAGAGCGATTTTCGGAGAAAAAGCAAGAGAAGTGAGGGATACATCCTTAAGAGTTCCACACGGTGAATATGGCACTGTTGTGGACATTAAAGCCTTCACAAGAGAAGATTGTGACGAGTTGGCCCCGGGGGTCAACATGGTCGTCAGATGCTATGTGGCGCGGAAGCGCAAAATTTCGGTGGGAGATAAGATGGCAGGGAGGCATGGTAACAAGGGAGTTGTCGCCAGGGTGATGCCACAGGAAGATATGCCATTTTTACCGGATGGCACCCCCATTGACGTGATATTAAATCCACTTGGGGTTCCCGCCAGAATGAACATGGGGCAAGTGTTAGAAGTTCACCTTGGCCGCATTGCAAAAGAACTCGGAATAAACATGGTAACACCCGTCTTTGACGGAGCGACTGAAAAAGACATTGCAGATGGTTTCGCGCAAATTGGCCTTAGTCAAAACGGAAAATCTATTCTCTATGACGGCAGGACTGGCGAACCATTTGATAACGAAGTTACCGTGGGCTACATGTATTATCTAAAACTGCATCACCTGGTTGACGATAAGATCCACGCGCGTTCAACAGGACCTTACTCGCTGGTAACGCAACAGCCACTCGGCGGCAAGGCACAATTCGGCGGACAGAGGTTTGGTGAGATGGAAGTTTGGGCACTAGAAGCATACGGGGCCGCATACACCCTTCAAGAGATTTTAACCGTTAAGTCAGATGATATAGCTGGCAGAGTAAAAACCTATGAAGCAATTGTTAAAGGGCGCAATATCCCAAAAGCCGGCCTACCGGAATCTTTTAAAGTTCTCATAAAAGAGCTGCAGTCTCTGGGGCTAGACATCCAAATCCTAGGGAAGGGCGATAGGAAGATCGACCTCAACAAAATGTTTGAGGAAGAGGGTCGAGAAGATGTGGCTGTTTCGGAGGATACAGATTTAAGGGCACTTAGCGATGCAGATCCCGAAGAATATTTCGAACAGGATCGTCTGAGCGACTTTGAAGATGAAAGCGACGAGATTTTGGATGAAGAGTCCGCAGAAATCGATGATGCTTTATCGGATGACATCTGAAAACTAAAGACAAAATATCTTTGTGGAGGAAATTATTCTTATGGAATTTAATGATTTCTCAGCAATAAAAATAGGATTAGCATCGTCAGAACAGATTAAAAGTTGGTCATATGGCGAAATAAAAAAACCAGAAACAATCAACTACAGGACACTAAAACCAGAACGCGATGGCTTATTTTGCGAAAAGATATTCGGCCCAGTAAAGGATTGGGAGTGCCATTGCGGAAAGTATAAAAGGGTCCGGTATGAGGGCAAAATCTGCGATAGATGCGGCGTTGAGATAACGAGATCTAAGGTTCGAAGGATACGCATGGGGCACATAGAATTGGCCGTTCCGGTCTCTCACATTTGGTATTTCAAAGGTGTTTCATCCAAGATGGGATTGCTTTTAGAAATTACCCCAAGAATGTTAGAAAAAGTCCTTTATTTCTCAGCTTATGTGGTTATTGACGGTGGAGGAACTCCACTGGTCAAGGGGCAAATTTTGAGCGAAGTTGAATATGAGAAGATGCGGGAAAAATATGAGGATGAGTTCGACGCAAGGATGGGCGCAGAAGCCATCAAAAAACTGCTTCAAGAAATTGACCTTGATGTTTTGTGCGCGGAGATTAAAGAGGCACTAAAAACTGCTTCAAATCAAAAGCGGGTAAAACTAATCAAAAGGCTGGAAGTTGCCGATGCCTTCAGGCTTTCAAAAAACAAACCCGAATGGATGATAATGGATGTTCTGCCGGTCATTCCGGCGGATATCAGGCCTATGGTGCAACTCGATGGCGGCAGATTCGCCACAAGTGATCTTAATGATCTTTACAGACGCGTGATAAACAGAAACAACCGTCTGAAAAGGTTGTTTGAGTTAGAAGCACCAGAAATCATCATCAGAAATGAAAAAAGGATGCTGCAAGAAGCGGTTGACGCATTAATTGATAACGGTAGACGCGGCAAACCGATAACTGGGGCAAACAATAGACCTCTCAAATCACTTTCGGATATGCTCAAGGGCAAGCAGGGAAGATTCCGCCAAAATCTTCTTGGCAAACGCGTTGATTACTCAGGCCGTTCCGTTATTGTAGTCGGTCCTGAACTCAAGATATACCAATGTGGATTGCCCAAAGAAATGGCATTGGAACTATTTAAACCTTTTGTTATGAAACGGTTAGTCAAACTGGGAATTGCAGGAAATGTGAGAAGTGCCAGAAAAATGGTCGAACGCGCTAGGCCAGAAGTTTGGGATGTGTTAGAAAGAATAATAAAAGATCATCCCGTTCTTTTAAACAGAGCCCCAACTCTTCACCGGCTGGGGATACAGGCCTTTGAACCGATCTTGGTGGAGGGCCGCGCGCTAAAACTGCATCCGCTGGTGTGCACTGCCTATAATGCAGATTTTGATGGCGACCAAATGGCCGTTCACGTTCCCCTTTCTGTGGAAGCCCAAACTGAGGCCAGATTTTTGATGCTTGCAGCCAACAATCTATTAAAGCCTTCTGACGGGAAACCTGTGGTTGTGCCAACTCAGGATATGGTTTTAGGAATCTACTACCTAACACAGGAGAGAAAAGGCGAAATAGGAGAGGGCCACTTATATAAAAATGTGGATGAAGCGATAATGGCGTATAGTTTGGGATACCTGAGCTTACACGCCAAAATCAAGATCAGATTAACAAGAGAATTCGATGACAAACAGATCAGTAAAATTGTGGAGACGACCATCGGCAAAATAATCTTTAACGAAGCAATCCCGCAAAATTTAGGATACGTCGACAGAACAGATCCCGATAAACTTTTGGATTTAGAAATCTCGTTTTTGGTCAACAAAAAGAAGCTGGGGGACATCGTTGGCAGGTGTATCAGCGTGAACGGCACCGCAATAACGGCGGATGTGCTAGATAAGCTCAAAAATTTGGGATTCAAATATTCGACAAAAGGGGCAATAACAGTAGCTTTCAGCGACGTTGTGCCACCCAAAGAAAAGAAGGTCTTCATTGAAGAGGCCGAAGCGCTTGTTGGGAAAATAAGCAAGCAGTTCAAATTGGGCCTCCTTTCAGAAGAAGAGCGCATTTCGCTAGCCATAAAAGTCTGGGAAGACACCACGAAAAAAGTGTCACAAGCTTTAACAGAAAGCCTAGACGTATATAACACCATCTTCATGATGGCAGATTCCGGCGCACGTGGAAGCATGAACCAGATTCGGCAGTTAGCGGGGATGAGAGGACTCATTGCGAACACGTCTGGGACAACAATCGAAATCCCAATCAAAGCGAATTATCACGAAGGATTGAATGTGTTAGAATATTTTATCTCAGCTCGCGGGGCGCGAAAGGGAATGGCAGACGTAGCCCTGAGAACAGCGGATTCCGGCTACCTGACCAGAAGACTCGTCGACGTCTCGCAGGATATCATTATCAGGGATGACGACTGTCACGCGGCAGAGGGTCTTAGCGTGTGTGATGTGACGGATTATAACGAGTTGATAGAGTCACTAAAGGAAAGACTGATTGGTCGCTTTCTGCTCGCAGATTTTTTGGACCCCCAAACCGGAGAATTGCTTGTATCACACAGCACGTTAGTGGACGAAAAAGACGCCGATTTGATAATTGCCACAGGAGTGAAGAAAATAAAAATCCGGTCTGTATTGAATTGCCAGTCAAAATACGGAATCTGTGCAAGGTGTTACGGCGCTAATTTGGCAAACGGGCGGCCAGTGGTCATCGGAGAAGCCGTGGGAACAGTGGCTGCACAATCGATTGGCGAACCCGGAACACAACTTACAATGCGCAACTTTCACACAGGTGGCGTTGCGTCGGAGGAAGATATCACCCAGGGACTGCCGAGGGTTGAAGAATTATTTGAGGCAAGGAAACCAAAACACATGGCCGTCATAAGTGAAATAAAAGGCAAAGTGACTATCCGGGAACTCAAGAACACCAAAGTCGTTTCTATTTTTGACGAAGAAAATCTCGAAGAAATGGAACATATAATCCCATATGGTTCAATGCTCAATGTAAAAGACGGCGACTTCGTTGAAAAGGGAGACGCACTCACAGAAGGCTCTGTTAACCCACACGATGTCTTGGAAATCAAAGGTGAGCTTGCAGTGCAAGATTATTTGATTCAGGAAGTACAAAAAGTTTATCGTATGCAAGGTGTTGACATCAATGACAAGCACATCGAAGTTATTGTCAGACAGATGCTCAGAAAGGTCAGAGTCACAGACATAGGCGACACTAACCTGTTGCCGGGAGTATTGGTAGAAAAATCACAAGCTGTTGCCGAAAACCAAAAAATAGAAGAGCGAATTGCAAAGGGAGAAACAACGTTGCAAAAAGCAACATTTGTCCCGGTGCTGCTCGGAATAACAAAGGCATCGCTTGCAACCGAGAGTTTTCTCTCTGCAGCTTCGTTCCAAGAAACAACACGTGTTTTGGCAGATGCGGCAATCAAAGGCAAGTCCGATCGTCTAGTTGGCCTTAAAGAAAACGTAATTATCGGCAAGCTCGTCCCAGCCGGCACCGGGATTGTGGATTATGATGCAATAGAGATCGCAAAAAACACGTCGGAAATCGACGACATAATGTAAATCCCTTTGTTTACCTTCTCGCGCAGTTAAATCACCCACCCGCTTTTAGGGCATTTCTAAATTCAAAACAAGTGTACGCCTTTGGAGCTTTTCTTTTCCTCAGGCACTTTCCCCAAAATCCAAGGATGTTTTCTCCAGAGTTCCCGCTTCAGATGATACCGGATTTTTTCTGTCTTAATTTTTTGAAAGACACCCGACGCTTTATTTGGGAAGGATAAAACCCAATGGAAAGGTTTAAAATCCACTCAGAATATTCTATGAATGGTGATCAACAAGCGGCAGTCACCAACTTAGTCAAATCGCTCAAAGCAGGCTGCAGGGAGCAAACACTTCTGGGAGTCACGGGCTCCGGGAAGACATTCACAATTGCCAATGTAATCGCAGAAATTAACTCCCCAACTCTAGTTTTGGCACACAACAAAACCCTCGCAGCTCAACTTTGCTGCGAATTCAAAGAATTCTTCCCCGAAAATGCCGTTGAATATTTTGTGAGTTACTACGATTATTATCAGCCGGAAGCGTATATCGCAAGCACCGACACGTATATAGAGAAGGATAATGCAATCAACGAAGAAATCGAGCGATTGCGGCACTCGGCAACGGCGGCTCTTGCGGAACGAAGAGATGTTATCATCGTTTCTAGCGTTTCGTGCATCTATAGTTTGGGGAACCCTTTGGATTACAAAAACATGGTAATTTCGCTACGGCCACAGATGCAAAAATCCAGAGACGAACTGATTCAAAAATTAATAGAGATTCAATATGAGCGCAATGATACTGAGTTTGTCCACAACAAGTTTCGTGTGCGCGGAGATGTTGTGGACATCTTCCCCGTTTATGAAAGTGAAAATGCTATCAGAGTGCAATTTTTTTCCGACGAAATAGAAAAAATCCAAAAAATCAATCCACTAACGGGCCAGGTAAAACTGGTCATGGATCACGCAGCAATCTATCCCGCTTCACATTACGTTATCCCGCGGGAGAAACTCCCACCTGCAATTGAAAAAATCCAGAAAGAGATGCAGGAACAAGTCAAGGTATTTGAGGCAGCTGGCAAGCTGATCGAGGCCCAAAGGATAAAGGAACGGACGAATTACGATATCGAATTGCTGAGAGAAGTGGGTTTTTGCAAAGGAATCGAAAATTATTCGCGAGTTCTTGCGGGCAGAGAGCCGGGCAGTGCCCCATTCACACTGCTTGATTACCTGCCGGAAGATTTCTTGATGGTGATCGACGAATCTCATGTCACCTTGCCGCAGGTCAGAAGCATGTTTGCAGGAGACGCTTCTAGGAAAAATGTGCTGATCGAACACGGGTTCAGACTACCCTCGGCGCGAGATAACAGGCCACTGAGCTTTGACGAATGTTACGCGAAACTGCACAAAATCATCTTCGTCAGCGCAACACCCGGTGACTTTGAGAGAGAAAAAAGTGCCCCGAATATCTTTGAACAGCTAATTAGACCAACTGGCCTTTTAGATCCGGAAGTTCTGGTGAAACCAATCGAAGGGCAAATTGCGGATCTTTTGCAGCTGATTAGGGGAAGAACAAGCAGAAACGAACGAACTCTTGTTACAACACTCACTAAAAAGATGGCGGAAGATCTGACTGATTATATCAGCAAGCAAGGCATCAAAGTGAAATATATGCACAGTGATATCGAAACCCTCGAAAGAACCCAGATATTAAACAGCTTAAGACTGGGCGAGATTGACGTTTTGGTGGGGATCAATCTGCTTCGCGAGGGTTTAGACCTGCCGGAAGTTTCCCTTGTTGCAATTTTAGATTCCGACAAAGAAGGGTTTTTAAGGTCAAAAACATCGCTCATCCAGACAATTGGAAGAGCTGCAAGAAATGCAAACGGCCAGGTAGTCATGTATGCCGACCACGTGACCGAATCGATGCGCGTTGCAATTGACGAAACAAACAGGAGAAGAGCAATCCAACAGAAATTCAACAAAGAAAATAACATCACGCCGCAAACAATAAAAAAAGACGTCCGCGAAACCCTTGAAATCTCACGTGCCGAAAAAGAGATAACTTCGAATTTTGACGGCAAAAAAATAAAGAAAAAAGAGAAGGAGAAACTCATCGCAGAATTAAGCAGGGAGATGAAAAAAGCGGCAAGAGCACTCGAATTTGAGCATGCCGCACACCTCCGAGATTTAATTAATAAACTGGAATCAAATCCGTAATCACCGGCTTAGCCAAGAGCATTACCCGAATCCCAAGGAGACATAAATCACCTTTCTCAAAATCCAAACTTGTTTTTTGCACATCGAAACGATTTCGCTCTGGAGCGCCCAACAAAAAAGAGGCTGTGGCAAAGACCACAACCTCATCTCTTTGTGTACCGTCTTTCACTTTTGGTCCTGGCCCAACGAAGATTTTGTAAGTATTGGAGGCACCACCCGGATTTGAACCGGGGAATAAAGGTTTTGCAGACCTCTGCCTTACCACTTGGCTATGGTGCCACAACTGGAGCGGATTACGAGGCTCGAACTCGCTACCTCCACCTTGGGAAGGTGGCGCTCTACCGGGTGAGCTAAATCCGCAAGGAAAAGGCCAAAGCCCGCAAAAAACAAAAGCTGGAGCGGATTACGAGACTCGAACTCGCTACCTCCACCTTGGCAAGGTGGCGCTCTACCGGGTGAGCTAAATCCGCAAAATCAAAATTGGTGCCTCCGAATGGAATCGAACCATCGACACGAGGATTTTCAGTCCTCTGCTCTACCGACTGAGCTACAGAGGCAAAAAACACACCTTCTGGCGACCCGGATGGGGCTTGAACCCACGACCTCTAGCGTGACAGGCTAGCGTTCTAACCAACTGAACTACCGGGCCGTAACTGGTGGGAGCAACAGGGCTCGAACCTGTGACCTCCTGCTTGTAGGGCAGATGCTCTACCAGCTGAGCTATGCTCCCTTTTTGGGTTCCTTCCCCAACCTCCGGACCCCAACCATTATACACACGCCCTCCTGCTTTGTCAACTTTTTATTTCATCCCGCTTGGCTGAGTTTAAATTAATTCAAAAGAACAAAACAAACCACTTTATGCTTTTGGGAAAGCGTACCGGCTAAGAAACCAAAAAGAGGAACACAGGGCCTCCAAATCCCTATCACCCGCACTCTGGAATCAAACACCAAAAACCGCTACGTAATCACCTCAAAAAGGTCATTTGCAATATCCTTGGGAACATGCTCCAAAATCTTAGAAATCCTGAATTTTTGTTCTTTCCCCGCCAATTTTAGCGCCAAAACATCTCCCTCCTTAACCTCACAAGATGCCTTTGCAACTTTGCCGTTCACACTAACTTTACCTGCATCGCAAAGTTCATTCGCAATAGTTCTCCTCTTAACAATCCGCGTCACTTTGAGATATTTATCCAATCTCATACCTTTGCCTCCAATCCAACCTATACTCAAGATAACTCAAAGCAAGCCAATTATTCACCTAAAATCAGTCTAAAGAAGACTTTTTTGCCTTTTTTTATCACACAATCCTTTTGTGCAAGAGCCCTCCGCGCAATTTTGCAATTCACATCGTTAATCTCTTGGTCATCAATTCTTATTCCACCTTGTTCAATCAATCTCCGCGATTCGCTTTTAGATTTTGTGAGTCCCAACTTCACAAGCACCAAGGCCAGCTCAATTTGACCCTCTTCAAAATCATCTGGCCGCAAAATCAAACTTGGCATATTCAAGGCTGACATATCCCCATCAAAAACAGCCCTCGCAGTTTCCATAGCAATAGCTGCCTTTTCTTCACCATGAACCAATTTCGTCACTTCGAACGCCAGTATTTCTTTACACTCATTGATTTCTTCATTATTACGCTCCATTTCTTCAATCTTTTCAATTGGAAGAAAGGTAAGGAGCCTAAGACACTTAAACACTTCAGAATCATCAATATTCCGCCAATATTGAAAAAAATCATAAACCGAAAGTTTGTTCTCATCTAACCACAACGCTCCCTTTTCAGTCTTCCCCATTTTTTTGCCGTCACTCGTCACAAGCAGCGTAAAAGTCATCCCATAGACTTCATTCTGATCCACACGCCTCACCAAATCCACGCCGCCTAGGATATTTGACCACTGATCGTCACCACCCAATTGCAGATTGCAACCATGGCCACGATTTAAGTATAGGAAATCATAGCTTTGCATGATTACGTAATTGAATTCTAAAAACGAGAGACCGCGTTCCAACCTTGTTTTCACACATTCCGCTGCCAGCATGCGATTAACCGAAAAATGAACACCTATTTCGCGAAGCAATTCCAAATATTTCAGTTCACAAAGCCAATCCCCGTTCTTGACAAATGTTGAAACGTCTTTGTTTATATATCTTTCCATCTGATTTTTAAAGCAATTGGCATTGTGGTCTATCTCCTCTTTGGAGAGCATCTTCCTCATGTCGGTCTTGCCTGTGGGATCACCTATAAGGGTGGTCCCTGTGCCGAGCAGGGCGATAAACCGGTTACCAGCACGCTGCAACCAGTTTATAACCACAAACTGGAGAAAATGCCCCACATGCAAGCTATCTGCCGTTGCGTCAAATCCGACGTAAAAGATAGCCTTTCCGCTATCTATCAGCTCTTTAATAGCATCTTCATTCGTAACCTGCGCGATCAATCCCCTTCTTTTCAGCTCCTCATAAATTTTCATCGACTCAGCTCCCTTCTTTCGTTTTGAAAACTCGCCCTGCAAGCCCTTCCTTTTTGACGCCTTCCCCAAAGTGTTAAATCTGTGGGCCAACAGGGAAGCAAAAAATGACTCGTTAAGAAAGTTCCGCACCTATCGTCGTCCTAAATCCATGTCCCGGGTACACAATCGTGTTTACATCCAATTGCCGCAACTTTTCGAGCGATTTGCTCAAACTCGCGCTGTCCCCTCCATAAAGATCTGTGCGGCCAACTGCTCCTTTAAACAAAGTGTCGCCACTGAACAAAATGCCCTCTACCCCAAAGCAAACACTTCCCCTCGTATGCCCCGGGGTTCCGATGACTTTTATAATACTCCCCGAAAAATTCAGCAAATCACCATCATGCAGCAGCACATCCGCGCGGATGTCACTCACCAACTGATCACCCCACAAACTCATGTTTTTTTCAGGAGCTTCTAGGAGCTCCACATCAAGCGCGCTAACACAAACCTCAGCCGCTGCATATTCTGCCACAAGCGCTTTCACAGCACCAATATGATCATAATGGCCGTGTGTGAGCAGGATAAGCCCGGGAATCGCTCCCGCTAATCCGCTGTTAATCAACTCAAAATCAGCTCCCGGGTCTATTATCACCGCTTGTTCATCGCTTACCAAAACGTAACAATTCTCCCGCAACTTCCCGGTAACAATACGCTTTACCTCCAAATATATCGGCCTCCCTTCAAGAAGGTCCAGAGCACAACTATTTTTTTTCGTTAACTGAATTGGATAATATTCTCTTTGCCGAAATAACCCCGGGTAGAGCCATGATCTCGCTAATCACTTTGTTGAGTTGCGTTAAACCCCCAATGCTAGTGCTAAACCGCATCAGAGTCCTGTGACCTTCAATTTCCTTTGCAACAACCGAACGAATTAACAATCTGAAACTTGTAAGCTGAGAAACAACTGACGCAAGTGCCTCTGGCCTACTATGGCTGAGCACCTCTATACCAGTGCTAAATTTACCCTTTATTTCACCTGAGTACCATTTTGCGCTTACCCACCTCGCCCTTTGTTCCACATTTTCGCACAATCCAGCGTTCTTACAATCTTTTTTGTGAACAGAAACACCATGTCCCCTAGTAACAAATCCAATGATCTCATCACCCGGCATCGGATCGCAACATTTTGCAAAGTTAACTAAGCAATCTTCTATGTTCTCTATCACAACACACTTACCTCTTCTTGCTTTGACCGGTAATTCTGAATCTTCTATTACTCGCGTTCTGTCGAAGTTTCGATGTTTCTTTTGAAACAGCTCTTTCACTCCTGGCATAATCTTAAAAAGAGAAATGCCACCGTATCCAAGTGCCGCATAGAATTCGTCATTCGTCTTGAATTTGTTGTGTGCGGCCACCTCCGCAACAAAACTCTCCATCTGCTCCCCTGTGAGAGTAACCAAATTCTTCTTCAGTTCTCTTGCGAACTCATGTTTCCCTTCCGCTATGTTTTCTTCCCTATCCACAGTTTTAAACCAATTTTTGATCTTGCTCTTAGCCTCACTACTTTTGGCTATTCTCAACCAGTTCTTACTCGGACCTTTCGATTTCTCATTCGTGATTACTTCAATGACTTCCCCGGTCTTAACAACATGATCAAGCGAGACCATTCTACCATCAACCTTGGCTCCAACTGTATGATTGCCCACATCGGTATGGATGGAATATGCAAAATCAATTACTGTTGCTCCTTTTGGCAAGCTTTTTACATCACCTTTGGGAGTAAAAACAAAAATCTCATCCGGGATGAAATCCGACTTAATTGAAGAAATTAGCTCCTCATCCCCATCCGAATTTTGTTGCCTTTCTAAGAAACGCCTCACCCATTCAAAACTCTTTTCAAATTCGTCTTTTTTCATGCCGGTCAATCCGACCTTATATTTCCAATGTGCAGCAATTCCATATTCAGCCGTACGATGCATTTTCCAGGTTCTTATTTGAATTTCAACCGGCACCGAATCTTCCACTACAGTTGTGTGCAGCGACTGATACATGTTGGATTTGGGAGTTGATATATAATCCTTAAACCTACTGGGAATCGGAGTAAACATATCGTGAATAATCCCAAGTATGTTGTAGCACGCGAGTTCGGCATCTAAAATGATCCTAATTGCATAGACATCGTATACTTCCTCAAATTGCCTATCACCTTCATACACTTTTTTATAAATACCATAGATACTTTTTACCCTTGCATCTATTGTACTTTTTATGTTTTCACCAAGTAATCTATCTTCTATCTTTTTTTTTATATTATCCAAAAGCGTTTGCCTTGCCTTCTTGTTTATAGCCAAATATTCCCCGATTTGTTCACATGCATACGGGTCCAACACTTTAACCGAGAGATCTTCAAGCTCTTCCTTAATCCCTCTAATCCCAAATCTGTGTGCAAGTGGTGCATAAATTTCCATTGTTTCGCGGGCTTTTTCGAGCTGTTTTTCTTCCCTGACGAACTTAATTGTGCGCATGTTGTGTAACCTATCCGCCAGTTTTATTATTATCACACGGTGATCCTCTGCCATAGCCATAAACATCTTGCGAATATTTTCTGCTTGATTTTCCTCTTTGCTACCGTATTTCATTGTGCTTAACTTTGTGACTCCATTCACCAAATATGCAACCTCTTCGGAAAAATTCTTCTTCACATCGTCGTAGCTAACTTGGGTATCTTCTAAGACGTCATGCAAAATAGCGGCAACAATCGTTTGAACATCCATACCCAATTCTATCAAAATCTTGGCCACATTAACAGGGTGAACCACATAAGGTTCCCCGGAATGCCTCATCTGATCGCCATGCGCCTCTTTTGCAAACAGATACGCCTTCTTTAGTTGATTTAAGTTCAGGTTCTTTTTATGTTTCTTCACGGTTGAAACTAAATCTTCAAACAACTCATCCAATCTTGCTTCACCCCCTCAGCAACCACTCTTCACCCAAATCAGCTTAATAACCCCAAAACCCTTGAAGTTTCCAGATCACGCTTGCCATCCATCTCGTTAACTTTTATGTGCTCGTCCAGCGATATGAGCTCCAGTTCCAAAAGGATGTCTACTATCACCCTGAATTTGCCATAACCCACTCCAGATCTAAACGCTTTCAAAAAGGTTGCATCAACACCTTTAAGTTTTTTCTCGCGCCTAATGCATCTATAGATTGTGGCAATCTCGCCCCTGTCTGGCCTGAGTTCAGCCTTCTCACATTCTTCGTTCCTTTTAAAGTTTTCATATTCCTTTTTGCTAGCCAAATACTTCTCTTGGTCGAAATTCGAAAATCGCAAATCAATCACTTTAACGGTAAGCTGCTCCCAACCCCCACATTTATCCAAACTGCAGCTAACAACCGCATCAACAACATCCCCAACCGAATAGATACACTCGTCAATCGTCATCCCAAAACACAGCAGATCGATATTCGATGGCTTCGCAATCCGCAGCTTAACATATTTACCACCACAAAGCGGGATGATCATCCCAATCACTAGGTTTTTGAGTAAAAAAACGGGGGGCCTGTTCCCCTCTCCAAACGGAGCAAGAATATCAATGCTTTTGACATTCGAAATACTCAATTCATTGATTTCAACCACCTTGTCTATCATCAGTGAATCAACCGGCATGGCCTCAAAATTTTGTTTCGCGTAATTTTCTAATCTTTCTTTTAGCTCAGCAATCTTTTCGGTACGCAACGTCACTCCAACCGCCACTTTATGCCCACCATGCTTTATGAACAAATCCCCCAAGGTATTCATCGCATCAATCAAAGGGAACCCATCCACACTGCGACCAGAGCCCTTTGCAATTTCGCCTTCAATGCCAATTATCAAACAAGGTTTTGAAAAGCAGGCACAAATTTTTGCGGCAACAATCCCAATCACACCATGATGCCAACCTTCTTTTTCTATAACGAGCGTTCGTTTGTTGAGCTCGTCAGGATGCCTTTCAAGATAATCATAAACCTCATTTAAAACCTGCTTTTCGAGTCTTTTGCGCTCTATATTTTTCTTCTCAATCTCCAAAGCAAGCTTGGTGCACTCGGTTTCATCCGCGCAAAGCAAAAGATCAACGGCAAGCTGCGTAAAATTCAACCTAGCTGTTGCATTTATTCGCGGCGCAAGGAGGAAGCTGATATCACTCGCTTTTGGGATTTTGCCATCAAGTCCAGCAACACTTTTGAGCGCCTTCAAACCGGGAATCTGCGTTGATTCCAATGATTTTAGACCAAATTTAACAAAAAAACGATTTTCACCCACAATCGGCATCACATCGGCAACAGTACCAATGCAAACAAATGCGCCATAATCTTCCAACACAGCTTCTAGTTTCCCATTTTCCATGGCCACAATTAACTTAAACGCAACTGCAACTCCGGCCAATCTCTTAAAACCCGAGTAATCCTCTCGCATCGGGTCAACAACCGCGACTGCAGCAGGCAATTCACCACGAACAGTATGGTGATCAGTTATTATAACGTCAATTCCCAGGGCGTTCGCATGATTCACTTCATCTACTGCAACGATCCCATTATCTACCGTTAAAATCAAATCAGCGCCTTCTTGTTTTAACTTTTCGATCGCCAAAAGGTTCAGACCATAACCCTCACTTTCCCTGTCAGGGATATAGTAACCAACATTCGCCCCACGCTTTTTAAGGTAACTAAACAAAATAACAACCGACGTAATCCCATCAACGTCATAATCCCCAAATATTATAACTCTTTCGCCTTTTTCAATCGCGCTCTTTAACCTATCAACCGCCTTATCCATATCGGGAAGCAAAAAGGGGTCTTCAAACTGCTCAGAGGCCGCGAGCAAATCGGAGACCTCTTTGCCATCATAACCTCTCGCAACCAAAATTTCCGCCAAAAACATGCTGATTTCCGCGGTTTTTGAAATCTTTTCAGCCAAGGCTTTATCTCCGCTGATAAGTTGCCATTTCTTAAACGTCATACAATTCTCCCCATTGCCGCCTTATTCTCCGGTTATTCTGTAAAATCTCTTTGCGTTCGCATTCAAAATCGTCACCATTTCTTTAAAGCTCTTGCGTCTGACAGACACCATAGCCTGGACCATAAACTTTAGCATGCCAGAATCACACCGCTGACCGCGAAACGGTTCGGGTGCTAGGTATGGGCAATCTGTTTCAACAAGCATCCTTTCCAGCGGAACCTCTTCCAAGACCTCTTTGATCTTCTCTGCATTCTTGAAGGTTAGTACCCCAGTAAACCCCAAAAAGCCGCCCATCCCGAGGACGTCAGACGCTGTTTCAGGCTCATATGAAAAACAGTGAACCACAAACGCCATAGGTTTGGCATTTGCAAGAACCGCCATTGTATCCTGGCACGCATCTCTTGAATGAACAATCACCGGCAGATTAAGTCTGGCCGCAAGATCAAGTTGTTCTTCGAAACGTTTAATCTGTTCCTTTTTGGAATCCGAATCTGAATGATAATCTAACCCGATTTCCCCAATCGCGACCACTTTCTCATTTGAGCCAAGCTCTTTTAAAACATCCAAATAATCATCAGGTAACCCGTGCACTTCATGCGGATGAACCCCAACTGAGCAGTAAACATCACTGTATTTTCGGGAGTAATCTAGGCCCAACTTTGAACTCTTCAAATCACCACCAACGTTAACAATACCTGCAACCCCATGTTTTTGAGGCGTCAAAAGGAAATCTTCCCGATCAGAATCGAACTTTTCATCATCATAATGAGCATGCGTATCGAATATCAAAGGCTCTTCGTCCATCTCTTTCCCTTTTTCCCCCCTCTACTTCTCATCTTGCCACACCAAACACATGATTCATAGTTTATTCACAAAAGGTGCAAGCCGCGCCCCTCTTTTTACGGCAAATCTATCTCCAACTGTTTCGCCTGAACCCTTTGCGCAAACCCGGATCTCGGGATGTTCGTCACAAGATAGCTTTCTTTTTGCTTGGCATCTGCCTTCTTCACTTTGATAACGCGGTCCCCCACTCTCAGTTTCATCACCCGGACTCCACGAGTATCCCTTGTCACCTTTTGGTTCAGCAAACCGCTATTAAACACAAGCAGTTTTTTCCCTTTTGAATAAACCACATAATCTTGGTCATCCTTTATGAAATCAAAGAAGACGATTGCCGATTCCTGATTAAACGCCTTGCTCATCTTTTTGCGGTTTGTCATGTTAAATGATGCAAGCGAAACGCGTGCAAACCGCCCGTTTTCAAAAGCAAAAATCATGTCACCGGCATAATCCGTAACAGAAACGATATAAACCGGCAGTTCTCCCTCTTCCATCGCGACCTTCGCCGGTAAAAATACCCCTATCTGCCCCACCTTTATATCCTCAAGTTCATAGCACTTTAATCTATATACATTTGCCTTGTTTGTGAATATCAATAGCTCCGAAAGATTAGTTGAAGCAAACTCGTGCGTGATTTTATCACCAGATTTGAGCTTGTGGTCAGAGTTCGTCTTGGAGCTGGGCCCATGCATTTTTTTAAGATATCCGCCCTTGGTCATGAGGATCTGCACTTCGTAATTTTTTATCTCTTCCCGAACAGGCTCAACAATCTCCCCCTGCTTCAAAATCGAGGATTTACGTGGTTCCCCATGCTTTTCGATTATCTCTTCTAACTTCTTTATGATTAACTTTTCGATCTCTTTTTCGTCGTCAATCGCACGGCTAGTCCATTTGATTTCGTCACTTAATGATTTGATCTCTTTTATCCTCTTAAGTATATACTCTTTGTTTAGGTTCCTGAGTTTAATTTCCGCAATGAACGCCGCCTGACCTTCATTCAGATCGAACTCACGCATAAGGTTAGGAAGAACTTCTAAATCCCGCTTTGTTCCCCTTATAACCTTGATAGCTCTGTCGATATCAAGCAAAATCTTTTCTAACCCCGTAAGAAGATCCAGGCGCAACTTCATCTGGCGAAGTTCAAAACTAAGCTTGCGTTTCACACAGGCCTTCCTGAATTCCAGCCATTCAAAAATAATCGCACGCACCCCGAGCGTTTTTGGCTCCAAACCCACAAGCAAATTGAAATTGCAAGAAAAACTATCTTCCAGTGGTGTTAGTTTAAAGAGCTTAGATACCAATCTTTCAGGATCAATTCCCCTTTTGAAATCAATTGCAATCCGCAACCCTTTAAGGTCCGCCTCGTCTCTAACATCCACAATCTCTTTTAACTTCCCGGTTTTCATGTTTTCAATTATCTTATCTATTATCGCCTCAATTGTCGTGGTCGGCGGAATCTCAGTTATCAAAATACAGTTCGCTTTTTCATCGCACCTGTAAGTACCCCTGACCTTAAAGCTACCTCTGCCCGTTTTATAGATGCCGTCGAAAATCTCTTCATTGTAGATAATCGCACCACCCGTAGAAAAATCGGGTGCCGGCAAAGTCGCCGCAAGGTTGTGATTGGCGTTTTTAATAAGCTGAATAGTGGTTTCACAGATTTCCGCCAGATTAAAAGAGCAGATCGAACTAGTCATCCCAACTGCAATCCCAAGGTTGGGGTTTGCCAAAATGTTGGGGAATGCCACCGGCAACAAAGTGGGCTCCTTCATTGTGTTGTCATAGTTGTCAACAAAATTTACTGTATCTTTATCGATATCTTCAAAAACATAATAACAGATCTCGCTAAGTTTGACTTCGGTGTACCTCGAAGCGGCATAAGCCATATCCCGTGAATAAACCTTCCCAAAATTGCCTTTAGATTCAACAAACGGACAAAGTAACGACTCGTTGCCCTTAGAAAGCCGTACCATAGTCTCATATATCGCGGCATCTCCGTGTGGGTTAAGGCGCATTGTTTGCCCAACAACATTCGCAGATTTTGTCTTGCCGCCCGTCAGCAGTCCCATTTTATACATGGTATATAACAGTTTCCTGTGTGAAGGCTTAAATCCGTCAATTTCTGGAATGGCACGTGACAAAATCACACTCATTGCATATGGCATGTAATTCGTCTCCAAAGTCTTGGTTATCGCTTCCTCAACAACCACACCCATTCCCTCAATGTAAACATCGTTGCGATTCATCTCTCTTCACTTACTTTCCAACCGCTCCAAAATACGAGCTGTTCGGACTTATCAAAAACCTGCACAACGCAACTCCCCCCAAAATGCACTTTGGGGATGTTTTCTCATTTTAGTGCTTTAAAAAACGCAAACTCACGTAAAATCTGGCCGCCTTACCGCACATCACAAACACTCGGAGAGATTCTCTACGCGTCAGCCGGGCTCTCCTGGCCTTCTTCTTCGCTTGGAGCTTTGGCCAAAGTTATTATCCTCTCATCGTCTTTAACCTGCATCAATCTGACCCCTTTTGACATTCTTGAGATAATCCTAATATCTCTAACTCGAATCCTAATAATAGTTCCATCGTCTTTGACTATGATAAGATCGTCCTCATCCGAAACCGCTTTGACTCCCGCGACTCCCCCTGTGCTTTTTGAAACTTTATAATTATAAACTCCCTTGCCGCCCCTTGCTTGAACCTTATATTCCGAAAGTTTAGTAAGCCGTCCAATACCCTTTTCTGTAATTGTAACAATTTTCTGTTCCGAGGAAACAATCTGGCTCACTCCCACAACTGAATCATTCTCCCTCATTGAAATCGCGCGAACTCCTCTTGCAGACCTCCCTACCAACTTGATGCCCTGCTCATTGAAACAAATCGCCTTGCCCATATTTGTTGCCACAAAGATCTTAGAATCCCCCTCAGTTAAGGAGACCCAGCCCAGTTCATCACCTTCATCAAGATTAATCGCAATTATTCCCGTCTTGCGAATATTCCGATAGTCTAATAGCCGCGTCCTTTTTATTATCCCATTCTTCGTCACCATAACAAGATATTTTCCACTAGAGACATCTTTTGTCTTTATCATCGCAGTTACCTTTTCATCACGTTCCAACGGGATCAAGTTGACTATGTTCGTCCCCTTTGAGATCCTTGCACCCTCTGGAATCTGGTAACATTTCAGCCGGTATACCTTCCCCATGTTTGTAAAGAAGAAAATATAATCGTGAGTTGAGCAAACGGAAAGCTCCTCCACAAAATCCTCTTCTTTTCGGCTAAGCCCAAGAACTCCCTTACCCCCACGCCTTTGGACTCGATATAGCTGGGCTGACTGACGCTTGATATACCCGAAGTGCGTGAGCGTCACAACCGATGTCTGCTCCTCGATCAAATCTTCAACGTCAACCTCACCCTCCAGCACCTCAAAGCTTGTTCTTCTCTCATCTGCAAACTTTTGTTTAATTGCAATCAGGTCTCCCTTAATGATGGCAAGCACCTTATCCTTGCTTGCCAAAATGGCCAACAGCTCAGCTACCTTTTTCTTAAGTTCGTTTAGTTCGATTTCTAATTTGCCTCTTTCAAGGCCAGTTAACTGCCCCAACCTCATTGCAACAACCGCTGCAGATTGATGGTTGCTCAGACCAAAACGCGCTTCTATACTCTCTTTTGCTTCACTTATGGTTTTTGACTGTTTTATTGTTTTGATCAGCTCATCAATGTTGTTGACGGCAATCATCAAACCTTCAAGTATGTGTTCGCGTTCTTGTGCCCTTTTGAGTTCAAATCTCGTCCGATTTGTTATAACTTCTTCTTGAAAAGTTATGTAGTGCTGCAACACTTCCTTGAGATTCAAAACCTTCGGAACTCCGTCTACCAATGCCAAAATGATTATCCCGACTGTCTCTTGCAGCTGGCTGAATTTAAACAACTGGCTCAGCACAATCTGGACATTTGCTTCCCTTTTCAGTTCAATTACAATTCGCATCCCAGTACGATCAGATTCGTCACGCAGATCAGAAATCCCTTCGATTCGCTTTTCTTTCACAAGGTCAGAAATCGACACCAAAAGCTTGCTCTTGTTGATCATATACGGAATTTCTTCCACAATAATCTTCGTTTTTGCCTTTTCAGATTCTTCGATCTTAGTTCTAGCACGAAGTAGCAACTTACCCCGCCCCGTGTGGTAAGCCGCACGCATACCCGTGGTACCCATGATGATACCACCAGTTGGGAAATCCGGACCCTTCACAAACGCCAAAAGCTCGTCTATTTCCGCTCCCGGATTTTCGATTAAGTAACATATTGCATCAACTACTTCGCCCAGATTGTGCGGCGGGATATTTGTCGCCATCCCAACCGCAATTCCCGTTGCACCGTTGATCAACAGATTCGGGAAACGCGACGGCAAAACAACAGGTTCTTTCAACCTGTCGTCATAGTTCGAGGTAAAAGAGACCGTCTCTTTTTCAATATCCGTTAGCATATGCATTGCAATCTTGCTCAATTTCATTTCCGTATATCTGTAGGCAGCGGCAGGATCTCCATCAATCGAACCGAAGTTCCCATGCCCATCTATCAACATATACCTTAGGGAAAAATCTTGAGCCATCCTGACCAAAGCATCGTAAACAGCCGCGTTCCCGTGGGGGTGATACCGCGATAGCACACTACCAACAGTATCCGCTGATTTGCGATACGCTTTTTCGGGACTAAGCCCGTTCTCAAACGACGTGTAAAGTATTCTCCTATGCACCGGTTTTAATCCATCTCTCACATCCGGAAGCGCCCTACTAACGATAACAGACATTGAATAATCTAGGAATGATTTTTCCATTTCGTTTTCAAGAGAAACTTCTATCACTCTTGACTTTTCTTCATTCATATTTTAGATATCCTTCCCCAAACGTACGCAACACTAATACTCGCCCCATTGTACTACAAATGGAGCTTTTTTTCAACGTTTTTCTTCTTCCAAACCACGACCTACGCATGAAAAAGCAATTTCAATTGGCGGTTCAGCAAGAATCACTTTCCTCAAGCGAAAAAATCAGATTTCGGTTCCGGTTCCGCTTCCCCTACACATCTCGTAAGATATTCAACGCACTCGCCGTTCACAAGCGCCTCCTTTCAGAGCCGTTTAAGCGTGGTTCGTTTTGGAACTCCTGCTGATTTGATAACGTCATATGCCAGCCCCCTCGCCCTGTTACTGACATATACATTTGAAGTAAGGTGGCAAAGATTACAGAAAGGTTGGTCTTTCAATACGTATTGACGTAAAACCGCCGACCCTCCAACTCGTTCCTTTTAGCTCTATAACCTATTGTTACCAATCTACATTATACGGAATTTTCGCGCGGTATCCGTTGGGCGCTAGATATCTTCTCTTGACAACTGGAAAATTCCCGTATATAATCGGGGCGGTTGTTGGATGCTAAATGTGTGGCCTCATGCTACAGCACGAGGGAGAAACCCGTGAAATCCCCGGGACGCGAGAGATCGCCGTGAATGGTCGGCTGCGTGCCACACCAAAGCAACCGGATCTGTATGTGAAAATGTCCCAAAGTAGCAATTATCCGTACGCCATGATCCGCACTGAAATTTTCAAGGGCCTTTAGCTCAGTTGGTTAGAGCAACCGGCTCATAACCGGTTTGTCCTGGGTTCGAGTCCCCGAAGGCCCACCACATAGTGCAACGTCCGCGTCTCTTTTTTGCAGCTCTACACTCTGTAGATCGTGCAATTTCCCCGTTTATTTCCATTTTTGCGTTCCCCCAAGTTCAAGTCTCACTTCGGAGGAGAAAGGGTTTTTGCATGCAGGTAGAAGAATTCGCCGAATTGTTTAAAGAGCTAAACATAGATTTTTTTGTGGGCGTTCCGGACTCGTTGCTAAGACCGCTATCCGATTACCTCACAACTAACTGTGGCACTGACAAACATGTTATTTCCGCGAATGAGGGTAATGCAGTGGGGTTGGCTGCTGGGCATTTTTTGGCGACTAAAAGGCCCGCGTTGGTGTATATGCAAAACAGCGGAATAGGCAACGCTATTAATCCGATTGTCTCTCTACTTCATCCCAAGGTTTATGGCATCCCCTGTGTATTTGTTGTTGGCTGGCGCGGGGAACCCGCAACAAAAGATGAACCGCAACATGTGTTTCAAGGGGAAATAACGCAACAGTTGTTAAATGATGTTGGTGTTACGTGTTTTCTTGTTGACAAGGGGTCAAATTGGGATTTAAAAACAAAAATTAACCAATACAGAGAGGCCTTAGTAACGGGAAAAAGCATTGCCTTTGTGGTAAAAAGTGGTGCGCTTCAGAATCAGCAAATAGTCAATTACAAGAACCAGTATTCGATGGTGAGAGAGCATGTAATAGAGCATATAGTTGAATTTGCATACGACTCTGTTCTTGTGTCAACAACCGGGAAAATATCAAGGGAACTATTTGAGATCAGAAAAAAGAAACAACAGTCACATGATCACGATTTCTTGACGGTTGGTTCTATGGGGCACTGTTCCTCCATTGCCCTTGGCGTTGCTTTGAAAAAGCCACAACAAAGGGTGTGTTGCATCGACGGTGATGGGGCTGTTTTGATGCATATGGGGGCAATGGCAGTTATAGGATCTTTGAAACCACACAATATGGTCCACATCGTTATAAACAACGAAGCGCACGAAACTGTCGGAGGAATGCCAACGGTAGCAAATGGCATAAATTTACCGCAAATCGCGAAAGCCTGTGGTTATCAGCTGATTGAAAGTGTAGACAATTACCCTGATTTAGATCGTGCTTTAAACAAGGCTGTTTCTTCAGATGTATTAGCGTTCCTGGAAATAAGGACGGCTTTGGGTTCTCGCAAAGATCTGGGACGTCCCACTACCTTGCCAAAAGAAATCAAAGATGACCTTATGAATGTTCTTGGTTGTGGAAATTTGATGAGGTGACGTGAAATATGAAAGAATTAAATCAAAAGGAAACATCAGCAGGAAGGGTAATTAATTCCTCTCTGGCCGATGTTGATGATATCTTCCGAAGGAAATTTGGGACCAAGTGGGATGAATACAGAAACAATTGGGACAACGCTTCGAAGATGGCATATGTTTCCGATTTCCCGTTGTTTGTGAGGTTCGAAACCAAATTTAGGTGCAATTTGCGTTGCAAAATGTGTGTACACGGCCACCCGGATTTGGAAGCTGGTTATAACTACCGTGGGGAAATGACATTCGAGACGTATTGTGAGCTGGTTGATGAATGTTCCAGATATAATTGCCCATCAATTGGATTGAACCATGCGAATGAACCTCTGCTTGATAAGGATATCATAGAAAGGATAAATTATGCATCGCAGAAAGGAATTATGGATATCCACCTGAACACAAATGCCGTTTTGTTAAACAAAGAAATGTCTCTTAAATTGCTGAATTCGGGATTAACGCGGCTTTGTTTCAGTATAGATTCCGCAACAAAGGAGACCTTTAACAAAATAAGGATTGGGGCTAACTACGAAGATGTCATGGGAAACATCGAACTTTTCCTTCGCTTGAAGAAACAAATGCACTGCGATTTACCTGTCACAAGAGTCAGTATGGTTTTGCAAGAGGATAATGCTCATGAAGTTAACAGTTTCCATGAGTATTGGCTCCCCAAAGTGGACTATGTCGCAATTCAAAGGTTTGTTCCGATAAGTCCATTCGAAGAAGATGATGACATTAGGGCACGTGCTAAGAACGTACAACCCAAGGAAGGCACACAAAGATGTTCCTATCCATATGAATCTGTTTTTATCCACGGAGATGGCACCGTTTTGCCATGTGCTGCTCATAAGGCAAGGAAAATAGCGGTAGGCAATGTACACAAGCAATCTATACACGCAATCTGGCACTCGGCGGCAATGAATCAGCTAAGAGAAAAGCACAAGGGTGGAGATCTCAGCAATTTAAAATTATGCCAAAGTTGTCTTTCGGAATAGAGGGAGGAAATAATGGGAACCAAAGAGAAACTTGTTTATGTTCCAATGGCTGTTGATATGGTCCACCCCGGACATTTGAATATCATTCGTGTTGCGAAAAAATACGGTAAAGTAATGGTGGGGCTTTTTACCGACGAAGCGATTGCCGCATATAAACGTTTGCCGTTTATGACGTACGAGCAGAGGAAAGAGGTCATTGAAAATGTAAAAGGTGTTGATACCGTTGTTCCACAGACGACCCATGACTACGAACCGAATCTAAGAAAGTATAGGCCGGATTATATGGTGCACGGAACGGATTGGAAAGAGGGACCTTTGGCTCATGTCAGGGAGAGGTCCATAGATGTTATGGCGGAGTGGCATGGCAAGGTTATAGAACCAGAGTATACCCCCGGTATTTCTTCTTCCGCAGCGCACGCATTGATAAAGGAATTGGGGACAACTCCACAGCTAAGGATGCAGAGGTTAAGGCGACTGCTTGCGGTGAAAAAATTTGTGCGCGTTATGGAAGCTCACAGTGGTTTGAGTGCACTGGTCGTTGAGAATACCTTTGTTGCTGATTCCAACAAACAGAGAAAAGAGTTCGATGCCTTTTGGTTAAGTAGTCTCACAGAATCGACAATGAAAGGCAAACCTGACATAGAGTTAGTTGACACGTCTTCGCGGCTTGAAACAGTCAATGAAATTTTCGAGATTACCACAAAACCCATGATATATGATGGTGACACAGGCGGCCATATAGAACACTTTGTTTACACCGTCAGATCCCTTGAGCGGTTGGGCGTTTCAGCGATAATCATTGAGGATAAATGCGGCCTAAAGATGAATTCCATGTTCGGGACAGAGATTAAACAGCAACAGGCCACCACCGAAGAGTTTTGTGAAAAAATTCGAAAGGGGAAAAAAGCGCAAGTAACCGAAGATTTCATGATTATTGCCAGGATAGAAAGTTTGATTTTTAACAAAGGCACAGATGATGCCGTCGACAGAGCCTCAAAATACATAGAAGCCGGCGCAGATGGAATTATGATACATAGCAAAGCGACAACCCCTAGCGAAATTTTGGAGTTTTGTTCCCACTATCAACGACTGAAGAAAAGGGTCCCCCTTGTTGTGGTTCCGACATCATATAGCCAGGTGCACGAAAAGGAATTGATAGCCGCTGGGGTGAACGTCGTAATCTATGCCAATCATTTGATAAGGGCAGCATACCCAGCAATGGTGAATGTGGCAAAATCAATTTTATCAAATGGGAGCGCTTTCAACGCAACGAGGGACTACTGCATACCAATGAAAGATTTTCTTGAAATTTTGCCTCATAAATGTTGAAAACAGTAAATCCTTAGTTACCTAAAATTCTTCGGGAGATTTTGGTACTTTGAGAGGTGCAAAAACAGGCAATAGAGCTGCAGCCGGCCGGTTTAAGGCCGGGGACTAAGCCAGTATGAGAAGCTCGGGTCTGGTCCCGCGGCAAGGGAAAGGGAGACAAATGCGACGACGCAACTGGGCCTGAGCGGAACGAAGCGGCTTGTCCAAACGGGCATCAAGGTTTTGGTTTTTACACTGCCAAAAAGTAGCCCTTGCAAGTCGTCTATGTAACCATCAACAAACAAAGGCCCATTTGCAGTTGACGAGGTTGTTGGCCTCGTGGTATAGTGAATGCGTCGGCAACAAGCTGGCAAGCAAGTGTCTCGCTGCAAAGTCTCTGCTTTAGTTTTAGGGGTATAGCTCAGTTGGTAGAGCAGTGGTCTCCAAAACCACGTGTCGAGGGTTCAAGTCCTTCTGCCCCTGCCACTTTTGTCGTTTGGCCCGTTGGTCAAGAGGTGAAGACGCTGGCCTCTCACGCCGGAATCAAGGGTTCGATTCCCTTACGGGTCACCATATATTTAGGATGACTTTGGGTATCTGGTTTATCTTTCGGGATTTAGTATGTCCATTTGCGTTGTCTTTGGGAAAATCCAAACTTAAACAATTGCAATCTTCTGTCGACTTGTAATCGGCCGGAGTTTGGTGTATAATTGATCCGGCGTATAATTTGACTGGGCGGGATTGCACGCTGGTGTAGCTCAGGCGGCAGAGCGCTTCCTTGGTAAGGAAGAGGTCAGCAGTTCAAGTCTGCTCATCAGCCCCAGCACGTCCAAAGAGTCAAATCGTCACATCCGGGTGTAGCACAGTTTGGTAGAGCGCTAGAATGGGGTTCTAGAGGCCGTGGGTTCGAATCCCGCCACTCGGACCACAAAGGTTTCCGCAAATGCATGAGCAGCGTAAATATAAATGCCCGTTTTGTGTTGTGGAGGAATTTGCAATGAGGGGCTACAAAATAGTAATTTCCAACAAGCAAAAAAAAGTCAAAATTCCGACGGGGTTCCAATTACTTATCAGAAGATGTTGTAATGCGGTTTTGCATGCGGAAAAAGTTCAACTGCCAGCGGAGATTGGCATCAACTTTTTGGATAATGAACATATGCGGGCCTTGAATAAAGAATACAGAAACGTTGATATGGCAACCGATGTCCTTTCCTTCTCCCTCGGCGAAGATGGTGTCTATGAAAAGAACTTGGAAACCGGTGCCGCTATGCTCGGTGACATTGCTATCTCACTCGAGATGGCAATGGCGCATGCAAAAAGATATGCTCACTCATTTGAACGAGAAGTTGGGTTTTTGGTGGTGCATGGAATATTGCATGTTCTTGGGTATGATCACGAAAAAGGCCCGTTAGAAGCTGCAGCTATGCACAGAAAAGAAGAGGAAGTTATGTCCAAAGTAGGATTAGAATTAAATGTTTCTGGGAAAGGGAGCTTTCTTGGAGTGTGATAAAAAGATGTGGACCCCGCGCACCGCATTTATTTCGATCGTTGGCAAGCCCAATGTTGGCAAGTCGTCATTGCTCAATGCATTGGTGGGCAAAAAGGTCGCGATAGTCACGCCCAAAGCACAAACAACTAGGACACGAACGACGGGGGTTACCACAAGGGGAGCCGCCCAGTTTGTGTTCATGGATACGCCGGGGCTACACAGATCCAAAACGGCCTTGGATAGTTATATGACTACGCAAATATATCGGTCGATACTAGATGTTGATTTGATCGCGCTTGTTGCCACGGCAACCGGAAACGAAATAGCTGCAGCCGAATTGGATTTGATTGATCACATCAAGAAGACAAAAGGGAAATCGGTTCTTATCCTCTCCAAAATCGATCTGCTCAAAAATAAAAGCTCTTTGCTTCAAAGGATGGAGTTGTTCAGCGAACGACACGAATTTGAGGCAATTGTTCCGGTCTCTGTGGTCACAGGCGACGGCGTTCTTGATTTGTTCGACGTGTTCGAAAAGCACGCTAGGGAAGGCCCGCACCTCTTTCCCGAAGGGATGGCGACCAACCAACCAGATAGATTCATTGTTGCTGAGATAGTGCGCGAAAAGATACTTTTTAACCTGAGTGAAGAGATTCCACACACAATTGCAGTGACAACTGAAAAGATGACTCAGAGGGAAAGGTCCCCCTTAGTCGATATAGAAGTATCCATTTTGTGTGAAAAACAAAGTCACAAGGGGATTACCATAGGCAAGAAGGGTGAAATGCTTAAAAAGATCGCAACTCAAAGCAGAGTGGAAATAGAGGCCTTTTTAGGCTTAAAAGTGAACCTGAAATGTTGGGTCAAAGTCAAGGAAAACTGGCGAAACAAGGAGCAACTTTTTGAAAGTATCGGACTGATTTAATCTTCCCAGCTGCCACGCATCCGAGCTTTTCGGCAAGTTTGGCGATTGCCTTGGTTGCTAGGCATTTCATGCATCTGCGCTGAATTCGCTTCTTCCGTTGGCATCTATCGCCCTCTAAGACAAGAAAGCGAGGCAGGAAGAGAATCGCAAATTGCCTTCCCCTTCGGGAGTTCCTTCGAGAAGGGTATAGGAATCTTCTTCGAGGCAGCGTCCTGCGTGCATGCCACAAGGGCCGGGTTTGTTTATCCCCGGCCCCCTATTTTTTTGCCTATTTCTTACACATTTTTCCCCACAAAGAGGACCAACTCTTCGTCAGTTGCCGGAACAACTAACTCACCTGCTATGATTTTCTGCTTAACTTTTTCCAATCCAGTTATAAACTCTGCCGGCACATCTTCCGAGAGGCCAATCAGATCAAGGCCACCGTCTTTAAGCCCAAATTCAAGGCCAGTTCCGTAAAAATCGAGTTCATTTTTTTGGATTCTTTCTGTAATACTGAAGATTGCGTTATCGACATGCTTAACAACAGAAGCAATGACGTTATTAGGGGCAACATCATGCTGATCCATGTCAACTCCAATTACTTGACTATTTAGCTCTGCCGCCGCTTCTATCGCCCCACGGCCGGCACCTCCTGCCGCATGAAATAAGGTATCACAACCATCAGATATCATCTTTGTTGCAACATCCTTTGCCTTTGCCAAATCGTCGAAACTGTTGATATACCGGGTAACAACTCCAACCTCTTTCCCTAACTCTTTAGCAATATATTTGGCACCTGCTTCATATCCATTTTTAAACCTGTTGATAATGGGACTGTCTATCCCGCCGATAAATCCAATCTTCCCGGTTTTTGTTTGGAATCCCGCAAGATATCCCGCCAAAAAAGCGCCTTCTTGCTCTTTGAAGGTTACACACACCAAATTGGGCGGCATTTCTTCTAGCTTGCAGTCAACGAGCCCATACTTCTGAGTCGGATTTGCCTTTGCAGTTGCCTCCATTGCCTGTGCTAACCCAAAGCCGATACCCCACACAATGTTCGGTGCTTCATCCGTCGCCTTTTCTAAATTGGTCACGTAATCAGCTGCTCGGTCGGATGCTATGGGTTGAATAGTGACCCCTAATTCTTCTTCGGCTCTCTTTAACCCCGACCACGCCGATTCGTTAAAAGATTTGTCATCAAGTCCACCTATTTGAGTCACGAGAACTGCAGAAAACGCCGGTTCAGCGGTATTTTCTGGCTGCGGATCCGCCGTTCTGAAATAATCAAGAGAAACGCATAAAACGACTATCGCAATGATAACTGAGGCGATCGATATAGTAAGTTTCTTATTCACAAAACGTCCTCTCATTCACTGATAATATTTTTTAAAACTGGCTTTCAAACCAGACACAGCGCAATTTCCACCATACTCTTTAGATTTTTCTGACGCTCCTTAGCAGAAAGCGCCTCACCTGTAGCCGGGATATCCGAAATTGTGCAGATGCAAAGAGCATTTTTTTGAGCTTTGGCAGCAACATAGTAAAGGCCAGCTGCCTCCATTTCAACGGCAAGCACACCCATACCTCGCCACTTTTTGAAATCGGCACCGGAATAAAACAAGTCCGAAGATAAAATGTTACCCACCTTGACTGAAATCTGCAAATTTTCTGCCGCCTTCACGGCACCGGCAAGCAGTTCAAACGATGCTATTGGTGCGAAAACGCCCTCAACACCCCAAAGTTTCGAATAATCGACGTCGGTGCAAGCACCAAGACCAACAACGATATCAAGAAGCTTTAAATCCGAGTTAATCGCCCCTGCTGACCCAATTCGAATAATGTTTTTCACACCATAAAAATTAAACAATTCATGTGCGTAAATGCAAATGGAAGGGATTCCCATCCCGCTCGCCATAACAGAAACCCGGTGCTCTCCAAAATATCCTGTGTAACCCAAAATTCCTCGCACCTGGGTCACCAAAGTTACATTTTTTAAAAAAGAATCGGCAATAAAGCGCGCTCTCTGGGGATCTCCGGGCATCAACACGGTTTCTGCGAACTCGCCCATACCAGCTTCTATATGCGGTGTTGGAATCTTCATTGCCCTTCCCCCTTCCCTATCACGTGAACCTTCAAAATCATCCGTAAGTTAACACCAAACTTGCAAAAGGCCAGCCTAGAATCTCTTCCTGGCTAACCTTCGAAATTTTCTATTCTCCAACTTTAATGACTTCCCTGCCTCTATAGCGCCCACAAACTTGGCAAACCCTATGAGGCAACTTAAATTCTTTACACTGCGGACATTTAATGAGATTCAATTTCGGCAACTTCCACACGCACGACCGCCTTTTGTTTTTTCTTGCCTTTGACGTTTTTCTTTTTGGCACAGCCATCCTTTAACAACACCTCCCGCCAGCCAAGACGGCACCAACAACTAAAAGACCCGGTGCCAATTATAAATCATTCTCGGTCAGTTGTCAAATTCGCCAATCACGCCAGTTGCACCGCTCTTTGTGCCAGAGCTAAGGCACCACAAATTCAAAGCAGTAACGACCGCTACGATTTACTTGACCTGCCATCTCAGTGGCAAAGCACCGGAGAATTAATCCCCCGGCACTATCTCAGTTGTAGCTTTGTTTTAAACTATCTCCCCGCTTTTCACTTTGTTGAAGTCGCATGGCTGTGTTCTTTTGAGGTTGGCAGGTGTACTTTGAAGAGGAACGAAGGGAAAGCCGAGTTAACCCCCTTCTTAACCTCAACGATGTAACTTACTTTTTTGCTACCACTAACAACAATGGCCAGCACCTTATACTTCTTATTCTTGACTAAAACAAATTCATTCCCGTGAGATGCACCCTTTTTGCAAACCAAAGTGTCTCCATTTTTCACCGTAACCTTCTTAACTTTCCCAGATGGCATGTACATCCTTGTAGTTTTAGATTTTACAATCTCACAATCCCCTTCGATAGATTGAAGAGTTTTTTCCAATTTTTCATCTGTGTCCAACTTTCCTAATAACCCTTCAGGCCCCGTAACTTCCTTGCTATCGAGCGCGAGTGTAACAATTACCGGCTCTTTTGTTTTAAGATCGTTATTAACCGGTCTTCCCGCAACAACCGGACCATCTTCCCCAGACCCACGATTTTTCCCTGAAGAACTTTCGGAGCTGCCAGAACGGCCCTTGCTGTGAGAATTATCTCCTCCACCGACTGGATCTAGAAAGCTTCCCGATGCAAAATTCCACGGAGTAGCCGCTCCCACAGGCCGGGGAATGCACAAGGAACCCAAAGGGTCCACAGGCCCATTGCTGTTACACGCCGCTAACGGTTCCGGGTTGTTTTTTGGAGCGGCTGGTAAGCTGGAATTCTCATTGGTGGCATTCAACCATTCTACAAAATTCACGTTGTCGGCTACAGACCACAACGAAGCTGTTTCACCCGTTGTCTCTAGATATTCTTGGAACTCTTCTAACACATATTTAATCGGAATGAAGATGCCTTTGATGTTGCCCTTCCGACCGGATGCCATTGCCACAATTTGTGGTGGCAAAATGAAGGCGGGTCCTCCTGAATTGCCGGCAGGAGCGGATGCACTGGCTTTAAAAACATTGGGCACTCTCTGCCCGGATGCATACGTGACGATATAATCTATTTTCGGAGTTACTGCGCCGTAATGGAAACTGCCGGTTTGTCGGTTTATTGTAAGCATAGGGGTACTAACTTTGAGATTTTCGGTGTTGAATTGGCACGGCTTGATACCAAGAGGTGCATCTAATTTTAAAATCACTATGTCACGCGCGGGATTGCTTTTCACTTTTTTGGCACTAATGCGCGACCCGTCAACAGATTTAACCCAAACTGTGCCCTGATCTTTTACCACATGCCAATTTGTAGCAACGTAGTTTTTGGTCAATATGACCGCAGAACCTTCGGGTTCTGCCCACACAGCCAGACACACATCTACTCTCTGGCCCCGAATCTGAGCAAGGTAATTTCTCGCTTTGGTGTCACCGCCATCGGTTGCCGTGCCAGTGTTGATAACAACTTTGCCACCACCCATAACGCGGGCAATTGCACCTCGAACCGGCAACGTCTCGAATCTTAAGTTCGCCACACACCCCTTCGGCCCCAGAACTCCGATAAGGTATTTACCCGATAATCCCCTTATGTATTGCCATTTATCGATATTTTTGTATTTACCTCTTCCCTTGAGTGTGGCATTGAATGGGTGCGTTTCAGTCCCAATTGGAACAAAATCTTCTCCTACGTCCACAGACTGATCGACATAAATAACTACCCCGTCCTCACAACGGCCATCATTTACTATTTCCGAAAGACTTTCGAACCCCCATCGGTCAGTTATTACAAAGTCCACGTCTCGTTTCATCTCATAGCGCCATGGATTGACGCAACCTAAATTTGCCTCCCAGTATGCCGATGTACGCACTTCATGACCATACACTGTTAAACTCAAAATGACACCAAGAATCACATTACCCGCCCTGAACTTTTTCACCACATACACACTCCCAAAACACACAGATTATGTTTGCAATAATTGCGCAAGCATAATCTATGCCACCATTATACCATAAAATAGTTTAAATTGCAGCCCCTCTCACCATTCTTTGTTTTTATACTCAACGTTATGTATTAATTGAATTTTTATGGGCACCTATCCTCAAAATAAAATAAAATTTAGGAATTATGTGCCAAATTTACACATAAAATGATATCTGCATCCATTATTGGAAATGATTTTTCTAAAACTCAGAGGCAAAAATCTTCCTGCCGCACTCTTCCTCTTCTTCCAAAAACTCAAAATCTATCCCATATTCTATCATGTTGCGCTCTTTGTTTACATCTCAACTGCAAGGAATAAAAAAATAGGACTTGACATTCTGTAAAATGTAGCGTAAAATCTAAATTAGCAGTCGGCTGGGTTAAGTGCCAACACCATTGGCCAAAGAATTGGTGGTGCGTATGAAGTTAGACGAACGCAAGAAGAAGGTGCTCGCTGCCATTGTTGAAGGGTATATCAACAACTCAAAGCCAGTTGGTTCGGATTATATTGCAAAGCTTTTTGAAAACAGCGTTTCATCCGCAACAATTCGGAGTGAAATGGCGTTTCTTTATGAGGTAGGGCTTCTTGAACAACCGCATACTTCTGCCGGCCGCATTCCTTCCCTGAACGGCTACAGATTTTATACTGAAAACATCTTACAAAATTGCGGAATTGATGACATTGCCAAAGATAAAATTACTTATCTGCTGGAAGATAGCCCGAACCAAAAAGCCTGCTTGATAAAAGCCTGTTCAATTTTGGCGGAGATAAGCCGTTGTGTGGTTGTGTTTTCGTCACCTCATTCGGAGACCGAAAAAGTCCAGCACATGGAAGTGGTGAGAACTTCGTCAGATTTTTGCGTCGTGGTTTTAGCAACAAGTTCGGGCACTGTTAGGCACAAAATTTGTCGGTTTGACCACACGATTTCTGACGGGTTCTTAAGAGGACTGAATACTTTTTTGAACAACACCTTCGCCAACAGATTTCTGCGAGATGTCACTGACGCCTTCGTTAATTCTATCATTGCAACTGCACCAGCTGAATATAGCTCTTTTAACGCGATACTTTCCCCAATTCTGCTGTGTGTGTATCAAATCTGCTTAGAAAGCTGCAATGTTGATCTTTACACAAAGGGAAGGACAAACCTTCTCCTTTACGAGGAGCTGGGAAAAGATGCATGGAGAGTTTTGGACCTCCTAGAAAATCCTCAGAAAGTGCTCGATCTCATGACGGCCGAACCAGACCAATTGGAAATTAGAGTCGGCCAAAACATAGGTGGTAGCGAATTGAGGCCGTTTAGCGTTTTGGATGCATGTTACATCATTAAAGATCTTGGAACAGGACGAATCGCCATGATCGGCCCGGTCAGGATCGAATATCCAGTGTGTGTCGCCTACCTCAAATATTTCACGGAGATCTTACCCACCTACCTGAAACGCAAAGATTAGAGGTGTGATTAAAAATATGAACAAAAAGAACAAACCCACGCAAAAGGATCAAGAGACTCCACAAAACACAATTGAAGTCCGGGACTTGAAAGCCAGCTTAAAGGAACTGAAAGAAAAACACGACAAACTAAATGACCAGTTTATTCGGCTTGCAGCGGAATATGACAACTTCAGGAAGCGCTCAATCAAAGAAAAAGAGCAGATCTATTTGGATGCAACCGCTTACGTGGTTGGTCAGTTCTTGGGTGTGATAGATAGTCTTGAAGCAGCTTTAAAATTCGAGATTCCAGATCCTGAATTTAAAAAGGGCTTCGAATTGATATATAACAACTGTTGCAGTGCCTTTGAACGCTTGGGAGCATCAAAAATTGGAACGGTTGGCGAGCACTTTGATCCAAATATTCACAACGCGGTTTTGCATGTGGATGACGAAAATTTTAGCGAAAGCGAGGTTATTGAGGTTGTGCAAAAAGGGTATTTAGTTGGGCAAAAGGTAATACGACACGCAATGGTCAAAGTTGCAAATTAACACAAAAAACCCAAAGGCAAAATTCGGAAGTTTTTAATCTGAAACGGAGGAAAATATCATGGGAAAGATAATAGGAATTGATCTCGGGACAACAAATTCGTGTGTTGCTGTGATGGAAGGTGAGCCCGTTGTAATAACAAATAGCGAAGGTTCAAGGACAACCCCTTCTGTTGTTGCATTTTCAAAAACCGGCGATCGCATGGTCGGCCAGGTGGCAAAACGGCAAGCGATTACAAACCCAGAAAATACCATAATCTCGATAAAAAGGGAAATGGGAACCGATCATAAAGTAAAGGCGAACGGTAAGGACTACACCCCGCAGGAAATTTCTGCAATGATTTTACAAAAATTAAAAGCGGACGCAGAGGCATATCTTGGTCAAACAGTCACAGAAGCGGTCATAACTGTCCCCGCCTATTTCACAGACGCGCAAAGGCAAGCAACAAAAGATGCGGGGAAGATTGCTGGCCTCGACGTGAAAAGAATCATCAATGAACCAACAGCAGCCGCTCTGGCTTACGGAATAAACAAAGAACATGACCAAAAAGTAATGGTTTACGATCTTGGTGGCGGGACCTTTGATGTTTCGATCATCGAAATGGGAGAGGGAATTCAAGAAGTTCTTGCCACAGCCGGGAACAATAAGCTTGGCGGCGATGATTTTGACAATCGTATCATTAAGTTTTTGGTAAGTGAATTCAAAGCCTCAAACGGGATTGACCTATTGCAAGATAAGATTGCAACACAAAGACTGAAAGAAGCCGCAGAAAAAGCTAAAATCGAGCTTTCGAGCACCGTTCAAGTCAACATTAATCTTCCATTCATCACCGCCGATGCGAGTGGACCAAAACATCTGGATACAACGCTGACAAGGGCCAAATTTAACGAACTAACTGCCGACCTAGTTGAAGCAACAATGGGGCCCGTCCGGCAGGCCATGAAAGATGCTAAAATCGAAGCATCCGCGCTCAACAAAATCCTCATGGTTGGTGGTTCTTCCAGAATTCCTGCCGTTCAGGAAGCGGTTCAAAAATATACGGGGAAAGAGCCCTTCAAAGGAATCAACCCAGATGAGTGTGTTGCAATCGGAGCGGCAATTCAGGGAGGCGTTTTAGGTGGCGATGTCAAGGGGCTGCTGCTTCTTGACGTGACACCTCTCTCCTTGGGACTTGAAACTCTGGGTGGCGTTTTCACAAAGATCATCGAAAGGAACACAACTATCCCGACCAAGAAATCTCAGATCTTTTCAACTGCAGCAGATAACCAGACATCTGTTGAAATCAACATTTTACAAGGCGAGCGTGAAATGGCAAGCGGGAACAAAACACTCGGCCTCTTCAAACTTGACGGAATCCCTCCAGCTCCGAGGGGAGTGCCACAAATTGAAGTTACTTTTGATATCGATGCAAACGGGATCGTTAACGTTTCTGCAAAAGATCTCGGTACCAATAAAGAACAAAAGGTAACAATCACTTCTTCAACAAACATGTCAAAAGATGACATTGAAAACGCCGTCAAAGAAGCCGAGAAATTCGCAGCTGAAGACAAGGCCAAAAAGGAAGAAATCGATCTTAAGAACTCGGCTGATCAGATGATCTACCAATCAGAAAAAACACTGGCTGAAGTTGGTGACAAAGTTCCTGAAGAAGAAAAAGAAACAATAAAACAAAAGATTCAGGGACTCAAAGATGCCCTTGCTTCTGCCGCTTCGAGTGCAATCAAAAGCAAACAGGAGGAGCTTCAAAAAGTATTGTTTGAAATGTCGCAAAAGTTGTACCAACAGGCAGCTCCCAACAATCCAGAAACACCTGCCAATGACGACGTGATTGACGCCGATTACGCCGATGTTAAAGGGGAAGATCCCAAAGGGACATAAAAAAAGCCCAGCTAGGAGGGGAAACTCTTGCCTAAGAGAGATTACTATAACGTATTAGGGATCAATAAAAACGCGTCCGAGGCAGAGATCAAAAAAGCCTTCAGAAGGCTCGCAAAACAATATCACCCAGATATGAATGCGGGTGACAAGGCAGCAGCCGAAAAATTCAAGGAAGTCAACGAGGCCTACGAAGTGCTCTCGAATTCAGAAAAAAAAGCGCGGTATGACCAGTTTGGCCATGCAGGAGTTGATCCTTCCTATTCTGGTTCTGGCAACACAAGCACCGGATTCGGCGGATTTGGGAATTTTGGCGATTTCGGGATGGACTTAGGTGACATCTTCGAAAACATGTTCAGTGGATTCGGCGGTTTTGGTGGAGGGGGTCGCCACAAAAATCAGAACATCCCTCTGAAAGGAACCAGCGTAGAAGTCACAATTGGACTGACTTTCATGGAGGCAGCGCTGGGAACAAAAAAAACAATAGAGTTCACTCGAGAGGAACTCTGCAATGCATGTTCTGGCAGCGGCTCAGAAGGGGGCGGTTCCCCGGCAGCCTGCTCTAATTGCGGTGGAACCGGCACCATCAAAGTCACGCAAAGAACGCCGTTTGGTGTGATTTCAACAAGCCGAGCCTGCACAAGATGTGGCGGCAGCGGAGCGGTGATAGATCACCCTTGTTCTAGGTGCTCTGGGCGCGGTACCGTTCAAAAATCAGTCTCGCTTGAAATCAATTGCCCTGCTGGGATTGATAACCGCCAAGTTTTTGTGATTAAAAACCAAGGAAACGCCGGCCACAAAGGCGGTCCGGCAGGTGACCTTGAAGTTTTGGTCAGAGTTGAAAAACACCAGATCTTTTCAAGGGACGGTTATGACGTCCACTGCGAATTGCCACTAAGATTTTCACAACTTGTTCTTGGAGACACAATCACCGTCCCAACAATAACCGGCAAGGTTGCCTATTCCATCGCCGAGGGAACCCAACCGGGAACCACATTCAGGCTAAAAGGGAAGGGGATCCCACATACGAATGGCCGTGGATCTGGCGACGAATATGTTAAGGTTGTTATCGAAGTGCCACGCAACCTAAACACGAAACAAAAAGAAATGCTGCGTGAATTTTCAGACAGTCTGAAAACCGAAAAAAATTACGCAAAACGTAGGAACTTTTTTGAAAGACTGAAAGACGATTTCAAAGATGCCTTCACCTTCTGAGGTCGTACATTTGAAGGCGAAAAAACGCGGCCCCTTCCCCAAAACTTGCTCCTTTTGGATTCTTCATACAAAGGGGGCAAGCTATCCTCGCAAACGCGGGAAAGGCCAAAAAAACGAACTTATTTGAAGTGCCAGAGCACCTAAAGGTCACTTCACCGCTGTTTTGCCATCCCTTAAAGAGAGCGTTAAGACTTTATCTGACCTTGGTGTGTAAACTTCATAGTCACCGCTTGAGAGGTCGCTCGTTGACGTTAATTTGAGGTCATAAACAATCACTTTCTGAGAATTCAACACCGCCGCTGGCAACTTTGTCTTTTTGCTCATAACAATGTTGTCTGCTTCCCTGATAACTTCAGAAAGGCCCACAAGATCCGCGTCAGGTTCCAAAATAACGGTCAAATTCCCGTTACACTCAAACGCCGCAATGCCATCTGCAACTTTAAGGAATGCTTTTTCTCCAAGCACAAACTTTTCCATTTCTTTAAGCTGCCGCACCTTCGGTAAGTCCCGTTTTTCTTCAAACACAACTCGGATTTTCTCTTCTGTTAAAATGTTATCCACATCGAAATTTTCGCATATTTTCTCAATGAGATCTGCACTAAATTCGCTTTCTCTGCAGATGAATATATCTAGATCACTTTTGTTTGTCTGATCCAGCGCCCAGTTCAGTTGATTAAGATACCCTTTTGTCCGGTTTGCTCCAATTAATAAATTCTTCCCTTCGCAATTGATTAACACGTTGCCACTCCCTGGCAAGATAAAAATTCGCGATGTGCACCTTTGCAACCACCAAAAACTGAGACTGCCCACAACCAACAGAAATAGAGAAATCCAGCAGACGAGCAATCCCGTTCGTTTGCTGTTTTCGATGTGCATCAGCTTTTGGATCTTTGAGTGCCGAAGCAACCACAAAATTGCCACACAGCAGCAACATAAAGCCATTTGCCACCACTGGAGTTTGCTGAGCGGGAAGCTTGCAAAAATGCGGACAATATCAACAAACAATGTAACCAAGCCACCCACGATTAGCACCGCACATTTATAGAAAAACCCACTGCCAAGCAGCGGTTTGACAATTGCAAAAAGTAGCGTACAAATAAGTGTCCAGGGGATTAATGGCATCAAGAGCAAATTAGTCAGGGGTGCAACCAAAGAAACTTCATTGAATTTGCATGCTATAATCGGCAGGGTTGCGCCAGTTGCCGCAAAACTCACCGAGAGCGACTCCCTAAAGAATTTGGGCCATTTCCACTTTTCCATCTGCTCCGCTAGGCGCGGTCCCCAAGCGATGATCCCCAAAGTTGACAAAAATGAAAGCTGCAGCCCAATATCAAACACAGAATACGGGTTGCAAATTAACAACGGAATAAGTCCCAAACCCAGGCTGTTCAGCGAATCCGCTTCTCTACCGATGATTTCCCCCAAGAAATAGATAATTGTCATCGCCGCACAACGAACGACTGAAGGGGAAGGTCCTACTACCAAAACAAAAAGGAAAGCTCCGGCGATTGCGCTGCCTGCACTGATTTTTCGACTGCACCTGAGTTTCGAAAGAATCAGATAAATAAACTGTGTCACAATGCTCATGTGCAAGCCTGAAACAGCCAAAATATGGTAGATTCCGCCCCTTTTGAACGCATTTTTGCAATCCCGTGAAAGTTCAGATTTATTACCTAAAATAATCGCCTTCATCAAATCACCTTGATATCCGGTGAAGGTCTCTTCGATATTGTGTTTTATATATTCATTGATCAACCCCATTCGAGCCGATAAGCTGTTTCGCGGCTGCATGGTTATGATTTCACCGAGCGGTCTTGCAGAAAGCCGTATGCCCTTTGCCTTATAGTATTCACTACCATCGAACAGCAGGTTCTTTTTGATTTTTGAAAACTTAACTTCGCAAGAAATTCTTTCAAACCTTTCCAAACGCGTTTCTTTATCCAAAAAGAGCAACATCTTCACATTTTCATGAGTCTCGTTATCCGTTTCAACCTTCGCCTTAATCACATAAATTGGCTTAGTTTCTCCAGCTGCAAAATCCTTAACTTCTCCCTCTATCTTAGCCATCTGCCCAACAAGTCCTTCTGCTGGCAATGTGGTTTTAAGATAATGAAAATTTAAAAGATTAACCGCGACCAAAGCGGTAACCATTATTATCCCTATCTCTTTTTTGTTTTTGCCAAACCTCGTGCGTGCTACGCACCGGGAAAAAACTGGCACAAACAGTACCAGCAAAATTCCAAGTGCCTGACTAACAAAACCTTCAGTAATACCCGCAAGAAGTGTTGCCGCCAGATACACTATTCCTATTACAAAAAACGGCCTTTTCAATATGTCTCATTCCTTTTGGGTGGATATTTCCTCAACTACTCCTGTGGCCTGATGCACGAACCGAAAGCTTGGCACAAGCACGATTGCGACCTCTATACAAAACACACTACCCTCTCTGATCATAGAGTATCATAATATGTGCCGTTATTCAAATTTTAAATTCCACCCATAAGTCACTGTTTTGTGCTATAATTGAAAGGGAGTTGATAGAGTTCCCACCAACGATGGTGTGAGGAGATTTAATAAATGGAACCCTCTAATAGTCTTAAAACCGACTTAATAAAGCATTATTTTAGTGATATGAATACACAGCAGCAAGCAGCTATCGGGAATTTGACAGGGCCCGTTTTAATCTTGGCCGGCGCAGGGAGCGGCAAAACAACCGTCATCGTAAACCGTATTCGCAACATGATAAAGTATGGCATAGATTTTAACTTTGTTGCACCTGATCACGTAAATGAGGCTACTTTAGAGCAACTTAAAAACAAAGATGCCGAAAACATCGACTGGGTGAGCTACGACGGCATCTTGGGCAAACAGGTAAAATCTTGGAATATTCTGGCTATAACCTTTACAAACAAGGCGGCAATGGAATTGAAGGAACGCCTTAAACAGACAGTTGGGGAAGCGGCTGACAGCGTTAATGCCGGAACATTTCACTGGCTCTGTTTGCGAATTTTACGCAATCACATCGATGAAACGGGCCTTAATAGAGGGTTCACAATTTATGACACTGATGACTCAAAAAAGCTAATCAAGCGCATTTTTAAAGCTAGGGGAGTGAACGAGGAAACTTTTAGTGTCAACTTGGTCCTTGCCGAGATAGGGCGTGCAAAAGACAATCTTTTAACACCAGATGCTTATCAAAGTGCAGTGGCCGAAAGTTACAGAAAGTCGATTATTGCCGAAATCTACAAGACGTATCAGGCCGAACTCAGGGCTGGGAATGCAGTAGATTTCGATGACATAATTATGCTAGCTGTATCCCTGCTGCGCCAAAATACCGAAGTTTTGACGCGGTACCAAAACCGTTTTAGCCACATTATGGTAGATGAATATCAAGATACTAACTACGCGCAATTTGTGTTGGTGCAGTTGTTGGCCAAAGAGCACGGTAATCTTTGCGTTGTAGGAGATGACGATCAAAGTATATATAGGTTCAGAGGCGCAGACATAGACAACATTTTGAACTTTGAAAAACACTTTAAAGGGGCTAAATTGATCAGGCTAGAGCAAAATTACAGAAGCACGCAAAATATATTGGCCGCTGCCAACGCGGTGATCGCCAACAACCCGTCGCGAAAAGGGAAAAAGCTCTGGACACAAAATGAAGAAGGATCCAAAGTTGAAATTTTCAAAGCCGAGGACGAGCATCGAGAGGCTATATACATTGCAGAAAAAATCCGGGGAATAATCAAACAAAACGGCAAATATAGCAACTGCGCCGTGCTTTACCGAATGAACGCTCAATCAAATGTGATCGAAGCTATCTTTTCTAAGAAAAGCCTGCCCTATCGCATTTTCGGCGGCCTTAAGTTCTATGAAAGAAAAGAAATCAAAGATATCCTAGCCTATCTAAACGTCATAGTCAACAGAAATGACGAAATTAGGCTGCTCAGAATTATCAACGAACCAAAACGCAAAATTGGGACGAAGGCAATTGCCACACTTTATGAAATCAAACAAAGTGAAGGCAAAAGCCTGTTTGAGGCAATTGAGACCGCCACGGAAAGTCGCCAATTACAGGGCTTTGCAGCGTTGATCTGTGAGCTAAAAAACGATCTTGAAACAACGAATTTGCCGGATTTTATCGACGTATTGATGGAGAAAACCGGTTACAGGGACATGCTCAGGAAGGCCGGACTGGAAGGGATGAGCAAACTTGAAAACATAAGCGAATTGAAATCTAACCTGCTAATTTATTCGGAAACTGAAGAAAACCCCACACTAGAGGGGTTTTTGAATGATATTGCAATCAGCGAGGATTTGAAAGATCCAGAAACAGATACAGACTGCGTCAATTTGATGACATTGCATGCTGCGAAGGGGCTGGAGTTCGAAAATGTCTTCATCGTGGGGATGGAAGATGGCATTTTCCCCGGCAACAAGGTGTTTTTTGACGAAAAAGAACTGGAAGAAGAAAGAAGACTAGCTTATGTTGGGTTTACAAGGGCAAAAAAAAGATTATTCCTAGTGCGGGCTGGAAGGCGAACTTACCTTGGTAAAACATCGTTTAACAAACCCTCACGATTTCTCAAAGAAGTTCCGGAAGATTTGTGCGAAATTCACCTTGATGAAAAACCCACTAACCTAGTGAGGCAAAAGAAGCAGGTCAGAAGAAGCGGGTACGTTGGATATATCAAAAGTGAAATGAGTTCCCGGCACAATGGGCCCAAATTCGCTGGAGGAGAAGTGGTTAGACACCCCAAATTTGGACTGGGGAGGGTAAAAAAAGTCAATTCATCCGGTAATGATCAACTCCTAGAGATTGAATTCGAGGGAGTTGGAATAAAAAGGCTAATGGCCAACTACACAAATCTCGTGATCGATTGACAGTGTTGACTATCGACCTTGGTAGATTGGGTGGTTTGGCACCGTCCACTTTTGCAAGAGTTAGAAAAAGTAAAAGTGATCTCGCCATACAAGCTTGAGGGACACAGCCGCAGCGCGCGCGAAGCCAACGAAGGGCACATTGTTGATTTTTTAACGAAATAGTGTTATTATCAAGCCAGTGATGATACTTACTATTGAGGAGGAATTTGAAATGGCATCAGAAGAAGACATGGATATTGAACAAGAGCTCGAATCAGAAGCCGAGATTGTTGTTTTTGTGGACGAAAATGGCAAGGAATATGAATTTGAGATAATAGACGAGCTATGTGTGGACGGCGTGCGGTACTTTGCTCTGCTCTCTACAGCAGAGCTGGAAGAAGAAGGTGACAATCCACAGTCAGATGAGTTAGTTGTGGCAAAAGCTGTTACAGAAAATGGAGAAGAGACATTTGCGTTACTCGAAGATGAGGATGAGTTCGCCAAAATTTCGAAGTTGTTCACAGAACAGCTTTCGGAGTTTTTTGATGTTTCGGAAGACGAAAATGACTGCGGTTGTGGTTGTTTAGATGAGGATGGTAGCGACTGTGATTGCTGTGACGAAGATCGCAACGAGGGATGTGACAAAGGTTGCAACAGTTGTGAGTGATCCCAGCCGAACCTGCTGTGTTCGATATTTGTGGTTTCTTATAATCCAACAGTTAGTTCCGAGGAGACAATCTCTTGATGTGGATGGTATGTCTGCGATGAAACTAAAGCTCGGCAGAAAATCTGAAATATGCAAGGAATCTCCATTATTTGAAACCTTCGGGTTTTAATTTAGCCACAAAACGGCACAGCGGGGAAATTTTTGGAACCTAATTTAAATATTAAAAAAGATTATTGGCCGCCAAAGTGCGGCCAGTTTCTGGTTGAGGGGAAATTGCCGTGTTTGAAGACGTGATCTTAATAAAACCCGGAGAAATTGTCTTGAAAGGTCTGAATAAGGGGAAGTTTGTAGCTCTTCTTTGCAAAAACATAAAAGAAAAGCTGAAAAGTTTGGGTGAATTCCCTCTTTTGGAATCTGATTCAACCTTCGTCGTTAGAGCAAATCAAAAGCATTCGGATTTGGATGGAGCCTTAGAACTCGTCAAAAACGTTTTCGGAATCAGCAAGCTCGGAAAGGCTAAACTTTGTAACAAAGATCTCGATACTATAAAGTCGTGTTGTTTGCAGTTGATAAAGGAATCCAAATCATTTAACAGTTTCAAAGTAGAAGCAAAGCGGATAGATAAAAAGTTTGTGCCATGTTCCGCAGAACTTTGCCCACAAATCGGTGAATTTATTTTGCAAAATGTCAAAGGTGTTCGCGTGGATGTGCACAATCCGGACTTGACGCTTAAAGTAGAAATCAGACGAGATGGCGCTTATATTTATGTTTCTGAGATTCGTGGGCTGGGTGGGATGCCTGTTGGGTGTTGTGGCAGGGGAAATGTGCTCATTTCAGGAGGAATCGATAGTCCTGTTGCGGCATATATGCTTGCCAAGAGAGGTCTAAATCTTAGCTATACACACTTCGAAAGCCCACCGTATACCAGTGAGCTTGCCCGCAAAAAGGTTGTGGAATTGTTCAGAAAGTTAACAAAATATTGTGGCCAAGCTGTGTTGCATACCGTTGAGTTCACATACATTCAAGAGCGAATTAAAAAACTTTGTCCCGAAAAATTATTCACAATTATAATGCGGCGGTTTATGCTGCGGATTGCTACGCAAATTGCTTTTGAAAATGATGAGGGCGCGCTAATCACCGGCGAAAGCTTAGGGCAAGTCGCAAGCCAAACTTTGGAGGCTATAACCTGCACAGGGGAAGTCTGTACTCTGCCCGTTTTCAGGCCGCTTATCGGAATGGATAAGAGTGAAATTATCGAGATAGCACGCAAGATAGGGACATTTGAAACTTCCATTTTGCCATATGAAGATTGTTGTACCATTTTTGTCCCAAATTTCCCAAAAACTAACCCACAAATAAGAGAAATAAAAGAGGCAGAAGCCTCCTTGCACGGAGTGCTGCTGGACGAATCAGGATCAATCTTGGAAAATACCTATTCGATAAAGACTGAGGAAGTCATCGAATAAAATCACAACTTTAACCAACTTCAAAACAAGTGAACTTTTTGGCGGGATTTGGGCACTTAGCTAACCTACACTTGGTTGACTGTGGCAGCGCGGCTGCTTTGCAAAAACAAAAAGCAGACAACACAAAAAGAGAGCCACCCGCTATTGCAAGGTGACTCTCTAAAAATACCCTCATATCTTCACACCATTTGAACAAACCCACGGGCCCGTTTATGCAATTATCTCCTGCTCCGCTGGGAAATTCTTCACAGTAACCTCTTGAACCTCCTGCTTCCGTTCACCCGGAACTCGGTACTTCTTTCTTTCCATATACTCGGCATACTTGCCCTTGTTATAGTTTTGTACCGGCCTTAAAAACCCAACAACCCTACTCCAAACTTCGGCATCTTTGCCGCATTCAGGGCACGCAAAGTGCTCCCCAGAAATATACCCGTGGTCACTGCAGACCGAAAACGTTGGAGTTATTGAAATATAAGGCAGCTTATAATTAGTGAACACCTTTTTAATCAACGCCTTCGCGACCTCAATATCTTTGATGTTTTCCCCCAAATAGAGATGCAAAACCGTCCCACCTGTGTATAAGCTCTGCAGCTCATCCTGGAGATCTAATGTCTCAAAGATATCATCGGTAAAGCCAACCGGAAGCTGCGACGAGTTCGTGTAATAAGGGGTACTGCCACCTGCGGTCTTAATTGTTTTGAATTTTGCCACATCTTTCCTAGCTAACCTGTAGCTTGTGCCTTCCGCCGGCGTTGCTTCAAGGTTATAATAGTGCCCCGTCTCTTCCTGCACCTTCTTGATAAAATCTCGCATGTAGTTCAAAGTCTCGATTGCGAACTTTTGCCCCTCTTTTGTGGTTAGATCTTTATCTTCTCCAAGCAGATTGATGCAAGCTTCGTTCATCCCAATGATCCCGACCGTGTTAAAATGATTGTACCAATATTGGCCAGTCCTATCATAAAGCCCCTGCAAGTAACTCGCGGAATACGGATACATTCCTTTTTTAGTCTGCAATTCCACAATCTTTCTCTTAATTTCAAGGCTTGAAACAGCAAGCTTCATCAACTTTTCCAAACGCTCGTTAAACTCACTTTTTGTTTTCGAAAGAAACGCAGCACGCGGCAAATTCAAGGTCACCACACCGATTGAACCGGTCAAAGGGTTAGAACCAAACAGCCCACCACCGCGCTTCCTGAGCTCACCTGTGTTCAGCCGCAACCTACAACACATCGAAAGGGCATCCTCTGGTGAGAGGTCGGAATTTATGTAGTTTGAAAAATAGGGCACCCCATATTTGCAGGTGATCTCCATAATCTTGTTCACAACCGGCGTGTCCCAATCGAAGCTTTTAGTAATGTTGATCGTTGGAATCGGAAAGGTGAAAACACGCCCTTTGGAATCACCATCCATCATAACTTCGCAAAACGCCATATTGACCATGTCCATCTCAGCCTGAAACTCACCATAAGTCTCATCTTGCACTTTGCCGCCAACCACAACAGCTCTGTCACGCAGATTGTTAGGACAAACAACATCCAATGTTATGTTAGAAAACGGGCACTGAAAACCTACTCTGGTCGGAACGTTAAGGTTAAAAACAAACTCCTGAATCGCCTGCTTAACCGCCTTATAACTCAAATTGTCATATCTTACAAACGGGGCACAATAGGTATCAAACGACGACCACGCTTGGGCCCCCGCAGTTTCTCCCTGCGTTACAAAAGTGGAGTTGACAACCTGCCCCAAGAATGACCGCAAGTGCCTAGCAGGCCTTGATTCCACCTTGCCATCGACCCCGCCGAACCCTTTGGTCAGCAGCTGATACAGATCCCACCCGGCACAATAGGAACCGAAAAATCCAAGATCGTGAATGTGAAGGTCTCCTGATATGTGAGCCTCTTTAACATCCTGCGGATAGACTTCATTCAACCAATATTGCTTGGTGAAGGCCTCCCTCACATAATTGTTCATACCGTTTATTGATTTTTGTGTGTTGGAATTCTCTTTAATCTCCCAACTCTCATCTTCGATATATTCAGAAAACATCCTGACCGTCGCATCAATAAGAGCATTCGACTCCCGCATCGTTCTGTGCCGCTCACGGTAGAGAATATACGCCTTTGCCGTTTTGGCATGACCATTTTCAATTAGCACTTTCTCCACGATATCCTGAACTCTTTCAACCTCTGCAATTCCATCCGGAAAGGCCTTCTCGGCCAGATTAACAACCTGCTCGCACAATTCCTCCGCCCGGCTCCAATCGTCACCACCAACGGCGCAAGCAGCTTTGAATATGGCCAGCGTTACTTTGTCTTTAATAAACGGAACCAGATTCCCTTCCCTCTTCTTTACTCGTACTAACATGTAAAATAACCCCCAATCAATACCACTACCAAAACCAATGCCTTTCCGCAACCTAAAGCCACCAGCCTATACGTATTATCGTGCATCTCATCACGAAAGTCAAGCCTGCCGGCCATTGACGACAAAGCGGAAAATTCGAACAATTTCACCTTCCAACAAAATATTTGTCACAAGTGCCACTTCGAGATTTGTAAAACAAAGCAACTTCGACAACATCAAAATCACTGCATTGCCCTATATAAAGCCCAAGACCTTCCAATTTGCGCCTGTCCCCTTGATTTTCCAGCTCTTCAAAATGTAACAAAATTTTCAAAATTTTACACCGCAGATATCCTTGAAAATTTTTCATTACATCTCCGAGTGAAAGGCAAACTCACTTCACAATTTCACTCACATCGTATACTCAAAATCAAAGTCGATTCCATCGATAATCACAACATCCTTTTCCTTAATCCCAAGAGCTCGCAACTGCGCATCCACACCCATTTTGACGAGCATTTTCTGAAAATATAAAAGCGCCCCACAATCAAACAAATCGACTGATTTTAAAATCCGGAGAAGTAGCTTCGATTTGACTCTAAACACGCCGTCTTCCACCTCGATTTCAAACCCGTTGTCAATTCCTTCCCGGCGGGATTTCGCAAAATCATCGTCAAAATCCGATTCAAAAACCTTAATTGGAGGCAACTCTTCAAGCTTCCTTAAAGTTGCCTTCTTGAGCGAATCAAGACCACTTCTTTCAAGCGCGCTAACGCCAAAAAACTGAACTTTGGTGCATTTTGCGTAATCTTCCAACTCTCTAACCTGGTCTTTTGACGCAAGATCCAACTTGTTTGCAACCAAAACCTGCGGTTTTTGAGCCAACTCTTCACTAAAGCATGCCAATTCTTTGTTAATCACTTCGATGCCCTGAACTGCATTTTCACCCTCAAGCGCCGCGGCATCAACAACATGCCAAAGCATTCTGCAACGCTCCACATGCCGCAAAAAGGCGTGCCCCAAACCGACTCCCGCACTAGCGCCTTCAATTAACCCCGGGATATCCGCCACCACAAATGATTCCCCTTCGCCCACACTAACCACACCTAAATTAGGTTGCAAAGTTGTGAAATGATAGTTGGCAATCTTGGGCCTTGCATTGCTGATCACAGAAATTAAGGTCGATTTTCCCACATTGGGCAGGCCAATCAATCCCACGTCGGCGAGCAGCTTGAGCTCCAAAATAAGCTCCATAGAGACGCCATCTTCCCCCGGAATCGCGAACTGCGGAGCCTGCCGCGATGAAGTTGCAAAATGCTGGTTGCCACGTCCTCCACGACCACCACTCGCAATTACAAAACTCTCCTTTTGAGACATGTCTACGATGATGTTCCCCGTTTCTTTATCCTTCACGATTGTCCCGCTCGGCACCCGAATGACTGTGTCTGGTGCAGATTTGCCGGAACAGTTATTGCGGCCACCATTCTCCCCGTCCTTTGCAACATACAGCACGCGATACCTAAAATCAACCAACGTATTTAAGTGCGGATCAGCTTTTAAGATAACATCTCCGCCTTTGCCACCATCGCCACCGTCAGGTCCACCGGCAGAAACATATTTTTCGCGGTGAAAGCTAACCGCTCCATTGCCACCGCTCCCCGATTTTATACGTATTTCTGCAACGTCAACAAACATCGATTGCTCTCCTCCAAAAGAAGCGTTCTCCTCTTGCCCTCTAGTAACCGTCCAAGTCTTTATCTTGCTTTGGAAACCCGCCATCTAGGAAACAAGCCAGAGAAGAGGATCCAGAACTTCCCCGCTCCTGGACCCTCCTTCACAGTGCTTGCCACCAAAGCGCAGAATCCTATATCCTAAAAATAGCCAGAACCGCCACAATCCACTCTCTTGTAATCAGTGGCAAGCCGTAGAAAACGTGTTTTATATAGCTCCCTAGGCCGGTCCGGGCGCTGCCCACAGAGTTTCCCGATGTAAAAAAACAACCGCCTGCCCGCCCCTAAGACGCTGCAAAGCGACTGAAATCGTTAAGCGAATTTAAAAAGGTTCCTTAAACAGCGTACACACTGACACGCTTTCGATTGCGACCCATTCGTTCAAACTTCACTTTGCCCGCAATGGTTGTAAAAAGCGTATCGTCGGTCCCCCTTCGCACGTTGTTACCTGGGTGGATATGAGTCCCACGCTGCCTTATCAAAATGTTCCCGGCCAAAACCAGCTGCCCATCGCCCCTTTTAACACCAAGCCTTTTGGATTCTGAATCTCTCCCGTTTTTGGTCGAACTTGCTCCCTTTTTGTGCGCAAAAAACTGCAAATCCAAAATGAACACTGGCTACCCCTCCGTTACTATCACATTTATCGTGCCTTCATATTTTTCTGCTAAAAGCTCCATATGCAAGCGAAACGCTTCCAAAAACATCTCTCCTGCCCTTGTGTTTTCGGAACGAGAATCTTCGAGCAGAACTTCAACCTCATTTTCGCCTTTTCGGACGCCGCATTTGAGCTTCAAAACTTCTACCAAGCCATTCACAACCATCTGCACTGCCGATGAAACCCCTGCACAAACGGGATCCTGCCCACAACCCGAATACTCCGCATGACCAGAGACGCTAACTCGCCTCGCTTTGCCACCGACTCGGTCAAACCGAACTGTAATCATACTCCCTCTATTGCCAAGATCTGCAGTTTTGTGTACTCCTGCCGATGCCCCATCTTCCGCTTTTGGTTCTTTTTAGGTTTATACGTGAACACCATCATCTTCTTTGCGCGGCCGTTTTTCAGTACCTTTGCTTTCACGCATACTTTTTTCAATTTTTCGGGGTCAAAAGTGAACTCCTTGCCATCGTGCACCGCGACAACATCTTTGACATCTAGCTCTCCACCTTCATCTACCCCGAGCTTTTCAACATAAATCTCGTCGTTCGGCGCAACCTTATATTGCTTGCCTCCTGTTTTTATTACAGCATACATCGAGCTCGACCACCTACTTTACCATCTCGCTGCGAAAGGTAGGGATTTTAAACCCTTTAGAAGAACCCTCCAACACGCGGCCCCCACATTCTAGCACAATTCCCGCGAATCTGTCAAGATCCGCTAGCTAACGCATCATGGCCCAGTCTCGGTTTAACTTTCGCAACGTGATGCTATTGCGGTGGTAGTTGCACCCGGTCTTTTGCTGATCTGGCACAACCACACAGAGATAAAATCCAGAACCAAATCAATTTGAGAACCCCTTTCTGCAAATCGCACCGTCACTCCATCCGTACCCAATCGCAGTGAGCAACAAGTTCGCAGCTCCCACATTTTGGGTTCCTCGCACGGCAAACATCCTTGCCAAATCGCACCAAACGATGGCAAAACCCGGTCGATTCTTGGGGAGGCAAAACCGCTCGCAAGACCCTCTCTACTTTTGATGGATCCTTCGTACGGCAAAGTCCGAGCTTGTTTGAAATTCGGATGCAGTGAACATCGCAAATCACGGCGGGCTCATGAAAAACCTCAGCCAAAATCAGATTTGCCGTTTTTCTTCCCACACCGGGCAACTCGATGAGCCTTTCAATGGAACTCGGCAACTTTCCACCGAATTTCACCTCGAGCATCTGGCAAGCTGCCACAATATCCCTTGCCTTTGTGTTAGAAAGTCCACACGGCCGAATAATCTCCTCAACCTCACTGAAATCAGCACTAGCAAACGAGTGAAGCGTCGGATATCGTCTAAACAATCGCTTCGTAATCACGTTTACCCGATCATCTTTGCAACGTGCAGAGAGCCTCGCCGCAATCATCAATTCATAATCCTCGCTATGAATCAACTCGCAGCTGATTTTGCCATATTTCTCTTTCAGAATTTCTATAATTTCAAGCAAACTCTCTTGTCCCAAGTCTCTACACCACATTCCCCTGTAACTGCGACCCGCGAACTACTCGCTTTCTCCCCCTTCGCCACACAATCCAAGCAGTCACAAACAGCAAGATCGAAAGCACCTGCGAAACCCTAAAGCCCATAAACATCAAACTGTCTATCCTCAGCGACTCTATCAAACCTCTACCGAAGCCGTACCACATCATATAAATCAGCAATAGCTCCCCGTCAAACTTCCTTCTCTTTGCATAAAATGCAACCACTAAAAAACCAATCAGACACCAAATTGATTCATAAAGAAAACAGGGATGCACAGGTAATTCGGGACTCACATTCAACCCGTGGGCCCGCGCAGTGAAAAGATCACGCTGAATCGGCAAACTGGTCATTCTCCACGGCAGATTTGTGTTTTTACCAACAGTATCCATATTTACGAAGTTTCCCCAACGCCCAATAGCCTGCCCCAAAAGGGCCGCATTGGCAAAAAGATCAAGGGCTGGGAGGAGTGGCTCCTTTATGCAACGTGACGTGATAAACATAGCAATCACACCGCCGATGAGAGCGCCATATATCGCAATGCCACCTGCACGAAAATTAAGCACATCAGAAAACGATTGAAAAGCTTTATATTCAAAAGCTACATAATACGCCCTTGCCCCAATGACGCCTCCCACAAACGCAAAAGTTATAAAAAACAAAAAAGAGTCTTCACTTTGCCCGAATCCCTTAGCCCTGACCCAAGCATATATACCGGCCATAGTCACGGCAAAAAACAAAATTAACCCATACCAATAAATATGCATACCAAAAACCGAAAAGGCAACCCTTCTCAACTCAAACGCCAACCCTAAACCCGGAAATTCCAAAATATGTTTTTCCAAAACTCACCACTCCACACCTCTTATTAAACACCTTTCATCTGAACCAAAACAACCCCATCATTAATAACAACAGACTTTTCAACATGTTTTTCTGCAAGTTGTTTTTCAAATTTTGTTGCCAGCGTTTCGGCCATCAGCTTATCTTTATATTCCGAAAGCACAGAATCAAGCAACTCATTATCCGAGCTGATTCCAAGATATATCCGTTGGTCCACCCTAAAATCAGCTTCTTTGCGAATAACCTGACAGTTGCGCAACAACTCTCTGTATATCCCTTCCCTTACAAGTTCTTCTGAAAGATTGGTCTCAAGAGCGACCGAAATCCCTTTTTCTTGAACCAGATGCACCCCATCTTTTGTTTCGCTCTTCACCACAAAAAGGTCAGCGGCAACAAAATCATCAAAGCCAGAAATTTTCAGCTCTTTGCCACGTAAAATCGTATCAACCGCCACTTCAAGGTCCTCTTTTGTTGCCTCATCTAGGGCCTTTTTGAATTTTGGCAGCTCCCCCTTCAAAACACTACCGGCCTTTTTGAAATCAAGTTCCAACCGTTTAGTCAAAAGGCTCTCGTCACTTTCTAACAACTCAAGTTCCTTTACATTTACCTCATTCATTATGATTTCTTTTGCGTTTGTGACTGGTCCTTTTTGCTCTTTGGGAACGATCACATAGAGCTTAGAAAGCGGCTGCCTAATTTTGATCTGCTTTTCGTTTCTGGCTTTGAGCGCCAGAGTAATCACCTGCCGAATTATATCTGTTTCTGCTAAAATTTTCAGCTGCGCCTCTGTTAGATCACGCTTCCCCTCGAACTCATTCAAGTGGACCGAAAGCAGTTCGTTCGGCCTAAGTTTACGCACCAGATTTTGCCAGATAAACTCACTCATAAACGGGATGATCGGAGCCATTACGATTGCTAAGCGTTTGATTGCATCGAAAAGTGCAAGAAACGCATTGGTTTCCCCTTGCCAAAATCTCTTTCTGTTGATCCGAATATACCAATTCGAAATGTCATCTATCCCCTGTTCAAACTCACTGACGACCCCCTGTGAATCATAAACTTCATAGGACTCCCTTGCTCTCTCGGCAAACAGAGTCACCCTTGCATCCAACCACACATCTGTCTCGTTTGGCTCTGAGGCCGGTCTGTTCAAAAGATCCGGTCTTTCTAAGCTCGCGTATGTTTCAAAAAACAAGTAAATATTCCAAAACCCAAGCAGCTTTCTTCTAACTTCTTCGCCCAAATTAAACCCAAACCTGACGTCATTTGCAATCCCAGAACCCGCATAAAGGTACCTAACAGCGTCTGCGCCGAGCCTTTCTGCTGCCTCATCAAACTTGATCATATGGCCAGTCTTCGAAAACTTTGAACCATCTTCAGAAACCACACTGGCATAGGCTAAAACGTGTTCATAAGGCGCTTTGCCAATCAGAGTTACACTCATAAACAACATTGAATAAAACCAGAGCCGCACCTGCTCGTTCATCTCTGTTACCCACTCAATCGGGAAGTGCTTATCCCATTTTTCTCTATCGTCAAAATACCAAAGAGTTGAAAACGGGACTATTCCAGCATCTAACCAAACGTCACCAACTTCAAGAACTCTTTTCACGCGCTCCCCGCACTCAGGGCAGCTTACCCCAACGTCATCAATCCAGGGTCTGTGAAGATGCGGAATGTCGCCAACTTTATCGCTGCTAAGAGAGGCGAGCTCCACCTTTGAACCAACAACCGTCACCTTGCCACACTTTTCACACTCATAAATTGGCAACGGCAAACCGTAAAACCGTTTTCTCGAAATGTTCCAGTCACCCATATTGCAGAGCCAATCTTCCATGCGCTTGCCAATATATTCTGGCTCCCACTTGATTGTTTTGTTTGCCGCAAGCAGAAGCGGTCTGACCTCGGCAGTCTCGATGAACCACTCCTTAACTAATCTGAAGAGCACCTCTGTTTTGCAACGCCAACACACCGGGTAACTGTGGGTGACTGGCAACGTTTTAAATAACTTCCCTGCCCCGCTTAGTTTTTCAAAAATAAGATCTGCAACTTCACTTGCTTTTTTACCACTTAAAAAACCATAATCACTATAAAACACACCATTCTCATCAACCGGGCAAACTGCTTCAATTCCGAGCGGTTTGCAAAGTTCATAATCTTCTTTTCCGCAGCCCGGTGCAATGTGAACTATCCCGCTACCTTCTTCGGGTGAAACATCAGCCCAACCCAAAATCTCATGCTTTCGGCCTTTTTGAATGGCAAATTCCGGGAAAAATGTTTCATATTCAAGCCCAACCAACTCTTCACCCTTGAGCTTAGCAACTATCTCTCTTTCGGGCTCAATATGTCCCATTGCGTTTTTGCAAAGAACTAGGGGCTTTTCGTGTGACGCACATTTAACAACAAAATATTCAACTTTAGGATTAACGGCGACCGCAAGATTTGCAGAAAGCGTCCAAGGGGTCGTCGTCCAAACCAGAATCTCGAAATCTTTCCCCTTAACCGGCAGCTTTGCAAAGACCGAAACGTGTTCGATAGATTTGTGAGAGCCGGTCATTTCATGTTCAGAGAGGGAAGTCCCGCATCGCGGGCACCATGCCATGGGTCTACTTGCCTTTTTGAGCCAGCCGTTCCCGTGGCAAACCTTAAGGAACTGCCAGATTCCTTCTATATTCTGATCAGTATTTGTGTAATATGAATTTTCCCAATCCATCCACTGTCCAAGCCTTTTAGATTGCTCAGTGATTATTTTTGAATATTTGCTGACCCTTTCCATACACCTGTCAGTGAATTCAGAAATCCCATAATCCTCGATATCTTGCTTGCTTTTGAACCCAAGTTCCTTTTCAACTTCAACTTCGACCCAGAGCCCTTGGCCATCGAACCCACTTCTGTAATGCGAAGTATACCCACTCATACTCTTATATCTGATGAACAAATCTTTAAGAGTTCTACCCCAAGCGTGGTGAACCCCCATCGGATTATTCGCCGTCACAGGGCCATCCAGAAATCTAAAAATCTTCTTCCCCGCATTCTTCTTTACCAGCTTTTCAAAACATCGATTCTCTTCCCAAAACTTCAAAATGTCGTGTTCCATCTGAACAAAATCTATATCCCTCGGATCCACAGTTTCACTTCACCTTCCTTTGTGCTTCACTTTTACCCCTCGCCCTTTGTTTTTTCATACTTGTTTTTCAATTCAATCAGTGCGTTCATGGCCTCTATCGGGGAAAGCACATTCACATCAAGTTTTTCAAGAAACTCACTGACGCTGGGTTCCAATTCAGGCGAACTTTTTGAATCACTTGCCACAACCCCTGCACTTTTGTGTTTTTGCTCCAAATCACTCAAAATTTGAGAGGCCCTATCAACAACCCGCGCAGGCAACTTAGATAGTTTAGAAACTTCGATCCCATAACTTTTGTTTGTGGCTCCTTTGACAATCCTTTTAAGAAACACAATATCGTTTTCCCGTTTTTTCACCGCAATATTATAGTTTTTTACCCCCGCAAAGCTTCCCTCAATATCCGTTATTTCATGGTAGTGGGTTGCAAACAAAGTTTTTGCACCACAAACCTCTTTATCCAAAATGTATTCTAAAATGGCCCTTGCAATGCTCATCCCGTCATATGTGGAAGTTCCGCGACCAACTTCATCCAAAATAATCAAACTATTCCGTGTTGCATTGCTTAAAATATATGCAACCTCACTCATCTCAACCATAAATGTGGATTGCCCGGACATAATATCATCACTTGCTCCGATTCTAGTATAAATACCATCAACGATTCCAATTTTGGCAAAAGATGCCGGCACAAAACAACCAATTTGTGCCATCAGAACAATAAGTGCATTCTGCTTCATATAGGTCGATTTGCCGGCCATGTTAGGCCCCGTTATAATGGCAACTTGGTTTTGATCGTTATCCAACACACAGTCGTTTGCAACAAATCCCTCCGCGCAATCCCGTTCTTTTAACTCTTCCACAATCGGGTGCCGGCCATCTTTAATCTCGATGCCACCTTCGTGAGAAACTGTGGGTTTTACATACCTGTTTGAAACTGAAACAGTCGCAAACGAACACAAAACATCAAGCTCCGCTAGGAGAGCTGCTGTTTGCCCAATCCTCGCCGTTTGGTCCGCAACCCTCTTTATCAACTGGCTAAAAACCTGCATCTCCAAATCATGAAGCCGTTCATTCGCCGTAAGTATTTTTTCTTCAAGTTCCTTAAGAGAATTTGTGATGTAGCGTTCACAATTGCTAAGAGTTTGCTTTCTAACGTAATAATCTGGCACCAAATCCGAACTTTGCCTAGAGAGTTCAATAAAGTAACCGAATACCCTATTATATCCAACTTTCAGATTTTTTATCCCCGTCCTTTGACGCTCTTCGTGCTCAATCTTGGCAAGATACCCCTTTGAGTTTTTCAAAAGATTCCGCAGTTCGTCGATAGCCTCATTGTGTCCACGCTTGATTATCTCGCCATCTTTAAAGTTCACCGGTGGCTCTTCCGAGACAATTTCGTCTATAAGCGTTCTGACGTCTGCGAGTACATCCAACTTACTATAGATGCTTGCCAACCCCGAAGAACTCATGTTTCTTAAAAGATCCTTAATGTCGGGCAGCCTTCTCAAAGTGAATTCCAAACTTCTCAATTCTCTTGGATTGGCATTCCCAAACACGATCTTTGTTAAAATCCGCTCGATATCAAAAACACTTGCAAACAAATCAGTCAAATCGGATAGTGTAGTATTGTTTTTGCTTAGCTCTTCAACGGCACTGAGTCTCTGGTCTATTATCACTATATTCACAAGAGGACGTGTAAGATACTTTTTCATCATACGTTTCCCCATTGCCGTCTTTGTCCTATCTAATACTCCAAGCAGCGACCCCTTTTTACCCTTTGTTTGTGAGTTTTCCAAAATGTCCAAATTGCGTTGAGACTGACTCCCCAAGTTAATAAATTGCGCTTCATTATAGAAGTTTATACTTGTAAATCGCTGCAATCCGCTCTTTTGATACTCATAAAAATAATCAAGCAAAGCCCCCAAAGCAACCACGCCACAAGAAATTTCTTTTATTCCGAGCTTTTCTAGAACCGGTTGCTTAAAATGATCCACTACCCTGCTTCTTGCAACATTTTCATCGAACTTCGAAGCATCTAACACGTCAGCTGCACACATTAACCTTCCCTTTAAAAAACTCATAACAAAGCCAAGTTCCTTTATTTTCGACGTTGTTAGAATCTCTTTTGGCAAAAATCTCGCAAGTTCGTTGACAATCTTATATTCTATATTCTCATCATTTTTGCCATCAATATCCGTAACAAAAAGCTCACCTGTTGAACTGTCGGCAAAGCAGATTCCAACGGGAGAATCCAGCCCGCTATAGTTCACACAGCAAATATAATTATTCTCGTCCTCTTTTAAAATGCTATCTTCAATTATCGTGCCTGGCGTAATAACCCTCACGACATCTCTTTTAACAAGCCCCTTTGAATCAACAACACTCTCAACCTGCTCACAAATTGCAACCTTATAACCTTTACTCACAAGCTTTGCAACATATCCCTCATAAGAAACTATTGGCACGCCACACATTGGGACCTTTTCTCTACGTCCACGTTCTTTGCCTGTTAGTATGATATCTAGTTCCTTGGAACATAGCACGGCATCATCGAAAAACATCTCATAAAAGTCACCAACTCTGAAAAACAAAATGTGGTCCTTGTGGTTTTTTTTGATGCTGAAATATTGCTGCATCATGGGGGAAAGTATTTCCATTACCAGCTTTAACCCTCCCAATGTGGTAAGATTTGAAACTAAATAAAACACAAAACAAACAACTCTAAACTTTGGGAAAAAGCATCTAATCTGGATTGCTTGGAAAGCGAACACCCCCAAAGACACCGGGGATCGGAATTAGTGACAGCCTCCCTCACAAGAACAACACCCACCGCGGCACGAGGAGTAAACATCAGGGTCCACCGCATAGGGATCCGCACCATTGATAGCTTCTACCAAAATATAGTTCAGATCTTGCACGAACTTATTCACAGAGGTTTTAGATTCATTCAACGCTACCATCTTAGGATTGCTTTCGATAACGTCATAAAGTTTTTTGAGTTCCAAATTCAGTTCCTTTACTTTTTCTGTGTCTTTCAATTCCCTTGCAAGTTCAAAGTTCAAATCCGCCTTGATGCTATTGAATTTTTCAACTTCCCGGTTCAAAACTTCATCTGAATCCACCTGTTTTTGGGCCTCCATATATTTTTGTACCATTTCGTCTTCCTGAAGCTTTAAGGTAAAATCGCGAAACAAATCAAGCACAGTTACACCCACCGTAATTATCATCCTCTCCCTCATTTTGTCATTCTTTCGCCAACCAGACTTCTTCTTGTCGCTCCCACTATCTTGACCTCAACAAACTCCCCAATCAAACCTCTTTCCCCTTCAAATTCCACCAAGAACCCATTTCCGCACTTCCCCAAAAGAACCGACTTGCCAGCTGTTTCGGTAAAACGTTCCGGCAAAACAACCTTGACCTTCCCACACTGTTTTGCATTTTGCTCATCACTAATAAGTTCTTGCTCCTTTAACAACCGACCAAGCCAAGCTTTTTTTTCTTCTTTGGGGGTCGCATCCGGCATATCCGCAGCCCTAGTTCCCTTCCTTGGCGAATACACAAAAGTGAATAGCAGGTTGAACTTTATTTCCTTCACAAGGCTCAACGTTTGCAAAAACTCCCGTTCACCTTCACCTGGGAACCCCACAATTATATCACTGCCAAGCGACACACCAGGTATTTTCTCTTTAAGATATCTCACCAGGTCCAAATATTGCTCTCTTGTGTACCCCCTGTTCATGAGCCTTAAGACATCGTCGCTGCCACTTTGAACCGGGAGATGTATCTGTTTACAGATTTTTTCGCTCCCGGCAATTGTATCGATCAATTCCTTCGAGCAGTCCTTGGGGTGGGACGTGAGAAACCTAACCCTAAACCTGCCCGGCAACGAATCAATCTTTGCGAGCAACTCAGCAAAATTAACCTTGCAAGCCAACCCCTTGCCGTAAGAATTAACATTTTGGCCAAGAAGTGTGATCTCTTTGTAACCCTGCGCTACCAAATCCCGTATCTCGTTTAAGATCACTTCCGGTTCCCTGCTACGCTCACGACCTCTCACATAGGGGACTACACAATAACTGCAGAAATTGTCACAACCATACGTTATGGGAACAAGGCCAACCACACCCGCCTCACGGCTGATCGGCAAACCTTCAACAATCCCGTCATCGAGCTTTGTCTCACGTATTTTCCGCGCCCCAAACGAAACTTCATACAAAAACCGCGGCAAATGATGGATCAGATTAGTTCCAAAAATAAGATCCACAAACGGGAACCTTCTTGCTAGGTAATCTGCCACACCCTCTTGCTCGACCATGCACCCACACACACCAATAATAAGCTCTGGATTTTTGATTTTCAACTTTTTTAGAGCCCCAATGTTCCCAAGGACCCTATCGGTCGCCGTGCGTCGCACCCCACAGGTATTATATATTATTATGTCACTCTTCTCTGTGCTCGTCCCCTGCTTGAACCCCAAAAGCTCAAGAATCCCGCGGATCCGCTCGCAGTCAGCAACATTTTGCTTACAACCATAGGAGTGAACAAAGTAGTTAGCTCTCGCTCTTTGTTCGTTGCGATTTCTTATTGCCTCCATAAAAGTCATGCTTAGGCCATTATCTAGAATTGCTCATCTCTCCTCCAGAAACTACTCTCGGGGCGTTTCGGGATCCTCAATTGCCACTAATCTATACTTACTCTTCTCTTTTTTGACCACATATATCATTTCTTTGTCAACTTGAAGTTCACCTTGTTCATCACGCAAGAACATTTGCGGTCTAGCATACCCAACAGTCAGGCGAATCAGACCACCTCCCCTTTCTATACCTGAAATTAACGGAAGGTACCCATTAATCTGACTCGCCAATTGAACGTGGTAAGCCGATTCCTCTGGCCTATAAGTACAATAAAATTTGGAAAAATCCCTGAGGCTCTGATGTTTGAGTCTTTGTGAAGTGCCAAAAAACTCGCCCACACTCACTTCCACGTCACTTTCCGGAATAATATATTCATTATCGTCACTTTTGGCGTATTTCTTTTTGCTGTTCAGAAAAATGTTGTTCATTGCCACTTCAAATAACAAGCTATCACTAAGCTTTGCCCCTGCGTCAAATGGCACCGGATCACACATCAAAACCGGTTCAATAAATTTCGTCAACCTTTCCTTTTCATTGCGCCCACTCAGGATGTCTGAAAGGAAGCCGAACAACCGACCAAAGACTGCTACCAACCCAACTAGCGCAAAAACAAATACAAGCAGACCAGTCAAAACGTTTTTTTTATTCACTTTTTTTGGCGCATCCTCAAGCTCCATACACACATCCTTTTGCCCCTCTGGAACCACCCCCAGAGAATAGTTAACCATTGAAATTATACAACAATTTAGTTGAAACAACAAGCGTTTCAACACCTCATGCTATGTAAAAGACATTACCGGAAAGAAGCGATTTCTGCTACCACTCTTCAACCAAAGCGTAACTTTTACTTTCTCCTACCATAAGTCTCACTAGAATCTACGCTCTTTCCATATAATCTCCAGTTCTTGTATCTATTCTAATTTTGTCACCTTCATTCACAAACATCGGAACCTTTATCTCTGCTCCCGTTTCTAAAATTGCGTTCTTTGTCACGTTGGTTGCGGTGTCTCCTTTGACTCCAGGTTCCGTCTTTGTTACTTCAAGGACAACAAAAAAAGGCAGCTCAACTCCCAAAATATTCCCATTAAATGATGTGATCTTCATTTCCATATTTTCTTTCGCAAACTTAAAGTTCGATTTCAAAACGTCCCCGCTTATCTGGACCGTCTCATATGTCTCATTGTCCATAAAATAATAAAGGCCGTCCTCATTATATAGGTACTGCATCTCTTTTCGTTCGATGAATGCTTCCGGGAACTTATCCGTTGGATTAAACGTTTTGTCAATCACTGCTCCTGTGAGCACATTTCTTACCTTCGTTCGTACAAAGGCCGCACCTTTCCCAGGCTTAACATGCTGAAATTCAATTATCTGATAAGCCACGCCATCCATTTCGAACGTTACGCCATTTCTAAAATCTCCCGCTGATATCATAATAGTGTTACACCTCCCACCCTTTTAAAAATGCTCCCACGCGCCCGCAAAAACAATCTTCACAGCCGGACCCCGACCGACTTTTTGGTGAATCGCGCTAACGGCCTAAGCGACCCTTCAGTTCTGAAATAACAGATTACGAAACCCGCATCCAAGGAAATTATATCAAAATCCTTTTCAAACATCAATATGTCCTTTTCGCCTTCAACGGCACTCCGCCGACGGCAACCGCAGCGCCCCTCGCCTCGACTAGTTTCTTGCAAAACTCGTTTTCTAATTCCCCGAAGTCCGTATACAACCAGGATTTGCCGTCAAGCTTCATGTTCCGCACTCTCGATTTTGGCAAGCTTGTTGATTCCCGCTAACACAAATCCCATAATGATGAATCCACCAAATGGGAACGCAAAACCCGCAATTCCCGGGCCCCAAAACCTGTGACCACTCAACCACTCTCGCAACCCCGAGATCAATAGTATCTGCACGCTAAAAAACAAAACATAAAGAACGCTGTTTAGCAGCCCAAAAGGCTTGTAAGCATTCCCTGTTTTTGTAAACACCTTAGAATCACTAAATGCAAAGGTATGCAAAACCAAAATCGGCAAATAGATCTTGTTTGAATCCACAACATAAGGATAGTTCTCTTTGAATAAGATAAATACCGGAATATAAATCAAACACGAGATGAAAATGTTAAAAATCGCGCCCAACTTTACATACAATCTACTCCTGAAGGTGTTTGAGATGATCTCTGATGCGAGAACAACCAAAACCACAGCGAACGAAAAAACCAAACCTGCTTGCCAAGAGTTCCCGCAAATCACAATAGGAGCAATGAACAACTGCGTCAAAAAAAATTCGTTTTTACTCTTTATCCTACGCCAAATACCATTACTGCCCATCCCAAAACCTCCGCCGTCTTGGTCATCTCATCGGCCGTCTCAGATGATTTTTATGTTTTCGCAAAGAGCACGCAATTCATCTACTCCAAGCCACGATGTATTGTTATCTGAACTATAACTAAATCCCTCCGGCAACTTCGCTCCGCTGCTTTTTGAAACGGCTGAGACACGTTCCATATTCAGATGTGAATATATTAGGTAATGATCCTCGAATTCTCTGGCAAATCTGGCGTCGGCCTCCGTTATCATTATCTCATGAAGTTTTTCTCCTTCCCGGATTCCGATCTCATCGAAACCACAACCCGGAAGAATCGCCCTAGCAAGATCCGTCACCTTAAAGGATGGGATCTTCGAAACAAAGATCTCACCACCTCTGGAAAGTTCAAGCGCCTTCAGCGCCAGTTCTATCCCCTTATCTATCCCTATCCAAAATCTAGTCATCCTCTGGTCAGTTATCGGCAAATTTCTAGCCCCACTTTTAGCCAAATTCTGAAAATGCGAGATAACGGAACCGCGGCTGCCCGCCACATTGCCATACCTGACAACTGCAAAAACCGTTCCCTTCCCTCCCACATAGTAATTAGCCGCAACAAAAAGCTTATCCGAAAGTAACTTTGTGCCACCATAAAGATTAATAGGGTTAACTGCCTTATCTGTTGAAAGAGCTATCACCTTTTTCACACCGGCATCCAAAGCCGCATCCACAATGTTTGCGGCCCCATTGACATTAGTTTTGATTGCTTCAATCGGGTTATATTCACAGGTTGGGACCTGCTTCATCGCCGCTGCATGCAATACGTAATCAACGCCATCAAATGCCCTTTTTAACCTATATTTGTCCCTGACATCGCCCACAAAAAAACGCAGTCTGCGATCGGGTAGCTCCTGCCTAAGCATAAACTGCTTGTATTCATCCCTTGAAAAGATTATTATCTTCTTCACATCATAATTTGCGAGCAGGTACTTTGCGCAATTCTTCCCAAAGGACCCGGTTCCACCAGTAATCAAAATGCTTGCACCATTTAACATAATCTACCTCCGACTTGCCAGTTCATCAATCAAATTCCCTCTTCTTGCCTCGAAAAAAGCACTGTAAGAAGGTCCAAAGAAGCTATCCGGTTTTCCCGATCTGCTTCTGGAACCTTTCTTTGCAACCTAAGAAATGCTTAAAAAAGCGACTTTGCCGCGAATGCCTAGGGACCCAAAGGGTAAGTGACCCTCGGGAGAATGCACATCAACTACCATCACCACCCACTCTCAGGTAATTATATAGGTACTGTTGAGCAACTCCCTCAACTCCCTTGACTTCTGCAGGCCATCCATCTGGGAGATATTTCAAAAGTCCCCTTTTCATCCACACATCCACCGGCGCCCACGCCTTCCTCCCCAACCCATAGAGCAAAACACAGGCACTAACTTTTGGGCCAACACCGCTTATTTTCGTTAACACGCAGCGCGCCGCTTCATCCGACATCAAACCAATCCCCGGCAGATCAACAACCCCTTCTGCCACTAATCTTGCCGCAGAAGATATATACCTCGCTCTAAAGCCGCTTCCAACGCTCCTCAAATCCTCAATGTCAAACTTCACAAGCTGATCCGGTTTCGGAAATGCATAAACACCATCACAAATCTCAGTGCCTGCCAGCTTAGAAAGCCTGTTTATAATCCCTTTGATTCTTTTGATATTATTATTTTGGCTAATTATAAAGGAGATAAGCGTCTCCCAAACATCTTGCCTTAATATCCTAATCCCCGGGGAAAATTCATATGCCGCTTTCAGTATTGGGATTTTCATAAGTTTTGATTCTATAATCCGATAATCTTCATCCAATGCTAGGTATTTCTGCCAGAAACAAGCGCTGGATCTCCCACCAAATTCTTCAACGAAGAGTTCTTTGCCACACTGTGTGAGCCTTGCGTACTTTTTTCCAACAACACCGCAAAACGAGCCATCTGAATCTTCGTTCCACCTAAAACATTGACCACACTCTAATGTATTCTTTAGCGAAAAATTATCGGCCAGGTTGAACTTCATCAAAGTTTTCAGCCACATGCCTCCTTCAACAGGTCAAATACATCCATCAGGGACCCGTCAACAGGGTCGCGCACAACATACTCACAGGCATTTTTTATATCCCTAGGTGCAGAAAGCACTGTTACCGGGTGACCTGCAAGCGCAAGCATTTCAAGGTCATTATAATAATCCCCAATGGCAAAAACGTTACGCATCGAGATCCCCATGAGTTCAACCAGCTTAAGAAGCGCCGCCCCTTTTGAAACTCCACTCGGTAAAATCTCGATAAAATGTCTCGCCGACTTAGTTATCTCAAACTCTTCACCAGTTATCCCACACAGAAACTCATATAGCTCGTCCTGCTCCTCTTCGCTGCAAGAAATTACAACCCTTAACATCCTCGTGCAGTCCCGCAACTCCGCTGAGCTACCCGCTATGTGGACCCTTTCGAAATAAGCAGTTATGTATTCGTCGTCCCTGACCACATATTCATTTTTTATGTCGGACATCAAGATACCGCAGTCCTTATATTTCTCCATAACCTGCGAAAGCAAATCGGCTGTGAGTCCAACATGACATCTCTCAAACAGCGGCCTTTCATTCGCATAATCATATATACAACTGCCATTGTATATAATCGCCGGCGCATTCCCTTTTATAACGTTGTAGATCTCCCTAGCCGCACTGCAACTCCTGCCCGTTGCAACGGTAAGGAATCCCGCACGCACAATTTCCTGCGCCGCCGCCAAGTTAACCTGCGGCACGCACACAGCCGCGTCGGGGAGCAATGTTCCATCGATATCCGTTACAACCAAAAATTTCTCACTCTCACCTGCCAACTCCCAAATTCCCCCTCGTATCGTTCGCCCGCAACTCCCAAGCCGCACAACTGAACATTTCCACAAACCTTTCTATCTCCGCCATCTCATTTTTTTGACAAAAACTCACCCTAATCGCCGAACTGATAACTTCACCGCTAAAACCAAGTGCTTTTAGGACATGACTTTCTTTGCTCTTGGAACACGCAGCCCCTACCCCCACAAAGATCCCATCCCTCTCCAAACGGTTAAGCATGACCTGGGCAGGGATCCCTAAAGCCGAAAAATTGAGTATATATGGGGATGCATTTTCGGCTGAATTAACCCTTATTCCATCAATTTTCAGCAACTTGGAGACCAAAAAATCTTTTAACAACTTCATCCGTTCAAAATTGCTAGCCACCGACTCTAGTCCCAAGTCTTCGCACGCCTCGGCAAATCCAGCGATTCCGGGCAGATTTTCTGTTCCCATCCGTACCCCAAACTCCTGGACACCACCTTCCAACAAGCAGGCCCTGACTCCATTCTTCAAAAAAAGTCCACCCACTCCTTGGGGAGCGCCAACCTTGTGACCACAAAAACTCATCGCATCAATGCCGAGCTCCCGAACATCCAACACAAATTTCCCAAATGACTGTGCAGCGTCACAGTGGAACAAGGTTTTCGGATTTTTGAGTTTAACTACTCTTGCTAATCCCTTTATATCATAGACATCTCCCGTTTCGTTGTTAACATGCATCACACTCACAAGCGCCGTGTCTTCATCAACTAGCCCTTCAAACTCTTCAATTAGGTTCCTGCCATCTTTGTTCGGTCTAACGTAGATCACTTCATAACCAAAGTTTTCCAATTTTTTGCAGCACGCCAAAAGAGATTTGTGCTCAACCGCAGTCGTTATCACGCGCCTACCACTTCTGAATTTGGGCTTTAGAGTTCCCAAAAGTGCAATCATGTTGCTTTCAGTCGCCCCGGACGTAAAATAAAGCTCATGAGGATCACAATTTATTATTGAACTTATTTTATTTCTGGAATTTTCTAAAATCTCTTTTGCAAATCGCCCGAGTTTATGCAAAGAAGAGGGGTTTGTCGCAGAGCTTAGCAAAACCTCGTAAACTCTTTTTGCAACTCTTTCTCCAACCATAGTCGTCGCTGCATTGTCAAAATATATATCATTGTTCATGAAGGATTCCCTCACTAGGAATATGGGTCACCTCTTTTGCCCAGCCACCAATTTTAAGCCGCACAAAAGCAAAGACAAGTTTCACAAAAACATCAACTCTGGTGCAAAAATAAACAACAACCGGAGCCCATTTGAAAAGGTGAAGGCCCACCCAAGCTAACGGCACCGCAAAGAACCACAAAGAGAGTGTATCGATTACAAGAACTCCCTTCGTATCCGCGCCGCCGCGCAATAGCCCGGTCATGCAGGTACTAGAAACCGCTAGAAACAGCAATACCACGGCATTTATCCCTATTAATCGAGAGGCAAGGGCCTTTGTCCCCACGCTCAATTTCCCCATGTTAAGAATAGGATCCCTGACAAGCAAAGTCAACCCCGCCGAAAAAATACCAACCCCCAGCGCTACCAACACTACCGTTCGGACAACCGCCGGAAGTTTCTTCTGTTCGCCACGACCTATAAGCTGACCAACTATCACTTCAACAGCGGTCGCAAACCCAACGATGAAAACAACAGAGAACTGCATAAAAACACTGACCTCGCTGATGGCGGCAATTAGCTCTTTGGATCCCGTTTTGCTAAACACTACGTTATTCATCGCAAGGCCCAAACCCCACAGAAATTCACCCACGACAACAGCATATATATCTCTAAACAATCGTTTGGCGACACCTTGTTTTTTTGCAAACAAATCACGAAGCCTGAAACCAAGCTTTTCTTCTTTCTTTTCTAAGAACCAAATGCAAAGCAAGAATGCAACTCCCCGCGCCACAAGTGTTGCACACGCTGAACCTTGAACCCCCATCGCGGGGAAACCCAATCTTCCAAAAATCAACAAATAATTCAAAAAGATATTGAGCAGCAATGTTACAATTTCTAACAACAGGGCAAATCTGACCTCTCCGATACTTCTCATTACCAGCATGTATGTTGCGACAAATCCCGTCAAAACGTATGTCGGAGCCACAATTTTAAGATATTGCGCCCCAATCCCGACCAGAACCTGATCATGTGTAAGCAGCTGCATAACACCCCTTGGGAAAAAGGCCAAAATAAGCGAAAGGCAACCGCCTATCAACAAGATTGCATTTAACGCAACAGCAACAACTTTTTTTATCGCAGGCATATCCCCTCGCCCGTAATACTGGGAACACACCATACACGCGCCACCACTAACACCAGATATAACAAAAAAAAACACAACAAACGGTAAACTCGCAATTGTACATGCACCAAGCTCATTCTCGCCAACAAGCTGCACCATGAGGACATCTGTCATATTAATTGCGAACGAAACTAAGCCCTGCACTGCCATGGGCAGCCCAAGGGTTAATAACAGTTTATAAAATGACTTCTCCTTGACCAGAATTAAATTCATAATTTCTGTTTTGATCCGCCCCCAAAAGCATTGGCATAAAAAACGATAACTTGTGTTCCCAATATTGTCAGGAGCATTTCCGGCACTAAATAAGATAAATTATAACATGCACTCGCCACGAATATTTTGCCCGAATTATTCGCTCCCATAAGCAGCGACTTCCAAACAAGCACCCCGGAAAGCGTGTGAGCCAAAAAGCGCAGTGAAAAAACATTCAAAACACAAAAAGAGAGTCTAGCACGTAGATTTCTGATCCCTGTATTCATAAACGCGCCGGCGAGACCAATTGCTCCATAACTCAGCAGGTAATCTAATAAAACACTCAGCCAAAACCGCATCGCACCAAAAGCAACTAACCTTCCAAAGCCCACTTGTAACTTAAAAAGCCCACAGCAGATTCCCAGCAGCACCCCAAAGCGCGAACCATATTTAACGCTACCACAAACTATCGGAACCATACTAAAAAGGGTCACAGACCCACCGCCAACAGCCCAAAAAACTGAAACTTTAACACTACCCAACACAATCACCAGCGCCAAGGTGAGTGCAAAGTAGGTTAACTTCCTTACCCGCACACTAACTTTTTGCAAGCCGGATGTCACTTTGCCTTCCGCCGTTTTGTTTAAGAATACTCTTGGTGTTTTTGATATCGTTCAAACATCCCAGCAAACCATTTTCCGTGCTGTCCAAAAGATCACTCAAATGCTCATATGTTTCAGCTTTTATGTCCTTTGCACTGATTGTTGCCTCAGCTACCACTTCTTGCGCCTTTTTCATGGCCCTCTGCAGAATCTCTTCTTCACTCACCAAAAGGTTGGCCTTCTCTTCAGCTCTTTGGATCGCCATTTGAGCGCTCTTTCGCGCGTTCTCTAAGATCGCTTCCTCACGCTCAGCCACATCCCCCGCAATTCGAATTTCACTGGGCAAACTCTCACGAATCTCTTCCAAAATCTCAACAGCTTCCCCTACATAAACCAAAGCCCTGCCCCCAGAAAGGGGAACTTTCACTCCTTTGGTGAGCATATGCTCGAGAATGTTTAGCAGTTCATCAATCTTATTTGTTGCCATATAGCCCCTCCCAGTTTTTAATAGTTTAACAGCCTCATTTTATCACACTTTCATTCGGAAAGCAAAAAATACCCAACTCCCGTGAATTGACCGCATTTTTGCCCCCAAAAGTCAACTTCAAGAAATAAGTCGGGCTAATGAAACTACACTTGAGTTTTAAGTACGCTATAGAGGTGGACAGAGGATACATCTGATTTGAGGCTTGTGAAAAGCTGGGGTTTGTGGTACAATTTTATCCGGTAAGTAAGCCGGGATGACTGAATGGATGCGTGAAATAAAAATGGCTATGCCAATTGTTGCGATTGTGGGAAGAGCCAACGTCGGGAAGTCTGCGCTCTTTAACAGGCTTGTGGGCGAAAGAAAATCGATTACCATGGATGTTCCAGGCGTTACTAGAGATAGGATTTACGGAGACTGTGAATGGCAAAACAAAACTGTTTCCCTTGTGGATACCGGTGGATTGGATATTCATTCACACGATGTAATGTTAGGTCAAATAAAGCACCAAGTGGAGATCGCGATTGAACAGGCAGATGTTATTATTTTTGTGGTAGATCTTAAAACAGGAATCACAGCCCAAGATTCAGAAATCGCCGAAATGCTAAGGAGAATTAACAAACCGGTGATGGTTGCCGTGAACAAATGTGATCATTTGGGCGAGCCGGCACCAGAGTTTTATGAATTTTATAATCTCGGTTTTGACAAATTGCTTGAAGTCTCGGCAACGCAGGGATACGGAATTGGAGACCTTCTTGACGCCGTTTTCGCACACGTCAATTTTGTGGGTAGCCAAGCGGTTGGGGAAAAACCTTTGAAAATTTCTGTGGTGGGAAGACCAAATGTTGGAAAGTCTTCGTTGGTTAACCGGATTTCAAATGAAGAGCGAACGATTGTCTCGGAAGTCGCCGGAACAACAAGAGACGCTACAGACACGTTGATAGAAAACAAACATGGGCGCTTTGTGTTTGTTGATACAGCCGGAATTAGGAAAAAAAAACGGGTTGAAGAGGACTTGGAATACTTCAGCGTAATTAGAGCGTTCAAAGCTGTGGATAACTCGGATGTCTGCTTGATGCTTATTGATGCCAACGAAGGCCCTTCTGAACAGGATACAAAGATAGCTGGGTATACGCACGGAAAGGGAAAGGCCATTATCATCGTAGTTAACAAGTGGGATATGCTCGAGAAGGAAGCGAAGACAATTAACGACTACAAAGGGAGGCTGGAAGCAACATTCGCTTTCATGTCGTATGTTCCGTTTTGCTTCGTTTCCGTAAAGACAGGGCAACGGATAGACACCATTTTTGAGGCAATAAAACGTGTTTATGACCAAAATTCAAGAAGAATCGCAACTGGAACTTTAAACGCCATGCTCGCCGAAGCCGTGACAAAAGTCCAACCACCTTCCGATAGAGGAAGGCATCTTAAAATTTATTATATTACACAAATCGGGGTGAATCCACCAACTTTTGTGGTCTTTGTGAACCATTTGAATTTGTTGCGTCCTTCATACAAGAGATATCTGGAAAATCAAATTCGCAAAGTCTTTGAATTGAACTTGACACCACTTATCCTTATTGCACGCGAAAGAAGAGAAAAGGGAAAACAAGAATAGGAAAAGGGGAATCAAAAATAATGGTATTTTTGAGGTGCGCGGTATCTATGTTGCTTTCCTACCTAATCGGCAGCATTAACGTGGCAGTTTTGCTCGCAAAAAAAGTTAAAAAAAGGGATGTTCGTGATTTAGGAAGTAAAAACGCAGGAGCGACAAATGTAGCACGTATTTTTGGAATAAGGCTTGGAGTAATTGTTTTAATTATAGATGTGGCTAAAGGGATTGCTGCAATAGGACTTGGCAGGCTGCTATGTGCCAAATTCTTAGAAACACCTAGCATGTCTTTGGACTATCTGAATTTGATTGCCGCCATTTTGGGGCATTGCTTTCCCATATTTTTCGAGTTCAGAGGCGGGAAGGCCGTGGCAACTGCGGCAGGAGGCTTGCTACTGCTTAATCCACTTATCCTTTCAGCAATCTTTGCTGTGTTCATTTTGCTGGCAATAAAAACGAAAAATGTGGGGGTTGGGTCAGTTGGTGCAGCGGTCAGTCTCCCACTTATCTATATTGTGTGGGCACTTTTGAATGACGGATTTAGTTTGGAATTTTTATTCGTTTGTATCATGGCCGCAATAGTGATTTGGAGGCATCTCAAGGGCCTAGATCTCTCGGCAGAATTGGTGAAATTGAGGGATGAGTGGAAGGGAAAGGGGGAGAACTAATCTTGCGAAAAATATTGATTGCCGAAGATGAAGCAGCGATACGTGAGTTTATTGTTATTAATCTTCAGCGAGCCGGTTACGAAGTTGTGGCAGTTTGCGATGGGCAAAAAGCAATTGACGAATTCGAACGAAGAAAAAGTGATGGCTTGGATGTTATAATCCTAGACATAATGATGCCACACAAAGATGGATTTGAAGTTTGCAAATATGTGAGAGAAATCGATAGCACAATCGGAATCATTATGCTTTCTGCAAAATCACAAGAGATGGATAAAGTTAGTGGGCTGATGATGGGAGCCGACGACTATATGACAAAACCATTTAGTCCCTCTGAACTCTTGGCCCGAGTGGACGCCCTTTGCAGGAGAATCTCGGCAGTTGACGCAAGACCCACCGAAGAAATAAAAAATCACATCTTAAAATCGGGGCCGTTCATTATGGATTTGCGGAAGAAGGCCGTGTTTAGAGATGGGGAATTACTAGATTTGACAACCACAGAATACACTATAATGGAACTGTTCCTCAAGAATAAGAATGTCGCTCTTAGCAGAACGCAGATCTTGGAGGAAGGCCTAAAAAAAGATAAAATCACTGACGGGAAGCTGGTCGACGTGGGCATGCGAAGGCTTCGAATGAAGATCGAAGACGAACCGTCAACTCCTAAATATATATCCACCGTCTGGGGCACAGGCTATAGGTGGGAAGAGTAATAGCTTGCAAAAGGCAGCGAGGTGTTTTCTATTGGTAATGGCAAAAGTAACACGCAAAGGTTTAATCACCAGCTTTGCCTCTACTATGGTCGTGCTTGTTTCGATTTTTGCCATGTGTAAACTTTATGTCAAAGAATTTTTCTATAGCAACATTCGGCATTTTATTGAAGCACAACTTGCCGCCATAGACATTCTTCTTGAACAGTCTGACAAGAAAAACTGTGACGGTTGGTTCAAAGAAATGTCCGATGAAATAATCGACTTAATGAAAAAGGCCGGAGAAAATAACAAGATGGAACTTTTATTGCTAGATGGTAATGAGGGTAAAGGGAAAGTTATAACCACCTCAAGCGGATTCACCCCGACATATGCGGGCCGTAACAAGAAAAAACTGAAAACAGACAAACAGAATAGGATATACTCGATGGATTTTGGAACACAAAAAGTCATGATGTGTGAACACAGTCTAAAAGATAAATCCGGATCATTCCAAGCTATGGTTTCTCTGGATGAGGTTAACGAACAAATAAACGTTATCATGTGGATTTTGGTGACCATAGAAGGACTCGTTTTGGTTTTTGTGGTTATTTCAAACACCTTCTTCACAAGCTCAATCGTTAACACAATATGGACTATTAGCCGCACGGCAAACAAAATCGCAAAGGGTGATTTTAAAACACGAATTGTGAAGAAAACTAATGATGAAGTTGGAGAATTATGTGATGTGATAAACAAAATGGCGGAGGAACTGGGTGAAAACGAAAAGATGAAAAATGAATTTATTTCGTCGGTTTCCCATGAACTGCGCACTCCACTCACGGCAATCAAAGGATGGGCGGAAACTGTTACGTATGAAGCCGACGATAAAGGGATGCTGGAGAGAGGAATGAAGATTATTATTGCCGAGACGGATCGGCTTTCTAAGATGGTTGAGGGACTTTTGGATTTTTCACGGTTCCAAAACACAAGTTCCAAGCTTGAAAAAAGAGAAGTAAATATTTTAACGCTCGTTGCAGATACTGCTTGGATGTTCGAAGAGCGCGCAAGGAGAGAGGAAAAGAAGTTGCTGTTTGATCGCGGCGTTTATATGCATGAAAGCGTTATGGTTATGGCAGATGTGAACCGGTTAAAGCAGGTTTTGATAAACATCATCGATAATGCTTTAAAATATACAGAAGCGGGAGGAGTTATTCAAATCTCCTCTTTTCTTGGGGGGTTTGATAGCATTAGCTACGTTGGGGTAAAAGTAACAGACAGCGGTTGCGGAATAAAAAAAGAGGATTTGGAAAAAGTAAAAACTAAATTTTTCAAGGCTAACTATACCAAACGTGGTTCTGGAATTGGGCTTGCGGTGGCTAACGAAATTGTCACACTGCATGGTGGAACGCTTAATGTCAATAGCACAGAAGGAAGGGGAACGGCAGTAGAAATTTTGCTGCCGGTTTGTGGGGAAAGGTAAAAATGAAAGAAATTAAAAAAACCGCAATAGGTGGCCAAGCGGTGATTGAAGGAATTGCAATGCGTGGTCAAAAAGTAACGGTGCTGGCATGCAGGTTGCCGGACGGGAAAATAGAAACTGAGCAGTTTGAGAACAAAAAAGTTAATAAGTTTTTTAAGATGCCGTTCGTCAGAGGGCTTTTTAACATGGTAGTTATGATGATTGACGGTTATAAATATCTGAATTTGTCGATGGAAAAATCCGGACTTTATGAAGACGAAGACGGAAAAGAACCTACTAAAGCGGCGAAGGTTCTTGTTGGTGTTGTCGGAGCAGTTTTGGGAGTTGCACTTTCGATTGGTATTTTTACGTGGTTACCCCAATTTTTGACCAAGGCGCTCACCCACAAAAGCGGAAATTGGGTAAAATCTGTTATAGAGGGTTGCATCAAAGTTGTGATTTTGGTCGCATATATGTGGGCAACTTCTCTTTTGAAAGAAATGAAAAGGTTGTTTGAATATCACGGGGCGGAGCATAAAACTATCGCTTGTTACGAAAAAGGATTAGAACTCGTTCCCGCAAATGTGCGAGAATGTACCAGGTTCCACCCGAGATGCGGGACAAACTTCTTGCTTATCACAACACTGATAAGTATACTTATTTCCGCGCCGCTTCACTGGGGGAACTTAGCACTCAGAATGGTTAGCAAATTACTGCTGTTCCCAGTTGTGGTCGGGATCAGTTACGAAATTATTAAGTTGGTGGGTCGCCATGATGGCGCTTTGGCACGTATTGTCTCTGCCCCCGGCCTTTGGTTGCAGCGAATCACAACAAGTGAACCAGATGACAAACAAATCGAAGTGGCAATTGAGGCCCTAAGAGGTGTGTTAGCGCACACGGAACTCGATAAAGATAATTGGTAATGAAGTTGCGGCAGCGGCGATCTAAGCCGTAACCAACAGGTAGGGTGTGAAAAAGAATGGCACTGAAAATGGAACTTGTTTTTTTGGTGAAAAAGAAATCCGTAAATGTGGCTTCTTTCACGGACAGAGTTCTGATGGGAAATTATGGGGACAACATATCTTTAACTATTGTTGATGACGGAATGAGCCGCACAAACCGAGAGTTCTTGGACACTAAGACAGGCAAAATTAAGATAAACGAGTTGCATGGCAATTTAGCCAGCACATATAATAAGATCATCGAAACTTCAGAAGCTGATTATCTATACTTTTGTAGCCCAGAAATGAAAACTTTGGATGAAGATGCTTTTAAATTAACCTTGGATTACGCACTTAACTTTCATTCAGATATCGTCTGTTTTGGAGTGCAATTAGAAAAACAAAAGCTGCAATTGAGATTTTTAGAATCCGTTTCAAACTGCTCTTATTCTAGGTGGGCAATCTTTAGAGAAGCCGTCCGTAAAAATATGTTGCCACTACTCTATAACAAGATATATAGGACCGAATTTTTGCGAGAGAACCTCAAATTTGATGAACGGCAAAGTTTTGAAATGGCTAGGATGGCCTTTGACATAGAGGCCTATTTGATGGCACAAAAAGTCCATACGACTGCCGCTTGCTTAGTGACTTTTGAAGAAGTGGATGAGATGCTCGAACCGATTAGTGTGGCACAGCTTGACAAATATTTTGTTTTCTTAAAAGAAATCTTCGCCGCTTTGAGAGAGAATAACGAGTTTGCAAAAGAGGCCTTCATCTTAGTTGTTCTCGGCATGTCACGAAGGCTTTATGGTCTGCCGACAATTGCAAAATTCGCACCGAAACTCTTTGAATATCTGCAAAAATTCCTTCTAGAAGATGAAGTGGGAGATTTCATCAAGCAGAATTATGAAGATGTCTTTGTGAATTACTTCTCCGTCACCGCGTATGGAAGCTACTTGCCCGATGTTGACAACCTTCAGTGCTATTTCGCAAATCTGATCAGATTTCATTTTGCAGAAAACCAAGGTCACACAAATGAAGCTTTGTTCTGGCTGGTCCGCTTTGTTTATAACAACAAAAACACTAACAGAATAGGAGAAAATTACCTGCAAAAACTACTCAAAGAAACACTTCCTTGTGACCAGGAGGAATATAATTTTATTCTTGAGAGAGGGTTAGTAGAATATGTTGCAAACCATAGCTTGACAGAGTGCGCTGAAAAAATGGATGCTAGCTTTGAAGAAGGGGACGACGAATCCCTCCGGAAAGCATTAACCATGCTAGGTTTCGTTTATTACATACAAGGGCTTGTTTTTGATGCAATACAAATTTTTAACGATGCTATTTATTCACAGGTAAACAAAGAATGCCTGATCCCAAAAACGTTTTTGGATATGACCGAGTCATACGCGCCGATAGAGCGTAAAATAGCCAGTATATTTGTTGAAAACAAGGAGTGGTTGAAACTTTGGACCGAGGGAAAATTCGAAAGCCTTTTGCCCAATTTGAAAACACTTGATGAAAGTCCAGAAAAAGACATCATATTTGCTAGGATCTGCGTCGAACTGGGCGCAATTGAGGATGCCGCCACTTTTTATAAATGCGCAATGGGCTTCCCAAGAAACACTGAAAAATACCCTATGCAGGAGGTGTTAAAAAAACTGAGGGAACATGAGCGCGAAGACTTGATAAAGGGATTTGAAGGGAAAAAATAGTTGAATGAGGGGACAAGAGGTTATGAGCAATAAAACTTTAGAGGTTAAACATCTTTCAAAAGTTTATGGCAAGGGCGAAACAGAAGTCAGGGCACTGGATGATGTATCGTTTTCGGTTGAAAAGGGGGAGTTTGTAGCTATTGTCGGAGCTTCTGGCTCCGGCAAATCAACGCTGTTGCACCTACTGGGCTGTGTTGACAGGCCAACCAGCGGCGAAGTATTCATTGAAGGGCAAAATGTGTATAACTTGAATGAAACCGATCTGGCTATCTTTAGGCGCCGCAAGATTGGGTTGATCTACCAATTTTATAACCTAATCCCGATTTTGAACGTTGTTGAAAACATCACGTTGCCGCGGCTGTTAGATGGTCAGAGCGAGACCGACAATTTGGATGAAGTCATCAAGCTCCTAGGTTTGGAATCTCGCAGGTCTCATCTCCCAAATCAGCTCTCAGGTGGTCAGCAACAACGTGTCTCAGTTGGACGCGCAATTATCAACAAACCTGCTATTATGCTCGCCGACGAACCAACCGGAAACTTAGACAGTAAACATTCAAAAGAAATTTTAGATCTGCTCAAACTTTCGAATGAAAAATATGGGCAAACTCTTATCATTATCACACATGACGAAAGGATTTCTGCACAGGCTAAGCGGATCTTGAGAATGGCAGATAGCAAGATTATTAGTGACGAGGTGATTGGGAGATGAACGTCTTAAACCGGCTCTCAATTTCCCACATGCGGAAAAACAAAAAAGGGACCATTATGGCACTCCTTTGCATTGTGCTATCTGTTTCTCTGATCACTGCAATCTCCGCTCTTGCAGTTAGTGCCAGGCAGATGATAATAGATTCCGCCGTTAGCAGTTACGGTGATTGGCACGTCAAATACCAAAATATAACACAGGAACAGGCGGAAAAGATCAAGGGGAACAAACTATTTTCAAAAGGAGAAATCAAACCTAGGAATATTGAAAATAGAGTCGACATTGAAGTCAAATTCAACCGCACCCACCTCAGCAAGGATTTTGACAAAGAAGCGAGTCAAATTGGGGTTGAAGCAGGCGTTTCTTTTGGTAACACTTCCGACGGCGAGTCATCCCGCATGCTGTTCAATAGGCCCCTTATCGCACTTGAAAGCGTTGAAGGGGCACGGCAGTTATTTGGGGGCATGGTTATCTTTGCCGGCGCTCTAATCTTGATTGTTATATCTTGGTCTACCAGCATCATTTCTAATGCTTTTTATATCTCGGCAGCACAAAGAATTCAGCAGTTTGGTATTTTGAAGAGTGTGGGAGCAACAAGTAATCAGATTCGGAGATTGGTTTTTGGCGAGGCGGCAATCATGTCAACACTCGCAGTCCCGATCGGGCTTGTTTGCGGCTTTTTGCTTCTCGCTCTTGGTGTTTCTGTTGCTAATAATCTCCTGCGAGAATTGTTTTACGTAGCTCAATACGTTTCGATAACTCTAGCAAATTTTAGAGTTGTTTTCTCTTGGTCAATGGTACTTGCAGTAATCATTATAGCGTTGATTACCATTTTTATTTCGGCGCTAATCCCAGCACTTAAAGTGGCTCGAACTCCAGCTATCGACGCGATTCGGCAAGTAAAAGAAATTAAAATCAAACCGAGAACGTTAAAAGTATCTAGGTTTATAAACTCTCTTTTTGGTATTGAAGGGGTAATGGCCGCGAAATCTCTAAAACGCCACAAAGCCAAATATAAAACAACACTGCGAGCCCTTTGCTGTGGCATCGTCACGCTTATTGTCTTATTTGGTGCAGGTGGAATCCCATCCCCCGCAGGAACTACTGTTGAAGATCTACTCGCACTCGAAAATGCTGAACATAACGACTTAAGTAGAATTCAGATTACTTTTTGGAGACATAATCTAGAGCTCGACGATGAACTGCAGGAAATGGAAAGGAAACTCGAGGCACTCCCTTATTCATCCAAAATAAAATTCCAAAAGGGGCAGTTCAAGGCAACCGCGACAGATAAAAACAATACAATCAGCGCTGGTAAAGACGGCCTAGCACATGTTAATATTTTGGCTCTTGATGACGAGCAATTTGACAAGATTTGTTTGAGTGCGGGGTTAGCGCCGCAGGATTTTAAAAGCACACAGGCACCAAACGGGATCTTAATTAACTCCGGCAATCGATATGATTTCGGCAAAGAGTGGAATCTTTCACTCACACAGCCATTTGCAAAGCCCAAATCATTTACGGTTGCTGCACAGGTAAAAGAAATTCCAGAATTCTTTTCTAAAAACGTTTCTTCTAGCGACGTTAACATTTTTATGTCAGCCAAAGCTTTCATGGCTCTTACCAAAGATGCCGACGATGCTGAATTCATACCAACAACGATTTGGGAGTTTTATGCACAAGATTATCTCGATTTTGAGATTAAAGCAAGAGAGATTTTAGACAATCAAACAATCGGTTCTTACGACGTAAAAAATCCGAGTTTGTATGCAAAAGTGGTAGGCAATATCAAGAAACTCGTCAGGTTTTCAGTCGGCGTATTCGTAACTATGCTCGCGTTGGTTGTGGTCGCCAACCTCGTCAACATAATCTCAACAAGCATGGCACTGCGCCGGAGGGAGTTTGCTATGCTCCAATCCGTTGGAATGACATCGGGTGGAATGAACCGAATGCTCAACTTTGAAGGCCTCTTTTTAGGCTGCAAGGCACTCATGATAGGGGTGCCCGTGGGTGTTGGAGGTTTTTACTGGATTTCAAAACGCACCCTTAACCCCGAAATATTTAAAATTTCGTGGCCGCACGTTTGGGGAGGTTCCTGCATTTGTGTTGTTGCCGTTATGTTAATCATCTTTGGTACCATATATTATTCAAAAAGGCTCTTGAAAAAACAAAATATCATAGAAGCAATTAACAACTATAACACTTAAATCCTCCACCCAATTCAAAATAAAAAACTTTAGATCCCGAGAAAAGCGTTCCAAAAGAGTCCAGTTGGGAAATTCCGTTTTCCTTCACTGGTTTGCTTCTTTTGGAACTTTTCTTTCGCATTCAAAAAAGAACTTCAAGAATGCGTAAAGATCGAAGTAGGGTTTAGGGGGTTTTATGGGCGCCACTGATCTAGCAGGTACTTCTTGCTTTGCCACAAGGTTGCAGAAATTGATGCAACATTTGAAAGGTTGTGGCGGGAATTTGCAACAAAGCAGGAAGGAGGAAAGTCTTGTGAAAGAAGGATTTGTTGTTAAAGATGCTAAAGAAAGTTCTGAAGAAGGTTCAGATGATCTTAGGCTGATTAACAAATATACCCGGCGCGCTTTGCAGGAAGATGAGGTTTACATTTTTAATCTCGTGCTGTGCGACAATGATCTAGATCGAGATTTCGAATGTTTCAGCGTAAGTGCACTAAATAAATTGCAAAAATTGTTTTTGGGTAAGACCGGAATTTTTGACCACGATCCCAAAGGAACTAATCAGATGGCACGAATCTTCTTTACCGAAGTTGTTAGGGGCAATGAGAAGAAAACACACACCGGAGAAGACTATTATATGCTAAAGGCAAAAGCATATATGATTAAAAGTGAGAAGAACAAGGACCTGATTTTGGAGATTGATGGCGGGATAAAAAAAGAGGTCAGTGTGGGTTGCAACGTTGAAAGTTGTGTGTGTGCAATCTGTGGGGCAAACATAAAGAAGTCAAAATGCAATCACGTCAAGGGCAAGGAATATGTGAAAAATGGAAACAAAGTTCTTTGCTACGGGATTTTAGAAAATCCGACGGATGCTTATGAATGGTCGTTTGTAGCAGTTCCGGCCCAAAAAAGAGCAGGTGTGGTTAAAGGCAACCGAAAAATAGAAGAAACGACACTGGGGAGTGATGTGGTTGAATTTCAAGAGAGATTCAAAAGTTTCGATGGAAATGGTGCATACCTTTCTAAGCAATGCTTGGACAGCATATATTCAGCTCTTGAAGAACTGGAAGAAGTTCGTGAATTGGCTGATGCTTTCAAAGAAGAATTGATCAAAAATGTTGAAGGCTCTTATATTTTATCGTTGCCAAATTTGAGCTTGGCAACAATTAAAAGCATTGTTTCAAAGATGACAGTTTTGGAGTTGCAAGAATTCAAAAAAGCTAATGAGAGAAGCCTGGCAAGCGGAATATATATCCAAACTGCGCGAAAAGATGAGAGTAATAGGCCAAGCAATCACAAGAGCTTTTATATTTAAGAGCAAACAGCTTAATTGACCATAAGGTAAGGAGAGATTTTATGGATTGTTATAAGAATGTCGTATTGGACAAGAATATGTATAAAGTTGCGGAAAAGAGTTTTTCTGAAATTTTGGAAGAGCTGGACTCTTCAGGTAATTACAGTGACGAATTTTCGAAGATGGATGCTTATCAACGGCAACTCAAACGCTTTGACATAAAAGTAGGAGACGCAAACGCTGACTGCATTGAAAAGTTCTTCAGGACAGCGCAAACTGCAACACTATTCCCGGAATATGTGTACAGAGCCGTTGGGGCCGGAATGGCTAGTGTCAAAATGTTGGACGACATTGTAGCAATAAAAACACAGATCAGCGGTGTTGATTACCGAACAATTTATTGCGACGAAGATGCCGAGCCACTTAAAGTTATCGACGAAGGAACGGAAATACCAAGCGTTAACATCAAGCTGAAAGAAAACCTCATTAAGTTAAATAAAACAGGTCGAATGATGGTTGCAAGCTATGAATCAGTTAAAAACCAAAAAATCGAACTATTCACAATTATGCTGAAGCAGATCGGCGCCCAGATTGCCAAGCAACAACTGAAAAGCGCAATTGACATTTTAGTAAATGGCGATGGGACAACAAAGACGGAAAGCAAAACGGTTGAAGCGGTCCCCGCATTTGAACATTTGATCGACCTGTGGAATAGTTTTGAAGAATATAAAATGAACACGATTTTAATCTCACCTGAAATGATGAAGCAATTACTCGGACTTAAAGAAATTTTGGATTCGAAAAGTGGTTTTAAATTTGAATCAACCGGTGAGATAACAACTTTGCTCGGTGCAAAGCTAATTAAATCAGCCTTTGTGCCAAAAAATACGATTATCGCCCTAGATAACAAATTTGCCTTGGAAATGGTTACCAGCGGCAACCTAACAGTTGAACATGATAAGTTGATAGATAAGCAGTTGGAGCGTTCCGCAATCACTTCAACCTATGGTTTTGCAAGAATCTGCAAATCAGCTGTTAAAATCCTAGACTACAAAGCGAAATAATCAAAATATCAATCAATGCATAAAATTAGGCACAACACAGGCGACAAGATACCACCTTCTCGGTGGCGTCTCGTCGCCACTTTTTCACAAACTGGGTCAGGCCATTGCAATTCACCCGAAATTCAATATGTCCAACGAGAACATACAAAACCGAAACCGCAAAGGCATTGTGTTAAAAATCAAGTCGCTTTCCCAAAAACGCAATGTGCACGGTCCCAGGACCACTGTGCGCGCCAATCACCGGGACAAGATCCGCAATATACACCTCGCAACGATAAGTTTTTCTGATGAGCTTAGCGCAATATTCAGCATCTTCCTGGCAGTCTGCATGTGAGATGAACATAAACTTGTTCTCAATATCAGAAAGGTAATCACTTATATCTCCGACGATTGTGTCAAGCGACCTGCGCCTGCCACGGGTTTTGGAATAAAGCTGAAGTCTGCCCTCCGCATCCACCAAAAGAAGCGGTTTAACCCCAAGAACTGCGCCGACAACAGCAGTCGTCTTCGAAATCCTGCCGCCTCGTTGGAGATAAGAGAGGTTATCAACTGTGAATAAGTGATGTAGGTGATATACGTTTTGTTCCAGCCAAGTTACAATCTCTTCAAACGTTTTGCCGTCACATTGCATCTGCAGAGCAATTGCATAAAGGAGCCCCTGACCCGATGCAGCGGCTTTGGAATCGATAACACTTATCCTTCTGTCCGGGTAACGTTCCATAAGTGCCTCTCTTGCCGCGCAACAACAGCTGAAAGAGCCACTGAGAGCGGAAGAAAAAGAAACATGAACAATATCGAATCCATCCTTGAGAAAAGGTTCAAAAAAGTTGCGAATCTCCTCCGTATTAATCTGGGACGTCGAAACAGCAACCCCACTTCTCATGCCGTTATAAAACGCCGCGTGATCGGTGCTATCGAACGGTTTTTCGTTCAAGAAACAAGGAAATTTGACAAAGTGTGTATCAAATTTCTTCTTGAAATATTTATTTAGGTCGGCACCAGTATCGGCTGTTATTACAAAATCACTCATGAATCCCCACCCCGCAACCTCTCAACTAATTGTCCGGCGGCCTTATATATATCCCCACACCCAAGAGTTATCAAAAGCGTGTTTTCCGGAACATTTTCAACAATATATTGCACGATGCCATCAAAACTGCTGATCTGCACAGCATCCGGAATCTTCTTCGCAAGATCGAAACTCGAAACCCCCAAATCATCAAATTCGCGGCCACCCATAATGTCAGTAATTATGCATCGATCAGCCAAAGAAAGCGCATCAACAAAATCGTCAAGTAGTCCCTTTGTCCTAGAATAGGTAAACGGCTGAAACACTACCCAAATATTTTTACGCGGCGACTGCCTGGCCGCAGTCAGAGTTGCTTTTATCTCTGTTGGGTGATGCGCATAATCATCAACAACAGTCAACTCCTCTGATTTATATAGCACTTCAAAACGCCTATTTACACCTTTGAAATTGAAAACAGGTGCCGTCAACTGTTCGGGATTTAACCCAAGCTCAATGGCAGCCACAAGGCTGGCCAAAACGTTATATATATTATGTTCGCCGGGAATATTAAATGTCAACGAGGCTAACTTCCCCGCACTTTTAAACAGATCAAAAGCGATACTCTGAAAGCTTAGCCTTTTGATGTTTGCCGCATAATAGTCATTAGATTCCCCAAGACCAAACGAGATTTTGCGAACAGGCGCCCTCGAGACGGCCTCTCTCGTGTTTGCATCGTCACCGTTATAGATCACGAGATCCTTGGTTTGAAGGCAAAACTGCCCAAATGCCAAAATCAAATTCCCCATCGAGCCAAAAAACTCGAGATGATCATTGCCAATGTTTAAAATGACACTAACACTGGAACCAAGACCCAAAAATGTATTTGCATATTCGCAAGCTTCACATACACAAATATCAGATTGGCCAAACCGGCCACTGCCATTCAAAATCGGTAGCACTCCACCGATGATGGCACTAGTATCAATATTATTTTCGAGTAGGATTTGGACCAAAAGGGCAGTCGTTGTGGTCTTCCCATGCGTGCCAGCAATACAAACACTTCGTTTATACCTTGCAGTTATTATCCCCAGTATCTCAGCCCGCGTCATAACTTCTATCTTACTTTGCAAAGCCGCCACCAACTCTGGATTGTTAGCCGGAATCGCAGCACTATAAATAACTAGCTCGGCACCAGCAATGTTCTCAGCCGCATGTCCGATGGAAACCTTTACCCCCAGATCCCTAGCACGCTGAACTGTACTCCCATCAGCGATATCTGAACCAGAAAGCTCATATTTCAAACCGCTCAAAATCTGAGCAACCGGGAAAATTCCGGACCCACCAACACCAATAAGGTGGATCCTCTCCTTGCCCAGGTTAAGCGGATCCATTCCCCGCCCCTTCTTTCTTTTTGGCTTTACTTTTTGTTTCCGATTTCTTTTCTGTAGCTGTCCCCTTCTTCTCCTTTTTCTCGGCCACGGCCTTTTCACCGTATTTGCTCGTTTCTATCTCCGTTATGGTAATGGCGGTGGTAGGTTTATCCGCCGCGCCAACCTCCACACCGGCAATTTTATCCACCACATCCAACCCTTCGATAACCTGACCAAACACCGTATGTTTATTATCTAACCACGGAGTCCCGCCAAGTTTCTTGTAAGCTTCTTTCACCTCAGAACTTTCCGCCGAATCCGCCTCTGCAGGGCCGTTAGCTTGAACAATAAAGAACTGGCTGCCATTTGTTCCCGGGCCGCTATTCGCCATCGAAACGGCACCCCGGAAGTTGTGAAGATCAGAGGAAAATTCATCTTCAAATGGCTTGCCCCACTTGCTTTCCCCACCCATTCCAGTTCCTTCAGGGTCACCGGTCTGAATCATGAAGTTATTGATAACTCTGTGAAATATAACACCCTTATAGTAATCTTTCTCGGCAAGGGAAATGAAATTCTCACACGCCTTTGGAGCTTGCTTGGGAAAAAGTCTTATCTTGATATCACCCATACTGGTCTTGATTGTGGCAATAGTGTCGCCTCTTTTGGGGTTTTCAAACTGCATCAACTTAAGATCTTTTGTGAGCTCCTCTTGCTGCGCTTGCGCTGATTTAGTATCTTCCATTGGCGTAGATTTAACACTCTCCTTCTCTGCTTTTTCCTTCTTCGCTTCTTCGAGCAACTTTGCTTTAATCCTCGCGACCTCTGGATGTTTTTTGGCGGCTTGGTAACCACCGCCTGATAAGACCCAAACACCAGCTGCCACAGCCACACAAACTAACCCGATTATCGAAAGTTGAAACGTACGAACTTTCATGATCTTCCCCCTATATCATAATATTATTCCCAAAACTTAAAACAAACCAGAAAGAAGGGAACTTTTTGTCAACTGCACTCTCTTACCGAGGAATAACTTGAAAACGAACCCGTTCCTGAATCATGCGCCGCTCCGGGAAGCGGAGAATCATCAGACCTTACAATATCTGCACCCAATTTTTGGAGTTTGCCAACGATGTCCTCGTAACCCCGCTCAATGTGGTGAACGTGTTCGATCTTGGTTGTCCCTTTGGCAGCAAGGGCAGCAATCACCAAGGCAGCACCCGCTCTGAGGTCCGTTGCTTTAACGGGTGCAGCGGTAAACTGGTTAGTTCCCTCAATTACCACCGTCCTGTCGTTAACTCGGAGCTTCGCCCCTAACCTGGCAAGTTCATCCACATATTTAAACCTACTTTCCCAAATTCCTTCTGTAACAATGCTCGTCCCACTTGCTAGGGAAAGGAGGGAAACCATCTGTGGCTGCATGTCAGTGGGAAACCCCGGATATGGCATGGTTTTTATATTTGTGTTAGAAATGCCACCCGACATTTGAACGCGAATGGAATCGTCAAATTCCGTAATGACCGCGCCAACATCTTTAAGCTTATCTGTAATAGTATAAAGGTGCTTCGGCGTGACATTGCTGATTTCCACATCTCCGCGTGTCGCCATTGCGCAGAGCATAAAAGTCCCAGCTTCAATCTGGTCCGGAACAATGGAATATGAGCGTCCTGTCAAACTCTTTACTCCTTTTACTCTGATTATATCGGTTCCTGCACCCAGAATATCAGCACCCAAAGTATTCAAAAAGTTGGCAACATCAACAACATGCGGCTCTTTAGCGGCGTTTTCAAGAACCGTAGTCCCCGCAGCGCGAACGCTGGCCAACATGACATTGATGGTGGCACCAACCGATACAGTATCAAAATAAACCAATCCGCCTGCGAGTTTTTCAGACCGCGCTTTAATCATCCCGTTTTCCATTTTAATATCGACCCCGATAGCCCTGAACCCCTTTATGTGCTGATCTATCGGCCTAGCTCCAATTTTGCAGCCACCTGGCATCGCAACGTCAGCTTTCCCGAACCTACCAAGCAAAGCACCAAGAATGTAATATGAAGCGCGCATTTTTTTTGTGACCTCATATGGGACAACCGGACACCCCAACTGGGTTGGATCAATAACTATCGTATGTTCGTCCAGCCTCTGAACTCTGGCCCCCATATCCGAAATTATGTCAAGTAATGTATCCACATCACGTATGTTAGGTATGTTTTCTATGGTACATGGTGTGTTTGATATCAGGGCAGCAGGGATTATAGCAACGGCAGCGTTTTTTGCGCCACTTATGGAAACATTTCCCTTCAGAGAGATCCCACCCCTCACAAAAAATACAGACAAATACAAACCCCCCTTGATACATCTTTAAAAGTCGCGACACTTATTAGCTCTTTTTATCCCTTCGAGGGAGCTCTATCGTGAATATTATATCATTATGTCTTCTGTAAGTCAAAGCATAAAATGCAAGATGGCGCGCCGTCACGCAGTTAACTTTTATCTTCCCCACAAAACCTCCTAATCTTCGTTGGGGAAAGCCTCTTCATCTATAGGGTAAACTTTTCTGAGTTCCGCAAGATCTTCTTCAGCTTCCCTTTTTGAAAGTTTTCCCTGCTCTAAAGCTTTGTTATAAAACTCCAGTGCAATTTTTAAACGCCCAGCAGAAGAACTTGCTTTAACGGCACTAAGTAACATCCTCCGCGCCTTAGCTACATCATCCGCCAAAAACTTATCAAGAGTCAATTCAAGCAATCTGTCACCAACAGGGTCTGCTACCTCATCTTCTTCATCGCTCTTCTTAAAAACTTTTTTAACTGCACTCGACCCGAACAAGATGGCTGCAATCGTCTTGCACAGGATCTCAATCTGTTCCTCCACATAATCGTGTTTAAACATCTCTACTGTCTCCCCCTCACTGTTATGTATATTCCCTGTCGATGTGAATCATAACGTCATATTCTGGAAACTTTGCTTTAATGGCCCTTGTGATATCAGACTTCAAGCCTTTTTCATCTACCATCTCGAAAGCAAGAACTATGTCAAAATACATAACCTTCGCTTCCTTATCAATGCCAAATGCGTGGATACTGAGCACTTTATCGAACCCTAAAATGATCCTTTGCGCTTCACATTTTATCTTCAACGTTTTTTCATCATAGTCACCAACCGAATAAATCCCTAATGTCATTGAGATTCCAAACTTCTCATCAATCTCACTTTTAAGTCTCACAAAAACATCGGCCACTTCCTTAACAGTCAGGGAATCGGCGACCCCGGCATTTATCGACCCAATGTATCTATTAGGACCGTAGTTATGCAAAATCAAATCGTGAGCTCCGCTTATTATATCCTGCGCCATAACCTTCTGATAAACCTTGTCTGCGAGAGTTTTTTCAATTTTATATCCAACTATACTGCCACCCGTCTCCCTAATCAATCGCACGCCAGAATACATGACAAACAGAGAGACCACAATCCCTATGTACCCATCAATCTTAACATCCGAAAACAGAGAAACAAATGCCACAACCAACGTGAGCAAAGAGATCGCAACATCCACCAATGCATCCATACTTACAGCTTTTAACATCTGGGAGTTAATCTTCGTTTCCACCCTTTTATTATACCACCAGAGAAAAATCTTGATGCCAAGAGCAACTAAAACTCCCCAAAGAGAGATCATGTCAAAATGGACCTCTTGGGGCTGAACTATCGCAAGCGTAGACCTTTTTAAAAAACTAAGGCCACACACAAGAATTGACACAGAAACAATAAGCCCAGCGATATATTCTACTCTCCCATAACCATAGGGATGCTTTTTGTCCGGGGATTTCCGAGCCAATTTTGTTCCAATTATCACAATAACAGAACACCCTGCGTCTAATAGGTTATTAAGGGCATCCGAGATCAATGTAACTGAATTTGCAGAAGTTCCAATTATCCATTTTATCGCGACCAACAACAGGTTCATTAAGATCCCTACGCTGCCAGCCACCAATATATATGCGTCGCGTTTGGACTTTTTTGATCCGAACAATTCCAAAAGTTTTTCTTCCATTCGTTTGTCGTACTCTCCGTCAAATATATTCGCACCTATAGTCTTTCATCATTTCCTTGGATATTTGGGCTGTCGTAGGCGGTGTCCAAGTTATGGCATCCGCTCCCGATGCAATCGTCGCCTTGATTGATTCCGGCGTTGGTCCGCCAGTCGCCATAATTACAGCCTGTGGAAAATCTTTTTTTATTTCACTAACAACCTGCGGTGTTCTCTCCCCTGCCGAAACATTCAGGATAGCTGTGTGCGACTCCAACCGCTCCTTAATCACATCTTTGTTTGACGAAACTACCGTCACGATAATCGGGATCTCCACAACTGCATATATAGATTCGAGAACGTCATTCTTGGTCGGCACATTCAAAACCACTCCAAGAGCTCCCTGGTATTCCGCCTGCATAGCCATGTTAATGGCGCGCTGACCCGTTGTGACCCCACCACCAACACCAATAAACACCGGAATATCCGCAGCCATTGTTATTGCCTGGTTAATCACCGGCTGCGCCGTGAACGGATAAACTGCAATCACAGCATCCGCATTGACATTTTTTATCACAGCAAGATCAGTTGAAAAGACCACGGCCCTAATCAACTTTCCAAAAATTTTGATTCCGCGAACTTGCCAGATTTCTTCTGGCACTCTGATCATATGACTCCTTAGCCTTCCGTTTATTTCTGGTATCACTTTTATTCTCCTCATATAAAGCGGACTTCGGGGGAGCTTTGTGACATAAAACACCCCTCTTTAGGCAAATTTGTGATCCCAAATGCAATACAGAAGCTAATCTCTCCTTCTGAATGTGTAAATAAAGCGCAGCAGGTTGACAAGTGTCATGACTAGGGAAGCAACATAGGTGAACGCTGCCGCCCTCAAAACACGCGATGCCATCCCAATTTCATCTTCATCCAGAATTTTTGCGGTTTTCAAAACGTCAAGTGCCCTGTTGCTTGCATTAATCTCGGTCGGCAAAGTGACGAACTGAAAGACTGCAACGAATCCAAACAAAATAATTCCGGCAAGTGCCAACCCAGAAAGCGAAAGAATCATCCCTAAGAAAAAAAGGGGAATTGCTGCACTCGATCCGAAGGCCACAACAGGGTAAATTTCATTCCGCAACTTAATCGGGAGATATCCTTCCTTATACTGCAGCGCATGCCCGACTTCGTGTGCAGCCACCCCAAGAGCTGCAACCGAACTTCCATTATAAACCTTCTCAGAAAGCCTTATGACTCCCGCAGTGTGATCAAAATGATCACCGAGATTTTTGCTAATGCGCTCCACCTTAACGTCAATTATTCCACCAGCTCTCAAAAGCGCCATCGCCACATCCGCTCCAGTTGCTCCAGATCTCCCCTTGATTTTGTCATACCTGCTAAATGTGGTTTTTACACCTATCTCTGCCACTAGACATAAAGCGAAAGCTATAAACGAAGCCCAATAAAGTGGTCCATATTCATAATACCCTAACATACTATAACCCCTCTTATTTTTTGTTCTTAATAATCGGCAATTCGGCTAGATATATTATATCACGACGGCCGATGGCATCTCCCTCCGCCAAAGCCGCAGCTTGCCCAACGACTGTCCCGCCCGTCTGCTCAAGCAGGTCCTTAATGGCGTTTAACGAGCCTCCCGTACTAATCACATCGTCTACGATGAGTATCTTTTTCCCATCCAATTTCTCCATGTCACGCAAATCCAAGCACAAACTTTGAACACTCTTGGTTGAAATCGATTTGACGCGGACCTCAACAGGCGCAAGCATATAAAGCTTTGCATGCTTTCTCGCAACCATATATTCTTTTTTCATTATCTTGGCCATTTCATAAGCAAGTGGAATCCCCTTCGATTCGGCCGTGACAATCACGTCAAAATCCGGAACTCTTCGCGCTAACTCTTCCGCGCACCGTACCGTAAGCTCGGTATCTGAAAACATAATGAATGCGGCAATCGAAGTCTCTTCATCAATCTTGCAGATCGGCAACTTTCTTTCTAATCCCACAACTTTCAGCGTATAGTACTCCTGCATAAAATCTCTCCATTCGTAACTCTTTGTCCTAAGCTGCCATTTCTCTCGCGATTTTTTAACCTGGCGGCCACTCAAAGACACGGCCGCCCAAAACATGGAAATGCAGATGGTTGACTGTTTGTCCCGCCAGTTTGCCACTGTTCGCAACTACCCTGAAGCCGTCCACAAGCTCCAGCTTTTTTGCAAGCGCTGCAATAACCTCAAAAATCCCCGAAACAGTGCTGCTATTTTCCTTGTTGATAGCCTTAACAGACACAATATGCGCCCTCGACATCACCAAAAAATGAATAGGGGCTACCGCTTCAAGATCATAAAATGCCATTATTTTCTCATCTTTATAAAGGATTTTCGCTTTTAATTTTCCATCGGCAATGTCACAAAAAACGCAGTGATCCATAAAATCCCCCCATGAGTTTACCATCTCAAACCCCACACAGAATTACGTTCGGCTGAAATGACTTTATTTCCCTTTCCACCCCCAGCAAAAAATCTTTTGAATGAGGTCTAACTTCCATTTTCGGTCTATCTACCTCCAAAAAATCTTCTGGAATGCGGTACTGATTGATCACATATCTCGGCAAAATGAACATCTCTCTCGCCATCTCAATATATTCTTCCCGCGTTATGTGCGGCAGCATCGTAGTCCTTGCTTCCCAGCTTATCTCACTGTTTTTTAAAACCTCCAGAGTTTTCTGCACATTCTCGGTTCTCACATAATTACAGATTTCTTTATATCTCCTCCAGGGAGCTTTGTAATCAACTGCCACATAATCCAACAAACCACCGGCAAGAAGCTCTTGGACAACAGCCGGCTCACTTCCATTTGTGTCAAGCTTAACCTTATAGCCAAGTCTCTTGATTTCCCCAACAAATGTCACCAGATCTTTTTGAATAGTCGGTTCCCCACCAGAAATAACCACACCATCTAAGAAGCCACTTCGTTTCTGCAAAAATGCAAAAACGGTATCTTCAGCAGTTAGTTCCAAAGTTTTGTTAATAAGTTTTCTGTTGTGGCAATAAAAACAGTCCATATTGCAACCACTCGTAAACAAAACAGCAGCCAAAATTCCCGGGTAATCTACTGTTGAATTTGGTGCAAGTCCCGCTATCTCCAAAAAATCACCCCTGCAAGATTCTCAACACCTCTTCCTCTAGACCTTGAATCTTCAAAATGTTGCCCTGCGCCAATTCCTTTTTGCCACCACCGCCTCCTCCGAGCGCTGCGCAGACCCCTTTTACTATATCCACCGCTTCATACCTTTCCCGAGCCTTCCCGGTAACGCTCACCAAAACGGCATTGCGCTCACCAGGCGCAACTAAGACCACCACCGAATCCACTAACCTCAGTTTTAGTTTGTCACACAAAGGCCTGAGTTCTTCCGGCTTTAAATCGTCAAACACTTGCACAACCACGCTTAAGCCATTCAGTTGCTTTGCATTTTTAGCCTGCAAGACGACCATTGCCTCAATCCTCTGGTTGCGCAACTTCTTAATTTCGAAATTCGCATTAGCTAGCTCCTCCAATGTCAAACCAAGCCGCTTTTCAATCTCTCCGATACTGGTAACCTTTAGCGATTCTGCAATCTTACAGAGCAATTCGTCGCTCTGTTCAACAATGGCCAGAACCCCTGCAGAAGTCGTTGCCTCAATCCGCCTGATGCCGGCGGCAACCGACGACTCAGAAATAATCTTAAAAATATTGATCTGCGAAGTGTTCGAAACGTGAGTCCCACCACAAAACTCGATTGAATAATCTCCAATAGAGCAAACCCTGACGTCATTCGTATATTTTTCTCCAAACAGAGCAATTGCCCCCGTTTTTTTTGCTTCTTCAATCGGCATTTCTTTAACACTTACCGGTTGCCCAGAAAAAATGACTTCGTTGACTTTTTGTTGCGTGGCAGCAAGTTGTTCCCTACTCAATGCCTTAAAATGCGCAAAATCAAACCTCAGCCGTTTGTCGTCAACGTACGAGCCCGCTTGCGTCACGTGTTCGCCCAAAATCTCACGGAGCGCCTTTTGCAAAATGTGGCAAGCTGAATGATTCTTGCATATCGCTTGGCGTCGCTCAGGATCAACACGGCACTCGACCTCTTCATCAACACCAAGGTTCCCCTCCCTAACCGATGCCGTTAAAATTACCTGACCAGTCGGAAGTTTTTGGCTGTTGGTAACCTCCAATCTTCCGTTTTTGCACTCGATTGAACCCGTGTCATATACCTGCCCGCCACTCGTTGAATAAAATGGAGTCTGGGCAACAACCAAAGTGCATACATCACCCAGCGTCACCTCTTTGACTCGCGCACCTTCCTTCGCCAAAGCCAAAATCTTAGTCTTAACACAAAGCTGAGAATAACCCACAAACAAAGAGGTTGCAACTTCCTCAAAGAGATCAACATCACCCGGCTTCCAACCTGCATCCCCCGTTTTTTTTCTTGCATCTCTAGCCGTCTGCCTTTGTTTTTTCATCAACTCGTCGAATCCTAGGCGATCCACTTGGATACCAGCTTCCGCGGTTATTTCTTCGATTATCTCAAGTGGGAAACCAAAAGTATCATAAAGTTTAAAGGCAAGTTCGCCGGGAAGCACTTTAGATTTCAGGCTACTTATTATGTTGCTCAAAAGCTCCAGCCCTTGGTCGAGTGTCTCTCCAAACTTTTCCTCCTCATTTTTAATCACATCTTCAATATGTTTCCTGTTTTGCTCAAGCTCAGGATAAGCTGACCGACTGCCTTTAATAACCTCGTCACACAACTCGAACAAAAACGGGTCCGTCAATCCAAGTCTTCTCCCATGCTTCACAGCTCTCCTGATCAATCGCCTCAAGACATACCCGCGTCCGTCATTCGAAGGCATCACCTGATCCGAAATCATGAACACACTACTTCTTATGTGGTCTGCAATCACTCGAATTGAGATATCATCCTTTTCGCTGCTGTTGTAACTCCCGCCAGTTTTTTTGCAAACCGCGGCGATCACTTTTTTGACCGAATCCACTTCAAAGAGGTTATCAACCCCTTGAACAATGCAAGCAAGCCGCTCAAGCCCCATGCCAGTATCTATATTTTTGTGTGCTAACTCCTTGTAATTGCCCTTCCCATCGGAGTTGAACTCAGAAAAAACGATGTTCCAAAATTCAACAAAGCGGTCACAATCACATCCAGGCTTGCAATCTTCTTGCCCACAGCCATATACTTCCCCACGGTCGAAATAAAGCTCTGTACACGGACCACAAGGCCCCGCACCAATTTCCCAAAAATTGTCCGCCTTCCCCAACTTTACCATGTGGGATTTTGGGATCTTAATTTCGTCCACCCAAATGTTGTATGCCTCTTCATCATCTTCATAAACAGTAATAAACAGTTTCTCAAGCGGCATTTTTATCGTTTCAGAAACAAATTCAAATGCCCACGCAATGGCATCTTTCTTAAAATAGTCACCAAACGAAAAACTCCCGAGCATCTCAAAAAAAGTTCCGTGCCTACTCGTGATTCCAACCCTGTCAATATCTGGCGTTCGGATGCATTTTTGACTGCTTGTCATCCGATTCGTTGCACATTTTTTCTGCCCCAAGAAATACTTTTTCAATGGCCCCATTCCCGAGTTCACCAGAAGAAGACTCTTATCATCCTCGGGGACAAGCGAGAAACTTCCACATCTTATGTGATTTTTCTTCTCAAAAAATGTCAAAAACTGTTCCCTCAAATCATCCACACTTGTCCACTTCATAACTTAACCTAATCCCTCCACATCCGGCTCACGAACACACAGTTATTATAGCATCTCTGTAAATGATTTAAGGCCCTATACAGCCCCAACACTCTCAAACGCATTCCACAATCGTGTTATCCACATTACTCAACTTCGAGCTGGCATCCTCCCCAACCCATACCTCTTCCAGTCGGGGTAATTTCTTCAAGACAGAATAGTCTGAAAGCGGATTATATGCTATATCCAACAATTCCAATTGTTTAAGGTTCACAAGCGGCGAAATATCGCTCACCGCGTTTTTTTCTAGGCCTAGTGACCGCAGGAGCAGGAGACGCCCAAGCACATCAATTTTCTGAATTTTGTTTTCGTTTAAATTAAGGTCCACAAGATACGGCATATGTTCTAAAACGGAGATATCAACCACCTGGTTCCCCACTACCCACAGTTCATATATCCCCGTTGAATCTCTAAGTGGAGAAATGTCCGAAACAAAATTCCAACTCACATCCAACCAATCAAGTGAGGTGCACCCGCGCAAAGGCTCAATCGAGTGTATTTTGTTGCTGCTAATATCCAAAATATTTAACTCATTGAGACCTTTTAAGCCCGAAATATCTGCCACCTTGTTGTTGGCACATCCAAACCAACCAATATGCCGCAAGTTCGCCATAAAATCTATGTTTTCGATGTTGTTATCCGAAAGATCAAGCTTTGTCAAACCCGTTAATGAACTCAGGCAACTTGCATCTTCAATTTTGTTATTCTCCAAAATCAACGTTTTCAAGTTGATTAACCCACTAAGCGGCAAAATACTCACAACCTCATTGTTGGCTAGTTCCAGTCGCTCGAGATTCGTCGCATATTCAAGGCCACCCAAATCCCTAATCCCAAATCCGCAAGCATAAAGTGTCTTTAAACCCCCAAGTTCTTCCAAGGTGATAGGAACCTCATCTCCCCTTCGAAGCATCTTGTTTATCGCACATTTCAAATTCGAATCTGCAAAATCGACCGTCGGCTTTGCTTCAGATGCCGCTCCAAAACCACCAACTGCCCCAAACATCAAAATCAAAAAAATACATGCTATTTTCGCCGTTTTCCTTGACATAAACATCCCTCTCCCCAACACTAATTTGCCACAAATCAAACACGGCTGGGCATCACAAAGCGAAAGAACCCCTAGATCAAAATCCAGAAGTCCGGCGCTTTACTTTCTGAGCCCAAGTTTTGCCACGATATCGCGGTATCTTGCTATATCTTTCTTCTTCAGATAATTCAACATCCGTCTCCGCTGCCCTACCATCTGCAACAAACCTCGCCTGCCGTGGTGGTCCTTCTTATTCACCTTAAGGTGCTCCGTCAAGTCCAAAATTCGCTTGCTAAGGATGGCAACCTGCACCTCTGGCGACCCTGTGTCACTTTGATGTGTTCGATTTTCTTCAATTATCTGCTGCTTTACCTCTTTTTTTAACACCAAAACACCCCCTTTTCTCTTGAGCAAAACCTGAAATCACCCAGCACGAAGAGCAAAAGGGAAACCCTCACTAAGGAACTCTAACCCACCGAGCAATAGGCAACCAACCCAACCTTCGCCCCCAGTTTAGCACACTTCCTGCAAGTTGTAAAGAGGGAAAGAAATCAATCTACCGTTGGCCTTTTGAAAAAACAGCACAGGTCTAACACTTTATAACACATTCGATGATGGATAGGTAGCCGTTTGATATTATCTCCAGGCTCTCACCCCTATCAACATTTCCACCTAATATTACCAAAACCGCTAATATTTCATTCTTGATGTTATTTAAAAATACAAACTTTGTGGCGTAACTCAAATTTGTTTTAATTTAATAAAGTACTTGACAAACTAAAAATGATGTGATAGTGTCAACAACGCAATTCAAATCTATTTTAAATGGGGATTTTTGAAATGGGAAGAAAACAGCGAAAGAACAGGTGCAGGAAAGTGCTGGCAAAAGTGTTGGCTGGCGCGTTTTGTGCGCTGAGCTGGACGCCAGCAGTTCAGGCAGCAGAAGTGATCACTTTGGGTGCTAGTGACCAGCTGTCGAAAGTAATAGAAGAGCAATGGAGAAAGGCAGCGGTGCAAACACATAACAGCAAGCCGACCATGTATGTGGTAATCGAGCTATGTCGATAGGTAATCCTTTGATATCGTCTCCGGCTTTTCCCCCGACCCACACCGTGCATGAGACTTTCACCGCACACGGCGCTCCATCAGACTTTCCTGTGGTCACTTTTACAGTTCTAGCAGCTCTCTCCCTCTCCAGCTTGTGCCTCGCGGTTGTGCTGTATGGTAGACGGACGTATCAGCTTTAGTGCCCCAGCTGCTGGTCGTTTCCAGTCCGGCATTATCCCAGCGTTTCGTCCGTATTTTGCCTCATGCATGGCGTAACGTCTTTCTGATGTTATCTCTCTTTGACGCCGCCTCAACTCCATTTGTGGTCGAGTTTTCTGCTATTTTCAGTCTGACTAGAGGCCTTTGCTCCATCCCCATTACAGAGACTTCATTGCTCATGCCTTAGCTTTTCTCCAGCCTTAACCCGGCTTATGTATTATGCCCGGGACCGCTTCTTAGGACTGTAGCGTCCTCCCCGTGGCTGGTTTTCCACGTTCTGTTACTCCTATCCGTTCATCGGCCTTTAGGTGCCTGCTCTGGGCCTGTGTGATTCCACCGCCTATAACGATGCATGGTTGCACTTTACCTATAAATCCGTTGCCGCCACATCACATCGGGCTATGCTCGTCTCTGCATTCCCGTCGACGCATTTCTGCGCCGCTGTGCTCTAGACCCGTACATTCGCAGGTTCGTCAGTTATGTTTCAAACATTCTCACCTTGAGCATTTTATGGACATCCGGCATATAGAGTACGTCCGCGGACTAGGCGAACTTTCGTTCCTATTGCTAGGCTTACGGTACCTCTCTGCCGACTTCACCGGGCTTCGCACGTCTCCCTTACTGCTCGGGATGCGCACGCCGGAGTATTAATGTGGCCTTTCAGGGCGTTACCCCTTCATTCGACCGCTCAGGTTACCAGTTCTCCCACAGCCTGCTTAGGCTGCAGTGGTGCCGCTTTTAACCGCGTCCCAACGTGTCGCACAGGTAGAACGTGTCGCACGAACAACGGACCTCTACGAATCAGCGCCAAATTACGTCTTCAACGGCACCGAGGTTGTGGTGCAATGAACGGCCACAAAATCCACAGGCTGCCGTATCACGAAGGAAAACAAATACCGACCATTTTCTTTGTTGATGGCGGAGCCCAAGTGGTGCTAGAAGGGCCCGGCGGCTTGGACGGCGGTTCTTCTGCCGGATCGCCCGCCGTTTTTAGAGGGCCTAGCAAAAACGGGGTGCTTCCTCTCCACTTCAGAAGGCGGTCGTGTGCGGATGCAAGGACTGACTCTAGCAAACAACGTAGCGCCTAAGGCTCTGCCAGCGGTTTTGAACCGTGGCACCGCTTTCTTGCTCGATTGTCGCTTCCGTTCGCTGATCTCGCAGGATGACTGTTTCGCTGGAGCGATTCAAAACAATGGCGTGTTGTACGTAAGGCCAACAGGTGATCCGGCAGGCGACTTCGTCGACTGTGGCACCGAGCAGAACCCACCAGTTTTGTCCAGCGAAAAAGCGAGGGTTTACTTAATCTCGCTAGAAAAAAGGGGAAAACAGCTCCTGCGTTGACCAAATTCACCACTGCGGTGAAGGGCAAGAACGTGTATCGCTTGGAGGAACTTTGGGAAAATTGTGGATTGGCAGCGGATGAAGATAAGTACAACCCAAATGGAAACATGTGATGATGACGAAGGAGAAGGAGAAAAAAAACGATGCGGAAGACTAGGCGTTCTTTGTTGGAACCCGCGATTAGCTGTCCCCCCGGTTCAGCCGGGGGATTTTCGTACCCTTTGTGCTTGTGCGAGAGGAAAGGTTCCAAAAAATTAACGCCGCCTAGTCAACGAACAGTCTGCTGGGGACCGTGGTTCTTCCAAACGCCTTCTCACCCTTTCATTTCCCCGATCAGTGGTGGTTTGCGCAAAAGAACTAAATTTTTTTAAAAACACTTGAAAAATTAGAAATAACGTGATACTATGTAGAAGTAGACTTAATTTTGTATCTATGTTAAAGGAGGGGGAATTACCGATATGGATCGGAAAGTAAATGAGAAGATGAGAGTAAAACAACGCCGGCAGAGATGGGTGGCAAACCTGCTGGCGATTTTCGTTTGCCAGGCAAGCGCAATACCAATGCGGGCGGCACCCACCGGGGAAAACTGTTGGTTAGACCAAATAGTGAACGCCCCCGGCGCCGCGGACCAACTAACAGTAAACTTGAAAGTCGATCGCGCGGCAAGCAGCACGATCGTTGTTGGCCACGGCAAAACGGTCACGCTGAACCTGTGTGGCCACGCGCTATACAGAGCGAATAATCCAGCGGCCGGCGGAACGTTCGTAGGGCCGCTATTTTCCGTTTCTGGCGGTGGAACGTTAATAGTGAACGGACCCGGCGCTATTTCAGGATCTTCTGACGTGTTGCCGTCATCACACTACACAACAGGCGCTGGCAGCGGACCATTGGTCGAGGTATCGGCGAAAGGGTCTCTGCGGGCGAACAAAACGAACTTTTGCCTGAACATAAATACAAAGGGAAACGGTGGTGCCATCCACAACGAAGGGAACATCCAACTGAAAGACTGTAACTTCACATCTTGCGCGTGCGTGGGTGACGGCGGTGCCATTTTCAATGCAGCCGGTGCGTCTCTCACCGTGGGGTACCCAAAGGACAGTTTACCGCGCACATGGTATTTTTGGGGTGATCCCAACAACAGTGAGGCAGGATTTCGCAGCTGCAAAACAGCGGCAACAGCGAGCGAGGCGCTAACCAAAGAGAAAAACGCACCGACAAAAGGATACGGAGGTGCCATTTGCAACGAGGGAACCTGTGTATTCGACGGCAAACTCGACCGCCAAAATAACCAGCAAGCCTTTAGACGGTGCTTCGCTTTTGGAGGCGCTTGTGTGGCGAACCGTGGAGGCACACTCACGCTGATGAACTGCGTGCTCGGGTTTGGCGATGAACCTTGCATCGCATATCCTTGCGCCGGAACGGAAAGAGATCCGAACCGCTGGGGAGAAGGTAATTTGCTCTGGAACAGCGGTCGTTGCGGCATCGACAACGTCACCTTCGTCAATCATCCGAACAGTGGTAAAGCGGCAGACATTTTTATAAGCGGAAACAATCCCATCATCCTGCAGCGTGATTTCGTAATCCCCGACCCTGTGGCAGCGCCGCACAACGACCACCGATCGTTAACCGTTGCAGGCTTTATTCTTGAAAATGATCCCAATCGGTCGACGGGACCACTGCATAAACTGGGCGTTGATGAACCCGGGAAAGCCCACGATTTCGCCTTCTTCAACCCAAACAAATACGGCCTAATAAATCCGCAGAATGTCGACATCCTTTCAGGTGATATGCACCTAGCTCTGGGCGCAGATGGACGTGCTCATGCCGTTGGCACAGATAAAATACACGAAAACACGTCTACGCGCACCGGCCGGCAGCTCGTTGTTGCAATCGACCCGAATAAGACAGTCACTGGCCGTGTAACCTGCGCATTGTTCCACATATTCTCCGGGAAAAAGATTACAACAGCTACACAGCCCACTATAGTGGCGTTGCAAGGAAACGCGGGCAACGATGCAGACTACGCCACGGGGAACGCAAGACAACGCTTTTTGGTGAACCTTCCTGGTGACCTCTCTCCCGGGTCCTATTGGTTAGTGGTCTTTGAGGATGAAGATGCGATCGGAAATATCCACATCCATCTGGCTGATGTTGCACCCCCCACTTTCACCAACACTGCCGTTCTCACAGCAGCCACAGGAGGCCAAATAATCACCCCAACCGACGGCGAATACCGCTACAGTTCCGGCACTCCTGTTATAACTTTTACCCTCTCAGACTCCACTGGCGTCCCGGGGAGTAATTTGGCCAGCGCACCGAAAGAAATAAAACTGGATAGGCCATTAGGCAGCCAACCGCTGTCGCCGGCGACGCACTACAGAGTTGAAAACAACATAGTCTACGTTGCATACCCGGTTACTGCACCGGGAAAGTACACGTTTGAAGCAGGCGACCACGCCCGTAACAAGAACAGCATAACTTTCACAATGCAAAAACAAGAAACGCTAAATGGTGGGAGCTCCGATGGCATAGTAGCACAACCAACATCCTAACAAACAACACCAGCATAAAACAGCGGAACCACAGCAGGCAGCACAAACAGGCGCAGCAAACAGCTAGACATGATGGCCGTGCGCAGGAGCAAAAGTGGTTCAACCAACGGGGGAAACGGTGCACGGGATTTGGTGATCTTGCGGCAAAAACCCGGGAATTACAACACAGACAGCAGGAACACAAGTGGTACCATTACGGGTTTGGTTTAATTTTTAGTCGTCTACTAAGGAGGGGAATTCCTGATATGAATCGGAGAGTGAATGAGAAAATGAGAAGGAAGCACTGGAAGAAATGGGTAAGCCGGGCACTAGCATCTTTTGTTGTGGCGTGCGCGTGTTCGCCCGCTCGTGTGTGGGGGGTGGGGCACGACATAACCGCTACTGTCAGTACTTGGGATAACCTTAAAGACGAAATAACGAAAGCGACCCAAGAAAAAGGCGAACAGTCAATAACATTGAGCGCTGACATCGTAATCAAGGAGAGCATCACGGTGCCTGCCGGCCTACAACTGGCGATTTACCTAGAAGACTGGGATACTGCGGTCAGCCGCAAGCTGACACGAGGACCCAGTGTGCCAAAAGAAAAGCCGCTGTTTGACGTTGCGCCTGGCGGCTATTTAGCCATTTGCGGCGACGGGTTTGTGGACGGTGGCCTCACGGGACACACAGCAACCGATTGGAAGCCGACGAGCGCTGCGGCCACAGGGCCGTTAGTCCGTGTCGCTGCCACTGGCAAGTTTTTCGCCGGCGGCGTGGAAATCAGGAACAACCTAACAAAAGGCAATGGGGGGGCAATAGATAACGCAGGTGAGGCGGTTCTAGCGAGCTGCGACATCCATCATTGCCATGCGCTCGGCGCTGGTGGTGGCATTTACAACGGCAACACCGGAACTTTACTCCTGACTAGCGAGATCAAAATCGCGGAGGCCGATTTGCCGTATTCCTGGTCTTGGGGCGCCATCACCATAGGGAACCGAAGTTTCATCAAGTGTTGCACTGCGTGGGGCCCAGCCCCAGAAAATGGCAAACCAGTGTTTGGTGGGTACGGCGGTTGCTTGTGTAACAGCGGGACAGCGACTGTCGTGGCTTGGCACTTGGACAAAGGTTGTGCGTATGGCGGTGGTTGTGTAGCAAACTTCGCGACTTTGACACTAAAGGCGATGGAGGACGTAGCGCAAACACACCTCGCTTGGGGCAAAGCCGTACCGTGTGTAGCGGGTGTAACGGCCCCAGATCGCTGGGGAGAAGGTAATTTGCTCTGGAACAAAGGGACTTGCTTTTTCGAGAAGGTCGATCTCAGATATCGACTCGCCGACAACGAGGGAATTCCAGATATTTTTGAGTACGGTAGGAACCCACTCACCTTGATGGACAGTTACGCGATCCCTGACCCTATCCCGACAGGAGGCGACGCAAGGGAGCACCCGTTGACTTTTGCTGGCTTTTATTATGAAGATGACCCAGGGTGGTCGACCCCAGCTATGTGGAAATGGGGCGTTGATGAATCAGGGGCCGACAACGATTTCTGTTTCTTCAACACAAACGGCAAAACACTATCTAACACTCAGAACGCTCGCGTCCTCGCCAATGATATGCCTCTGATTCTGGGTGCTGATGGCCATGCAAAGGTCCCAGGTACCGATAAAATATATGAAAACATGTCGCGATATACGAATCGCGAATTCGTTGTCGGTGTCGCCAGGGGTAAGGAAGTCACCGGCACTGTCAGTTGCATGCTGTTTGAGGTATTCTCTTGCAAGCGCGTAACGCCTGAACCAACTGTAAGAGCGTGGACGCCACAATCACCGACCGGCGACTCCCTAACCAACCTGACACCGTCCCCCATCAGTGGATACTCAAAAGAAACAAAACTACCGGAGGATCTCAGACAGCGCTATCTGGTGACAATCCCAGACAGCGTTCCACCAGGCTCCTATTGGCTAGTGCTCATCGAGCAGCAACAACAAATAGCGCAAGCAATCGGCTGTACTCATCTCTATCTGGCAGACGTGCGAGCTCCCGATATCAGCCCCAGAATTGTTTTGAAAGGCAGCAACACAGCAGAACAAATTGTCATGCAAAATGGCGTCTACACCTACGAGGAAGGCACGCGACCAGTAATATATTTCATCGTCACTGACGAATCTGGTTTCAACGAGTTGAAGGGCGGCGTCGCGAAAATAGTTCTGCAGAGGCCAGGCACAGCGCAGCCACTCACCATGGCAAACTGCCTTGTGAGCGGGCAGTCCGTGGCCGTTTCGTATCCCGTTACTGTTCCCGGCATCTACTCCTTCGTCGCGGTCGATTACGCTGGTAACATAAGCAACGCCGTAGCCTTCAATTTAAAGCTGAACGACGGAGCAGGAGCAGGAGCAGGAGCAGGAAACATCATCAACAATAATAACATCCAAATAATCAATTCCAGCAGTTCCAACAGCGCTTCTGACGCAGGTGGAAACACAGCGGGCAGTACGAACAGCACATCCAACAACAACTCTAACTCGAGCAACCAAGATTCAAGTAACGCAAGCGAGAATTCCAACAAC
>JAISZR010000005.1 GCA_031284525.1 Oscillospiraceae bacterium | reverse complement strand
TTTGGGGTTGTGTTTGGGGTTGTGTTTGGGGTTGTGTTTGGGGTTGTGTTTGGGGTTGTGTTTGGGGTTGTGTTTGGGGTTGTGTTTGGGGTTGTGTTTGGGGTTGTGTTTGGGGTTGCACACCGTTGCCGGAAGTCGGCTCCAATGCTTTAGAGACAGGTGCTTCTTGTTTCTGAGCCAAAGTAGTCTGGGTATTTTCTTTTGTAGGCTTTATTTCTTCAGACTTTTCGCCGAGCTTAATAACAGTATTTTCTGATTTATCTGTATCGGCCACTACTTTTCTGGCCAGTACAGACTGGTTTTCAACGCATATCAAGCTGACTACAATAGCTATTAGAGAGATTTGTGCTCTAAAAACTCTTCCCATTTTGAGTTTCTCCTTTTCAAATTTTCACGTGTTTTTAATCAACACTACGCTGTTAAAGGTACCACGAGTGGGGAGTGGGGGTCAAGACATACGTTATCGACTTCGACATTTAAACATCTTAAGATTTGTCGAATTTCTAAAAGGTACTTGACAGGCCCCTTATGCTATGTTAAACTAAGCTTAATATTTGATGTATAGCTCGCTCAGGAGCCAAAAGTAGCGGCATAAAGGACGACTGCTGTTATTTTTGTACTCAAATCATCATTGAATATTTAGAAAAGAGATTGTATCTGAAGCGGAGTTGTCCCCGCTGACGATAGAATCTCTTTTGTGTTATAAGGAAGGTTGATTTAAATGGCTATGCAATCGGGAATAATCTGTGATGAAGAGCGGAAAGAGCTGTTAAAGTCACGGCAAAAGATGGAAAATCTGTTAAAGTTACAGGAAAAGCTGTTGAAGGCATGGGAAAACGAAATGGGGAAAAACAATGTTGCGTAGTAGAAAATGTCGGAAACCCTATTGACAAGCCTGATATTCTGTGATGTAATATATGTTGTAATATGTTTAAATGTCGAGTGTTGAAAAATAATGAGGAGGCTGTTATGCACGTTCGCCACGAACAGAAAAATATAGTCGATATCGGGAATTGTGCGTACTGCTTCCCCGGTGCGCGTTAAATTTCTATTTAGCGCGTGAAGCTTACGACCTGACCCGCCCTTAGGGGCCACTTGCAAAAATACTTATGTTGCTGTATAATCTGTGCCGTCTACAGATATCTTAAGGGGGAATTAATTTATGTATAGTCCGCACAGAAGGAGAAACGTTGCCCTGTTGGTTTCTTCATTGATAGCAATTCCAATCATCTTTTCGGGATGCTCATCTTCTAAGGGAACGACGGACGCAAAAAATGTGGGAGACAACACGTTTTCGGCGGCAATGGTTATGGATGTTGGTGGCATTAGTGACAAATCATTCAATCAGTCGGCCTATGAAGATGGCCTGAAACAGCTAGAAGCTAAACTGGGAGCAAAGATAGGGTACAGGGAATCCCCTCGACCCTCTGATTACAAAGCCAACCTAGAAAAAGCAACCGACGAGAAAAACAACATTATTTGGGGCGTTGGATATAAACTTGCAGAAAGCATCGAAAGCGTGGCAAAAGAGAATCCTACGCAGCAATATGGTATAATTGACCACGAATACCCCGCTCCGGGGCTACCCAATGTCATTAGTATCTGTTTCAAAGACAATCAAGCTGCATTTTTAATTGGTTACCTGTCCGGCGTACTTTCCAAAACTGGAAGCGTCGGATTTATCGGTGGGATGGGAAGCGTCGTCATCGAGCGCTTTGAAGTTGGGTTTAAGGCAGGCGTTGCTCTTGCTGAAAAAGAAAACAACTCTAAAGTGAAGGTTTTCACGCAATACGCCGAAAGTTACACTGATCCGACTAAATGCAAAGATGTCGCCACGGGAATGTACACAAATGGCTGTGACATAATCTATTGCGCAGCAGGTCAAGCTGGCGTTGGAGCTCGCGAAGCGGCCAAAGAACGAAACCTGTATATTATGGGAGTAGACCTGGACCAAAGTAAAGAAGCACCAGAGAATGTACTTGCCTCCAGCCTCAAAAATGTCGGCAAGGCCATGTTTGACGAGACAAAAAAGATCTACAGCGGTGAAGTTACCGGGATCCAAGGGGGAAATCGAGTGCTTGGCCTTGAAGAAATGGCAGTTGGAATCGCGTTTGGGACAACTAACCTGACTACAGATGACGTAAAAGAGAAAATAGAAAATGTTAAAAGCCGCATAATTTCTGGTGAAGTGTTTGTCCCCAGCACCAAACTAGAACTCGAAGAACAAGCAAAACCGCAAGTGGCCGAGCCGATTTAGCTCTCCTTTTAGTTCCCTTTCGTCGGTGTGGTTCATTGTAGCACGAAGTGCCAATTGGTTGCAAACTGATTAGTTGTATTTAATAGGGGGAAGCCCACCAAGTAAACTGGCGGGCTTTAATTCCGAGCCTATCTCAAGCAAGATAGGAGGTAATGAATAACAAACAGACAGCTACTACGGCAAAAAGAACGTATATCCGTAAAATAGCGAGAAACAAACAGCAACACTAGAAAATCCATTTCCAGAAAGAAAGTCAAATTATCTGTCTGCCTGTTACGTGTGCCATTGTACATGCTTTCCAGCGGAAAGTCAATTGATTTTTTCAACGAACTTGCAGTTATTTTTAATTTGGTTTTTGGCTATTTTTACCACATTATCGATTTTCCATAACATCTCAAAATCATTTAATTGCAATATAGACATATTTTTTTGCTTTGAGATTCAGCAGCGGCGTGGCTCCCGTAGGTGATGCGCTTGGCGGGCACAACACTTTAAATCCGCGTTCTTCTTGTGCAATTCCGAGCGACCCCTTCCCTTCAACCAAAATCCCCGATTTTACCGCGCTATCTGCTGTTGCATCATTAAAGCTCAACAATGGCTCTCCCTCACAAAAAACAAACACAAGCCGAGGAGCAAAGCCTAGGTCAATTATTTTCGTCGCAAAGCCGTCCCCAATATATTCCCCCACCAAAAAGGTTCCGCCATCATTACTCTCGACTTTCTTTTCCGCCAGTTTCCAAACCAGTGAAATGGCTTTATCCAATGCCAAATTATCATTGTTAAAATCTTCTCTTTCTGGTTTGTCTGTTCCTTTCCATAGGTTAAGCTTCAAGTTTTCCGTTTTGTCACTACTCGCCATAAAATTCACTTCCCTTCCCCAAATTCAAAATCAAAGTTCTGACCATACATCTTCCGCTGCTTCTATTTCATCAAAGGATTTTGCCTCTCCCAATTTTCCAAAAAGATTTTTCCACTGCTCATTCCAAAACCTCTCATCACCAAAACTAAGCTGCTCGAATGCCCTTACGACCATATCATCATAAACCTTCAGTTCACCGGCAACAAGCGATTCTCCTTCTAGGCGGTAAATCCCCAAACGTTCTAATATTTCTTTGAGTTCTTCAAACATCCGTTTCAACCTCCTTTGCCGTCGCCTTTATCCCCTCCTTAACCCGGTCAACAAGCCGCTTTCTAAAGCTTTCGTCATCTTCCTTTGTCCTTCCGCCTTCAAAAGCTTCTACATTTGTCACCCCAACAACCCCATCGATTTCACTGCAAAGGGTATTTAGCTTCCCAAAAGCCAAATTATATTCTTCGCCACAAGCTTCAGCCTTAGCCTCAACATCGAGCGTTAATTCCCCTTCCCCAAACTCTCGTTCCTCTGTTGTAACAACCCTCAACATTTCCTGCCCCTCTGCCATTACCGGCGTCCCCGCCAGCACCTTGACCTTTTCGATTGCACCTTTAGCCCCAAAAAATCTTAGCTTTCCCTTTGCCTTTTGCCCCATCCTTGCGAGCCCAAACACCTTGCCTAAAGCATCCAAATATTTTCCCCCAGCGGTTTGCAAACACATTTCCTTTCGGCTCTCTTCCAACTTTTTGGTAACCTCAAAAAGCATGGAAGCAATCACTCGAAACCTAATCCCAACATCACTCGCTTCAGTCACCCTGACTCCAGAAATCTCAAAGTATTTGTCCTTCATACTCTTCAAAATTGCATCAAACTCAAATTCATTCATCAAATATTCACCCTTCCTACACAAACATCTCCCCTATTTGTAGTCAAAACCAAAACCACATCGCCAATGGCAGGAATCCAACCGGCACCGGGAACTTCAAGAACAAATGTGTCAAGAAGAGCGAGTGACGAATCTGTTGTAACCTTGCCTTTACTGTATTCCACCACTCTCGCCAGGCGAATCGACTCTGCATCTTCCCTTTTAGCTAATCTTTCTGCAACCCACAAAGTTATCTACCCCTTCCCCTTATAAGCTTTAACTCTTGTTACAATCTGTTTCTCACTCATCTCATGTTCCACTCCACAAACCGTTAACCCCTCAAAATGCAGGCCCTCTCCGGCAAAGTTGACTATATCTCCAACGCGAATCTCAACAATTCCAGGTGCCAAAATATCGACCACAAAATTATTTCTGTTTTTCTTTTCAATATATTCCTGAGCATATTCCAAACCGTTACCGCCATATTCCCGTGGCGTTTCAATATATCTCTTAACGGCAATTTCATGACCGATCACTTTCAAATTTGGCACACACACACCATATTCATGGTTTTGACCCTTAACGTAGACACTCGAGACCGCGCCATGTCTCCTGTTAGTCACACTCACACTCGAATAAATCTGGCCTCCTCCTGTATTTTTAAAGTCAAACAACTTGCCAGGTATCTTCTTTCTCACATCCAGCACACCGTCAACGTCAACCCGCGGTGAAATGCCAATCGCCCGTTTGCAAAACAATTCCAAAACATGCCACTCACTTGCACCAATCTTAACAAGCAAGCTATCAAGCTTTGGATTTGAATCGGTCAACATTGTCTTAAAGCCGTAACACTTTACATGACGCTCAAAAACCTCATTCAAAGACACATTTTGATAAAGACCAGGTTTCGCTTGGTTGTCAAGTAAAATTGCTACCTTGTTCCTTGCAACAATCTTCAACTCAAAATTGTTGTTACATTGTCTCGTCACCTGTTCATCCACGACGCCATCAAAAAACAATCTCTTATCTACAAAAATTCTAACAAACGCGAATTCAAATAATCTACTATCTGAAATTGCTTCGAAAATCAAAAGGTCCGCAGGAGCAGCTTCATCGGAATAGAACCGAAACCGCTTAATATACGGGAATGTATATTCTTTTCCATTGGTTGTTATTGCCACAAATCTGATCATTTCGCACTCCCTTCTTGGAGGCAGTTTTCAACAAACTCAAAAGAATAGCGCACTCTTTCTGCGCTTCCTTCCCCCATGAACAAAAGTTTAGAGAAGTATCCGGGGAATATCTCTCCACTTGGCAACACCAGCAGCTTAGCATCATCACTTGCTTCAAATAGCGCCGTTAATTTTTCAAAATCTTTCAACGCACTTTGCCCGCAAAGCAAACCTTCGCCATTCACAATTCGCGCGAGCCTTCCTTTATTTTGAACAATCTCTCCCACCCCTGGAATGCTTATCAAATTTAAATTTCTGGCGTATTTAATGTTGATTTTTATTGGGTTTTCTTTGAATACAAACTCCCCGAACTGCATTAACATAAATCCAACATCTCCTTTTAGTCTTCCTTAAACCTTCAATCAAGCGTCGAATCAAATCGTCTGACCTGCCCCATCAAAAAATCTGAAAGTTTCAAAGTCTGCTCTTCTAACAAGTTTTCTTCTTCAAGACCAACCATTAATCCACACTCCTTTCAAATTCAAAATCAAGTTCTCGTTTCTCTTCTTCTTCAATAAAGAGATCAAGTTTTACTTTCACTTTGTCGTCAGTAGTTATATACCTGATGTTTTGCAACTGGATATCATCAAAATCCAAAAGAACTCCTCGTAAGATTCTCTCAAATTTGAACTTAAATTCAAGTAAATCTCCAAACTTTGCAGGTTTTAATTTAAACGAGTTACTTCCAAGCTTTTTATTCAAGCTAAAACTTCCCTTTGGAACAACAACCGAAATATATAGGCTTTGTAATAACGCATCAGCATCAGTAATTGTTTGAGGCTCACCGTTCTGCAAAACATAATCACCATTCTTCAAAAGGCTATCCATTCTCTTCAATGCAGATTTTCCTCCTCTTTTTTGAAATCAGTGTCATCTTTTCGAAGCAACCTTCAGCAAGATGGTTATCGTCGAATTCAATCCAATTGCAATCATAAAAAGTCTCATAAAAACGGTGGGTTTTGATAAGTACTTTGAATTTTTCAATATCATATATTCTAAATTTTGATTCATCTACTGTAACCTGAGCCAGCTCCAAAAGAAAATTTGGGTTTTCACTCACAAACTCTGCAGGACGAATCTCTCCAAATCTTTCCAATTCAAAAAGCTTTCTCTTGCTCCTGACTTTGCATCCAAATGCTCTCCCGAATATTTCTTCACCATTCATCAAAACAATTTTCGGGCACTCTTTTTTCAAGATGTTGCCATCAACAAAAGAAAACGCAAGCTCGCAACTCACGCTCTTTACAAAGCAATTAGTCTTAAAATCATGCTTATTACTTTCGTCGATTTTGACGCTCTCAGCACCATATTTCAGCAGCTCATCGGCAACAGAAAATGCGATTTCGTCGCACAGCGGTTTTTTTAAATCAGCCGGTACAAAAACCAAAGCAATAAGTTTTGTTTCACAATTCTGAATTGTCTTCCCGCAAATCTGTGTAGCTCCGAATGAAATCGAAATTGTTGGTTTAAGAAACGCATTCGGATTTTTAAATCCCTCTTTAATAATCAAAACACCTTGTAAATCCGCGCTTTCCCCCAAGTGTTCCATAATTTCCGCCCTGAATTTTTTAAGCATCAACCACACCCTTCCTTTCTGCAAATTGCTTTAAGGTAAAGTGGTACCCCTTTGAAATAATAAGTTTCGGATTCCACAATATAATAGTGCCTCCCATTCATCAGGATGTGCGCTCCGTTATCCAAAAGTCTCTGCAAAACTTCTCTTGCCTTCATAATAAAAACATATTCTGTTAGGCTGCATCTGCCAGGCTCCAGAACTTCTGAACCAATTTTTCGCATATTAACAAGCGCGCTCACCAAAAATCCTTCATCATCGGCGCCATAGAGATAGCACCTAATCCCCTCTTTTTCAAAGAAATTCTCTAATATCTTCACAAGATCCATCAGAAACTCCCTTTCAAATCATCTTAAATTCCACAAATTTTGACTTCATATATCTTTTTGTAGCTTGCAAATAATGATTTTTAAGTTGTTTCGCGGCATCCAATAGTTTTTGCTTATCGTTACTTACACTCACATCGCCAACCCTGACCGATTCTGCTTGATTTTGTGTTTCAATCAACGCATATTGATAAAACGTAAGTGCAACGCAAAGCATCAAAAGATTATGTTGCCCTTCCTGCAAATCCGCGCCGGCAGAAAGATTATTGTTAACTTCTTCAATTGCGGCCATTCCTAGGCTTCTAATCAACTCGTCGTCTTTTCCTTCCCTCCCAGCCACCAAATAAAATCCCGCAACTAACTTTTCGATCTCGAACATTCAAATCCCTCCAAACTCAAGTTTTTTTCAAGAACAGGCGCACAAAATCAAAAAGGTTGCACATCAATATGCAACCTTTTTGGCCAAGCAAAAGGACCCAAAAGTTTTCAATCAACTTCGAGTCCTTTTTTAAGCTTTATCCCTCAAAGATTATACTAGCCTGTATCTCATCAAAAACACGGGCTGGCGCAGGTGAACCGGGTACTCTAACTTCGTGAGATATCTGCAAAAACCCTAGCTTTTCTTCTCACATTGCCTAGCTCAATGCTATAATCAATTTACCTCGCTTATGCTATACCATCTATCACATGCAAGATTTCCTGATCGTCTGACGGATTTACCTGCCCAAACTCTTCCACAAGGTCCGCCACTGGACGACGAAAACCAATCAACGGGTCAAAAAAGTCACTTACCGCAGAGATGAGTTTCCGGTCGCCGGCACCTTCGGCACGACCCTCTAAAACCGTCAACACAGATGCCACTTCCCTGCTCAGTATAGTCTGTGCTTCCACAAACGAACACCCTATAGCGTCTCGGATCAATTGTTTAGCTTCCCTTGTCATTTGGTTTGGCCAGAATGTAAGCAATGACGACATATCGCTACCCTTTTCGAATTCTTTGATGTATAAACGAGGTTGGAATCCTTTCTTTGGGTCGATCAACCACTTAGAAACAAGCGTCTTGTAGCTACCAGCATCTTCGACAACCAGCGCGACACTGTTTCGTATCAAAGTTGTAACAGCAACACGCACAACCAACCGCTTCCACATGTGATCTGCCCAACCTGCCGGTTTTTTAGTAACTCCCAATTTCAGAGCCTCAAATCCCTCCACAACCTGTTGAACAGCTTTGTTGTCTGCTGAGGCAGGAACGCTAACAACATTGAACACACCAGTGGACCCAATATACATCTTTTCTTGACTTTTTCCTTCACGGAGAACGAGTTAGCACTTGCCGAAAATCCCATCAAACTGGCAGTCATCACCACTGCCACACCGAATGTCATGACTTTCTTGCTTTTCATCATAATTTGCTACCTCCCTATGTCATTATTATTGTCCGGACAAAGCTAGGCTATCCGTTCACCTGACACGCCCGTTATTATACGAGCTTTCTCGCAGGAAGTCAGCGGAGGAATTTGAGGCTCCGAAATTTAGTAATCTATAACATTTCAGAAAACTGTACGCACAGACAAGAGAGCACGACATCGTCGCGCCCTCTCGTCCTGGTCGCCTAAAGTGGCCTAAAACACGGAAGCTGCTGCTTGCAAGCCAGCAACTCTCCGTTGCGTTGCGTGTGCGTGCGCGCATCACTTAAGGCCAAACTTCTCCTTCGCACCCTCAGTTGCTGGGCCGTCGTAGTGTTTTATTTGTATCAGATCGGTGTACAACTGTACCCTGTCGAAGGTAACGCCGTAGCGCTCTTCCGTCCGATTTAGGAGGCCGTCATACTGCGCCACCATGTCGTCCACTTCACGCTTCACACCGGCGAACGCCGGGTATTGCTTGACGCGGTCCTCCTTTAGCTCCCCCTGAATGCAACTGTCCACATACTCTTCGAGTGCATACCGCAAACGATAACCGCACTTGGCGATATCTCCTAAGCCTCCGTGATAACGGTCCGCTAGGAAAGCCCTTCCAATCGGGAAAGCTCCTATGAAGAGCATGCCCCGCGCACGGAGGAGGTCGCCAAGAAGCCGATCTGGCTTGTGCTTTGTGTCGTCTTGGCGGAAGACACCAGTAAACAGCTCCAGTCCTCGTTTACCCTGTGGGTCCCACTCCGCCGTGACTTGCCTTACCCTTTTCTGGACCGCTTTTGAGGGAGGGACAGCGTTCGCCGTGAACCCCGTCGCACCAACAGTCATTATTGCTGCCAGTCCGAGTGCCATAATCTTTTTGATTTTTTTCACAAATTATTTCCTCCACATTTATGTGTGCGTATGCGCATCACGTAAGGTTGAGCTTGTCCTTCGCAATAGTTTTAACAGCAGCTGCTGCCGGGCGGCTGTACCACGTGACTTGTATCAGGTCGGTGTACAACTCTGTCCTGTCGAACTTGACGCCGTACCGCTTTTCCGTGCGATTGAGCAGGCCGTCATACTTCCGCACCAGCGCGGCCACTTGCACACGCACAAAGCCGAACGCCGGGTATCGAATGACAAAGTCCTCGCTTGCGTGCCCCCGAAGGCAGCTGGCCACGTACTCTTGGAGCTCGCGCCTCTTCAGGTAACCACACCGTCCGATGTCCTCCAACTGGCCGTGATAACTCTCGGGTAGGAGTAGCCTGCCAATGTCGGGCGCGCCAGCGAAGAGCGCCCCCTGCACAAGGAGTTCCGCGCCATCGATCTGATCTGGCTTGTGCTTTGTGTCCGCTCGGTGGAAAACACCAGTAAACAGCTCCAGTCCGTGCGTACCGCGTGAGTCCCACTTAGCCGCGGCTTCCCTTACCTTTTGCCTCGTCTTTTTTGAGGGACGGCCAGCGTTCGCCGTGAACCCCGTTGCGCCAACAGTCATTATTGCTGCTAGTCCGAGTGCCATAATCTTTTTGGTTTTCTTCATAAATTATTTCCTCCATATTTGAGTTATTCTTGCCTAGACAAAATCAGGCAACCCACTCGCCTGACGCGCTCCTTTATTGTACATGCCTTTTTGTGGCAAGTCAATTGACTTTTTTAATGAACTCGCTGCTATTTTGGATTTGATTTTTAGTAAAACTGCGATATTACCGAAATCTCAGATGCTCAAATCACTCCAAATCTAAGTTTTTTCAAGAACCTGCGCACAAAGTCAAATAGACCCAAAGTCATTACCAACTGCGAGTCTATTTAAAACTCCACGCTCCGTTATGCCAATCCGTATCTCATCAAAACACAGGCGGCGTGGGTGAACTCGGCCACACTCCAGTTGTGCGATATCAGAAAAACTCTAACTTTTCTTCTTAGATAATACTCCCCTCATTTATACTATGCTACTTATCACACCGTAAATGGCATCTTCTTTTGGGAGGATAAACCAATTTGAATTTCTGAATAGTTCCAAATCACCTTCATCTGGTTTCGCCGCAAAATTCCCGATACGAAGATCATCAATATAGGATTTCACAGCATCATCAACATAGGATTTCACAGCATTAACAACTTTCTTATCGTCCTCATTTTCGGCGCGAGCTAAAAGAACATCGCGCACACTAGTCAATTCCGCCTTAACTGCAGCCTCTGCCGCCTCCTGCGAATAACCTGTTACTTCCCTCACTGACTTCACAGCCGCCTCCAACGATTCCCGCACCGAAGGAACATCCGGGGAAAAAGGAACAGGTGACCAATAAAGATCGCCGTTCATTTCGACGTTTATTTCGTCGGCCTTGATAAGATCACCAAGGCTATGCTTAGCGCTCAACAAAAAGTGGACAAGCTCTTGGTAGGTCCCGTTGCCGCAACTTGCGGCGGCCCTCGCGACTGCGTTTCGCACCACCGTTACGCTAGCAACGCGCAAAAGAAGGCGACCCCACAAGTGGTTACCAACCCTCTGGTTTGTTAGTGCACCCTAATTTCGAAGCCTCAAACGCCTCTATGACCTCTCGAACGGCTTCGTCACTCTCCGACGAAGGAACGCTAAGAACATTGAACACGTTGCCAGAATCGATGCACATCGCGGAGGATTCAATGCTTCCAATTGTCTTGAATCCTTCCTTCACGGAAAACGGGTTAGCACTTGCCGAAAACCCCATCAAACTAGCAGTCATCGTTGCTGCCAATCCAATTGCCAAAACTCTTTTGATTTCCATCACAATTTCCCCTCCACATTCAATTCCTCTTGCTCTAGCAAAGTCACTTTGCATCTCCGTGTTGCTTTCCTGCTCCCCTTCCCATCTTTTATTTCCCCAGAAACACTGAGTCGTGATATCACACACGGCTGCCATCATATCAGGTTAAAAAACAATTGTCAA
>JAISZR010000006.1 GCA_031284525.1 Oscillospiraceae bacterium | reverse complement strand
GATTTGTCTGGGTTCACTTTGAGGCCCAGCCTCTTCTGTAGGTAGTTTACCACCGCTTCGTACGCCCTTTCGGCTGCTGCCTTGGTCTCGCATACGATTTTGACATCATCTGCGTACCTCACTATATGCCACGATCTGAGGTTCAACCTTTTGGTTGATTTCCTTAGGGCTTCGTACTTGGGGCCGCTCCGGCTGTATTTCTTCCTCGTTCGTCGGTTTCTCCATTTGGAGTTTACCCATTCGTCGAGGTCATTCAGCACTACGTTAGCCAGTAATGGGCTAATTATTCCACCTTGCGGCGTTCCTCTCTCGGGTTTTACTTTCTGCCCGTCTGGCATTACTATGTCGGCCTTGAGCATTCTGGCGATGAGTTCAATTACTTCACCGTCTTTTATCCCTATCCTCCATAGCTGCCTTAGCAGCGTGTGATGTACCACGTTATCGAAGAATCCTTCTATATCGAGGTCTACTATGTGATAGTACCTTTTTAGGTTTATGTGGGCGCTCAGTGCCGCGACTGCGTTCTCGGCTGACCTCTTCGGTCTGAAGCCGTAGCTGTCACTGCTGAACTGCGCTTCACATATTGGCTCTATCACTTGCCTGATTGCCTGCTGTATTATTCTGTCCTTCATTGTCGGGATTCCTATAGGTCTCATCTTTCCGTTCTCCTTGGGTACCTCCTTTCTCCTTAGGGAGTGCGGGTGGAAATCTTCTAGGGCCTCTGTCATCGTGGTTACGAATTCCTCCGTTTCCATTCTTACGTATTCCCTTAGTTTCTTGCCATCCGTTCCCGGAGTTTTGGACCCTTTGTTGAACCTGATGTTCCTCAGGGCTTTCAGCAGGTTTTCGCGACTTTTGACCTGTCTTATGAGTTCTGTGCTCGAGTTTGTCATACCCATAGATGATCACCTCCTTCCGGGTTTGTGACCCTATGATTTTCCCCATGACACTATGAGTCGAATATTGAATTGTCAATGTACTGCTTGACTAAAGGCCTTTGCTCCACCCCCATTACAGGGGTTTCGTCGCTCATGCCTTAGCTTTTCTCCAGCCTTAACCCGGCTTATGTATTATTCCCGGGACCGCTTCTTCGGGCTGTAGTGCCCTCCCCGTGGCTGGTTTTCCACGTTCCGATATTCCTATCCGTTCATTGGCCTTTAGGTGCCTACTTTGGGCCTGTGTGATTCCACCGCCTGTAACGATGCATGGTTGCAATTCCTCTAAAACATGAGTTAGCTGCCACATCACATCGGGCTATGCTGTTGCATTCCCGTCGACGCATTTCTGCGCCGCTACTATCTAGACCCGTACATTCGCGGGTTCGTCAGTCATGTTTCAGACCTTCTCACCGTGGGCTTTTATGGACATCCGGCAGCATTCACACACCCACCACCTCTGGGGGCTTTCGTTCCCTGTATGGGGATTACGGTGCTTGTCTGCCTCTCTAGCGGGCTTCACACCCCCGGGTTCTACGGCCCGGACGCATGCCGCAGTATCGTAGGGGGCCTTTCAGGGCGTTACCCCGTCATTCGACCCCTCGGAGTATCAGTTCTCCCACGGCCTCGCCGTGGTGCTAGCATCCTCAGTAGACATGGTCTTTTGGGATATCTTAGCTTATTGGGCTTGATATCCGGCTACTTTTCGCTAGAACGTGTCACGCGTTTTAGTAATATCAGGTAGAAATGTTGATAGATGGGGTGCGCAAGAACCTCTCCTGTCGAAAAAATTATTTAGGCGCGGGGTGGGGCAAGTGCTTCCGGTTCAACGCTACCCGTTTGGTGGGCGCTGTTAATTTTTTGGGACCTTTCCTCCTGCACACGCACAAAGGGCATGGGAATCCCCCGGCTAAACCGGGGGACAGCTAATCGCTGGTTTCAACAAAAACGCCTAGTCTTCATCAGTGCCTTTTTTTTCTTTGTACGCCATTCTCTCCTGCCGCATCTCATTTAGTATATGGCGCAAGTGCTCATTGTACGCCGCTGCCTGCTCCGGATTGTTCACTATCTGCCTTATCACTTCGAGGTTGCTTGCTTCGTCTTCCGATCCCGTTGGTTCGTTTGCTTTGTACTCATCTTTTTTCGCTTCCAATTCCCAATTTTCCCAAGGTCCCTCTACGGGCTCCACGTTCCCGGCCTCCACTGCCGTGATGAATTTGTCCCACGCAGCAGCTGTTTTTGCCCCTTCCTCTAGCGGGATTAAGCGAATCTTCGCTTTGTCAAAGTCAGAGGACGAAACTGGTGGGTTCTGCTTGGTGCCGCAGTCGACGAAGTCGCCTGCCGGGTCATCTGTTGGCCTTACGTACAACACGCCGGCGTTTGTGATCGCGCTACCCGACCAGTTACCATTCACGATAAGCGAACTGAAGCGACAATCGAGAAAGACAGCGATGCCAGCGTTAAAAATTGCTGTCTGCCGCTCACTCGCCGCGTTGTTTGCCAGTTCCACGCTTTTCAGCCGCGCAGCACCGTCTTGCAGAACGGTCAGTAGGCCGAACGTCCCGGAACCGGTCGGCAGCGCGTCTGTTGAGCCTTTTGGCCAACCACCGTCCAACCCACCGGGCCCTTCAATCTCCAGAACCCCTTCCTTCCCCACGCAGAACAGGGCCCTCGGCTCTAACGGTTCTAGCTGCGCTTCGTGGATGATTTTGTGCCCGTTCAGATGCACTACAACCCAACTGCGTGCATGAATGTGAATCGTTGTTGGAACGGAAATGTCCGTTGTTAGATTGATTTCCGTGTACATGTACGGGTCTTTGTCATGCGTTTTCGACGCGGCCAGTAACCATTGCTCGGCTAGCACCTTCGCCAGCTGATCACCTTCGCCCAGCGTGATCGCGCCTGCCGCGTGAACTGTTGTCGTCCAGCTCAGCGCGCAGAAAACCCCGGCGAATACTCTTGCCAACGCTTTCCTGCACCTGTTCTTTTGCTGTTTTCTTTCCATTTCGAAAACCCCCTATTTAAAACAAATTTGAACTCCGCCCTCGACAATATCACATCTTTATCCTGTTTGTCAAGTACTTTATCAAATTAAAATAATTTTGAATTGCGCCATAAGATTCGTGTTTTTGAACAATATCAAGAAGAAAATATTTGCGGTTTTGGTGATATTAGGCAGAAGTGTTGATAGATGGGGCGCGCAAGAACCTCTCCTGCCGAAAAAAGTACTTGGGCGTGGGGTGGGGCAAGTGCTTCCGGTTCAAAACTATCCGTTGGGTGGGCGCTGTTAATTTTTTTGGAATCTTTCCTCCAAAAGTGAATTGTTTCGAATTTTGGGATGTTTCAAAAGGCAAAAGCCGGCCATTTCCAATTTGCTGCGGCCGCCTCACTTGCCCTTCAATAAAAAATTTTCTGTAAAGATCTGGGTAGCTTCCCCTGTAAAAATGCGGCAACCACGCAGGCCAACCCCACCTTAGCAGCACTGCAAATCTCTCCGGCTAGCACACAGCCGAGCAGCATACGGGCCGTGAACTTTAAATTAAACAGCCAGAAATAAACTGGCCAAGCAACCAGATTTATAACAAAGTTACCCAGCAACGTAAAGACAATTTGTTCCAAAACAAAAACAAAGTGAAATGATTTCTTACTAGGAAGCCGAAAGCGCCTGCGCAAAAAAACAAAACTCCAAACGGCCAAAAGTCCGGTCAACAGGTCAACGGTCTCGCCCAACCCAAAGGTGTGGCTACTAGTGAGGTTCAGTATATATTTTATTATTTCCACGTACCAGCCGTATTTGAAATTTCCAAAACTGCTAGCGAGAAACAACGAAACCGCTAAAGAACCCTCAATTTTCATGTGAGGAACTGGAAGTGGTACCTTTAGTTTTGATACAACAACCGCCAATGCCGCAAACAACGAAGTGGTCACCAACGCTCTTACTTTGTCAGTACCGGCGCGCACGTCTTCTCCTTTCAAACCCTTTAAACAACAAAACCAAACTTCGACATTGCAATAATTCTGATCTCTTCAACTTTGTCTACTTTTTCCCAAGAGACTCCCAAATCTTCCCTTCCAAAATGTCCATAAGCAGCGAGTTTCCGGTATTTCGGTTTTTTGAGATCAAGGGCTTTGATGATTGCCGAAGGTCTCAAGTCAAAAAGTTCACTCACAAGCTCACTAAGTTGACTGTCGGCTAATTTACCAGTTCCAAATGTATGAACCATCACCGAAACCGGGGCTGCAACCCCAATTGCGTAAGAAATCTGGATCTCACACTTTTCCGCCAATCCGCTTGCAACCACATTTTTGGCAACGTAACGGGCCATATAGGCAGCCGACCTATCCACTTTGGTTGGGTCCTTTCCAGAAAACGCCCCGCCGCCGTGCCTAGAATATCCACCGTAGGTATCAACAATAACTTTCCGCCCAGTGAGGCCGCTATCTCCTTGCGGGCCGCCAAGCACAAATCTGCCAGTTGGATTGATGTGGAACTTTGTTTGTTCACTCAACAGTCTCCCAGGAACTGCAACTTTAATGACTTTTTCTATTATGTCAGTTTTCAACTGATCGTAATCCACGCCCTCTGCGTGTTGGGATGATACTACCACAGTATCAACGGAAATAGGGCGATTGTCTTCATAAAGCACGGTGACCTGCGCTTTCCCATCTGGTCTTATGTACGGAATAATTCCTTCCTTTCGCACCTTTGCAAGCCTTTTTGTTACTGCGTGTGCAAGAGAAATCGGCAAAGGCATCAACTCACTAGTTTCGTTACAAGCAAAACCGAACATCATGCCTTGGTCGCCAGCTCCGTTACACTCTTCTTCCGTTTTCTCTTCTCTGTTTTCAAAAGCTGTGTCAACTCCCACGGCGATGTCGCTAGATTGCTCGTCGATTGATGTCATTATCGCACATGTGTCAGATCCGAATCCACAGGAGCTCCCGTCATAACCGATCTCCTTCAATGTCTTGCGTACAATCTTGGGGATATCAACATACTTGCTGGTTGTTATCTCACCCATAACAAAAACAAGTCCGGTGGTCACAGCAGTTTCGCAGGCGACTCTTCCATCCGGGTCACCTTCGAGAATTGCATCCAAAATTGCGTCCGAAATCTGGTCACATATCTTATCTGGGTGCCCTTCTGTAACTGACTCGGACGTAAACAAAAATTTCTCCATAAAAAATCCCTCCTCCAAAAGATCACAAAGTAACAGTGAACAGTATATCGTGCTTGTTGACAAAAAGCTGATTAGTCTTTTTCAGTTGTGCCTCCTTATTTTCAACTAAAATTATGGGGGTAGCTATTTTCTTTTCCCGTCTCAGAACCTCTTCCAAGTCCATTTGAGCGAGCATATCACCACACTTAACGTTTTGTCCTTCTGTTACAAAACATTTAAAGGCAACCCCCTCCAGATAAACCGTATCTAGTCCCATGTGCACCATTATCGTCAGTTTTTCATCTGCCCTTAGCAAAATCGAATGGCGTGTCCTTGCAACGTGGACAACCTTTCCGGAAATCGGCGCTATAAAGAGCCCGCTAGAGGGTTCAATTGCCAACCCATCGCCAACCATCTTGTTCCTAAAAGCTTCGTCTTGCAGTTCCCAAAGCCGCATTACTTTGCCCTCAACTGGGGCTACAACATCGAATGTTCGCCTGTCAGTAACATGTCCAAATTCCATTTAAACTTACCTTCTTTGTAAATTATTCTCCTTTTCGCTTGACCATATTTCATTCATTTCCTTAAAGATGGCACCCACACCAATGCCAATGATGATTTGCAGATAGCTACTTCCCGTCTTACTCGTTCCAAGAGCGCCTAGCCCTAAGATTGCTTCGTCATCCACAAGCGACATATCATAGACAGATAATCTCAGCCGAGTTGTGCACGAAAATAGTTCACTTATATTGCTGCTTCCCCCCAGAGCTTGAATGTATTTTTCAGCCAAAATATACCCCTCGCTTTTTTTGTTTGTGTCTTTTGCAGGAGCCAGCTTGTTCTTTTTCTCAACACCCGTCTTGATAGGGTAAAATGTCTTTATTTTGAATAACTTGATTGCAGAATAAAATGTAAAAAAATAAACAGCAAACAACACCACGCCAACATATACGATCAACTCCCTATTGGCGCTAAACTTGCCATTAACCGTGTAATCAAGTAGCCCTGCTGCAAAGCTAAAAATGACTCTGATATCGAAATAAGCCGCGAGAAAATGGGCAACTCCTGTCAAGATTATGTGCAAAAAATAAAGAAACGGCGACACAAAGATGAACATATATTCAATCGGTTCTGTAATTCCGGCAAAAATTGAGTTCAATGCCGCTGTCAACGTGAACATTGCAACGTTCTTTCGTTTGGTTTTAGGTGTGCAAAGGAACATAGCAAGGGCAGCTGCTGGCAGCCCGAACAGGGAAACAGGGAACACCCCTCCCGTGATATAACCCGCTGTGGTATCTCCTGCGCAAAAGCGGTTTATTTCGCCTTTTACACCGTTGAATTCTCCAAGTTGCGTGAGGACAAAATTGTTCAAAAGGTGATGCAACCCAGATGGCAACAACAACCTATTCAGAATTCCATACACAAATGCACCTAGTGCACGGTGCGAGAACACGACTCGCCACACTTTTAGTCCCAGCATATCAAAACGTCCAAACAGCGACTGGAGTGATAAATTAACAAATAAACCTGCAATAATTGTCAAGATTAAAGCGAGCCTATACCCGCCCAAGAAAGATAACCAGATTGGCATATTAATATTCTTGGTGGTGTTATAGATCATTGCAGCGCAAATGCCGGCAATAATCCCGTGAAATGTGCCCAACGACATACTGTGTGGCATTGACACTAAGCTTGCACCGACAATGTAAAATGCCACGCCGCCAACGGCTGTATAGCTGTCCTTATCACCAGAGAGGCCAACGGCTACACCAGCTGCAAAAATCACTGGCAGATATATAGTCATGTATTTCCCCACCGAGCTGAGGACCTCGAAATGCTGCCCTAGCGCGTTTAGCAAGATGATAAACGGCACGATTGTAAGGGGAACCGACATTGCCTTTGCTAGCTTTTGTAACGCGACGAAAAGCCTGTTCCAGCTTTTCAGTACCAAATTTTGCATTCACATTTTCCTTTGCAGCATCAAATTATTTTTTGATCTTATTTTTAACAGTGCCCACCTGTTCCACAAATGAGAGCTCGCTTATCTTCTCTTTAACTTCCCCGATATGCTCCGCAGGGACCGATAAACTGTCGGCACCAAGTCCTACGAAATCGCCCAATAAAACAACATCACTGGCGTAAACGCCACAAACACTTACCGGAATGTCATGTTCTTTTGCCGCCAGCACTGCAATATCGACCATTCTGAGTATTACGGTGTCATCCAGTGAAAATTCTCTGGAATTCCTGTCAGCCGCAAAAGTAAGTTGTGTGAGGTCGTTTGTTCCTATGTTAAAAAAGTCAACTACTTTTGCCAATTTATCGGCTATCATGACCGCAGCTGGTGTTTCAATCATTATGCCAAGTGCAAGATCTTTATCATATGCGATTTGCGAACGGTTCAGTTCATTTTTGAGTGATTCAAGTATTTTCTTTGTTTCTTCAATTTCCGCAATGGATGTAATCATTGGCAGGAGTATCTTCAATTTTCCATAAACACTAGCTCTCAGGAGTGCTCTTAACTGCGTGATAAACACTTCGGGGTGCGTCAAACAAAATCTAATCCCTCGAACCGCGGCCGGCGAACCTTCGGGCGCCAAGTCACTGAAGTAATCTGGTGTTTTGTCTGGCCCCACGTCAATCGTTCTAATGGTCACAAAGTCGATCCCGCTGAGCTCTAACAGTTCCTTGTATATTTCGAATTGTTCCTGTTCGCTTGGGGCGGTTTCTCTTCCCAAATACATAAACTCACTCCGAAACAGGCCAATTCCATCGGCACCACACTCCTTCGCCTTTTGAGCATCTTTAAGCCCGGTAACGTTAGCCATCACCTGGATTTTGCGACCGTCTTTAGTAAGGCTACCTTTTCCAATCATGTCTTTCAACCTAGCCTTTTCCCTGTCCTTCATTTCTTTTCGCCTTGTATATTTTTCTATTGTCTCTTGATCCGGCGACAAAATTGCCATGTTTTCACAGCCCGAAATAATAACATCCTTGTCACCGGCATCTCTCAAATTTTTCCCTGTGCCAACGAGCGTCACCAATCCCAACGACTGTGCCAAGATGGAAGCATGCGCCATGGCACTACCCGCTTTTGTAATAAATCCTCTGATATGGCATCTCTCAAAATCCAGCACATCAGAAACAAAAATTTCGCGTGTTACCAGCACCAATGATTCGCTTTTGGTACGATTACCAAGCATCCGAAAAAACGCCGCTCGCTCATTGCGGTCACCTCCCCCGAGGTTACGGATGAGGGCCAAACAAACTTCCTTTACGTCATCAGCACGTGTTTTGATATATTTATCCTTTGCTTGGCTCAAGGATTTTGCAAAATACCTGCCTGCCGTAAACACGGCGTATTCTGCGTTGCAGGAGAGATTTCTTATTTGCTCTTCGACCTTACCAACAAACAAAACGTCATCTAAGATGTACTCGTGTACCTTCATGATCATAGCGTTAGCGGGTCCGATGGTATCGACTGTGTTTTCGTAAAGCTCTGTTAACTGGCGGTGAGTTTCTTTAACTGCTTTTTTCCATCTCTCCAACTCTGACTTAACATCTTGTACGCGCACAAAGCTTGAATTAAGTGCTTTTTGCTCAAAAAACACACATTTGCCAAACAAGATGCCTCTCGATATACCAACACCATATACCGTTTCCATCAAAGCATTATCCTTTCGAGTCTTTTGTGCAGCGCCGGGGGCGGATTTTTAGACGTTGAACCTAAACAGGACTACATCCCCGTCCCGTATAACATAACTTTTCCCTTCGAGCCTGACCAACCCTTTCTCTTTTGCCTTTGTTATTCCACCGCATGCAACGAGATCCGAATAGTTGATGACTTCCGCTTTGATGAATCCTTTTTCCATATCTGAGTGAATCTTCCCCGCTGCGCTCTGGGCTGAAGTCCCCTTTCTTATTGGCCACGCGCGAACCTCCTGAGGTCCTGCAGTCAAAAACGAGATAAGCCCTAGTGCCGAATAACTGGCCTTTATTAAGGTTTCTAGACCAGATTCACGCGAATTTGTATCTTGTGAAAAAAACTTTTTCTCTTCCTCCAAAAGTTGTGATATTTCTTCTTCCAACTTTGCCGAAATTGGGACGACAGTGGCATTTTCCGTTTTTGCAATCAAACAAAGCTCTTTAAAATATTTGTTGTCATCGATGCCATTTCTGAGCTCGTCTTCAGAAAAATTAGCGGCGAACAAAACCGGTTTGGCTGAAAGCAAGTGACTTGCTGCCAAAAAATCTGCCTGCTCCTCACTACAAACAAAGCTCCGTGCTGCATTGCCCAAATTAAGGAACTTGCGAAGTTCTTGCAAGAAATCGAATTCTTTTTGGTATTTCGCATCTGCTTTTAGGTGCTTTGCCGTCTTTTCGATTCTACGCTCCAATACCTCCAAGTCTGAAAGGATGAGTTCGGTGTTGATCGTCTCTACATCGCGCGCAGGATAAACACCATCACCAACATGAACTACATCATCGTCCACAAAGCATCTGACCACGTGAACAATTGCGTCTACTTCCCGTACATGTGACAGAAACCTGTTCCCAAGTCCTTTCCCCTGAGAAGCACCTTCAACGAGTCCTGCAATATCAACGAACTCAATTGCCGTCCTTGTGAGTTTTTTTGCGCCATACATTTCGTTCAAGACATCCAAACGTTCATCTGGGACAAATGCAACTCCTGTGTTGGGCTCAATCGTACAAAATGGATAATTCGCGACTTCCGCCTTTGCGCTGGTAATGGCGTTGAATAAAGTGCTTTTCCCTACATTTGGAAGGCCAACTATACCTAACTTCAATTTACCTGCCCTGCCGTTTCTCTTGTGTAGTCCTCGCATTTTGGTGCCACCGAATGAGAACGAAATCGCGACCAGCTGACATTGTATCATAGCAGAAAACCAAAGTCAAACCCTGGAATGGTAGATTTTAGTGGTTAGGCCAACACCCTTGGAATTTTGCCGGCTCTGCACGTTTCTGTTTGTGTTTGGTGGCAAAAGGCGTATTGTGGTAAAAGCGAATACATGGTACAATTGAGGTGTAAGCAAGTAAGACAGCAGCGCACCAGATGTGTGAGGAAAGTCCGAGCTCCACAGAGCGAGGGTAACTGCTAACGGCAGCCGGAGGCGACTCTAGGGATAGTGCAACAGAAAGAAACCGCCACAAATTTGTGGTAAGGGTGGAAAGGTGAGGTAAGAGCTCACCAGAGATTAGGCGACTAATTTGCTGTGTAAACCCTACCCGGAGCAACACTGACAGGGACACATATGCTTGCTCGGCATGTTCCGAAAAGTGGCTTGAGTCCAGCGGTGACGCTGGTCCCAGATAGATTGTTGTCAAAAACAGAACTCGGCTTATATACTTGCTTACGCGTCGAGACGTTCTTAAGGGGGAACATCCCTAAGAACGTCTTAATGCTGGACGAAATTGTCCCTATTTTTTGTCAAGCTGTTTATTAGAACTCATTTTGAGAGCTACCTTCATGAAGTTTGCAAGCTTGGACCTTGCCCCGTGGTAGGTCACTAGGTGGAATTTTGGCCTTACAAATTTTAGAAAATGTCGATTCGCCAAGTCGAAAGGATATGCTATGGTGGGAGCGGAGATGGCGACACGTGATGGGAAAGCAAGGGAGCCAGTAGTCCCTGTGGTACCAATAGCTTAGCGCACGCAGGTGCAGTGGAGTGCGCGCCAGCAAAAAGTTGCGGGGATGACTGTGAGCCCTTGCGCAGTTTGGTGTTTGAGCTCTCTCGCCCAGCCTTCAGCGATTCCTTTATGACTGGCACGGACTAAAGCGCCTCAGGAACCCGCTTCCCAAGGTGCTTTTTACTACTTGATATTATTTATGATAACAGAATTTTTGGTCGAGGCGACAGGACTCGAACCTGCGGCATCTTGGTCCCAAACCAAGCACTCTACCAAACTGAGCTACGCCTCGCAATGTGACCGCTTCGCAAATCTCCACCAGATGGTAACACACAGGACAGATCTTGTCAATTTGCGCGTTTGCTTCGCCCTGTCCACAGAAGACGCCACACACCAATTGTGTGTTTTGTAAATTTACCCGCTGTTTTTCGTTCGGTGTATATCTCTGAACACGGCTAAAATTGGCAAACGCAATGCCGTGAGTAATACAGTAACAAGCACGGAATTTGTGTTCGATTAGGTGCACATTGTTGGGTTTGTGCAACTGCGCAATCCATTTGGAACCAGGGCTCCCGGCCACAAGAGTTAGAGTTTGCTCTGTTCCGTCCTAGGAGTGGTGATGCTACCGCTACCGCATGAGGCTCCCATAAAATGTAAATTGATAATAATAGGCCATAAAGTCGAAGGAAACGAGTTGACTGATCAGCGGTTCTTCGTCAGTATGTATTGGAGAATCAACATTTCCGTAATTTTTGCCACCTACTTCAAATGTATATGATTTCAATAACAGGGCGGGGAAGCTGGCATATGACGTCATCAAATCAGCAGGAGTTCCAAAACGAGCCACGCTTAAATGGCTTTGCTTTGACAAACAAAGATGAAATATCGAATATATCACGAGATGTATAGGGGAAGTGGGAAGCGAAATCTGATTTTCCCGCTTGCGGAAAGTGATTTTTGCTGAACCGCCAATTGAAATTGCCTTTTCATACGTAGGCGGTGCAATAACTTGTGCGGAATCTTGACTTTGTGTCATCGGTGTGATAAAATCAGGTCGGTCTGTTGATGTTTTAGGTTCTCCCGGGGAGGTGTTAGTTGTGGCTAAGTGTGAGATCTGTGAGAAGAAGATGAATGTGGCGAAGAAGCACGCGTACAGGAGTTCAAGAGTGACTAAGCGTTCGCTGAGGAAGCAATATCCCAATGTGCAAAGGGTTCGCGTTTTTGTTGGTAGCGCTTCAAGGAAGATGCATATTTGCACAAAGTGTTTGAAATCGCAAAAAGTTCAAAGGGCTGCCTGCTAGGGGCCGCCTGTTGAGGGTGGGTTGCTAGGGCATTTTGCCTGTGTCTTTTGTGGATTTGGGAGTTGTGGGTGGTTGTTTTTGCCTGATGGTGTAACGGTAGCACAACAGATTCTGGCTCTGTTTGTCTGGGTTCGAATCCTAGTCGGGCAGCCATTTTTCTTTAGATTAAAAGCTGTCGGGGTATGGCACAGTTTGGTAGTGCGCTTGGTTCGGGACCAAGAGGCCGGGGGTTCAACTCCCTCTACTCCGACCAGTATCCGCGCCGCTAGCTCAGCTGGATAGAGTATTTGGCTACGAACCAAAAGGTCGGGAGTTCGAATCTCTCGCGGCGCGCCAATTCAGGGGAATACGTAATTCTGTAATGCAAACTAAAATTATAGAGTTGCGTATTTTGCTTTGTTTCCCGCGAAGTAATGGCGAAATAATGGGGGTCAGATTAGATAATGTTGATGAGCAGATTACTAGGCAATAGATATAAAGAGTGGCCAGCTGATGCCGTTTCAAAAAGCCATGGCCTGCTGCTCCGTGGTGGCTACATAAGGCAGGTGGCAACGGGAATCTATTCTTATTTGCCGCTTGCACAAAGGGTTTCTAACAAAATTATAAAGATAATCAAGGAAGAAATGGAGAAAATCAACTTCGAAGAGGTTTTGATGCCCGTTGTTATGCCAAAGGAGCTGTGGGAAGAGTCAGGCAGATACGGAAGCATTGATGACGAGCTGGTCCGATTTAAAGATAGAACAGATCACGACATGCTCTTGGCAATGACGCACGAAGAAGCGGTGGTGCAACTTGCAAGGACTGAGGCGACGACTTATACGAAATATCCGATTGCAGTTTATCAAGTGCAGACTAAGTTCAGGGATGAACCGCGGCCTCGTGGCGGTTTGATTAGGGTTCGTGAGTTTTTGATGAAAGATGCATATTCTTTTCACACTACCCAAGAAGATCTTGATGAATGTTATGAGAAATGTTTTTCTGCTTACATCAACGTGTTCGAGCGAGTTGGACTTAAAAATTTTGTGGTTGTGGAATCCGACAGCGGGATGATGGGCGGCAGCAAAGCCCATGAATTCATGTTGCTTTGCCAGATCGGCGAAAACTCAATTGCGATTTGTCCACAGTGTGACTACAAGGCCAATGTTGAGGTTGCAAAGGGGATTTTAAGGGACGGGGGAAAATCCGAAACGCCTAGAACCTCCGAAGGCCAGGAGGTTTTTACTCCTAGCATTAAAACAATTGATGCCTTGCAAAACGCGCTCAAAATCCCCAAAGATAAATTCATAAAGGCCTGTGCTTTTGATGTGCAAAATCATCCAAAGCCAGTTATAATCTTTATCCGTGGTGATTTCGAAGTTAACGAGACTAAGCTGCGAACTCTTTTGAAAGGGAAGTGCTCCCCTAGGACGATCTCCGATTCAGATGGCCTTTGTTGGGGTTTTATTGGCCCTGTTGGACTCGATTCGCAAAAATATGACATTTACTATGATGAGTCGCTGCGAGGTGCCACCGATATGGTTTGTGGCGCCAATAAGCAAGATTATCACATCAAGGGCGTGGATATTGGAGCCCTTGATGTAGGGGAGTTCGTTGACGTTTATAAGGTGACATCCGAGATGTTTTGCCCTGTTTGCAAAAATGCGAAGTTGGAGATCAAAAATGGCATAGAAATCGGGAATATTTTTGAACTTGGGGAAAAGTATACTAAATCGATGAATATGCTCTATGTTGACAAAGACGGGAGGGAAAAGCACCCTGTTATGGGTTGTTATGGCATTGGAATTACGAGGCTTTTGGCCGCGATTGTTGAAGAAAGTAATGATGAAAACGGACCGATTTGGCCGGTTTCCGTCGCTCCATTTGAGGTCAGCATAGTTGCCGTTGGCGAAAAGACATACGGTTTAGCAAAGAAGCTTTATGACGAATTGAGCGAAAATTTTGATGTGTTGTTGGATGATCGTGATCTTTCTGCGGGAGTGAAATTTGCCGATGCGGACCTGATTGGCGCCCCGGTCAGGGTTGTGTTGGGCTCGCGCGGGATCGAATCCGGCGAATTCGAAGTTTCTACTAGGGATAAAAAAAGTGTTTTCAAGGTCAAATATGATGAAATAAAAGTGCAAGTCGCCAAGTTACTGTAGCAAACCAACAAGATAGCAACATAGTAATTACGATGTGATCTCATGTTTATGTGTGGTGGACGCTCTAAACGCTAAGTCAAACTGCTGCAAAACCTAGGACTAGGCTATCTTACAAAAATTCAAAAACTCGACTTGATGGGCGGTGAAAGCATCAAACAGGCAAAAAAACAGAGTTTTCTTCATGGTGGGCTGGTTATGATGGGCGGGACTTTTGTGGCCAAATTCATTGGATTTTTCTACAAAATAATCATTGTCAATATAATAGGATCAGAGGGGTTCGGTTACTATAGTACCGCGTACAGTATCTATGGTCCGCTTTATTATCTTTCGATCGCCGGCTTGCCCGTTGCTCTTGCCAAAATCGTCACCGAGAACGCACAACGTGGGTTAGATGGTGTGGTGGCGCAGGCTTTTCGGGTTGCGAAGAGACTTTTTACTTGCGTGGGCTTTGTTTTGATGTTAATAATGCTGTTGTTTAGCGATTATCTTTCTGCTTGGGCCGGGAATCCAAAAGCAAAACTCACAATAATTGCATTGGCGCCGGTTGCGCTTTTTAGTTGCATCTCCAGCGCGTATAAAGGCTATTATGAGGGTCTGCTAAACATGTATCCTACCACCTTGTCTGAGATAATAGAGGCAGTGGGGAAGCTCGTTTTTGGGTCCGTCTTCGCGCTTATCGGTATGAGAGTTGGCGCGACCGGCTTTTCGCAAACGGGAGCTATCTTTGGGGTGACTGTTTCAACTAGGCACTCGGCCGAAATAATTTGTGGTGCTGCAGGTGCCATTTTGGGAATTTCGGCAAGTTGTGTGATTGGAAGCTGTTTCCTTGCGGCGAGGAGAAAATTTGACGGAGCAATAATAACTTCCGGGGAGGAAAAATCAACCAAAGAGATGGTTTCAACGATCCTTTCGCTCGCCGTTCCCATTGGGCTTGGCTCGATCGTATCCAAAATTTCGGGCTTTATAGACGCAAGAACTCTCCAAAACGGATTAAAGCACGCTTTTGCCGCCGAACCGCTATTTTTCAAAAATATGGCGGGTGCAGTCAGAACCAGCGATATCCCGGCCCTTTTGTGGGGAGGGTATTCGTCGGTTCTTTCCATTTACAATTTTATCCCCTCAATTTTGGTTTCGTTTGGCGTTAGCCTGCTTCCCAACCTTGCCGCTGCCTGGTCCTCAAACAACGCAAATAATGTAAAAAAATATATGGAAAGTGCCCTCAGAATCACCAATATCATGGCAATTTCTGCAGGGCTAACGGTAACGGCATCTGCCAGAAGTATTTTGATGCTGCTTTTGGCCAAGCGTACAACAGAGGTGCCATTAATTGTGCCAGCCCTTCGCATTCTTGGGTTTTGCATCGTCTTTTCGGCGTTTACAACGACTCTCAATATCGTTTTCCAGTCAATTGGGAGGGTAAAGTTGCCCATAATAATGATGGTGATCGGTGTGACCATAAAATATGCTGTCAACAAAGGTCTTGTTGCAATTCCCGAAATAAACATCAAAAGCGGGGCGATCGGGACCCTCGCCTGTTACCTGTTCATTGCTGCCGTTGAGTTTTGGTTGGTCCGCAAGTTTACACGTACCAAGATCAATATCAAATCTGTGTTTGTAAAACCTATTTTGGTGGGGATTTGTACGATGATAACGGGATTCTTTGCCGAATGGGTAAGCAGCTACTTACCGGGTGTGCAAGCTCGTTGGATAAAAAATCTGTTTGCACTTGGTTTGCCCATTTTGGCTTGCGGAGTGTTCGTTTTTGTGTTTCGTGCGCTCGAAGAAGAGGATGTTTTGATGTTGCCACACGGCGATCGATTCGCAACTTTCTTAAAAAAGCACAAGCTTATCTCTTTTCACCCCGAGTGACGCAAGCGGAGGATCTGCAACAAAGTCGCGAAGCTGCGGCATTCTTTTCCCTGCGGTTAGCGCAGTTGTTTTGACTTCCAAAACAGCTCAAAAGTGGGGAACAGGCGTGGTCATCGGGATGCGGTCTAATCTTCCAGCACATAACACTCCATGTCGCGCTCACCAAACCAACAAGATTCTAAGTAACTGTCAGTCACCACATCTAGGTCACAGACGCCAGCATCGAGGCCGGAGCCCGTATCTGCGGCTACTGCATTGCCATAAACAAGTTCGCCATCTTTGCTGACGATAAACAGTTTTGTTCCGGGCTCAATATCAGCGGGGCGTATTGCCACATTCCCGGGTATCGTCGGCATTCCGCTTGCAGTTTTTGTTCTTCGGTTGTTTGTGGAATAGGCAACAGTCTTCATGTTTTCCAATTTCTTTTTGAATTTGAGCGGCTTGTTATTTTCGTCGAGTTTAACGCCTTCAAAGCCCTTTTTCAGCACCGAGATGTGTGCATCTGATTTGCCAACATAAAACCACACGTACCTATATTGAGTCAGTTTTTTCTTTCTGTTTAATTTTTTCAATAATCTCGAACTTATTGGGGTTCCAGGCTCAAACGTAAAGACTTTTTTGCCTAGAGCGCCTTTTCCTTTGGTGACAACAATTCGGATTTGATTATCTGGGATGAGCGGCGTGTAGTGCACAAATTTCAGGTTGTTGCTTTGTGGATCGCTCTTTATTTCAATTTTATCACCGGTTTTAAGCGGCTTTTCCAAACCGAGTGCGGCGGCTTCTTCATCATTGTCAGCGTCATATATCTTCACCGTGTCGCTATCTTCGAGGTCTATGCCATAAAGATAAAATATATCCTTCACTTGGTCTCCGTGAAAAGTCGATTTGTGCTTTTTTCCGTCGACCACCACAGTTACCGTTTGCATTTCCCCCTTCGTGTAAGTTGGATCTAGCTCCTTCTTCCAAGCAATATACTCATCCGTATCCATGATTTCCCTTTTTGCATCCTCGCTGAACGCCATTGCATAAACGGCGAATAACCCAGAGAAGAGCAAAAGTATCGGAAGTTCTATCACTTTTTTAAATATAAAAATTCCTCCTAATTTCTAGATTGCCGGGCAAAATACCTCTCTCAACAACTTCTTTGGAATTGGTCAAGTACAAACACAACCCCCGGGATTGTAGACAGATTTGCAAATTTTGTCAAGTTTTGGCCATTTGGTAATAACTGCCATTGCTTGTGATTATTGACAGTTATTCGCGTTTTTATAGGGCGTTTGGCCGAGCAGGACGATATATTTGTAAGTTTATGAGATTATGTGGTCAATATTTTGTTTTATTTGCTGAAATTTGAAGTGTCAAAAACAGCCACGACAATTGCTCCCTTTTCGTAACTATTTCCCATTCAGTTGTATTTATTACATTCGTGCGTGTTAAGATGTGGCTTTGCCAAAGGTCTAAAAAGAGGGCACCAAACGGAATTTCGTTTAGTGCTTCGAGCTTTCGATATAGATTGAGGTGACTAGGTTGCGTCCTTTTTAGAAAGTACCAACTTGCCCTGCTCATCTATGGAAATGAGTTTAACTTTGATTTCTTCTCCAAGCTTTGCAACGTCTTCAATTTTTTCCACTCTTTTGTTTGCAAATCTGGATATATGGACCAGCCCTTCTTTGCCGGGCAGGATTTCTACAAAGGCACCAAAGGGCATCAACTTAGTAATCTTCCCGGTGTATATTGCTCCGATTTCTGGCTCTTGCACAATCATTTCGATTTGCTTGATTGCTCTTTTGTTATTTTCGTCATTCAAAGATGCAACAAACACTGTTCCATCTTCTTCTATGTCAATTGTAACGTCAAAATCCGCAATAAGCTTTTGAATTATCTTCCCTCCGGCTCCAATCACTTCTCGAATTTTGTTAGTATCTATTTTGATTACCCGGATTTTCGAAACGTATTCATTGAGTTCTGGTCGTGGTGCGGCGATTTCCCTTAGCATAATCTCATCTAAAATTTTAATTCTTGCTTTCCTAGTTTTTTCAAATGCTTCTTCGATGATGTCGTAGGTTAACCCGTCAGTTTTAATATCCACTTGAATTGCGGTGATTCCCTTTTTAGTTCCCGCCACTTTAAAATCCATATCACCAAAAAAATCCTCGATGCCTTGAATATCAAGCGGCATTGTGTATCCACCGTCGTGGCAGACGAGCCCGCATGAAATTCCGGCAACTGGTGCTTTAATTGGAACCCCAGCATCCATAAGGGCCAAAGTAGAGCCGCATACAGCACCTTGGGAGGTTGATCCGTTTGAAGAAAGGACTTCCGAAACCAACCTTATTGTGTACGGGAATTCCTCCAATGAGGGAATGATCGGCAAAAGAGCGCGCTCGGCCAGCGCCCCGTGACCAACTTCTCGGCGCCCTGGGCCCCTTGGAGGTTTGGTCTCGCCAACCGAATAACTGGGGAAGTTATAATGATGTATATATCTCTTTCTTTCTTCTTCATCAAGGCCATCTAACAATTGTGCCTCGCGAGCCATTCCAAGTGTTGCAACGGTCAAAACTTGGGTCCTGCCTCGCACAAACATACCGGAACCATGTACTCTTGGCAACAAACCGACCTTGGCTGAAAGTTCACGCATTTCGTCCAATCCTCGGCCATCAACACGCCTTCCGTTGACCAACCAATGTCTGACAATCTCTTTTTCCAAAGTATAAAGACAATCGTTGACAATCTGTGGGTAAGCTGCGTATTCCTCCGCGAACTTGCCCTTTATTTCATCTTCGACCTTTTGTGTGTTCCTGTCCCTGATAACCTTGTCTTCTTCATCCAGCGCAACTTCTAATTTGGGCCTCGCGGCAGCGCGAACTACGCTGATGACTCTTCCGATTTCATCGGTGAGTTTTGCCTGTGAACTTGCGAATTCGAGCTTTTCCTTGCCAAACTGTGCCACAATCTCATTGATGAAAGTTATCACTTTTTTGATTTCACCGTGTCCCTCTTTGATTGCATTTAACATGATTTTTTCTTCGATTTCGTCTGCTCCTGATTCAATCATAACCACCTTTTCGGGGCTGCCGGCGAGCGTAGTCAGCATTTTCGATTCTTCCCGTTGAGCTTGGGTTGGATTAATAACTACCTTGTTATCAACATACCCCAATACCGCCGCTGCGATCGGTCCCTTCCACGGAATGTCTGAGATCGCCAGTGCAATAGATGCTCCGATGATCCCTGCTACTTCCGGGGAACAATCTTGGTCAACCGCGAGAACGGTTATTGTTACTGCAACGTCGTTTTTCATATCTTTAGAAAACAACGGCCTGATGCTACGATCAATTAAGCGTGAGGCCAAAATGGCACTTTCAGCCGGTCGACCTTCGCGCTTGAAAAACGAACCTGGAATTTTGCCCACAGCATAAAGTTTTTCTTCGAAATCCACAGAAAGTGGGAAGAAATCTATCCCTTCCCGTGGCTTCGAAGAGACCACTGCATTAGCCATGATGACTGTGTCGCCATAGCTAACGATACATGCGCCATTCGAGAACCTAAAAACGTCGCCACCTACTTCTATCTTCAGCTCTCTCCCGGCAAATAGCATCTCGAATTGTTTGCTTTTTTTGAACATTGAATCCTTCACCTTTTCTGCGTTGCCCCCAAGGTTAGCTCAGGGGAATCGCTTATGATAAATCCCGGTACCTCGACTTAATTATATGCTATTTCCACGACAAAGTAAAGTAAGATGGGTAAACCAAGCAAGCTAGTGGGTTTTGTCATTGCAATGCATGATTCCTAATTCACAAAGAGTTGACACTTTATGGCGCTGGTGGTACAATGTCGGCTGCGACGGGGTTAGGAAATCTTAGTCTCTTCGTCAATGTTGTGTCGGGCTGTGGAGAAGTATCGAAGTGGTTGTAACGAGAACGACTCGAAATCGTTTGACGGATATTCCGTCCGTGGGTTCGAATCCCACCTTCTCCGCCACGTATTGCTGCTTGGTGACGATGGAGTCGGATTTTTTGCCAGTCTCTTGCTGGCCTCTGGTGGCAATTCTTGGGTGCTATCGGGGGTCAGCAGGTGCGTAACTGCAACATTGGTGATTGCAACTCCCTAAGTACAATATATTGTTGAGCCGCAGGAGAGGTGCATGAGATCTATCGCAAATTGATGCTGCCTTTTCTGCTTATAGTTAGGGTCGGAGTTTGACATTTTGAATGTTTTTTGTTACAATCGGGAACATCAGAGGGAAAGTAGATTTGTCTGATTTGAAGTTGTGTTACATAGGTGTAAATATTGCGGTCAGTAGGGAATCTGAAATGTGTCGCGTGGTTGGTTGCGAAAAAGGAAGGGGGGACCGAGTGATGGTCCCTCTTTTCAGCAGGTGGTATAACACTTAACGAGAATTATGTTGTTGGGAGAAAAAATATGGCAGTAGTTGATGAGATGGGGACGCTCAGGAGAACGCATTACTGTGCGGATGTTTCTGATGCTGATGTGGGTGCTGAGATTGTCGTTTGTGGATTTGTCCAAAAAGTGAGAAATATCGGTAATTTGTTGTTTATTGACCTTCGTGATCGAACTGGAATTTTACAGTTGGCATTTGACGAAGAAACCCCCGAAAGTGTTTTTGCGAAAGCTGAAACGGTCAGATCTGAGTTTGTTTTGATGACCAAAGGGACTCTCAAGAAAAGGATCTCAATTAATGAAGAATTGAGTACCGGTAGGGTCGAATTGTTTGTGAATGAGCTTAAGATACTTTCGAGGGCGGCAACGACTCCCTTTGAAATTAAGGATGATGTGAATGCCAGGGAGGAGTTACGGCTGAAATACAGATATCTCGATTTAAGGCGCAAGGAACTGATGGATGGCCTGATTTTTAGAAACGAAGTAACCTACTTAATTCGCGACTACTTCAAGAAAAATGGTTTTTTGGAAATTGAAACGCCGATATTAATTAGATCTACACCAGAGGGGGCAAGAGATTACCTGGTCCCCTCTAGGGTGCATCCTGGGCGCTTCTTTGCATTGCCGCAATCCCCGCAGCTTTATAAGCAGATTTTGATGGTGGCTGGATTCGATAGATATATACAGATTGCCAAGTGCTTTAGGGACGAGGATTTGAGGGCTGATCGGCAGCCAGAATTCACCCAAATCGATCTCGAGATGTCTTTTGTGGACGAGTTGGATGTGATGGCTGTTAACGAAGGGTTTGTTGCACAACTTTTTGAAAAGATGCTCGGAATTAAGCTTGAAAGGCCATTTGCAAGATTGACTTACAAAGAGGCGATGGAGCGGTTTGGGGTCGATAAGCCGGACACAAGGTTTGGATTGGAATTAGTTGATCTTGCGGAAGGGTTAAAACAGACGGAATTCATGGTGTTTAAAAATGCAATCAAAGCCGGCGGTTACGTTAAGGCGATTAACGTTAAAGGGGCTGCAGCAGAACTTACACGAAAAGAAATTGACAAACTGACGGAATTTGTTAAGACTTATGGGGCAAAAGGGCTTGCGTATACTAGATTATTTGATGTTGAGACTTCGAGTTATGAGAAGTTTTTGACTGACGAAGAAAAACAGTATGTGCGTGAACGCGCCGGGGTAACCGATGGAGATGTCATTTTGATTGTTGCGGACGAAAATCCGAAGGTCGTGTCTGACGCTTTGGGGAACTTGCGCGTGCACCTTGGTTCAAAGTTGGAGCTTACAAAAAAGGGGAGCTTTGATGTTTTGTGGGTTACCGAATTCCCTTTGCTTGAGTTCGACGAGGAGACGAAGAGGTACGTTACGATGCATCACCCGTTCACGGCGCCAAATCCACAGGACGTGGACTTGCTTGAGCTTGATCCATCTAAAGTTAGGGCCAGAGCTTATGATTTGGTGATAAATGGCTCCGAAGTTGGCGGAGGCTCGATCAGGATCAGTGACCTTCGGTTGCAGAAAAGAATGTTTTCACTGCTTGGAATGGGAGAGGAAGAGGTGGAGTCCAAGTTCGGATTCTTGCTTGAAGCTTTTAGTTTTGGGGTTCCACCCCACGGCGGGATAGCTTATGGTTTGGATAGGCTTGTTATGTTGATGTTGGGGAAATCTTCAATTAGAGATGTCATTGCGTTCCCCAAGGTGCAAAATTCTGGTGAGCTTATGTCTTCGTGCCCTTCTGAAGTGGATAAAAAAAGTTTGGATGAACTAAAGATCTCTGTTGACTTTTCCGGCGGAGAGGGAGAGTTTTAGATGGTAGCGATCGTGGGTTGCGGGCCGGCTGGGATTTCTGCCGCTCTTTATACACTAAGGGCAAGCGTTGAGACGACAATCATTGGGACTAGGCAAACTGCGCTGGCGCTTGCAGAAAAAATCGAAAACTATTACGGTTTTGCTGAACCGGTTTCAGGAAAAGAGCTTTTTGATAATGGACTCAGGCAAGCGGAAAGGCTTGGTTGCAAGGTTGTGGAGGAGGAGGTAGTTTCCATTTCTTCTTGCGGCAAGCAGTTTAAAATTATTACTTCTAGCTCCAATGGTGAGGTTGAGGCGGATGCTGTTATCTTGGCGACGGGTAAACAGCGTGCAAAAGTTGATATTAAAGGCGTTTTGGAATTTGAGGGGCGCGGTGTTAGTTATTGTGCAATCTGTGATGCCTTCTTTTTTCGTGGGAAGAGTGTTGTAGTCGTCGGAGATGGCGCATATGCTGTTGCCGAGGCAGGAGAACTTCTCAATGTCGGATGTGACGTCACAATTTTGACAAATGGAAGCGAATCGGAAGTAATTAAAAGCAGCGGAATTAAATTTATCACAAAAAAGATCGAAATAATTACTGGTAGGGAAAGAGTGGAACGTGTTGTTTTTGAAGGCGGAAAAGAGTTCGAAACAGCGGGGATTTTTGTGGCAACAGGAGTGGCATCCAGCACGGATCTGGCTCGAAAATTGGGGGTTTTGATTGAGGGTGATCGTATCTTAGTTAATGAAAATGGTGAGGCGAACCTCCTCGGGATTTTTGCAGCTGGCGATTGTGTGAACAAGCTGTGTCAAGTTTCGCTTGCCGTTGCTTCTGGGACTATTGCGGGGCTTTCGGCTATCAAATATGTCAGAGCATTAAGAGACTAAATCTCAAAAAGAGGTGCTCACCGTATCTTTGGTTTGTCTCTTGGATGTTGCTGCTGTGGAGCGTCAATAGAGCAAAAAGTTGTGATTTTAGAGAGTTTTTGATATAATAGCGGACAGATGTGATGCCTACGGAAGGGGTTGATGCGGTTTGCCAGACACTAATTCTATTAGAGCTGCGGATGTGGTCAATGTGGTTGGTAATGTTTCGGTTCAAAGGCAAACCGATCAAGTTGATTCTGGCAGGACTTTGGAATCACTTTTGGGAGGAGCAAGTAAAACAGCCTCCGAAGTGATGGATCGCACTCTTCCACCGAGTGAAAGTACGGTTGTCTCCAAATACATCGAACAGCTGCTACAGCAGGCGGGGTCTACAATTGACAACATGAAAAGAATGTTCTCGCTGTTTGGATCTCGGTCAGATAATGCTAACGAGGTGGGAAAACAGCTGGAAGCCTTGTTTGATGCGATCCCGTACGACGAAGGCAAGCTTATGGAATCAATGGTTGCGCAGCATGAATCTGCGACAATCTTTGGCGGTGAGTTCTTCAGCAAATTAAGTATGATTTTGAGTAAATACAGCGGGAACAAATTGATTGAGGAAAAGGTTGCTCAACTGCTTAAAAATTTTGACGCCCATGTAACCCGTAAAAACTCGTTGCAGTCCGTTATAGCAAACATGGATAAGATGACGAGAGCAACTACATTGAGGACCCATGGGGAGGTTGTTAGAGAGATTTTAGGAAGATTTACGGAAAGATATTCATCGGAAACTGAAATGACCGCTGATTTGATAAAAGAAATGCTAACTTTCCTCAAATCTGACATCATCCCTAATTTGAGCAATGCATTGGAAGAAAATCAGGCGAATTTTTTTGCCAGATCTTTTTTGATGTCGGTGTGTCAAGGAGTCACTAAGCTTGAAAATAGCGATGAAACCACCTTATATGCTTCACTCGATGCACTTCTAAGCGCGTTGGGTAGTTATGAACCGGTAACTGAGGATGTTAAAGCCACTTTACAGAGCTTGCTTGGTGAAAGCATAAAATTGAGTCAGCGAGACCCTGAGGATAAGTTTATTAACAAAGCGCTTGATACGATTTCGACCACGATGGAGGCGAATGCGTTGGACCCCTCGAATGTTGCGGCGGAAAACACTATAAATTCGATGCTTGCCAACCAAAGTTCAGTGCTTTCCCTGCTCAATTTTGTTTTGCCGTTTTATAGGGACAAAAAGGTCGCATTTGCACAGGTTTGGGTTGATCCGGATGCTGAAAGACCTAGCAAAAAAAAAGAATCGAGAGCAGAGAGAGGGACAAAAGTCTTTTGCAAAATAGATATGGAATATGTGGGGCGTTTTGAAGTGATGTTGTTTGCATCGGAGAGCGGGAGAATAGATTGCAAAGTTACCTGCCCTGAGCATGTGTTCCCGTATTTTGAGGGAATTAAAGCCAAGGTGCAAGATGCAGTTGTTGTCAACGGATTTAAATTTGAACGCTGCGATGTTTTGGCTAGCCACGAAGAAACCAAATTGACTGAGGTGTTCTCTGAAATTAACAGCAGGAGGGTTTCTATCGATGTCAAAATTTAACGATAAAGCAGTTGCACTGAAATATAGGGAGGAACGTGATCGGGCTCCGGTTATTGTTGCGGCGGGCAAAGGGTCGATTGCCCAAAAAATAATTGAGATTGCGGATTTAAAGGGCGTTCCAATATACAAAGATAGCGCAACTGCCACAATTCTCTCGCAACTCAAGGTTGGGCAGCAAATTCCAGTGGACCTTTATAGTGTGGTAGCAAGCATATATGTTGCGATTATAGAAATGGCGGAAGAAATGAGTGCGGGCAAGAGGGTACCGCAGCAGGTGCATGCGGAGGTTGAAGCGCACGATGTTTTAAATGACGTGGGAATTGAGGCGTACACGCCCGTTAAAAGTATCGAAGGTGACGAAACAGAATGACAGGTGGTTGGGAGTTTGCGGGTTTTAGTAGATGAAAAAGAACGAAGTGGGTTGGATGAATTTCAATTTTTGGTGGGCCCGGTTCAAGGCGAAATAAGGGTTGATAAATGGCTTTCTTCCCGCATTGATCTCAGCCGATCGGCTCTTCATAAGTTGTTTGAAAAGAATAGTGTGTTAGTCAATGGCAAAGTTGTTTCAAAGAGCTTGGGCCTGAAAAATGGCGACAAGGTGCAAGTTGGGGTTTTCCCGCCTCAATTGTTGTGCACAGAGCCGCAAAACATCTCTCTTAACGTTGTTTTTGAAGATGACGACATTATTGTTGTAAACAAAGAAAAAGGGATGGTGGTCCACCCTGCGGCGGGTCATGAAGATGGGACTTTGGTGAATGCGCTGCTTTACCACTGCAAGAACCTTTCTGGAATAAACGGGGTAATTAGACCCGGAATTGTACACCGAATAGATAAAGATACAAGTGGGTTACTTGTGATTGCAAAGAACGACGATTCTCACCTTAAGCTTTCACAGCAAATCAAAGATCACAGTTTTTGCAGGAAATATAGAGCGGTGGTTTACGGCAAGATTAAGGAACGGCGCGGCGTGATCTCGCTTCCAATTGGGCGCAGCGATCGCGACAGAAAAAAGATGAGTGTGAATTTTAAGAATTCGAAAATGGCAACTACTGAGTTTGAATTGCTCGAAAGTTTCCGTGGTTTTTCATATGTTGAGCTTGTTTTAAAAACGGGGAGAACCCATCAGATACGGGTACACATGGCGCATTATGGGCACCCGGTGGCGGGGGACCCGGTTTACGGACCGCGGGACGTTATAACTAAGTTGCGAGGTCAGTGTTTGCATGCAAAATATCTAGGTTTTGTTCACCCAACAACAAATAAGTGTCTCGATTTTGATTCGGATCTCCCGGATTATTTTGATGAGTTTTTGGCTGAATTGAGAGGGAATCAATCGGGATGAAGAGAGTAGTGCTGGTCACGGGAGCTTCAAGAGGCATAGGGTACGCGATCGCTAGGCGTTTTTGCGAAGCGGGCGACAATGTGGTGATTAATTTCAATAAAACGAGGGAGCCGGCGCTGGAATTGGCTCGTGCGTTCCCGAATTCGTCCCTAGCGGTTAGGGCGGATGTTTCTAGATTTGATCAAGTTAAAGCAATGGTTGGATTAGCCCAAAAGAGCTTTGGATCAATCGATGTTGTTGTTAATAATGCGGGGATTGCGCTTTGGCAGCCGTTCACGGAAGCGGATGAAGCTAAGTTTGATGAGTTGTTTTCGGTTAATGTTAAGGGGGTTTTTAACGTCTGCAAGGCAACAGTGCCGCAGATGATAAAACGCAAAACTGGTAAGATTATCAACATTTCGTCGGTTTGGGGATTGGTTGGTGCCTCCTGTGAGGTTCTTTATTCCGCTTCGAAAGCTGCTGTAATTGGTTTTTCTAAAGCGTTGGCAAAAGAGCTTGGCCCTTCGAATATTACTGTTAACTGTGTTGTTCCTGGCATAATAGAGACAGATATGAACAATGATATTACGAGAGAAGCGGCAAATGAGCTGAAACAAAGTGTTCCTCTTGCGCGGTTTGGCAAAACGAGTGACGTTGCCGGTGTGGTGCTCTTTTTGGCGTCTGCCGGTGCGAATTATATAACTGGGCAAGTGCTCGGTGTTGATGGCGGGTTTATGATCACTTAAGCGGTATGTGGGTAAATATGGGTGTGCATTTTGTTGCGTTGGTGTTTGTATCATTGTTTTCAAAAGGCTTTGGATTCAGCGAGGCTTGGAGATTTGCAGTGCGGCAACTTAGAATTTTGTGGGATAGGAGCTGCGATGTATGCTTGTTTGAGGCGATTGTGCGCCAGCGAAAATTTATGGGTTGACAAATTAAAATATTTCGTATACAATGGTTGGGCTGTGTGCTGGAGTGCAGGGGCGTCAGTGTGGTGGTTTTATGGAAGTTTCCTACTGAGTTGCTTTTTTGTGGTACGGTTCGCCGTTTGTTTGTGGTTGGTTTCTTCCGAGTGTGCGGCGTGGAAGTGTTGCTTAGTTTTTGTGAGTGGGGATGTAGCTCAGCTGGGAGAGCACCTGTTTTGCACGCAGGGGGTCAGGAGTTCGATCCTCCTCATCTCCACCAGATCTGAGTTCGTGCCTTTTGCTTAGGGTAGGCAAAAGGTAGGAACTGGTATCTGAGTGATATTGTGCTGAGATGCTGGGAATGTACATTGATAATTGAATAACGGAAACTGCGATAGATAGAAATTATGTTATTTATTTGGGATGTTCAAATGGAGATTCCGAAGAGGGTAACTACAATTTAAGTCGAGAGCAAATAAGAACATAAGATCAAGCTACAAAGGGCGCAGGGAGAATGCCTTGGCACCGGAAGCCGACGAAGGACGCGATAAGCAGCGAAATGCCACGGGGAGTTGCAAGTAAACTGAGATCCGTGGGTGTCCGAATGGAGCAATCCACATGGTTGAAGACCATGTATCATGTGTTGAATAAAATAGGCACATGAGGGGAGACCGCCTGAACTGAAACATCTAAGTAGGGCGAGGAAAAGAAATCAAACGAGATTCCGAAAGTAGTGGTGAGCGAAATCGGAGGAGGCCAAACCAAAGGTAGAAATATCTTTGGGGTTAGGATAGTCTAAAGTGATCGCAAAGGTTAGCTGAATCGCATGGGAAGGCGAGCCATAGAGAGTGATAGCCTCGTAAGCGAAAACTAGAGCGCAAGGGACTAATCCAGAGTACTGCGGCACACGAGAAATGCCGTGGGAATGAGGTGGGACCACCCTCCAAGCCTAAATACTAACCGGTGACCGATAGAGTAACAGTACTGTGAAGGAAAGGTGAAAAGAACCCCGGGAGGGGAGTGAAAAGAACCTGAAACCCTGTGCTTACAAGCAGCTAGAGCACGTCAATGTGTGATAGTGTACTTTTTGTAGAACGGTCCGGCGAGCGTATGTATGCAGCGAGGTTAATGACTTGAAGGTCAGGAGCCGAAGCGAAAGCGAGTCTGAATAGGGCGAAAATTTGAGTTGCATGCATAGGGCCCGAAACCGAGTGACCTACCCGTGTCCAGGTTGAAGTGGAGGTGAGACTTCATGGAGGACCGAACCAACCGCTGCGAAAAAGTGGTGGATGAGGTGCGGGTAGCGGAGAAATTCCAATCGAACTCGGAGATAGCTGGTTCTCCCCGAAATAGCTTTAAGGCTAGCCTCGTGGAAAAACGATTATCGGAGGTAAAGCACTGACTGGGATAGGGGCCGAAAGGTTACCGAACCTTATCAAACTAAGAATGCCGAATAATTATACACGGGAGTCAGACTGCGAGAGATAAGTTTCGTTGTCGAAAGGGAAACAGCCCAGACCCACAGCTAAGGTCCCAAAGTGTGTTTGAGTGTAGAAGGATGTGGTGTTGCAGAGACAACCAGGATGTTGGCTTAGAAGCAGCCACTCATTGAAAGAGTGCGTAATAGCTCACTGGTCGAGTGATACTGCGCCGAAAATGTAAGGGGGCTAAAACACACACCGAAGCTAGGGCATCAGACGATATTTTCGACGTATTGTGAAATACTGGAGAATACGAGAGATGGGTAGGGGAGCGTTGTATGGAGGGCGAAGCCATAGCGGAAGCGGTGGTGGACTTCATACAAGAGAGAATGCCGGAATGAGTAGCGAGAATTATGTGAGAATCATAATGGCCGAAAACCTAAGGGATTTGGAGGAAGGTTCGTCCGCTCCAAGTAAGCCGGGAGCTAAGGCGAGGCCGAAAGGCGTAGTCGATGCACATACGGTGGAGATTCCGTAGCCACCAAAACATTTAAGTAAAGTGACACTGAGGAAGGTTGTGACCCGGGCGATGGTTGACCCGGGCGTAAGGGACCGAAGATTAGTAGGGAAGCACAAGTGGAATCAGGCGAGAAAAGCTTTATGGTATATGTGAGGTGCCCGTACCGCAAACCGACACAGGTAGGTAGGAAGAGGATTCTAAGGCCAACGGGAGAAAGGTTGTTAAGGAACTCGGCAAAATTGCCCCGTAACTTAGGAACAAGGGGTGCTTGCACACACTGAGTGTGTGAGCCGCAGAGAATAGGTCCAGGCGACTGTTTATCAAAAACACAGGTCTGTGCTAAATCGAAAGATGAAGTATACGGGCTGACACCTGCCCAGTGCTGGAAGGTTAAGAGGAGAAGTGCAAGCTTCGAATATAAGCCCCAGTGAACGGCGGCCGTAACTATAACGGTCCTAAGGTAGCGAAATTCCTTGTCAGGTAAATTCTGACCCGCACGAATGGTGTAACGATCTGGACGCTGTCTCAACAGCCTGCCCGGCGAAATTGTAGTACCGGTAAAGATGCCGGTTACCCGTGACAAGACGAGAAGACCCCATGGAGCTTTACTGTAGCCTAATATTGAGGCTCGGTGTTTGATGTACAGGATAGGTGGGAGACTAGGAGACTAGCGCGTCAGCGCTAGAGGAGTCACCCTTGGGATACCACTCTTCATGTATTGAGAATCTAACCTGCGGCCATGAAACTGGTCGAGGGACAGTGTTAGGTGGGCAGTTTGACTGGGGCGGTCGCCTCCAAAAAAGTAACGGAGGCGTTCAAAGGTTAGCTCGACACGGACGGAAACCGTGTGAAAGAGCGCAAACGTATAAGCTAGCCTGACTGCGAGAGTGACAACTCGAGCAGATACGAAAGTAGGAGTTAGTGATCCGGTGGTTATGTGTGGAAATGCCATCGCTCAACGGACAAAAGTTACCCTGGGGATAACAGGCTGATCTCCCCCAAGAGTTCACATCGTCGGGGAGGTTTGGCACCTCGATGTCGGCTCATCGCATCCTGGAGCTGAATTAGGTTCCAAGGGTTTGGCTGTTCGCCAATTAAAGCGGTACGCGAGCTGGGTTCAGAACGTCGTAAGACAGTTCGGTCGCTATCTGTCATGGGCGCAGGATATTTGAGAGGAGCTGTCCCTAGTACGAGAGGACCGGGATGGACACACCTCTGGTGCACCAGTTGTCGTGCCAACGGCATAGCTGGGAAGCTACGTGTGGTAAGGATAAACGCTGAAGGCATCTAAGCGTGAAGCGAACCTCAAGATAAGATATGCCACTGAGTTAATCAGGTAAGACCCCTTCGAGACTAGGAGGTAGATAGGCATGCGGTGTGAGTATAGTGATATATTGAGCTAGCATGTACTAATCGGTCGAGGGCTTGATCTTTAGTTCTACTGCAAAGCAGCTGACGTTATTCAATTGAGTATGTACTGATCCGGTGTAGATGACGGCAAGGGAACACCTGTTACCATACCGAACACAGAAGTTAAGCTTGCTGGTGCCGAAGATACTTGGTGGGTAGCTACCTGGGAAAATAGGGATATGCCGGAACTGAGAAATTGTCGGTGGGGGAGGTTACTTCTCCACCGATTTGAGAAATTGGGGAAGGTGGATGTGATCTGAAAGGGAAAAGGATGAGCACCACTAGCTCAGCTGGTAGAGCAACTGACTCTTAATCAGTGGGTCCTGGGTTCGAATCCCCGGTGGTGCACCATTTTTGCTCTTTCCCCGTTCATAGGCCGCTATTTCGTTGGGGAGGTGGAAGGTGCTTCCCAGGGAGACGAGATATGAATAAGGGCAAAGATTCCCGCACAGAGCACGAGCGCGAGAGAGAAGAACTATTTTGTGATTTATTCATTTGCAAAAGATATCGGGAACGTTGGAAGGTGCTATTAGCTAAGAAAGATTGCCGTCGTAAACTTCTAGATAAATTGCCGGGCCGTCAAGATGATGTGCTTGATATTAAAAAAGTCTACATGAACTTTGTGAACGCTGTGCACGTGCAGGAGCTCGAAAAAACCATTAGAGAGCTAACGGGTTTTGATTCACCGAAATGTTACATATTAGATGATGGCGAATACGAGTTAGCTGAGGGCTTAGCTAGGGTTTTCTGTCATGGTTGGGGTATTGAGCTGGAGTTCGTTGCTCTGATAGGTAACAATGTTGCCATCGTGGTAAGGGGAAGTTGGAATTGTAGCTATCTCTTGGTGGATAAATGAATAATCCTCCTTAGCTCAGTTGGTAGAGCATGCGGCTGTTAACCGCAGGGTCGTTGGTTCGAGCCCAACAGGGGGAGCCATGCATAGCGCGGAGTGGAGCAGCCTGGTAGCTCGTCGGGCTCATAACCCGAAGGTCGTGGGTTCAAATCCCGCCTCCGCAACCAGAGGAGAAAACAAAAGGGACCGCTTGGGGGCTTACTTCCTGAGTGGTTCTTCCTTTCTCCCCCTCACTGCCAATTTTTTGTCTCCCGCTGTTTTGGTCATTATTACCCTTAAAATTGCCGCTATTAAACCAGATTCTGTTATGCTTTATTTCGATTTTGACTTCTTCAAATATAATTTGCTTTGTGCCTTCGGAAAATTTGAGGACATATCCAAAGTGATTCACTTCGTAAATGTGGCCTCACACCCCAGCAATCCTGAAAACCCCAAAATATAGAGAGGGAGTTTGATGCAATGGGAAGTCAAAGTCTAGAAAAGCCGTCGCTGTTGTTGAAAATTAGGTCGTTGCTGTGGCCTAT
>JAISZR010000007.1 GCA_031284525.1 Oscillospiraceae bacterium | reverse complement strand
CTTTTGGAGAAGTTGTTTTCTTATTTTGCTGAAACAGGTGGCGAGAGGGTCGCTTATCGTCGTGGTGGTTGTAAAGGTTGGTGCAGCGTTGAGTGCAATGGTGGCTGCAGCAAGGGTTGCTGGGGCAGTTGCACGGATGCGTCGAAGGGGCGGCCTGTCCTTGACGGACCACGGAACTAGAAATGGGTGTATCCCCAGGCCTTTGGGAAAGCAGAAAAGTGAGTCGTGCGGAGAACAATTCCGTACGACCCACTTTTTCGTCTTAGCAGGTGCTGGGTTTGGCCAGTTTAGAATTTATTTCTGCCCTACACATTTCGATGAAGTCGCTAAGGCTTGTGTTCTGTTGTTTTTCGGTTTTTTTGTTTCTCACCGTGAGAGTTTGATTGCTTTGCTCCTTTTCCCCCAACACTAAGCTATATGGTATCCGATTGGTGATTGATTCCCTGAGTTTTTTACCAAGTTTTTCGTTGCTGAAATCGGCGACAGCTCTGATTCCAGCTGCTTTGAGTTCAGCTTCAATATTCTGGGAGTAAGCAAACTGCTTTTCGGAAACTGGGATAACGGAGACCTGAATCGGAGCTAGCCAAAGAGGAAAATCACCGGCGAAATGCTCGGTCAGGATTCCTATAAACCTTTCCACGCTACCAAAAATAGCGCGATGGATCATAATGGGGGTACTTTTTTGCCCTTTGTTGTTGGTATATTCTAACCCGAAGCACTCTGGCATTTGAAAATCAAGCTGAATTGTTCCACACTGCCAAACGCGATTAAGTGAATCTTTGAGGTGAAAATCAATCTTAGGGCCATAAAATGCGCCGTCGCCTTCGTTGATCTTGAAGTCGAGGTTTTTTGCCTTGAGTGCTTCTTTGAGGCCGTTGGTTGCAACTTCCCACTGTTCATCTGTTCCCATCGAATTTTCAGGTTTCGTTGAAAGTTCGATGTTATATTCAAATCCAAAAACACTGTAGATACGTTCAACCAGATCTATAACCTTGATCAGCTCGTCTTTGGTTTGCTGCTCTGCCATAAAGATGTGTGCATCATCCTGAGTGAAGCACCTGACCCTCATCAAGCCGTGCAAGTTGCCGGAATTTTCGTGCCGGTGAACAAGCCCGAGCTCAGCCAGACGAAGCGGCAAGTCGCGGTATGATTTTGGCCTTAGTTTATAAACCAAAATTGACCCAGGGCAGTTCATCGGTTTGAGGGCAAAGGATTTGTCATCTATTGAGGAAAAGTACATGTTGTCCTTGTAATGGTCCCAATGCCCGGATTGGTGCCACAGGCCCTCATCTAGCATGATTGGTGTTCTGATTTCCTGGTAATCGTGTTTTACATGCTCTTCGCGCCAGAACTTTTCGAGTTCGTTTCGAATTACGATTCCGTTTGGCAAAAAGAACGGGAACCCAGGCCCTTCATCGAACAGTGCAAAAAGCCCGAGCTCAACGCCCAGTGTTCTGTGATCACGTTTTTTTGCTTCTTCGATCTGCTCGAGGTACGCGTCGAGCTCTTTTTTTGTCTCGAATGCAGTACCATAAATTCTCTGCAACATTTTGTTTTTTTCGTCACCACGCCAATAGGCTCCTGCAACTGACATCAACTTAAAGTAACCGATACGGCTGGTGCTTACAACGTGTGGTCCGGCACAAAGATCTGTGAAATCGCCCTGTGTATATGTGTAAATTTTTTCAGAATCCGGCAAACCTTCGATCAGTTCAATTTTATACGGTTGGGCACTCATTAGCTTTAATGCTTCTTGCTTTGAAATCTCTGCCTTTTCGAACTTTAAATCTTGCTTGACTATTTCTGCCATTTCTCCTTCGATAGCGTCAAAATCGTCGGCCGAGAGCTTGTGTTGCATGTCCAAATCGTAATAAAATCCGGTACTGATAGCTGGTCCAATCGCGAATTGAGCATCTGGGTAAAGATGTTTTATAGCTTGAGCCATTACGTGTGATGCGGAATGCCTAAGCGTACTTAGTTTATCACTTTCCATTTCCTCTTGCTCCTCTCTTCTCTTGATACTTCACCTTCGGTTAAACAGTAGCATAATAGTTCGGTTGTTACTGTCTTCAAGAGATTGTTGGAGTACTCGAATGTAAAACAACTTTCCGAAAACCATCCATACCGCCCACTTCCAAAGATTTTTTTCCGCTTTGTGGCTCTCGGTGCCGTCGCTCGCCATGCGCAGCTTGGCAGCACTCTTTCCCGCCGGGGGAGGTTAAAAGCTCAGATGCGCCCGAGCTCCCCTTCCCTGTTGTTCTACCCGGCCGCCCAGCTTACGATCTGCCGCCACTCTTTCGACTTGCACCGCGCCTATTGTTTGTTGCCTTTTTCAAAGAAGATAGCTTCTCATCGCTTGTTTGTTTGAATTTACTCATCATATCCTCGAAGTTTTGTGGCAACCCGCTGTTAGTAGCACGCCTTGGTGAGCTGTTACGGTTTCCGCTGTTAAACGGTTGCCCCGGACCTCTTTTTTGCCTTTCAAAATCAGGTCTCACCCCTTTGCATTGCTGATTAGGTGTCCTTTCGGCTGTTGCCTGCGCATTCTGCGCTCTCTTGATTGAGAAACTGAGCTTCCCTGCCCTATCTTCAAGTAAAACCACATTGACCGAGTCATCGATTTTCAGGAAGTCACTCACTTCCCTGACGTAATCATGCGATATTTCTGAGATGTGGACCATCCCAGAGCGGCCATCTTCAAGTTTGATAAATGCGCCATACTGCATAATCCCCGTAACAACACCTGTCAATATCTCGGGATCGCTCAAAATATAATCCTCCTCTAGTTGTTTTTCAAAAATTGCCAGACGTGTCAACAAAAACGTGCTCTTCGGGATACACATAGTCCAAATCTCTTGCTTTTTGTTCAATGAAGTCTTCGCCTGAACTTTTCTCTAGTTGTTGCCTGAGCCGTTCATTGTTTCCAAGCTGCTGCGTGTATTTACTCTTCAGTTCTTCAAATCTGCGATTATTTTGATTCTTCTCGAGTTGCAACCTCAAAATATTAACAAATCCCCAAATGGCAAGGTAGGTTATTATCAGAAGCAACAGAGGCTCCAATTTATGAAACCTTGGTTTGTTCCTTTTCCTAGGCACAAACTCCACCCTCCCCATATCAGTCTCTGCAGAAGGTATACATACTGTGGATAATATCACATTTTTAAAATACGTGCAATTCTGGTGGTTTGGTGTGCTAGCTCTTTGAGTCAGCGGAAGTCCAAACCTGGACCTCCGTCGTTGCTATGAACTCGTCTTTATCCACCACCTCTTCGAATGCAATCAGGTTCTCAATTTTTCTAACTTTTTCGGTCTCATTCGCCTTTTTTTGTGCTTTCCCAGGCCGGGTCACGGTGACTACTTTCCCCGCGCTATGAAAGGCAATTTTCTTGTTTTTTGGAATTTCTTTCCCTGCTGCGCTAAATTTTACGGCAAAGCGCGACGGAGAGACATTATCCCAAACGATGCGTATGTTAAACGGTACTTTTATTTTTTCTTCTTCCTTTACCTCTTCTGGCTCTGATTTCGTTTCTTTTTTCACCTCTTTGGCATCTTTGGAGGAGAGAAGGGAAAGAAATGGGGCAACAAGTTTTTCTGTGTTGATTGTGATAGTTTTCCCTTCCCCTTCTTTGGATACATATATCACATTATCTTCGTGAGTTTCACTTAGGTACCCTTTTGGCACTCGGGTGAAATGTATCTCAATATTTTGGGTGTATTTGCCGGAACTGGGAAGGAGTCCGCAATCTTTCATAACTTTTGGTATATCAGATAAAACGGAGCCAAAGGTCTCTTCTTTTTCAAGTTTGATGCTGAAAGAGGTAGTATCTTTGCTGGAATCCAGCTTTTGCGAAACCAACGCGTTGACGTGCCCTCCCACAAATAAAGTTGCGGTTAGGGAGAGCGCTAATAGTGCAAGTAATCTTTTGTTGTTGCTTATAATCATGTAAAAAGCTCCCTTCCATGGATTAAGATAGATCAATAATTGGCTTAACAACTGCCCGGAAATGGTGTGGGTAACAGGACTTGAACCTGCACGATTTTACTCACTAGCGTCTGAGACTAGCGCGTCTGCCTATTCCGCCATACCCACCAATAAGGGTCCTCAGGCTCTTTCCTTATGCCACCTTTATCGACAGTCTATTATACATTATGACAAAGCACTTGGTCAATCCCCTTTTATGTGCGTTGTGCTGCTCGAAAGGGAACAAAAGAGCATCTGATATGTTATAATTGGAGGGTTGGAAGAAGAGCAAGAAGAGTTCACAGAATCGATACGGAGATAAAGTTATGCTAACCTTCATATTAGGAATGGCAGGATACGGGAAAACAACAAGGTTGTGGCAGCAACTGCGAGAAGACGCCAAGGCCCGAAAGTCGGAGCATTACGTAGTATTGGTGCCGGAGCGGTTTTTGTTCACCGCAGAAAAGCAGTTGGCCAGTTTTTTGGGAAACAAATTAGATTTGAATATGGAAGTTGTGGGATTTAACAGCCTTTGCAGAGAAATAATTCCAGGGAGTGACGTGAGTGGCGAAGCAAGAAAATTCCTTTTATCTTTGGCTATTACAAAAGTTAAAAGCAGATTGCTAGCCCTCAAGCAAGCAAAAAAGCCCCAAATGCTCCGGGAAATACTTTCTTTGATAACACAAATGGAAGGCAGTAAAAACCTTGAAAAGCTGTTAAATTCCGTTGATACTGGGAAATCTAGGTTGAATGATAAGTTGCATGACATAAAGTTGATATCAGAGGAATATCACACCCTCTTGGTGAAAAATTTTGGGAATTCCTGTTCTTTCCACGAGATAAAGAGGACCTGTGAGTTGTTGAAAAAAGATGTTTATTTCAATGGTGCCAATTTCTATATAGATTCATTTTTCACTTTTTCTGATGGAAAATACCGAATTTTAGAAGGTATATTCGGCGTAGCGAACGACATATTTGTGACGTTGCCTCTCCCAAGCTCTTCCGGAGGCGATTTTGACGCTCTGCAAAGTGTTCGCGAAACACAGGCTAAGTTAACGGCAATGGCTAAAAAGCTCGGAATTCAAACAGCAAAGCCTATAATTCTCCAGTCGCCTCAGAGGTTCAAGGGCCAGGAATTAAAAAGCTTGGAACGTGAATTCTTTGAATTAATACCAAAAACTCTAGAATCTGAAACAAACGAGATCTTAGCGGTAAAAGTTGCAGATTGCCACGAGGAAGTGCGGTTTGTTAGCGCTATGATCGGGAAACTGGTGAGGGAGGAAGGATATCGTTTCAGAGATTTTGCGGTACTAGTTAAAGATTTGAGCTCCTATTCACTTTTGATTAAAAGTCAATTTGCAAAGTTTGACATAAGTTGCTTTTTGGACGACAAAAACCGTGCAAAAAACAGCGTTTTGGGGCGTATAATTTCTGATTTTTTGGGACTTTTATGCAAGCCTTTTTATAGCTTAAGTGATGTCATCGAATTCGCTAAACAGCCATTTTTAAAGGCCGACAGGCAAGCCTTGGGAATGCTTGAAAATTGCATTGCAACGCAGAAAATTAGGGATAAAAACTGGGTTGAAAATTTTGAGGATTTAGAAGTCATTCCAAAAGAAGATTTGCGAGCCTTGAAAGATGGCGTAATTTTGCCAATCCTTAGGGTCAAAGCTAAAATTGGCGGCAGTGCAAGTGAGTTTGCCAAAGCTTTTTTTGAGTATTTTAACGAGAGTGGAGTGTTTGATACACTAAAAGACACAAGCGATGAACTGGCGTATGCTAAGTTTATAGACATACTTGACGATTTCGTGAAGGTTTTCGGCAATAAAATCGTTTCTGTCGAGGAAATTGGAGTTTTTAGGGACGCCTTAATGAAGGCCAATATAGCGCCAGAAAGCCAAAAACTTGACCAAGTTATTGTGGCATCTGCAGAAAGGGCAAGGCTTTGGAATCCAAAGGTGGTTTTTTTATTGGGGAATATCGGGGAGCCGACTGATATTAAATCTTCAGCCATTTTTTCACCAGAAGAAATCGAAATGTTAAATGGTTTTGGTTGCGATTTTGGCTATTCGCCGGCAGAAAACGAGGAATTCACAGTATATAGGAGTTTGACCGCGGCATCTGACAAAGTTTTTGTTTTGTGCGCCAAGGAAAATTTGGTTGCAAAGCAAGATGCAGTTGCCTTGGAAAAACTGAAAAATATCTTTCCCAACCTGAGATACGGAAACTTTTTTGATTTTCTGGATGAATCGGATCTTGCACAAAATGAACAAACAATGACGGAATTGCTGTGTGAATGGCACTGCGATCCAGAAGCAGAGCAACTTTGTGAGAAAATGGGTAAGATAGCAAAAAATAGTGTTTTTGAGAGATCTCGGTGGCAGAGAGATTTTTGCATCGAAAACATGGCAAAACCAGCAGAAATTTCGGCTTCACGTGTGGAAGATTTTTACTCTTGCAGGTTCAGATATTTTTGTGAGAATATTTTGAGATTAAAGAAGACTTTTGTTGGTGCAGAGTTGAAAAATAAGGAAATTAGCCTTATTTTGCATGGAGTTTTGCGAGATCTGTTGGTCAGTTATTTTGGCAATGGAGACCTTGAATCAGGCATAAAATTAAACAAAGAAGCCAAGCAAACCCTGCTTAATGACTTTAAGGACGGCAATAAAATCACTAGGCTTGTTGAAAGCTTAGCAACAAAATATTACGGTATATTGGTGACAGCGAATCAAAGAAAACCAAAAGAAGAAGATCACGCTTTGCACCGGATTGTTGAAATGGCATTGAAGGTGGCAAACAAGGTGATATTGGAAGTAATCCAGAGCAAATTTATCCCCTATGCGTTTGAACTTGAACTTCCTAAGTCGTGTGATTTGTTTGGGAAGGGAGCAATTGAGCTTTCTGGCAAAGTGGATCGCGTTGATTTTTGGGAATCTGGCAACAATTTGTGGATCCGAGTAATAGATTACAAGTGGAGCAAACATAAGCTCAACCTTGAAGATTTGCACAGTGGTGTGGGAATTCAAGCGCTATTTTACCTTTTGGTCCTAACAAAGCATTGGGAGAAGAGTTTGAATGTTTTGCCCGCTGGCGCGTTATATATGCCAATCAAAGATAAGCCGATGAGTGTTGCCGCCGGAGATGTTGCAGTTGGCGGAGCTGTGTTTCGCATGAATGGGTTGCTCACAGAGAATATTGATGTTTTGCGGGCAATGGAAGAAAAACTGGATGGGAAGATTATTCCGGTTAGCGTCAAGAATGACGGGAGTTTAAAGAGAAATCCTTATACTATTCTTGATTCTCAATTGGTGGATCTTGAAAAGAAAGTTGAAAGTCTAATTACCGACTATTTAGAGAGTTTGTCTAAAGGAGACTTCTCACCAAGACCGCTTAAACACAGAGATTTTGACCTGTGTGGCATTTGTGAGTTCCGCAGATTTTGCCGTTTTGATGAAAAAGGGTGCGAGAGAATGTGAGCAATAGAACACTCCCTTGAAGTTCACTTGTTTGACAATTGCAGGAATTACCCTTTGTGGTTTGACATCAGCCCGAATGTGTGTTAGAATCTGCCATGGCCGGTTGTATAGTTAAGGATATTAAGTAAAGGCAAAAACGGTTAGTTCGTATCTCTCAACCGGAGGGATGCTCAGCTTGCGATGAGTGTGGTTTGCACTTCTTATGTTATTACCAATTACTGCTTACTGCTGGAGGTGTTTGGATATTAGTGTGAGGGAACTGCAGATTAATGAGGAGATTAGAGATAAGGAAGTTAGACTTGTTGGTCTGGAGGGACAACAGGATGCTGTGGTGCCGACGGAAAAGGCGATGCTCATGGCAAGCGAGATGAATTTGGATCTGATCAAAATCGCCCCAAACGCGACTCCCCCGGTCTGTAAGATCATGGACTACGGTAAATATTGTTTTGAGCAAACGAAAAGAGAACGGGAAGCAAGGAAAAAACAAAAAACCGTCGAAGTAAAAGAGATTAGGCTTTCAATGGGAATCGGCACGGGGGATCTTGCTACAAAAGTAGGTAGTGCCGTTAAGTTTTTGAAGGCGGGCAGTAAGGTAAAGGTGGTTGTTAGGTTTAGGGGGCGTGAAATGGTGCACATCAAGATGGGCGAAACTCTTTTAAAACGGTTCGCGCAGGAGTGTGCCGAGTACGGGACTGCAGAAGGGTTTCCAAAAGCGGAAGGCAGAAGCATGATAATGTTTATTGTGGCAAAACGTTAAATACTAGATGGCGAAGGGGAGTTTTAAAATTGGCCGGATATAAGCTTAAGACAAAAAAAAGTGCCCAAAAGCGTTTTAGGTTCTCAAAAAATAATAAAATCAAAAGATCAACAGCAAACCGAGCTCACATATTAACGAAGAAGAGCGGAAAGCGTAAAAGGCACCTCAGAAAAGCGGCGTATGTGGATGTGACAAATTTGAAGGCGGCCAGGTTGCTTATGCCATATAAGTAGTAGTACCTGTTTGGGTACTGAAGCTGTAGTTGGAGGGAATGTGAAATGGCGAGAGTTAAGAGTGGGATTCTCTCTCACAAAAGAAGGAAAAAAGTTTTAAAGTTAGCCAAAGGTTATTACGGAGCGAAAAGCAAGCAATTTAGAACTGCCAAGCAAGCCGTGATGAAATCCGGACTTTATGCGTATATAGGCAGGAAAAAAAGGAAGCGTGATTTCAGGAGACTTTGGATTACTCGCATCTCGGCCGCGTGCCGGTTAAACGGCGTCAACTATTCAAGGTTCATCGCCGGGTTGAAGAATGCGAAAATTGAACTCAATCGGAAAATGCTTTCCGAAATAGCCATAGCGGATCCGGTGGGGTTCACTAAACTGGTTGAAAGTGTAAAGACAAAGGGTTAGAACAAAATAACGGCATTGCAGACGACTGTTGCAGTGTCGCTATTGGTTTGCGAGGGAATGCGTGATTATGATGAAATATCTTGCAATTATCCAGGCCAGATGCGGATCGAGCAGATTACCCAACAAGGTAATGAAAGATCTGGCTGGGAAAGCTGTGATTGAACGTATGGTAGAAAGGGTTCAAAAGAGTAAAAAGATTGACGAAGTTATAGTGGCAACTTCAATTGCTGACAATAATCTCCCACTTATAGAGCTTTGTGCACGGCGGCGTTTTCGCGTCTTTGTGGGAAGTGAAAAAGATGTTTTGGATAGATATTACCAAGCGGCAAAACTTTTTAACCCCGAATACATTATCAGGGTGACTGCAGATTGTCCGCTCATAGATTACCACCTTGTTGATCAAATGATTGAGTGCGTGACTCCCGAAACCGATTACGTACATACGGATGAACAAACTTTCCCGGTGGGTCTGGGTGCAGAAATCGTTAAATTTTCGGTATTGGAACAGATTTGGAGAGATGCAAAATTAAAATCTGAACGCGAGCACGTCACATTGTTTATACCTAACAATTGTTCAAGGTACAAAATTCAAACTCTCAAATTTCCGATTGACGGTGTATCTGACAAAAGGCTCACACTAGATCACCCTGAAGATTATGAATTGATCTCAATAATTTACAATCACTTCGCGGAGTTGGGGTTGCAGGACGACTTTTATGCAAAGGAAATTCTGGAATTTTTGGAAGTCAATCCCGAACTTACCAAGATCAACTCACACATAGATAGATTCGAAGGTTTGAAAATTTCGCTGGCAAATGACGGAAGTGTTTGAAGGGACGTGTTTCGATTGAGTTCGGCGACTTCGACAAAAGGCGTTTATTTTATTGCAGAAATGTCTGCTAACCATGCTGGGGATCTTAAAAACGCGCTGAAAATGGTACAAGCGGCAAAGGATTCCGGGGCAGATTGTTTGAAAGTTCAGACTTACACAGCGGACACTTTGACGCTCGATTCAGATAAAGATTGTTTTAGAGTTAAGGGTGGCCTTTGGGACGGTATGACTTTGTATGAACTTTACAGTCAGGCATATATGCCCTGGGAATGGCAACCGCAGATTAAAAAGAGATGCGAAGAACTTGGTCTTGACTTTCTTTCCACCCCGTTTGACAACACCGCTGTAGACTTTTTGGAAGGCCTCGGTGTAAGCGCATATAAAATTGCATCATATGAGCTGATCGACATTCCGTTGATAGAATATGTCGCAAGCAAAGGCAAGCCAATCATTATGTCCTGTGGAATGGGGAGCATAAAGGAGATAGAGGAAGCTCTTAAGGCTTGTGAAAAAGTGGGCAATAAGGACGTTACCTTGCTGAAATGTTGCAGTGAATATCCGGCAAATTGGGAAGACATGAACCTTTTTGTTATACCGGATATGGCGGAGAGATTCAAAAAACCAGTTGGTCTTTCTGATCATTCTATGGGAAGCCTTGCCGCCGTGGTGGGCGCTTCTCTTGGTGCCTGTGTGATTGAAAAGCATTTTTGTCTTTCAAGAGCCATTAAAAGCCCAGACAGTGCGTTTTCAATGGAACCAGATGAATTTAAAGAAATGGTCAGGGATGTTAACAATGCTCTCTTGATCTGTGGCCAGGTAAGTTATAACTTAACGCCTAAAGAGATTGAAGGGAAAAAGGTGAGGAGATCGATTTTTGCCGCAAACGATATAAAAAGTGGCGAAACTTTCACAAGCGAAAACATAAAAATTGTGCGGCCAGGAAATGGCGAGCATCCGAGGTTTTGGAGTGAATTTCTTGGGAAAGTGGCAAGCAGAGACATCGAATTTGGTGAACCTGTTTTGCTGGGAGATATTGCGAAATGATCGGCCGCACAAGCTGCCTGTTGAAAATTCGCAGTACGGAGAAATAAATGCAGAAAGCGTCACAATCGAAGAATGTGTGAACTGGAGTTATGCCCTTAGTTTCCTTCCCCCCTATCCTGCTAGCAGCTTCAACTCCCTTAAATCTAAATCCCTCCGCAAAAAAAATCCTCCGCTTCAAGTTGAAACGAAGGGATTCTTTTTTTATTGCAGCTCTCGCGAAGGGCCAGCCAGCACTCTAACGAGAGTCAGAAACGCCGTCATCAGGCTCACCAAAAATACAAGACAACCTGTTCAATTTCTCACACCTCTAGTGAATCCAATTTCGCCTGACATCTCTCCATTTCTTGCAATATATCCTGCCGCCGAGAGACGCTTTTCATCTCAATTTGTGTATCATCAAACGTTCTAACAAGGTTGCGAAGAGAACTCACCCTCCTTTGCAGCTGCTGGACCTCATATTCCGTCAACCGGCTCCCGGCACCACTCTCTTGCCGGTGAGTGTTGCCCTTTTCACAGCTAGACGACTGACTGTAACTAATACCGCTGTCATCTGCCTCTCCAAAAGTGCAATTGTACCCTTTGTTCTTCATTTGTCCTCCCACCCACTTCACGTATTCCCTTCCCCAAGGCCAATTCTGCCCGATGTTTTTCCACTCCATGCAACTTGCTTCCCAAAATCTCAAACATCTGTTTTTAAGGAAGGATTAAAGTTTATCCATTTTTTTAATCCACGGTGACTAAAAATAACGCTCCAACAATCCCGAAAAGGCCTTGCCGTGGCGAGCTTCATCGCGGCACATCTCGTGGACAGTGTCGTGAATAGCGTCATACCCCAACTCTTTGGTACGGGTGGCCAACTTTTTCTTTCCCAAATTGGCACTGTGCTCCGCTGCAACTCGCAGCTGCAAATTTTTCTTGGTGTCGGCAAAGACTACCTCACCCAAAAGTTCGGCAAACTTCGCCGCATGTTCGGCCTCTTCAAATGCAATCTTCTCATAGGTCCGCGCAATTTCGGGGTAACCTTCACGGTCAGCTTGGCGGGCCATGGCTATATACATCCCGACCTCGGTGCATTCGCCCATAAAATTCGCACGTAGATCGTCGACCACCTCACGGTCAACTCCCTGGGCAATTCCAACGCGGTGTTCATCCGACCAAGCAAGGCCATCAGTCTGTTCCACAAACTTCTCTTTGCTAGCTCCGCAAAGGGGGCAAGACTCTGGTGGTTCATTTCCTTCATGAACATATCCACAAACACTACATACAAATTTCCTCATAGTTAAATCCCCTCCCTTAGCAAATCACTTAGTGCGTTACCTTCCCCAAAAATGCTGCAATGTTAAGTTGTAAACCCCATAATACCTACTTGTTAGCATCAACTCCCGCTTTTTGTGCATCAAGTTCTTCTTGTGTCTCCTTCTCAATAGCCGCTTTTTCTTTCATTTTCTCAACGACTTTCGGGTTGATCTTAAACACAGCCACAACCCAGAGAACAAGGATAATTAAACATGTACCACCTATGATCCACATATTCTTGGGGTCTGTCACGTAATGGCCTGTCCCGAGCATATTGGAGGT
>JAISZR010000002.1 GCA_031284525.1 Oscillospiraceae bacterium | reverse complement strand
ACCCAACAAGGAGAGAAGCTAGTTGGGGAGCTCAATTGTGTGAAAGTGGCGACTGAAGGTGGCCCTACCACAGGAACAATTGTCTCCATATGTTGCGGTGCTGATGGTGAGGCAGTTCTCTTCACAATCGAAATTCAACAAGGTGAGTTACTAGATATTCCAGCCGAAGAAACAGCGCAGAGGATAGTGCGTTAAACTCCAAAAATACCACCCGTTTCTCAAATGTCTGAAACGTGGAGTTTTTGGGTGGGTGCACCACTTTCTGGCGGGGTTTCCACACAAAAACGACCCTCCCGACACAATCTTCTGTGGTGCGGGGGATCGTTTTTTGTCTTTTCTCATCGACTAACGCCGAAATCAGTTTTGGTCATTCGCTTTCGCTTTCGGTTGGACCGGGCTCACCGTGCTCGATAAATTCCGGCTCACTGTGTTCGAATTCTGGTTCGCTGTGCCGCCCTTCGCCGTAATTTCGTCCCATTCTTCCCCAAGGATCTCTGTCATAATGTCTGTGCCTAGGCGGCCGGCATTCACTAAATCTATGGATGCCGCGTTTTATTTCGTGGTGGACATCAAAAAGAATGCAAAACGTAAGAAGACTGAAAACCAGATTAACCCCGACCATTAAGAATAAGTATTTACATTTGCATTCCCGTTTGGGACTGCACGCGGAACCTTCAGTTATTTCTTCAGTTTTCTCAACTTCACTCATAATGTTCCTCCTCAAAACGCGATTTTATTGTAGATTTTATCCACAACATCGCCGTCGGCAGTTATGGTATCATAAAAAATGAGATTTGTCTAGTTTTGACTTGGAACTTAAAAAACAAACTTGGATTCTTCCAGTGGCTCGAAAATAATTCAGCTTGCCATGGTTGGTTGCCGGCTCAGCTGGAAATTGGAGGGCAGGTGCACCGATGAGGCGGAAAATATCCGGTAGGCAGAGTTGTTCATCTATTTTGTGAGGATTTGGGCATTATTTGACACGGTAAATGGCTTGTGGTAACATTCTATGCGACAGATATTTTTGATTATGAGACCACAGGAGAATGGTGATTGTGATGATTTATTCAGACAAGGTTGAAAATATGTTTTGTGTGGCGAAGGGGCCTGATCACAAAGCGGCACCGATTCCTCAAGAGGGGAATTGGCAGGAAGTCAGAGAAGTTTCTGATATTTCGGGGTTGTCGCACGGTGTTGGGACTTGCGCCCCGCAGCAAGGTGCCTGCAAACTTACACTCAATGTTAAAGATGGGATTATCCAAGAAGTTTTGATTGAGACGATTGGTTGTTCTGGGATGACGCACTCGGCGGCAATGGCAGGGGAAATTTTGCAAGGGAAGACTATTTTGGAGGCTTTGAACACCGATCTTGTTTGTGACGCGATCAATGTGGCAATGCGTGCGATTTTTGAACAGTTAGTTTATGGCAGAACTCAAACGGCATTTTCCAAAGGTGGGTTGCCGATTGGGTCCTCGTTTTCTGACCTGGGAAGTGAATGCAGATCTAAAGTGGGTACGGTGTTTGGAACAAAGAAAAATGGGGTTAGGTACCTAGAAATAGGCGAGGGATATATCCTTGACCTGGCGCTTGATGAACAAAATGAAATAATTGGGTATAAGTTTGTTAACATGGGGAAGATGCTCAAAGATATACGATGTGGTGTTCGCCCGAATGACGCATTTGAAGGCAACCTAGGTACATATGGACGTTATCATGAAGCTGTGAAATATATAGACCCGCGAGAGGAGTAAGATACATGGTTGATTTTGAAGGAAAAGAAGTGAGAATGTCCTCGGTAGAAAGTTGCCTGAAAGAATTCGGTTTTGTTAGCTTGGAAGACGCAGGTAGATTTTGTTTGACTCATAACATCGATGTGAAGAAAGTAGTCAAAGGGATTCAACCGATTGCTTTTGAAAATGCGGTTTTTGCATATGTTTTGGGAGTTGCTATCGCACTGAAAAAAGCCACAGATGTGCGTGATGCTGCGAAGTGGATTGGGGTTGGATTACAGGCTTTTTGTGTGCCGGGTTCAGTTGCTGATTCCCGGAAAGTTGGGCTTGGACATGGGAACTTGGCGGCGATGTTGCTTGATGAACAAACCAAGTGTTTTTGTTTTTTGGCTGGGCATGAATCCTTTGCTGCCGCCGAAGGAGCGATTGGGATTGTGAAAGCAGCAAACAGAGCGAGGAGGGACCCTTTACGAGTGATTTTAAATGGCCTTGGAAAGGATGCGGCATATATAATCTCGAGGGTGAATGGTTTTACCTACGTGAGGACTAGGTATGATTTCGAGGAAAATAGGCTGATAACAGAGGATGAACGTGCATTTTCAGAGAGCGAAACCAGAATGATTCGAGTTTATGGGGCGAATGATGTTTGGGAAGGTCTTGCGATTATGAAGCAGGAGTCGGTGGATGTTTCTATCACCGGGAATTCGACTAATCCTGTGCGATTTCAGCATCTTGTGGCGGGAATCTATAAAAAGTACACGGTTGAAAACAACATCAAATATTTTTCGGTTGCCTCCGGCGGGGGAACGGGAAGGACCTTGCACCCTGATAACGTTGGGGCAGGGCCGGCCTCATATGGACTCACGGATTCCATGGGACGGATGCATGCCGACGCTCAGTTTGCTGGCTCTTCGTCTGTCCCTGCACACGTGGATATGATCGGCTTTGTGGGAATGGGTAACAATCCTATGGTTGGGGCAACGGTTTCCTGCGCAGTTTCTGTGGGTGAGGCAAAAAATAACCGCGATTGACAGCATTATTTTCCGTGTTGTTCATTTAATGTTAATATTTTGAGTGTCCATGTGTACTATAATTGGGTCGGATTTGGTTTATCTAAAATTTTGAAGTGGACGATTAGCTCAGTTGGTAGAGCATTCGCTTGACGTGCGAAAGGTCAAAGGTTCAAGCCCTTTATCGTCCACCACATAGAGTTTAGAGGTGCCACCCGCGCATATCTCGAGTGCATTGCGGGCGATGGGTGCCTCTTCTTTGTTTGTAGCCGGCTTTTGACTGAGATGCAAATATGTCCAAGATGAAGACACAAAATATTATTGGAGGGTATCAATGGAAAGCAGACCGTTACCCGACCCCGATGTTATGTTTCCTGTCCCCAACGTAAATACTGTAACATATGTAAAACCTACAATTAAAAACAAGAATATAGTTGTTGGGGATTTTACTTATTTTAGCGATATTGATTTCGAAAAGCATGTCACTCACTTTTATGAATTTTATAATGACAGACTGGTTATTGGAAGATTTTGTCAAATAGCGTCCGGGGTGGAATTTGTGATGAATGGTGCAAATCATCAGATGGGTTGTGTTTCAACTTTCCCCTTTTACATTTTTGAAAAATGGGACGAAAGTGTGCCTTCGCTGGATAAACTCCCAGTAAAAGGGGATACCATTGTTGGGAACGATGTATGGATAGGTCAAGATGCCACAATATTGCCCGGAGTGAGGATAGGAGATGGGGCAATAATTGGGATGAAAAGCGTTGTGGGAAGTGATGTGGAACCCTATACAATAGTGGCCGGAAATCCGGCAAAGGTCATCCGCAGGAGATTTGACGAAGAATTAATTGGACTAATGTTAAAATTAGAATGGTGGAATTTACCCATCGAAGAAATAAATAAGCTGATACCGCTGTTGCATGACAACAATGCGGAAAACGTAAAGGAGAGAATAAGGGAAATTGTGGAGTAAGGGGCATCTCTTGTTGCTCGATTTACTGGCCTGCCCAAGAGGATTCGAACCTCTGGCCTAACGCTTAGGAGGCGTTCGCTCTATCCTGCTGAGCTATGGGCAGAAGAAAAATTTCAGGATGCTATCGATATTTTTTGCTTTGTTATCTTCTCCCTGTAATGATTGTATGTTTCAAGTGTTTTTTGCGATACGTGCCTGTTCCTTGCAACGAGTGACGAAACCATGTTTTTAACATATTTAAAGATCACATCTTCCAAACTGCTTTCAGCTTTTTTTCTTTCCTTAGCCACAGCCTCAAAATTTCGGTCTTTGGAGACTTTATCGGCAACAAACACGATTTTTTCAGTTAGATTCATATTGGCGCAACCCGATGTGTGATGTAAAATGGCTCCGATAATTTCTTCGTCTCCAATACCTAGGCACTCTTGGACATATACCGCGCCAGCCCCTGCATGCCAAAGTGCCCTTTCTTTTTTTTCACTTTCGGCAAAAGAAATCTTATGTTTTTCAATCAGTGCAAGTTGCTTCTCAGGTTCCATATCTCTGGCGACATCATGTAACAGCGCGGCAGTCACTGATCTTGCAACATCTCCGCCATGAATCTGGGCAAGCTTGTAGGCTTGCTCCTCAACGGCGAGCGAGTGCTGATATCTCTTTGCAGACATTAGTTTTTTGATGCTTTCCCTGTAACTGCTCAGTTTTTCGTTTTCTACATCTGTTAATTCCAAATACAAGATGATCACTCCTTTCCGGGCTTTTCACGCCCAACTTTCTTAAAATGAACCAAATCTATCAAAAATTTTACCACTAGGATAACGATCCAACACACCAACCCTGCCAACCAAACGTATGCCGAGAAGAAAAATTTCACATTTGTCTTTTGATCCACAAATCCCGGGACAATCGTGACATCGACGCATTTACGCGGCTTTAAAGTTGCCAAAATAGAATTAATCAGGCCAAATACCAAGCCTGTTAGGGCCACATCTATGCAAAACAAATTGCCGGTCAACTTGATAGTCTTGAGTTTGCAACAAGTTTTAATTGTCATCCTAAGCAACTTAGAATAAGCCTTCAACCTTGTTCCCCAAAAACTCACCCCGGCTTTGGCCCCTTCGAGAAAGCGGGTTTTAACTTCGGCCCGCTTATTTTTTTTTGTCTTTTCATCTGCGGATTTGTCACCCATCTTCTTCTCTGCTGACTTTTCAGTTTTGTGGCGACCCACGTCTTTTTTTATCCCAAAACAACGGAAACTTACTGTGAGTCGGTCATCATACTCTATATCTAACCGCACAGGGATCAAAAGCATTAGTAGCAACATCAGAAGGAGAATATTCCATACCATCAAGGGCCTCTTTCAGAGAATCGCGCCTCCATCAAATCAATATTTAACTCGATAGACTGCTGTTCCTCTTTTTGCTTAATTTGCTTGTTTTTCCTTTCTGTCTTCGCACGGAAACACTTTCTAAACGGCGATACGATTAACGCAGCCGAGGGCACCTTCCAAAGAATGATCAACAAGATCAATGTAATTTCACCGCTAAACCCAAACAGCGCAACCTCTCGTCCATTGCGCGGACTGATGTTTACCGTTAGAATTTCCACTATCATCCTCCAAGTAACGGCTGGTCGTATTTAAATAGTACTTCGTTTATCTCAAAAATATTGTATTTGCCGTTTACAATGAAGTATTCGACTATTACATCGAACATCTGGCTGTGGGACAAGGGGAACCCTGCTCGTTCTAATAAATAAGTCGTCTCGGGTAGAGTCAGCTCCAAAGCGACGGCGAGGGCGATAACTGTGCGTTTGCTCGGCGTGTGGCCTTTTGTTGTTCTGATCTTGGAGAAGAGTTTGCGGCCGCGCTTAACCCCTATGTTTGCTTTTTTGTATACATCAACATCCTTTTTACCTTTTGCACCAATCAGTCGCAGGAGAGCAGCCGAGAAAGTCTCGTTGCGCTTGCCGGCCGTGCCACCAAGGGCACCTGATGGAGCTTTTTTCTCAGTGCTGCGTTGCTTCCCTGCGCGGGTTTTGTGTGCACCCACATAATTCTCATCGATGTAACTTTCGAGACCAGTGAGCAACTCCTCGCTGATGTCCAATGCCTCTTTGTCGAACACCGAGAGATAGACATCGAGTTCTCCTTCCTTCAGCCAGTCGGCGATGGCGGAAGCTGCGACTGTCAGAGACTCCTTTTTTGGGTAACCATAAATACCACTCGAGATCAAAGGGAATGCGATGCTGTTACACTTATTTTTGGCTGCAAGACTCAGACTACCTGTGTAACACGACCGCAGGAGAGTTTCGCTTTGTTGTTTGCTCCATTGATCATACACCGGACCTGCGGTGTGAATAACATACTTCGCGGGCAGCTCGAATCCCGGAGTGATGACCGCTTCGCCTGTGCGAATCGGCGATAGTTTGTCACAAGCTGCTTGTAGTTTTTTTTCGCCGGCTGCTTTGAAGATTGCCCCGCACACGCCGCTGCCCATCCGCAGGTCCGTGTTGGCGGCATTGACAATGGCTCCAACGCGCATCTTCGTGATATCTTGACTTACGAGGGTAAAAGTTCCCCTTGTCCCCGTTGTTGCGGCGTCGTTTGCCTTTTGCGTTTTCGTTTTGCTTGTGTCAATTTTAGCATCTTTTGAAGAATATGAATGCGAACTGCCTGCCATTTGGGGGTAAAGCTTTGGGCCAATTGTGAGATGTAACACAACCAGCAGAACCCACAAAAGGGTCCGAATTGGCCAAGTCTTAAGTCTTGCAGAATGGGTCTGGGTATTATTCTGCATCCCGTTTACCTCCATAAAGCCTCGGATCTTTGAGAGCTTTGATCCTAGCAAGTGATTTTAGCATCAGACTTGAAATTCCAGTTCCCAGCAAGATGTTCGAAATTGAGCCGACCAGAAGGATATATCCGAGCGAATATACCGTTCCAGATATTGCAGTCGTAGCCAAACCAAGCAACTCCAACACCGGTTGAAATATTTTGCCTAACATGCCCGACCGGGGTCCAAAGCAACCGACAACTACTGTTGCAACAATCAAAATAAGGGAGTTGCCAATCAAGACACGGGCCCTTCTTTTTTGCACGCTGAAATCAATTGCACCTTTTACTGTTCTCCCGTTTGCAAGTTCTTTTTTAATTCGTTCGAATAAAATAGAATTGGAACTTATGCCTATGCCTAGGGAAATAACAATTCCGATGATTATTGGCAACGTCAAGGCAAACCCCTGCGATTCTGGGAAAAACCCGGTTAAAACAGCCAAAAACAGGGCGATATGACCAATCATGGTGAGCGTGTAAACCATTCCGGGGACTTTGTAACGTAGTATCATAGCAATCGCAATGCAGGCCAATAGGATAAGCATTGCTGTTAATACGGTTTCCGGCGTATTTGGCCCCAATGTCGGTCCTATCTCGCTGACACTTCCAAGAACCAACTTAAATGGCAATGGCCCCGCGTTTATCATGTTTACTATGTCCCTTGTTTCTTCAACGTTGGGGAATTCTCCTATGTAAAGTTTATCGTCTGGCAGTTTACTGTCCAACCTTATCGGAGCGATGAGCGTGTCATCCAACCACATTGAGACCTGGTCACCCTTTTGGGAAAGTTTTTCTGCAGCTTCTTTGAATTTTTTTGCCCCTTCTTTTCCCAGCTCCATCAGAATCCACGCCTTTTTTTTGTGGATCCCAAGTTTTGCCTTTGTAATGTCTGCTCCAGTGATGATCACATGCTCAAGCGTATCCCCTTTGGGCTTTCCACTCTCATCTCTTTCATTTTTTTCGCGGAAGGTGATTACCGTCTTCCTTGCAAGTTTTTCAGCAACAGTTTCTGTATCGCAATCCTCGTCAAATTTCTCATAGGGAAGCCGGGCAACAATCTTGTTTTGGGAGAAATCTGTGTGTATATTGCCATCTGTTACATTTTTGTCAAGCAACCTTCGTTTGAGTATAGTTTTGATGGCAAGCATATCCTTTTCGCTCGGTTTCGTTCCGGATTCTGGTCTGAATGTGACACCTATGCCGCCACCGATGTCAAGGCCAAACCGCAGTTCAGAAAATCCCTTGACATGCGTTACAATGACATCTCCCCACCTTCTTTGAATCCCCGAAAGAGAGAGCCAAAACGACCCTAAAATTATTGCTGCAATAAAAAAGAAAACAGACTTTCCGACCCTTCTCATTACTAGTCCTCCAAAATCCACTCAAACTTTTACTTTCACATTGTACCACATTTTTAGTCAGAGCTTCAAGTCCTAACTGAAATTACCTAGGGTTTAATTTAAGGGTTTATTGAAAATCATCTTGGGGTGGTTGACAAAAGGTGGCTTTTTGATATAATGATTGGCAGGGCAAGTTTCCCGTTTCATGTGAAAATGTGTTGACCATAAAGGTCGGCGAATTGCTTTGTGTAGATGTATTAGTTGGTAGGCTGGTGTAGCTCAGTTGGCAGAGCGGCTGATTTGTAATCAGCAGGTCGGGGGTTCAAACCCCTTCGCCAGCTCCATTTTATGGGAGAATTCCCGAGCGGTCAAAGGGAGCAGACTGTAAATCTGTTGCTGTTAGCTTCGGTGGTTCGAATCCACCTTCTCCCACCATGTTGCTTGTTATGTAAACTGTTTTTTGTGGCTCTGCATGCTGGTTTGTTAGATGCATTCGCTTCTTCATTCACATTTTTGTTTTTGCTAGGTTCAAGGGCGTGTATCAGGAACTTGCATTTGGTGTCATGATTACCCCTTTTTAAACAAAAAGATTCACTGGTGGATGGCTTGCCGATTCTCATTTATTGTGGATAAATGACATACTTTGTGGAATTAATTGCTGAAGGGTACAAAGATAAATGAACAAAAAAAGAACAAGTAGTAAAATTAGAATTAAGAAGGTTGGCATTTCAGTGTGGTTAGTGTATAATACAGGTGTTCAGGGGGGTGTTTTTTGGGGGCGTCCTTGTGCGGCCGTTTGAGCCGCGTATCAAAGTTTTTTTAAGGAGTGTTTAAAAGTATGTTTGAGAGCAAGGAAGTAGTTAAGAGGTTGGTCGTCGCTACGTTGGTTTCTGTTGTGGTTGGTGTTGTTTTTTGTGGAGGTTGCCCGAAGAAGAAAGAAAAGGCTGCAACTCCAGAGGCTGCCACAGCTACCGATGTAACCAACATCGAACCCGTTGCTGATACTGTTGAGACAAAGACGGATGAAGTGAAGTTGGAGGAAATGACGAATGTCTCCGAGACCGGCGAAGTTAAGGTGGAGGGAACAGGAGAGGTGAAGCCGGCGGACGACACCAAGGTGGATGATACTAAAAAAGAGGGATAAATTTGAGTTACTCGACAATGGGAGTGTTCGGGTGATGTTTCGTCACTTGGGGCTCCTTTGTTGATTTTGTGGTAAATTTGTGGTGAGGTGGAAAGGCTCCCGCGTGTATACGCGGGAGCCTTTGAGTGCTTTTTTGAGGTTAGGTTGGTCAGCTGAGCATGCCTGCCACTTCGTCGGCGAGATTATCTCCTTTTTTTTCGATGCCTTCGCCCCGTTCGAATCTTGCGAATTTAAGAACGCGAATCTTTGCTCCAAGTTTTTCGGCTACAGAATCAATATATTTTGCAACATTCGTTTCGGGATCTTTAATAAACTCTTGTTCCAACAGGCAGCTTGCACGGTAATATTTCGCAATACGGCCCTCCACCATTTTGATTGCAACGTTTTCCGGTTTACCTTCATTTTTAGCCTGATTCATTAAGATTTGCCTCTCTCTTTCGAGCACATCAGGAGCTACGTCGCTTTTGCTTAACCAAAGAGGATTACTTGCTGCAATTTGCATCGCAATATCCTTAGATAACTCTTTGAAGAGTTCCAAAGAGACAACAGCGTCCTTTTCCACATCAAAAGCTACCAACACACCAATTCGCCCGTCGCCGTGTATGTAGGAGTGTGTGATCCCCTCAAAGCGCGCAAATCTCCTTATTTTTAGGTTTTCTCCAATTACCAAGACTTTTTCTTTAAGAGCTTCGTCAACCGTTTGAGCGCCCAAAGAACAGGCTAAAAGGGCCTCAACGTCAGGTGGATTTTGGTCGGCAACAGCTTTAGCACAAGCGTCGACAAATTCTATAAATTTTTTGTTTTTTGCCACAAAGTCGGTTTCTGAGTTTACTTCAATCAAAACACCGACATTTGCCTTTGTCGCTGCCGCAACAATCCCTTCTGCAGCGATGCGCCCCGCTTTTTTTGCAGCCACGGCAATCCCCTTTTCGCGAAGGATCTCAATAGCCCGGTCCATAGCACCATCTGCTTCTGTCAATGCTTTTTTGCAATCCATCATGCCACATCCGGTTTTTTCTCTTAATTTCAATACATCTTTTGCAGCAAAACTCATCGAAAGCTCATTTCCTTTCTGTTAATCAACAATCTCCGGTTGTTCGTTACTCTGTGATTCTTCAACGACTTTACGCTGTCTTTTAATTTGCGGTTTTTCAACAACTTCCAAAATTTCCGGTTGTTCGTCAGATTGCGCAGGCTACGGCTCTTCAACGACCTTTTCTCGTTCTTTGGGCTGCAATACCTCGATTTGCGGAGTATCATCGGCAAGACCAATACCTTGCCTACCCTCCATGATGGCGCTACCCACAGTCTGTACGAACAATCTGACCGCTCTGATTGCGTCGTCATTCCCGGGAATAACATAATCTATGTCATCTGGATCACAATTTGTGTCAACGATCGCCACAGTTTTAATTCCAAGTTTTTTCGCCTCCATTATCGCTATTCTTTCCTTTTTAGGGTCGATAACGAACATGGCGCCGGGCAACTTCTTCATGTTTTTGATGCCGCCTAGGAATTTTTCCAGTTTCTCCATTTCGAGTTTTAGTTTGCTGACTTCTTTTTTCGTTAAGGAATCGAATGTTCCATCCTCCGACATTTTTTCAAGTTGTGCAAGCCGCGTGATTCTGAGGCGGATGGTTTTGAAATTTGTCAACATTCCGCCTAACCATCTTGCATTCACGTAATATGCTCCGGTCCGGATTGCTTCTTCTTTGATGATCTCGCATGCTTGTTTCTTTGTTCCAACAAAAAGAATGTCTCCGCCATTTGCGACCACATCCCGAATGAACATATACGCTACGTCCAACTTCTTTGCAGTTTTCTGCAAATCGATAATGTAAATGCCATTCCTTTCAGTGAAGATATACTCCGCCATTTTGGGGTTCCAACGCCTAGTCTGGTGACCAAAGTGAACTCCTGCTTCCAAAAGCTGTTTCATAGAAACTATGCTCATTCAAAAAGCCTCCTAAATATTTAGTTTTTCTTCCGCTTTCTGCTTTGCGCAATCCGTAAACCTTTGGGCTGCGGCACCACGCGCAAAGGGAAAAAGAAAGCGTGTATTATCGGGATGTCTCCTAAGACGCTCCAAAACGCCAATTATGATATCACAACGCCCATCATAATATCACAAAAAGCGAAAATTTACAAGCGCGCGAGAGCTTTTTAGAATAACTCGTGTAATTCTACAGTGAGGACACAGAGCCCATTTCCTGTCAAGTGGCGCAGTGCAGACCCACCGAGTCAAGGGTGTGCATTTTTGTTCGTCTAGTATGCATCGGTGAGTTCATGTTCATCTCGCCCGATCAGTCTGATACTCCTGCGGTGAAGCCTTTTCCCTTCGATTTTGGCACCACCGCTGCGGGCAGTTGCTACCAAAACCTCCCTGCGGGCCCGGCGTCGTTGCCATGGTTTCCCGCTCTTTCCCGGGTTTTTCTCATGCCGCGTCAAGGTGGTTTTCAAGGTCAGCCTCTAACTGTAAAACCATCTACTGCTACAATTCCTTGCATCAATAGATGGTAGGTTTACTGTGGTGCCGATGAAGGGATTCGAACCCCCATGGTTTCCCGGATGATTTTGAGTCATCTGCGTCTGCCATTCCGCCACATCGGCAATTTCTTTAGGCCCACATGATATCAGAAGCGCCACAGAAAGTCAACTCTAATGTTGAAATTGGTTTCAACATATGGTATACTAATTGCGGGAGATAGACCCTAGAAAGGCGGGAAATAAGTGAATATAGCGGAATATGTGATTGGAACATTGGTGTTTGGAATTTCGATATTTTTGATTATTGTAATTATGTTGCAGGAAAGCAACACAAAAGGATTGGCGTCTGTTACCGAGAGCACATCAGATTCATTTTATAACAGTAAAAGCAAAGGGAGAACGTTTGATGCGAAGTTGGCGCGGCTTACCAAGATATGTGCGGTGCTTCTTGTGCTTTTGATTGTGTCACTTGGGATTTTATATGCTTACAAATAGGCGACTTTTCTCCGGAATCAGGTCCATTCAAAACTTTTAGTTCCAAAGGTGGTGAGCATTGTGGGGGAGTTTAGAACAAGATTTGCGCCAAGTCCAACTGGACATATGCACGTTGGCAATTTGAGAACAGCTCTCTATGCCTACCTTTTGGCAAAGTCGAATGGCGGAAGTTTCATTTTGAGAATTGAGGATACCGATCAAGAGCGACTTGTTGATGGTGCAATGGACGTGATATATAACACCCTCAGGGAAACTAATCTTCTTTGGGATGAGGGACCTGATATTGGGGGCAAATTTGGTCCCTATGTGCAGAGTGAACGGTTCGCGCTTTATAAAAAATATTCAGAGCACTTGATTGAATCGGGTCATGCTTATTACTGCTTTTGTGATAGGGAACGCTTAGATGAAATCAGATTGTTGCGGAAAAGTGCGGGGGGTGTCGCGAAATACGATGGGTATTGCAGAGACCTTTCTGCGAGACAGGTGGCGGAAAAGCTCGGTTCTGGGATTCCTTACGTAATCAGGCAAAAAATGCCAGAGACCGGGCAGACGACGTTTGCGGACGAAGTATTTGGTTTAGTCACCGTTGAAAACGATACGCTTGATGATCAAATATTGATTAAGGCAGACGGAATGCCAACATATAACTTCGCAAATGTTGTGGATGACCACTTGATGCAAATTACTCATGTGATTCGCGGTAGTGAATATTTGTCCTCAACGCCCAAATACAATCTCCTCTATGACGCTTTCGGCTGGGAGATCCCCAAATATATACACTGCAGCCCGGTCATGCGGAATTCACACGAAAAACTCTCAAAACGAAGGGGCGACGCTTCTTTTGAAGATTTGGTTGCGCAGGGGTATCTCAAGGAAGCAATTCTCAACTATATCGCTCTCCTTGGCTGGAGTCCGAAGTCCGAACAGGAAATTTTTTCGCTCGAAAATCTAAAACAAGAATTCAGTATAAGCGGGATCTCGAAATCACCGGCGATATTTGACATTAAAAAGCTGAACTTTATAAATTCGCACTATATAAAATCTCTGAAACCCGACGAGTTTTATGCAAAAGGGTTGCCGTTCATCAGAATGTCTGTGAAAAACGAAGAAGTAGACACAAAGTTGATTGCATCGCTCTTGCAGACAAGGACTGAATTCTTGGGCGATATTCCGGCCCAGGTTGATTTTATAGATGAACTTCCGGATTACGATTGTGAACTTTTTGTCAGCAAAAAAATGAAAACAAGTCGAGAAAGTTCACGTGAAATTTTAACGAATGTGCTGCCACTTTTTCAGGCAACAAAGGATTATTCGGTGCAAGGGCTGCACGACATGCTTATGGCTTACATAACGGGGCACGAACTAAAAAATGGATTTGTGCTGTGGCCAATCAGGGTGGCACTCAGTGGGAAGGAATTTACTCCTGGTGGCGCAATTGAAATCGCATCGATTTTGGGCAAAGAAGAAGGGATCAAAAGAATTCAGATGGGGATAAAAATGCTAAGCAGCTGAGCGGGGGCGTGCACGGTGTGCAAGTGAGATGTGATCAGCGTCCGAGCAGGGAGAGGCCGCGAACAGTGGGGTAGGAGAGCCAAGCGAAAACAAAATGTAAATGGGGCAGGGAAGCTCTACAAAAGAGGGCGAGAACAGATTATTGTTCTTGCCCTCTTGCACCTTACATCCTCGCTTCCGAAATTTGGGTGGCCACAAAAAAACGCAGAAAAGGTCGATGTTTTCGGCTAAGCTTCGTCCAGAATCTGGATGCCAACACCGAGCAGGCCAGGGCCCGTGTGGACACTGAGCGCCGGACTAACTACCGAGTTGAAAAGCTGCTCACAGTTGGGGAATAAGTCTTTGAGTTTTTGTTTGATTTTGGCCGCTTTTTCCACGAGCCCGTTATGCGCCACTGCAAGATTGAAATTTTTACTGTTCCCGATGTATTTTTTTATAAGTGCAAATATCTCTTCAGTTGCGTGAAGCGCCCCTATTTTTTTTGCAACTGTATAGTAAATGCCATCCTCATTGCAGGATATGATTGGTTTTATGTTTAAAATACTTCCAAGTAAACCATCTACTAATCCTAATCTGCCGCCCTTTTTTAAATATTCCAGTGTTGTTAAAAAAAAGAACACCTTGGTTGAAAGAGAGACTTTCGAAGTATTTGCCACAACATCCTCAAAATCTAAACCTCGTGCAATCAATTTTGCTGCATGAACCACACTTAGCCCGCTTCCTATGCCGATGTTTTTCGTGTCCAAAAATTCAAATGCTAACCCTTCAAAATCATTGGCAATAATCCTTATGAAATTAAATGTTCCACTGAGTCCTGTGGATATGGTGATTACAAAAACCTTTTCGTACCCCTGTGCTTTAATTTTATTCAAAACATTCAGAACGTCTCCGCTGGCGGGTAGCGAGGTTTTAACGCCGCCGGATGTTAACATCTCGTGGATCTGCTCCTGCGTGAGGTCGGTGTCAAGGTATTCTTTGTCATTGTGGGATACTCGAAGAGGGACGACAAAGATATCGTGTCCTTCCAAGTACGCAGTGGGGATATCACTTCCGGAATCAGTCAAAATGGCAATTTTGTTTTTATTCATGATCTTCCTCCTAACTAAACTTATCAAAGGCACGGCCGATTGGCCTATCTGGTAAGTATAGCACATCATGGGAAATCCTGTGAAATCAGGATTCATTTATGAGTGTGATTTCCCTCGTTTCTGCAGCCTGATATCCTCTCCGTAGGCCTTGAGAACTTGATATTCGCCAAACAGTCTGGAAGACATTCGTTCCCCGTAGAGGGCCGTTATGTCTGCGCCCGTTAGGTTGGTATTAATTATGGTGGGTTTGACGGCTATCAGTCGTGAATTTATCACGTTATACAGGGCAGCGAGCGCAAACTGATTTTGTTGTTCGCTGCCAAAATCATCGATAATCAGCAAATCACACTTTAAAAACGAATCCATCGAACAATCTTTTTGCTCCCCACGACTAAATCGCTCGTTCTCCAACGAATACACCATTTGACCTGCCAAAGTGTAAACAACACTATAACCTTGCTCCAAACAGCTTTTTGCAATTGCCAGTGAAAGATGTGTCTTCCCAAGCCCGGTTCCGCCCTGCATGAGGATATTTCCCGAATTCATGGAGAACTTTTTCGCATAATCCACACAGAAGTTATAATTGCGTTTCGCCTGTTCCTTTTGCGTAATCGGCTCTTTCGTACCATTCACAAGGTCGTTCCCAAAATAATTAAATTCGAAGTTTTCAAAAGAGAATCTGTCGAGCGACGTTTTCATGTTGAGGTTCCTTGCGGCCTCTTTAACAACAAGTCGCTTCAAACAACTGCACATGTTATCTTGGAGATAACCCGTATCTTTGCAAATTTGACACACATGACGGATCTTTAGATAATCTTCTGGAATCTGGTTTTCCTTGAAAAGTCGTTCTTTTTCTTTTTGCAAATTCATGTTTTTAAGTTTCAACTCTTCAATGACGCCGGCATCCGCCCCATCCGCCACTTCCTTTATAGCTGCTAGCGACAAATTAGTCATGCGGTCATCCAGAGTTTTGAGCTTTGGGACATGTTCATACACCGCGTTTTTCTTTTCTTGCAATTCACTTTGCGCTTCTTTGCGCCGCAAGGCGAGTTGCTCAAGCGCAGCCTCAATAGCTTTTTCTGAATATGACACAGCAACACCCTCAAATATAAAACTTCATATCATTGCGGATACTATGATAATGCCTATAAATCTTCGACTCTGAAGGACGAGAACTCATTTCGCTTGGCTTCACCGTAATATCCCACTTTTCTTGTTGATGTTTGTTTGAATTTTCTCGGCATCCCTTTAGCCCGGTTCACAAGGATCCCATTTACATAAGCGATGTTTATTTCGCCTTTTTGTATAAGCGCGGTGTCAATTGCTTGCTCTATGGCATTTAAATCGAGTTTCATTTCGGTTTTCCACTTTTTGATAATCAGTTTTTGCCTGTTGTTCAAAGTTGCGAGGCCAAGCTTTTCCTTTACCTCACTGTGCCAATGCTCCAGCTCATTATTCCTAGCGATATATGTTTCTGCCGACTCATATGAATTAATTCCGCATTCAAACCAAAAAGCTGCTTCTTTCTTGATGGCCCTTGCCGATGTTTGACCTATGGTCGCACAATATTTCAAAAGGAGCATGATCAACTCAGGTTCCATTCCCAGATTGAAATGCAAATCAACCAAATTAACCACGTCAAACTGGTTCGCCAACCGGTTAAGCAAATCAGGCAACTGCTCCATCACAAAACTCAAACTCTCGGATTCTGAAATCATTTTGACGGCTTCTTTTGACGTCAGCTTCAATTGACACAATTTGCTTTTTTGGGGTTGCTCAAGCTCTTCTTCGGTTTTTGAATGCCGCAAAATCTCCCTTCGTACCCAAAAATCAATAGCTTTTTCAACTTCATTTGCGGTGCTACCGAGCCTTTGTGCTATCTGCAAAGGGTTAAGGTCGCTTGAATAGATCAGCAGTAGCAAAGTTTTTAACTCCAATTCACTGCATTCATTCAGGTAATCTTTCACAACAACTTCGGGAAGTTTTAGGGTTTTTTCAAAGCAAAAACTGATCATGTCTCCCTCCCGGTTTGTGTCAAAATTTATACACTGAATTGATCAACGCTAACGCAACCACTACAAATTTCGGCAAAAGGCGAACTTGTTTTGAAATTCGGAATGCTCAAACATTATTTATCAATTTTACTTTAAAAATCTCAAGGTCCTCGTTTGGGGATCAAATTCCGCCACACTATCCATTTCAGAGCCCATTTGAATAAAATTTTCTTCGTTGTTTATAAACCTGCGATGCAGGTGACCGTTCACATTCCAATCGAAAATCCCTCTTATCTGATCAAGTTCACTCTGCCTTAAATGTGAAATTAGCCCTACAGAATCGGCACCTTGTTCTCTCAAATCATTTACCTTATTTTTCAAATCCTGTCTGTCTATTTCTTCAAAATCCAAATCACTAACTGCACCCATGGAACTGTGTTCATACCTTGTTTTGGAAGAAAGTGTCGTCAGCGCGATGAGCCCCACATTGCATCCTTTTTTGTTGGCGCGTATCAAGACACTTTTGCAAACATCGTTTTCAAAGAAATCCCGCGTAACTTGTCCGGCGTCTTTGGAAGCTGATACGTTTGATATAAAGCTTTTTGCGTGTAGTCTTTGTGATGAATCATACAGTATACTTTTGTCAAAATTGTGGCGATTAGGTGAAAAATCTCTGTCGGCGCCGAGAGTTAGTGTAAATTCATGATTCCCGGGAACACAATAACTGTACCCGATTTTGTTCATTTCGGGAATGATCTCATTCATAGAATCCTCGATAATTTCGGCATTCCCTGGTTTACTTTTGGAGGTAAATGTATCCCCAGCGTCAATCAATACAACCCCTAGTCCTCTTTTCTTCATCTTTTTTACATAAGAATTAAGCCGGCGCAAACCATGACCTTTTGAATGAATGTCGGAGGTAAAAAGTATCCTGTAATTGGAATTCCCAAGTTCTTTTACATCGCAATCATACGCGAGTCCAGATATTGTTGACCCAAATAACAGCCCGGCCACAAGCAAAAAACAAACTACAACTTTTAGGAACAACCTAGGATTACCTTTTTTATTGTGCATCTTTAACCTGTTTCCTCCCTAGCTTGCGTCGAATCGCATTAGCCAGTGTTCAACTCTAATAAATTTCTGCTCTCGCAAACCAGCACAAAAAACATTAACAAAGGTGTTTAAAGTGCGAGTGCAAGAAGGGTGGTGCTGGTGAGGGGAAATCGCGATTTTCTTACTTGTTTGCCCTTTAAAATCGAAAACTACGACTTCCGGGATGCCACGCCAAATTTTTCAATGTCACGATCTGCACATTCAACGATGCGCCTCATTGTACGCAAAGCCTCAATCGGATATTTGCCTGCAGCCGTTTCTTCCGAAAGCATAACGGCAGATGCGCCATCATAAACAGCGTTGGCGATATCTGTGCTTTCCGCTCTTGTTGGAATTTGTCTATTGACCATCGAAGATAACATTTGGGTTGCTACAATTGCAGTTTTCCCCATCTTACAAGCTAGACTAACTATTTCTTTTTGTATGCTAGGGAGCTCCTCAAACGGGATCTCAATCCCCAAATCTCCCCTGGCGACCATTACGCCGTCTGCACCTTCCAGAATTTCTTTGATATTGTCAACACCCTCGCGGTTTTCAATTTTTGCAATAACTTTCATTTTTGATCCGCAAGTCGCAAGTAATTCTCGTATGTTTGCGACATCAGCGCTGCTGCGCACAAATGATGCTGCAACAAAGTCAAAGCCGAGATTCGCTCCACACAAAAGATCTTTTTTGTCCTCTTCGTTGATAAACGCCCCGTCAAATTTTACGCGCGGCAGATTAACTCCTTTGTGACTCGAAACCACTCCGCCACGGCTGATAACACAAACGATCTCTTCTTCTCCCGCTTCTAAGACGCTCAACTCGAGCAATCCGTCGTCAATATAAACTTTGCAACCAACTTCAAGTTCCCTCGGCAAACTTTTAAGCTTAATTGAAGCTTGTTCCTCGTTGCCAATTACATCCTTCGTTGTAATAACAAACTTTTGGCCATCTTTGAGCATGATTTTTTCTTTTTCAAACACTCCCAAACGGATTTTGGGACCTTTTGTATCCATCATCGTTGCCACGCTTCGCCCCAGCTCCGCCTGCACTTTTTTTACCATTTCGTACATTCTTTTATAGTCTTCGCAATTTTGATGCGAAAGGTTAAATCTGGCGACTTCCATGCCGTTTAGTATGAGTGCCTTGATTTTTTCATAATTATCTACTGCTGGTCCTAATGTGCAGATTATCTTTGTTTTGATCAAGCTAACTATCCCATTCCCCTCCCGAAACGCAGAATCAAAGTTATTTTTTAAGTAAAAACCAAGTTGAATCGCCGACGGGGAAGTTGTTATCTCGGTGATAATCGAATCCATAACCAACCAGCTCCAAGCTAGGGTACATATCTAGCATCTCCCCTGCAAAATCCCTTTTAAATAATTTCCCATGCTCGCCTCTGTATTCCACTTCAACTGGTACCGGGTTATAGTATTCACAAATCCATATATATTTGGTGCTGATGGTGTACATAAGGTTATAAACATCAGCAAGCCTCTCTGGATTAATATGAATAAGCACTCCGGAAGTGAACACAAAATCGAATTTCTCATCAGTTTTAAAGTTAAGAATTGATTCGTTTACTGCCTCAATGCCTTCTATTTTTGAAAGCAGTTCAAATGCGGTCTTGTTTATCTCTACTGCTGCAAATTTTGCCGAAGGTTTTAAGGGTTTAAGCGCGACTATATTGCTACCAACGTTAGCGCCAAGTTCCAAAAAAGAATTAACACCTCGCGTCAACTCCAAAACACGAAGAAACCTCGCCATTCTGGATGGCATCTTACTGTACCCATTTCTTTTAACATATTCGTCCCCGAAATTCTGTGCCCAAAATTCTTCCTGCTCAGTTGAAAAAATCATTATTACTCCTCCCGCTTATTTGCCCAACAGATTGAACATTTTTGATTTATAAGCCTCTACCCCCGGTTGATCAAAAGGGTTAACTCCCAATGTGAGTGCGGATAACGCACACGCCTTTTCAAAAAAATAAGTCAGATACCCATATTCGTGTTCACACAACCTTGGAATTTCCAAGATTATATTCGGGACGCCTGCCTCAATATGCGCTTGCACAGCCCCTTCGAATATCTTTCGATTGATAAATGATAGGCTCTTGCCCGCCAAAAAATTCAGGGAATCTATATCCTCTTTTTCCTCTGCGAGGAACATATCATTTTGGATATCTTTAACATCAAGCACAGTTTCAAACATAAGACTGCCGCTTTCTTGAACGAATTGCCCTATTGAGTGCAGGTCTGTTGAATATATCTGGGCAACGGGGAAAACGCCCTTGCCGTCTTTACCTTCGCTTTCGGCGAAAAGCTGCCGGAACCATTCTGCGAAAAAACGAAAATCCGGGTCAAATCCAATGAGTAATTCTATCCTTTTGCCTTTTCGATTAAAACAGTTCCTATATGCGGCGTAAAGCATACTCTCGTTTTCCCAAAAGTTCTCTTTCGATAGGTGAAAAAAGGCTTCTTTGGCGCCATCTATAATTTTTTCAATATCAATTCCAGCAACCGCCATGGGAAACAACCCAACCGGGGTTAAAACAGAATATCTGCCACCCACAGCTTCTGGCACAACGAACCGCCTATAGTGACTTTCTTTCGCCATTTTCAAAAGCAACCCTTTTGCTTTGTCAGTGGTCACAAAAATCCGCTTTGCCGCCTCTTCGGTGCCATATCTTTGTTCAAGCAGTTTCTTGAAAACCCTAAAGGCAATTGCCGGCTCCAGCGTTGTCCCGGATTTAGAGATGACATTGATGTAAACTTCTTTATCCTTGCAAAGATTTACTATCTCGTTTAAGTAACTCGGACTACAACCAGTCCCTGCAAAATATATCTTGGGAGTTTCCTTTTCATTGTAAAATGAAGACCTGAGCCATTCAATTGCCGCTTTTGCGCCAAGATATGAACCGCCAACTCCAATTACCACGAACACATCAGCCTTAGTCCGAACTTCCGCTGCAGCTTCCAAGATTTCTTTCATTTCATCCTTGTCGAAGTCTCTTGGCAGGTTGTGCCAACCGGTATTTTCAAGTTGCTTTTCAAGCTGTTTTGTCACCAAACTAACTTGCGGTTCAATTTTGGTAAGTTCTTCGTCACTAACAAAATCACAAATGCCACGCCTGTTCAAACTAACGGCCATATAAAACCCCTCCGATTTGCCTATTTTCACTTTCGTTCAAGATCTTAAACTTCTAGCATGTTTTATTCTTTGGGCATCCTCGCGATCTGTAGCGCTATTATCAAGGGCGCAATTTCAAAAAATCGCTCATGACTCGAATGGATTTTGCCGCTGCATAACCAACGAACTCATCGTAATCTGCCGGCGAATTCCTATAGATCGAATCAGAAATAACTCTTACAACGCAAAAATCCACAGTATTCACGAAGCAGCTTTGCCCAACGCTGCCACCTTCCATTTCGACTGCAACAGCGCCAAATTGCCTGTTTATCCATTCGCCATCTTCACGCTTGCTAACAAAATTATCACCTGTTGCAATAACGCCAAGAGTCGCCCTGTTTTGGCCGGCGACAACTCTTGCTACCTCAAGAAGCTCTTGACTTTTTTCTTTGTGGCATTCTACCATTACAAGATCTAACCCAGAAATAAACCCAACTGGGTCTCCCAGTGCCGAAGTGTCAACGTCATGCTGGACAACTTGGGAGGCAATTACAATATCTCCAATCTCAACGTCAGGCGAAATAGCTCCTGCCACTCCACTGTTTACAATTAGTTCTGGCTTGAATTTTAATATCATCGTTTGGGTTGCAATTGCCGCGTTAACCTTGCCGACACCAGATTTTGCAACAACGACCTCTTGACCGCAAAGCTTCCCAAAATAAAACTTCACCCGACTAATAATCTCTTCCTGCGGCTCGTCAATCTGTGCAATAAGTTGGTCAATTTCCTTTGATAGCGCGCCAATTATTCCAATCATTTTTCACAAATCTCCGATCCATTCGTGTCTCGCCGCCAATACGCGCCCGCCAACATTGCGCCCGTTTCCGCGTTAATAATCAATCAAAGCGGTTTTCCAGACCGTGTCAACGTTTTTTGCAAAAACAAATTTCATATCATTCCTGACATTTTTGTCAATCTCGTCTAGGTCTGCTTCGTTAGCCTTGGGAAGTACCACCATTTTAATTCCAACTTTGTGCGCTGCAATCACCTTTTCTTTAATTCCGCCAACCGGCAAAACTTTTCCTCTCAGGGTGATTTCTCCGGTGATAGCAACATCCTTTCGAATGGGTTTTCTAGTTAGTTCCGAAACTATCGCAGTTGATATTGCTATTCCCGCAGAAGGGCCGTCCTTTGGAACCGCACCACCCGGGACGTGCAGATGAATATCACTGTTTTTGTAAAACTCTTTGTCTATTTGTAACTTATCGGACATTTTTCTGATGTAAGATAGCGCTGCCTTCGCCGATTCCTGCATCACGCTACCAAGCGACCCTGTCAACTCCAGTTTCCCGGTGCCTTCCACAGAAACGGCTTCAATACACATGGTCTCGCCCCCAACATGAGTCCACGCGAGGCCAGTCGCCGTTCCAATTTCGTTTCTTTCTAAGATATCGCGATGCGAGTATTTGGGCTTGCCTGCATATTCTACCAGATTCTTTGTTGTTAATTCAAGTGATTTTTTATTTGATTCAGTCATCTTTTTGATTGCCTTGCGGCACAGGCTCCCAACAAGCCGGGCAGAAGCTCTAACGCCAGCTTCTCTTGTGTAATCATCAATAATTTTATAAATCACAGCGTCTTTGAACCTAACTCGATTTGAAGTTAGCAAATATTCCTCAAGTTGCTTTGGAATCACGTGCTTCTTGAGGATATTAAATTTTTCTTCCCGCGTATAGCTGCCAATTTCCACAACTTCCAACCGGTTCAGTAGGGGAGAGGGGATATCTTCGATATAGTTTGCGGTTGTGACAAAAAGAACTTCACTGAGATCAAATGCCACTTCCAGGTAGTTATCTTTAAAGTTGCTGTTTTGTTCGTAATCCAGCACTTCCAAAAAAGCAGAAGTCGGGTCCGAACGATAATCTGCCGTCATTTTGTCCAGTTCATCCAACAGAATCAGTGGATTTTTCGATTTTGCAGTCCTTATAGCATTTATTATTCTTCCGGGCATCGCACCAACATATGTTTTTCTGTGCCCTCTAATCTCACTTTCGTCTTTGAGTCCGCCAAGCGAGATCTGAACATACTTTCGACCCACTGCTTCTGCAATCGCCTTTGCAATCGAAGTTTTCCCAACCCCAGGAGGTCCTACAAAGCAAAGCACTTGCCATCTCGCACCTTTATTGATTGATTTGATAGCGATCATTTCTAGGATTTTTTCTTTGATTTTTTCAAGTCCAAAGTGATTTTTGTCCAAAACTTTAGCGGCAACTCCAACATTTATCCTATCCTTAGTTCGGATATTCCACGGTAGTTCTAGGCAAAGGTCGAGGTAACTTCTGCTTACGGCAATCTCATGCGAACCGCTTGCCATTTTTGCCAACTTCTTTGCTTCTTTAATCAGATGGTCTCGACTTTCCGCATTTTTTACTGATTTTTTTATCGTTTTAATGTATTCCTCTGCTTCACTTACCAGTGGATTTTCATTCCCGAGTTCACTACTGAGAACTTTAATCTGCTCTCTGATATAATAATCCCTTTGCCCTTTATCAATTGAATCTTTCAGTTTTCTATCTAGTTCGACCTGACACGATATAATGCTTATCTCTTTTTTGAGAACCCCAGCCAAAACAAACAGCCTATCAATGGGCTTTGTGAGCTCCAGCAACCGTTGCTTGACCGAGAGCTCAAATATCATGTTCATTGCGATGCAATTCACCAATTCATCTCCAGATTTGGCCATGTTAACCATTTGGACGACTGTCTTCGAAATTTTCGGGAAAAACCCAATATAATTCCTAAAAAGATTCTTTGTCATCCGGATAAGTGACTCTTCGACATCTGGCCCTTCTTCTGGGTCAAATTCAGGAGAACAAGCATCTTCGTACGCCTCCACACTTGCAACCAGAGAACCTTTGTTTTTCTTTATCTCGACGAGTTTCACAACTTCCTCGCCACACACCAAAATTTTTGCTAATTGTGGTCCCCTTTTAAGAATTTGTTCAACGCTCACTAGGACTCCAACACCAAATATCTTTTCCTCGTCCACGTCGGACATATTCAGCAGTTCCGAGTCTTTTTGCGCAACCAAAAATACCTGCTGCCCCTTTTTCATTGCGTTTTCCAGTATTTTTACTCGCTCTTTACCTTCACATTCCAGATAAAGTTTTGTGTTTGGGTAAATAATGCATCCACAAACAGGTAGCAAATTAAACTCTCCGATAACCATATTCCCCTCAACTTTCACCACATTCAGTCTGGAACACCCGTATAATCAGCACATTTCGAACCTAGAACTCTTTCTGCCTTTTCAAAAAAGGGGGGAACCAACCCGAGGTAATGTTAGCCTCTGCCCAGCTCCCCAACTGAAATTTTTAAATCTTTTCTTTTGCGTCCCAAAAGATGTTGAGGCGCTTTACTTCTTTTTTCCTGTTGAATGAAATCTGCGGTTCGCTTACCTCTTTTGCCACAAACTCTCGGGTTATCGTCACCTTTTCGAGCCCATCATATGAAGGCGCAAGGAACATGAGATCACCGAGAACTTCCTCCATAATCGCCCGAAGCCCTCTCGCTCCAGTTTCTCTTTCCAGTGCTTTTTTCGCTATTTCTCTGATGGCATCTTCCTTGAACTCCAGCTCTACCTGATCTATCTTAAATAGCTTTCGGTACTGTTTTACAAGCGCATTTTTGGGTTCAGTCAGAATTTTAATCAGGGCAGCTTCATCGAGATCTTCCAAAACACTCAGAATCGGAATCCTTCCAACCAGCTCCGGGATGAGGCCGTATTTAACCAAATCATGAGGCAAAACCTTTTTCATAACCTCACGGGCAGCTATTTCCTTTTTGGATTTAAGCTGCGATCCAAATCCGAGTTCGGAACAACCAATTCGCTTATCTATAATTGATTCCAATCCCTCAAAAGCGCCGCCGCAAACGAATAATATGTTGCTGGTGTCAATGCTGATAAACTCGTGCTGGGGGTGTTTTCTTCCTCCTTGTGGGGGAACACTTGCCACAGTTCCCTCTAATATCTTCAAAAGCGCCTGCTGAACACCTTCACCGCTTACGTCGCGCGTCAGTGACCTATTTTCGCTTTTCCTTGTTATTTTATCTATTTCATCGATGTAAATGATTCCTTTTTGCGCCACTTCCACGTCGAAATCCGCCGCCTGAATCAGTCGGAGCAAGATATTCTCAACATCTTCACCAACATATCCCGCTTCGGTTAGAGTTGTTGCATCTGCAATTGCAAAAGGAACCTTGAGTATGTTAGCTAGTGTCTGAGCCAAAAGGGTTTTCCCAACTCCTGTTGAACCAAGCAGAAGAATATTACTCTTTTGCAACTTAGTATTATCTTCTGGATCATCGCTTAGATATATCCTTTTGTAGTGATTATATACTGCTGTTGAGAGCGCTTTTTTCGCCTCATCCTGCCCAATTATATATTCATCAAGTGCTTCCTTTATCTCAATCGGGTGCAGCAATTCCAACATTCGTGGTTCGTGACCTTTTGTTCCCCTCGTTTGTTCCTTTTTATGTTTGCTTTCCTCATCCAGCACGCTTTGACAAAGCTCGATGCATTCACTGCAAATGCAAACTCCGGGTCCCGCTATAATCCGACCCACTTGATCTTTCAATTTACCACAAAAAGAACACCTTAACAATTTGCTGTAGTCATCACTATCTGGCATTGAAATCACATCCTTTTAGGATAAAATCAAATAAGCGCGGTACAAGTTGTTTTTTGTGCCATCCCCCAGACTGCTCTCACATTTCGGGTCAAGCTAGGATTTTATTCATCTTTTGTGCAACACCTTATCTATAAGACCATATGCGCAGGCTTCATCGGAAGACATGAAATTATCTCGATCGGTATCCAATTCAATCACATCTATAGGCTTTCCCGTTCTTTCGGCCAAAATCTCATTAAGTTTGGCCTTAAGTCTTAGTATTCTCTCGGCCTGAATCTTAATATCTGTAGCTTGCCCCTGGACTCCACCCAAAGGCTGATGAATCATTATCTCACTGTTCGGGAGTGCAAACCGTTTACCTTTTGCCCCAGCCGCGAGCAAAAAAGCACCCATCGAAGCGGCCAAACCCAGGCAAATCGTTGAAACATCTGATTTTATATATTGCATTGTGTCGAATATGGCCATGCCCGCAGAAGTCGAACCCCCTGGGCTATTTATGTATAGGTGGATATCTTTGTCAGGATCCTGCCCCTCAAGATATATAAGTTGTGCTACTACTAGGCTTGCCGTGACGTCATTCACCTCATCACAAAGAAGAATAATCCTATCGTTTAACAACCTTGAATAGATGTCATATGACCGCTCGCCTCTGTTTGTTTGCTCTACCACCATTGGTACTAAAGCCATCTTACCTTCATCCTTTCTCCTAAAAGCGAAAAAACTATTTCTCAACGTTTACCAATTCCACACTCGCCGATTCCACAACAAAGTCAAGAGCCTTGCTCAACAGTAGATGCTCCTTTAAAGCTTTCATATCAATCATTGCCTTGGCCTTTTCTGGCTCTAATTTGCGCTGTTTCGCAAAGATTTCAATTTCTTTTTGCAAATCTCCCTCTGTTACTTCAATGCTTTCTAACTTTGCAATCTCCTCCAAGGCCAGCTCTGCCTTAACTTGCCTTTCAGCTTTTGCCCGGAACTTTTCCCTAAACACAGGGAGATCGGTTCCTTCTTTTTTCAGATATCCGTCAAGATCCATTCCTTGCTTCTCTAGGTCCCTTGCAAAATTCTTCACCAAACTATCAATCTGCCGTTCGTTCATTACATCTGGCACTTCCACGGTCATCTTACCTATAATTTCATCGAGTATACGCTCTTCAATTTCGTACCTTCTTTGCTCATCATTTTTCTCTTCAAGCTTTTTCAAGATATCAGCTCTGAGTTCTTTCAACGTATCAAACTCACTTGCGTCTTTTGCAAATTCGTCGTTGATTTCAGGCAATTCATATGCCTTAATACTGTTCATTTTGATATCAAATTCAGCGGCTTTTCCGCAAAGAGTGGGGACAGTGTAGTCCTTTGGGAAGGTCACATTTATCTTGAACTTTTCACCTACGCCATGACCAACGAGTCCCTCTTCGAAGCCTTTAAGAAAGTCACCTTTACCTACTGTTAAGCTGTAATTTTCAGATTTACCGCCATCCAGAGCTTCTCCGTCCACAAAACCTTCAAAATTAATATTAACTTGATCTCCAACTCTGCACGGCCGATCATTCACTGTGATAATTCGCGCTAGCTTTTCAGCCCAAGCCCTAACGGCCTCATCAACTTCTTTTTCGCCGATTTCTGCCGTTCTGCTCTGCACTTTTAGGCCGCTATATTTTGCCAGCTCTACCTGCGGTTTCGTGATAATGTCCACGCAAACACTGATACCTTCTTGTTTGCTGATTGATAGAACGTCAATTTTTTCAACTGCAACGAAGTTCGTAATTTCTGCGCTTTTAAGGGCAAGATCAAATTCATCTGACCACAGGCTGTTTAAAGCATCATTAAAAAAAAGATTCGCACCATAAATTTTTTCAACAATCGCTCGTGGTGGTTTCCCTTTTCTGAATCCCGGAACATTCATGTTTTTAACGTTTTTGGCAAAAATCGCATCCAGATGCTTATTGAATACCTCAGCTTCCACCTCGAATTTTAATCTACACGCGTTCTTCGCCCGTTGTTCTTTGCTTACCAATACCATCTCAGTAATTCCCTTTCGTCCTACAAATCACAACAACTGGTTGTGCCCTTGCATACTTTAACCATCCCTCAACATTATACTACACATTTCCCCAAAATGCTACCGGCAGGAAAAGAGATTGTCGCGAGAGCCCAGTGACAGACCCTAAAACAATTCAAACGATGTATCTTGACGAATTTGGGGTTATGTGCTACACTGCGGGCGTTGAGATTTTTTGTTAGGAGGTGCCTCCGTTATGGTTTTTGAAAAGGTTGTCATTGGTGTTAATGATTTGCATCACCACCATCATGGATGGGGGTTACTTCTGTTGTAGCGGTTTTTAGATAGCCGACATAGATGTAATCCCGAGTTTTCGTGTGAACGGGAGTCTATGTTGGCGGCGGTGGATTTGTTTCCTTCACCTTGCACAACATCGATTGCCGGTGTTGTGTTTTTTTATTTTTATAAATCAAGTGAGTGGAGGATTTTATTATGAAAGCAAATAGGTTTTTCATTGTTTTCCCTATATTTTTTGCAATTTTAAATTTACCTAACTTCGGTGAAGCTTTGGCATTGAATGAAGCATCGAGAACGCGAGATGAGATTGTGGTTGGTCTGGATGTAAACGTCCCACCAATGGGATTTATGGATGAAAATGGCGAAATCGTGGGTTCTGATATCGATCTGGCGAAAGCAGTTTTTTCTAAAATGGGCAAAAAAGTAGTCTTCCAGCCAATTGATTGGGATGCGAAAGAACTGGAACTCGAGACGGGAAAAATTGATGTAATTTGGAACGGGCTTTCAAAGACACAGGAACGTGGAAAGAACATGCTGTTAACAAAGCCATATATGAAAAATCGACAGATTGTTGTTGTTAACCGGACGTTTGAAATTGATTCTTTGAAGGATTTGGATAACAAAATTGTTTGTGTTCAAAAAGGTTCAACCGGAGCTGATGCGCTGAGAAATCACGACATTAGCAAAGGCGTCAAGGAAATTATCGAGCTTGAAAACATGGTAAATTGCCTGAATGAGGTCGAAACTTTCAAGTCTGATGCAACTGTTGTTGATGAAGTTGTAGTGGAATATTATCTGAACAAAAAGGGCCTATCTTCTAAATTCAAAATTTTGAGCGAAGAACTTTCAGCCGAAGATTATGTGGTAGCGGTGAAAAAGGGCAACTTTGAATTGAAAAATGAGATAGAGCGGCAGTTGGCTCTTCTGAAAAGCTCAGGGGAAGGGGCAAAAATATCCAAAAAATGGTTTGATACAGATTTGTTTACGGTTATGGATTTGGAGGACGGTGCCGCCAAAGGTGAAAAGAAAGCTGCTAAACAAAGCAAGTTCGTAAATTTTAGCCCTATCCTCCAAGGATCTGCGGTTACCTTAAAGCTGTTTTTTGTTGTGATTATTTTCTCATTTCCACTTGGCTTGCTGCTATGCGTGGTGCAGACCTCAAAAAGGAGATTCTTAAGGGCTGCCATAAGAGTATACACAAATTTGATGCGCGGAACACCGCTTTTGCTGCAGCTGTTCTTTAGTTTTTACGGTTTGCAATATGTTCCAGTAATTGGGAAATATCTGACGTTTAAAAGCAGATTCGTCGCTGGGGCGCTTACATTTATAATCAACTACGCGGCGTATTTCGTTGAAATTTTCCGCAGTGGGTTTTTGGGAATTGATAAAGGGCAGAGCGAAGCGGCCAAAGTTCTAGGTTTTTCGAAATCGCAAACGCTTTTCAAAATTTTGTTGCCGCAACTTATAAGAATCACGCTTCCAACGGTATGCAATGAATGCGTGACCTTGATTAAAGATACCGCCTTGATTTTTGCAATTGGGGTGACTGAACTGCTTACAACTGCTAAAAATATTGTTAATTCCACGGCAAACGTCACGAGTTACGTGATTGCAGGCGGCGTTTATTTGTTGACCTGTTTTGTGGTTGTGTGGATTTTTAGGAAACTTGAAGATAAATTTTCTTTTGGAAAGGAATAGATTTTTTATGAAAACGAAAATGATTGAAGTCTTTAACTTGTGCAAAAATTTTGGCGACAAAAGCATCTTGAAAGATGTTAACTTTTCTATTGAAAAAGGTGATATACTTGCAATAACAGGCGAATCAGGGCAAGGCAAATCCACTCTCTTGAGGTGTTTAATTGGTCTTGAAGCTGTGGATTCCGGCAGCGTGAGGATTGAAAATGAGTTTTTAATTGAAAACGGAAGACCGGTGAAAAATCAAGTACGCATCCTAGAGAAACTGGGCCTGATTTTTCAAAACTTTAATTTATTCAATCACCTGACGGTAAAGCAAAATGTTGAGTTGCCTGCAAGAAACGCAAAACTGTGGAATAGAGAACAAATTTTGCAAAAAAGTTTGGAATTGATGAAAAGGTTGAAAATCAGTGATGTTCAGGATTATTCCCCTGCAAATTTGTCCGGCGGTCAAAAACAAAGGGTAGCGATTGCGAGAGCATTGATTATGGGGCCGAAAATAATCTTGTTTGATGAACCGACTTCGGCATTAAATCCGAAATTGATCGACGAACTGACACTGTTTATCAAAGAACTTTCGAATTCGGGATGCACTATAGTAATCGTCACACACAATGTAGATTTCGCAAATAAAACAGCTGGTCTGATTTTAAATTTAAAAAACGGAAATTTTGATGACTTGCCCCACTATTGACAAAGGTTTGTCGGTCTGTTAACATAGTGGCGTGGCTGCGGGCGTAGTTCAACGGCAGAATTCCAGCCTTCCAAGCTGGCTGTGTGGGTTCGATTCCCATCGCCCGCTCCATCGCGTTTTTGGATTTTGTTGTGCCAGTAGCTCAGTAGGATAGAGCAACTGCCTTCTAAGCAGTAGGTCGGGAGTTCGAATCTCTCTTGGCACGCCATGTTGTGGTGGGTATAGCTCAATTGGTTAGAGCGCCAGATTGTGGATCTGGAGGTCGTCGGTTCGACCCCGATTACCCACCCCACGATATTTTTAAAGCAAAGGATTGTGGGATGTAGCCAAGCGGTAAGGCAACGGACTTTGACTCCGTCATTCCGATGGTTCGAATCCATCCATCCCAGCCAAAAAAACACGCTGCCGGTGGCGTGCGGTGTCTCCTGTTTTTTTGTGGTTTAAAGATTAGCACAAAGTGCCGACCACAGTTTATTATCTCGCTGTGATCGGCATCAACATTTGCCGCTACAATCCACATACCTTTGTCTGTGAGGTTCCCAAACCCTTTGATTCTGCAATAATGGCGCCGCTAGCAGAACTTTAACAATATCAAAAATGAGAACCATTCAATGCGCCAATTTATGGTTGGCGTGTCGAAGAGGGTGTATAAGTATTCTTTATCCTGTGCTATACTGTCGACGAGGCACGGTCAAATCCCTACGAAGGACATCTGACTAAACACAATCTTTTATAAATTTTCACATTAATTCGCAGTATCTAATCAAAAAATCATGAAGAAATTGAAGGCAATTGAAAGGGTAGGTGCCAATTGAAGGGATTCATCGCCAAGCTCAGGTCCGTGGCGAGCAAATATTCATTTATATTTAAAACCGTTTTTGAATCAAGTAAGTGGATATTTGTGGCCGCCATTTTCTTGGTCTTAGTCCCCGCCTTAATTCCCATAGCTACGTCAAAAATTCTCAGGGATGTTGTTTCATTAATTGAATCTGTCATCGCATCGGCCGCAAAAACATCATATGTCAAGCTACTATTCCCGGTTTTTGCTTATGTCCTTGTGGCGGCGCTGCGAAACCTAGTTATGAGTTGTTGGGTGATAATATGCAGATTAACAGGCCTTAGTTTAACTTACAATATTCAATCGAAGATAGCGGCAAAAATAAAATCCACTCCGTATTACATGTTTTACGATCAGAGTTTTCAGAATTTATATGCAAACGTGATCAGGAAAAGTGATCATGAACCTCTGGAAATTGTCTATTCAACGATATCCCTGTGTTCGGAATTGCTTCAAATTGCAATTTTGAGCACGGTGGTTGCTTGTCTGCGTCCTTGGATACTGCCGTTACTTATCATTTGCTTTTTGCCCAGTGTTATCTGCCAGCTCAAAATCCAAAAAGAAAATGTTAACGTCTGGAAATCGCAGACGCAAAATTATAGGCATGCAAGTTATTGTTTTGATCAAGTGACTAGTCAAAAGACTTCGAAGGAAATCAGATTGTTTAACCTTTTCAACTACTTTGAACGAGGGCGTAAAAAAGCCTTTTTAGACAACATCAAAGCCTGGCGGCAATTTGGGAAAAAAGAACTTTTGACAACAACAGTATCGCAGTTTTTTTCTAAAGCAGGTATATTCGTTGTTATTGCTTGGCTTTTTATCAAGACAATCCAAAAAGAATATAGTGTCCCTGATTTTATTTTTTATTTCAGTATCATATTTAGTTTCCAAGATACCTATGCCGAATTGGTCGATAATTTTGCAAGACACTACACGAGCATGTTGTTTATGAACCAATTCTTTGACTTTTTGGATATAAAACACACTATAGCGTCAGGCCACGAGTTGCCCGAAAGAACAACAAACCATGTTTTGGAATTTAAAAACGTATCCTTCAAATACCCGAACACTGACTTCTTTGCACTTAGAGACATTAATTTCAAACTAAAAACGGGAGATGTTGTGTGCTTTGTCGGTGAAAATGGCAGTGGGAAGACAACTTTAGTTAATCTTATGTTGAGGGTTTATGAACCAACGCAAGGCGAAATCTTGTTGGACGGGAAAAACATCAAAGATTATGATTTTGAGGAATATCAAAAGGTATTTTCTGCCATTCATCAAGATTATCAGAAATATGCAGTTTTGATTAAAGAGAGCATCTCATTCGGTAACTTGGAAAAGAACGGTTCTCTTGCCGATTTTGAGCGGGCTGGGAAGTTGGCAACGGCAGATAAATTCATCAAAAGCTTTGGTAAAAAATATGACAGCGACCTCACGAAAATGTTCAGCGAAGATGGAGAAGAACTCTCTGGCGGGCAATGGCAGAAACTTGCACTTGCTAGGGTTTTTTATTCCGATTCGCACATCTTGATCTTTGATGAACCAACTTCGGCAGTTGACCCAATTTCAGAGTTGGAGATACATGAAAACATAGAGAAGAGGAAAGATAAACTTGTGATTTTCATTTCACACAGAATGTACACATCTAAAAACGCAAGTCAGGTGATTGTTCTTGCAAACGGAACGGTGGTTGCCATGGGTACGCACAAAGAACTTATGAATAGCCACACCGAATACCAGGTCCTTTTTAATTCACAAGCTAAAAGATATACTGATTCTTCTCCGCAATGATCCCAACAACACAGCCGATAGCTTGAAATAACATAAACAAGAGATTAATTTTTGTTTCGCTATAGCCCGAAAGCTCAAAATGATGATGAATCGGACTCATCTTAAAAATTCTTTTGTGCGTGAAATGATAGTAGGTCATCTGTACCATTACCGACAGCGTTTCGATTACATAGACGATTCCGAAAAATGCAAGCAAGACCGGCACTTTGAGTAAGAATGAGATTGAAACTAGCAAACCGCCCAAAAAGAGTGACCCGGTATCACCCATCATAATCTGCGCCGGATAAAAATTCCAGATTAAAAACCCGATGCATCCGCCCGCTAGGCAAATTGACAAAATCGCAGCTGAATTGTTGCCAAACATCAAAGCCAAAAACAAAAGGCCAATTGCTGTGATTGTGGTGACCGATGACGCCAACCCGTCAACTCCATCAGTTATGTTTACAGCATTAACACACCCCAGGATAATGAACATATGAACAAGGTATATAGACCACCCGAAATCAACCTGACCCCAAAACGGAATATACAGCATCCCATCATGCCCTTTGAGGAGTGCCATCTGCAACATATAGATACCGGCAACAACTGCTTGCAACCCGAACTTCACACGTGCCCTGAGTCCCAGATTTTGTTTTTTAACCACCTTGATATAATCATCGATAAATCCAATCATAGCAAACTCTATGGCAAGAGCCAAGCAACTCACGAAGCTCCGGAAATTTTCTGAGCCACCTAATTCTTTTCCTCTCAAAGCCAGGAGTATATACGCTATGAGTGCCGCACAAACGGTGCCACAAACGAACATGATCCCGCCCATAGTTGGGGTGCCGGATTTTTTATTGTGCCAAACCGGTCCTTCTTTGTTGATCACTTGCCCAAAAGACAGCTTTTTTAGCATTGGAATCACATAAAACCCCAAGAAATAGGTAATAAACAGTGCCGCAAAAAAAGCTATCAACAAAATCATTTTATTCACGCTTTTTCTCCTCCAACTTTCTCTTGTTCCGCCAAAAGCCCCAGAAGTTCGGCTACTTCTTCCATTTTCATGAATCTGCTGCCTTTAATCCAAACGGTGCTTCCTCTCATCAGAACAGTTTGCAGTGTTTTCGCCAATTCCTTTTTGTCCCCAAACCACAAAGCCTCTGCCATTCCCAAACGTTTTGCCTCCTCATACGCAAATCTTGAGGCTTGACCCAAACAAAAAATTGTAATTGCCTTTTGTGCAGCGAGCTTGCCGATGTTCATGTGTTCCTGCTTTGTGGCATCCCTTAGCTCGCCCATATCACCAAATACAAAGACTTTTTTTGCGGTTTGCTCCAGATTGGAAAGCACGTCGAGGGCTGCTGCCACAGAATCTGGATTCGCGTTATAGTAATCTAGCACATAAGTGATATCGTTTTTGATGATTACGTTTTGCCTTGCTCCGGTTGGATCATAATTTGCGAGCCCTTTTTTAATCTGTTCATCCGACACCCCCAATTTTTTTGCAACAGCGCAGGCTATCAGTGCATTTGAAACGTGATGCTTTCCGGCTAAAGGTATATAGGCTTTGATACTCGGCGAAGAAATATCAGCAAAATTAATCTCGAAACTAGTCCCAACAATTCCTTCTTGCGAGATGTTTTTTGCATGAATATCGAAATTATTTTGGGTCATTCCGCAAAATAAGACCTCGTAGTTAGCACTTGGACAAACTTTGCTCAAATATTCATCATCACCATTTAAGATTAGCAACCCGCCTTTTTTGAGCCCGGCAGTGATTTCCATTTTGGCCTTCAAAATATTCTCACGCGTTTTCAGAAATTCCAAGTGTGCCACGCCTATTTTGGTAATAACCGCGATATCCGGCTTCACGCCAATTGAAAGCGCTTCGATTTCACCAAGAGCACACATCGCCATTTCAATCACGGCGACTTTATGCTCTCGCTTCAAGCTAAGTATGTTTTTGAATACACCAACTTCGCTATTCAAGTTTTTTTGAGTTCTGAAAACGTTATATTTTTGTTCCAAGACCGTTGCAATCAGCTCTTTTGTGCTGGTTTTCCCCACACTTCCCGTGACCCCAACCAAAAGGCCACCCCAAAAGTTTCTATAAAAAGAAGCAATCTGCATCAACACTTTTAGCATATCTTCTGCCTTGAGAATAATCGTTTTTTGAAGGGGACCAGATAGGGCAGGGGAGTTAGAAAAATTGATATCCTCACTTATCAGAATTGCTTTTGCACCTTTATCTATCGCCTCATTAACAAAATCGTGACCGTTAAAATTTTCTCCTTTCAGCGCAACGAAGAGCCCATCAGAGACATCCTCCCTAGTATCAGTCACAATCCTTTCGATGAACATATTGTCAGGGATAAAGCCGTTAACTGCAACTTCTAATGTGTTCACCAATTGTTTCAAGTTTATTCTTTCCAAAACTTATATATCCTTCCTCCCCAAGAATTCTTCCACAATTCTTTTTTCGTCAAAATAAACTGTGCAATCCGCAAGTACTTGGTAGTCTTCGTGACCCTTGCCTGCAAGCAGAATCAAATCCTTTGGTTTTCTGTTCTTCAGCACGAATTTGGTAGCTTCTAATCTGTTTGCAAACACCTCGCACGGCACCTCTTTGATCCCCTCCTTGGCATCATTAATAATTTGCATTTCATCTTCATCTCTTGGATTATCTGAACTTATAACTACAAAATCCGAATATTGGGATGCTATCTCTCCCATTTCTTTGCGTTTTGTTCGATCCCTTTTCCCCGCGCACCCAAACAAAAGGACCAATCTGCCTTGAACGAAGGGGCGAATGGTTTGAAGAATATTCAATAGGCCATCCGGTCCATGCGCATAATCTCTGATTATCGTCACACTTTCGTCACAGTATATGACTTCAGATCTCCCAGAAACGCCACCGCAATTGCCAATCGCCTCAACTATTTCATTTAAATTGAAACCAAGTGACAAAACCACACCGATCACAACCAAAGCGTTTTCAACCGAAAATTTTCCGGGCATCTTAAAAACGCAGTGAGCAACGCTCCCATCAGCTTCAACATCAAACTCCACTTTGTTGGCAAAATATTCGATATTTCGCGCAATAATATCTGCATCTGAGTTTATCCCAACCGAGCAACACTTTTTCTCTTTGCTCAAGGATTTAAACAAGCTCAGACCATGGGCATCATCCACATTTATTACCGCTCTTTTTGAAAATTCAAACAATCGGCTCTTGGAGCGAAAGTAGTTTTCCATATCCCCATGATAGTCAAGATGGTCGTGCGTCAGGTTTGTGAATGCGCTCACCTCAAAATTCAGACCAAAAAGCCTCTGTTGCTCCAACGCGTGGGATGACGCTTCCATGACTACGTAATCACAGTTCACTCGCCGTATCCGTGCCAATAGAGTGTTTAATTCAAATGGTTCAGGCGTTGTATATTTTGCGGGAAACGCAATTTCACCAATTTCACTCTGGATTGTTCCAATCAAACCAATAGGTTTGCCCGTTAGTTGGTTCAAAACTCGCTTTATTATTGTGGTAGTGGTAGTCTTTCCATTAGTTCCTGTCACAGCAATCATTTTCATCTTTTGCGCCGGGCAATCAAACCATTTGGCACAAAGCGTTGCGTAAGCTTCCCTCGTGTTATCCACAACAATCTGATTAGGAAGGCCCAAATCTTTTTCGCAAACAATAAAACTTGCTCCTAATCTTAACGCTTTCTCTGCAAAATCGTGACCATCTGCACTCACCCCTTTGATGCACACAAAAACGCAGTTTTTTTCAAGATTTTCAGAAGAAGTCGCGATCCCCGTAGCTCGTTGTTTAACATTATCAAAGAGCTCTTCAATTTTCAAATATTTCCACCCTTTCTCGAACTCTTAATGTGAACTAGCGCACATCGGCGTCTGCACTATAAATAAATTCAAGATCAATAACTTTCCCGGGGTCAACTCTCTCTCCAGCCGCGGGCTCTTGCTTGGTGACTATAACCCTCCCTTTTTCGGGCTTTATTTCCTGCGAATTTTTAATTATGAAGTTCAGGCCCTTGTTACTCAAAATCTCCTCTGCTTTGCTTATACTTTTGCCAACCACATCTGGTACTTCAATCTTATTTATTTCGTCTTTCTCTAATTCTGTATACAGTGTTACAATACTATTAGGTGGTACAGAAACCTGCGCCGCGGGTAGCTGCCCAACCACAACCTGTTCATTACCAGAAACACGATATCGAAGCCCCGATTTTTTGAGCATTTCTTTGGCTTTTGAAACATTTTCTCCCTCAAGATTTGGAACGGTAACAGAAACGGATTTCGTGGACCCACCGCCGGAATATGTTGGCTCCATGTTCAAACACCGGAAAAGATCTTCCAAAATTCTTCCCACAACTGGTGCCGCAATAACAGATCCCCAAACTTCGGTAACTTGCGGTTCGTCAAGTAACACCAAAATTGAAATTCTTGGATTTTCGACCGGGGTAAATGCCCAGAATGAGAGAACATACTCATCATCTTTGCCTTCCACCTGTTTATCAACTTTTTGCGCCGTTCCAGTTTTTCCTCCAATTCGGTACCCTTTCCTGGATGCACTTCTCCCATGTCCCCATGAAACAATCTTTTCACAATCTAACGCAATTATTTCGGAGACTTCACTGGAGATTACTTGCCGTTTTATAGTTGTGTCGTTCGATTTTACCACGTTTCCGTGTTCGTCAACAATACGCTTAACAATGTGCGGCCTCACGAGCTTTCCGCCGTTTACCGCTGCCGTAACCCCTGTGAGCAATTGAATTGGCGTTGTTTTAAAAGTTTGTCCTATTGAAGAAACAGCAAGAGCGTGCTCTCCAAACGTACTTTTTTTATGAAAAATGCTAGGCGCTTCTCCCGGCAAATCTACCCCCGTCAGTTCATTGGGACCAAAACCAAAAGCTTCAAAGTATTTATTGAAATTTTCTTTCCCTAAACGAAGCCCTATTTGGGCAAATGCCGGGTTACAAGATTCAATCAGCGCATCATCAAACGACAAACTACCATGTCCACCTTCTTTTGGCCTTTCCCAACATTCGATCTCTTTATCACCAACTTTGATGCGACCAGAACAGCGGAAATGGTCGCTCGTTTTTGTTGTTCCTTCCTCAAGTGCACTTGCCGCTGTGATTATTTTAAAAACAGATCCCGGTTCATATGGGTCAGCAACTGCCTTGTTGCGCCATTGCCAATGCTGAACTTTTTGTATTTCTTTTTTGTGTTCATCAGGATCCTTTATTTTTGCGATTTCGGTCCTTTTCTTCTCGTCAAATATGTCAAAGGGTTTGTTTGGGTCGAAATCCGGTTTGGTTGCCATAGCAAGGATTTCCCCTGTGTTGGCATCCATAATAATTCCTACAGCTCGGTTTTTAACGGAGTAATCTAATACGGCTTGGGCAAGATGTTTTTCCAAAATTTCCTGAATTTTTGCGTCTATCGTGAGAACTAAACTGTTTCCATTTTCTGCACGGAACTCCTTTTTGGTAGAATCTGGCATGCTTGTGCCCCATGCGTTAGCGCTCGCGATTATTTTGCCATCTGAACCTTTCAATTCATTCTCATAAAATTTTTCTAGCCCTTCAAGCCCTTGACCGTCTTGACCAACGAATCCCAAAACAGTGGCCAAAAAATCTTTGCGAATGTAATATCTTTTTGAACTGGGTGCCAAAGTAATTGATGCGTTGTTCTCTTTTTCATACGCTCTAACCTTGTCCGCCAAATCTTTTTCGACGCTTCTTTTGAGAACTGCCCATCGGGTCTTCCTCTTTAGTATCTCCTTCATCCTTTCCTTATCTTCATCCAACAAATCAGCAAGATCAACCGCAATGCGCTTCTTTTTCTCGGTTGGTATTTCCCCCGGTGCAATTACAACATCCCAAACATTGGCGCTTCCAGCCAAACGTACTCCGTTCCGGTCAAAAATCGAACCACGTTTCGGCTTTGGTCGCATTATAGTCATATATTGTTTTTCTACCATCTTTTTGTAGCTTTCGTGCTGAACTATTTGGAAGTAAGTCAACCTCAACACAAGCCCGCCAAAACAGACAAACAAAAGAATAAACATAACCCCGTTTATCCTTGCTTTGGTCCCATCTATTTTTGTAAAAGACATAGACATGTTCCTCTTCTGTTACATTTTCTGTCACACACCGTCGAACGCGATATTTTTGTGTACATGTCGCGCGTATGTAATTGCAAATCTATGGGCTTCGTCCTGCATCCTAGTAACCATGTTAAGTAGCTCGCCCTTTAAACTTATCTCCTGCTTGCCAAAGACTATTGATTTTGTTCTGTGTTTTTCATTCTTCGTCAGGCCAGCAACATCGATATCTAATCCCAAATCATCCAGAACGTTCTTGACAACTGAGACGTGTTGTTTTCCGCCATCTATCAAAACCAAATCCGGCCTTTCTTTGAAATTTGCCCCCGTACCTTCGTCTGAATTTTGTTTTATGTAATTTTTGAATCGCCTAAAAATAACTTCACGCATACTACCATAATCATCTTGCGCGACCAAACTTTTAATTTTGAACCTTCTATACCCGCTTTTTTGTGCCTCTCCATGCCTGAACGTGACCATTGAACCAACAATAGCCGTATCTGCTATGTTTGAAATGTCATAAACTTCAATCAGTTCTGGAATGTTTTTCAATTTTAGCAGCTGCATAAGGCTCAGTAACGTTTTTGTACAGTCCGCTTTTTCATCCAGCAAAGCTTGTTGAGCTGCGTTATTTTTTGCCATTGCGTGAATTGCCTGCCACGCGTGTTTATGTGTTGTGACTGGCTTTTTAAGGACCTCTTCTCCCGCTTGTATCGAAAGCACAATTTCTTCTTCTACAAGTACAATTCCTTTAAATTTTTCATCGCGCTTTTTTAAAAATTTGGCAACAAGGGCGAGATCAAGTTCGTCCCTTTCGATCACCACGTATTCTGGTACCGACTCTCTGGATGTGTAATATTGCACAAGGAGCTGACTTATACTTTTATCAACGCTCTCGCCTACCGAGCGAAGCCCTTTACTTTCTGCCAACACACCATCAGCAAAGCTCAGAACTGTGCCAAAGAAGTTTTGAGGCGAAAAAACAAAGCCAAACACATCACAAGTTACCTTTTGCTTCAGCACAACATGTTGATTCCCCTTCAACTTTTGGATCGCCTTTATCACATCCCTAATTTTGGCAGCTTTTTCAAACTCAAGCTCATCGGCAAATTTTACCATTTCATTTCTCAGCTCTTTTAGCACACGCTTTTTGTTGCCGTCAAGAACCTGAGTTGCCTTTTTCAAGGTTTTTTCATATTCTTCCTCTTCGACTTTGCGTGCACAAGGTGCGCCGCAGCGATTTATATAGTAATTTAAACACGGGCGCGTGAACGATTTCTTCAAAAGCTTTCTCGCACAGCACGGCAATTTAAAAATCTGATTAATCTGATCACAAAGCGTCACAGCGACTGCACTGCTCACAAACGGACCTATGTAACTATTGTTGTCGTTCTGTTTTTTCTTCACAGGTTGTATCTTGTTCCATTCGTCTTTGCTTCGACCTATTGCAATGTAACTATAGCCCTTATCGTCTTTGAGCATTGTGTTGTATTTTGGCTGATGCCTCTTGATCAAACTGCATTCCAAGACGAGAGCTTCATATTCACTTTTTGTAACAATAAAGTCAAAGTCAGTCACAATTTCAAGCATCCTCAAGATTTTATCGGAATGCTTGGAGCTACTTACAAAATAACTCGGAACCCGATTTTTAAGTATTTTGGCTTTACCGATGTAGACAATATTGCGGGCACCATCTCTCATTAAATAAACGCCGGGAAGCATCGGTAATTCTCTTGCTTTTTTCAGTAATAATCCGTTTAATCGCTCCACCTTCTTTCCTTCTGTCCCATATTATACATCGTTCTTTGGAAATTTGAAAGGAAAATTTTACGCAAAATCACGTTCAACGCAAAGGGGGATTAGAATGCGAAAAGGAAAAATATCGTTGCAAGAGACGCCATCTCTTCGACTTTCTGTGTCCGATAAATTCCTTTTGTTGATCCTTCTCTACCACTTCTTTTCGCTGGAACCATCCCGGGGATTGACATAGTTTGTTTTTGTGTCTATAATAGTGGGCGGTGCCTCTGGATATAGTGGCTCCAGCTATTGGCGTCAGAAGATGCGAACAGAGTCTCAAACGTAGATATGGAGGCGAGCGAGAGTGTCCACTTGTATGCCCAAAAAGGAAGATATTCAACGGAAATGGTATACTATTGACGCGGCGAACAAGCCCTTGGGAAGGTTGGCCGTGGAGGTCGCGCGATTGCTTATGGGGAAGCACAAGCCAGACTACACCCCGCATGTTGATTGTGGTGATCACGTGATAGTTTTGAATGCTGCGAAGGTTGCATTGACCGGCAGAAAGTTACAGCAGAAGGTTTACAGATACCACTCCGGTTGGGTTGGTGGTCTGAAGGAAGTGAATTACAAAGCTCTTATGAGCAAGGAACCCGAAAAGGCTGTTAAGTTAGCGGCCGCCGGTATGTTGCCAAAAAACTCAATCGGCAGGCAGTCGTTAACAAGGCTTAAGATTTTTGCACATGAACAACATAGGCACGCAGCCCAAAAACCGGAACCGGTGCCTTGTTAGTGTTAAATTATGGGAAACAAAAAAATACTATAGAGTTAAGTGGTGAGAATTGGAATGTACGATAAGGCTCCTTTTTTTTATGGGACGGGAAGAAGGAAACATGCAGTTGCAAGGGTACGGCTTTATGAGGGCACCGGCAAAGTCATCGTGAACGGCAGATCTATGGATGACTACTTTGGCATGGAGACTCTTAAGTTGATTGTCAGGCAGCCATTGGAGCTTACCAAGACAATAGGGAAGCTTGATGTTATTGTTAATGTCACGGGTGGCGGGCTGGCTGGGCAAGCTGGTGCAATCCGCCACGGGATAGCGCGTGCGTTGTTGCAACTGGATGCCGAGCTGCGGCCGGCAATCAAAAAGGAAGGTTATCTAACAAGAGATTCGAGGATGAAAGAGCGTAAAAAATACGGTCTTAAAGCTGCAAGAAAGGCTCCTCAGTTCTCGAAGAGGTGATGCCTACCTGCAATTTGAGTGAAGTCCGGAAATCAGAGGGTTCCGACCTTCTGCGGGAGGAGGGGAGCTAGTGGCGGAAGTTCGTGTAAAAGATAATGAATCGATAGACAATGTGCTAAAGAGATTCAAAAGGCAATGCGCTAAGTCTGGGGTTTTGTCGGAAGTACGAAAGAGAGAACATTATGAAAAACCCTCCGTGAGACGCAAAAAAAAATCAGAGGCCGCGCGCAAACGCAAATCCTGAGTAAAAGATGTTGGTGGGTTGTTTGAGTCGAATGATGGACATGTTTTTGCCAGATTATGTTTTTAATAGAATTTGGGACATCTCGGAGGAAGATATCAAAAGTATGGGAGTGAAGTTTTTACTCCTAGACGTGGATAACACGTTGACGGAACATAACGGAAAGGTTCCACGTGTTGAAGCCTTAAAGTGGCTAAAGAGGATCAAGGAGGGTGGTATTGATGCTGCGATAGTCTCGAATGGCAGGGCCAAGAGGGTAAAAGAATTTGCTGGTGTTTTGGGATTGCAGTGCGAATACAGCTCTCGCAAGCCGCTCAGAGTGGGTTTTAAGGGTGTGGTTGAGAGATTGGGATGGCCAAAGTCAGAAACAGCGATAATAGGCGATCAGATATATACCGATATTCTTGGTGGTAACGCTTTTGGGATCAAGACTATTTTAGTCCGGCCGATAGAGACCGAGCGGCGGCTGTTTTTGCGCATCAAAAGAATCTTGGAAAAATCGTTTTTGAAAAGGGCAAAGAACAGAGGGGTACTTTTCAAATCGTAAGTGTGAGCTCACACCCCAGCAATCCTGAAAACCCCAAAATATAGAGAGGGAGTTTGATGCAATGGGAAGTCAAAGTCTAGAAAAGCCGTCGCTGTTGTTGAAAATTAGGTCGTTGCTGTGGCCTAT
>JAISZR010000001.1 GCA_031284525.1 Oscillospiraceae bacterium | reverse complement strand
TTATTTCCCCAGAAACACTGAGTCGTGATATCACACACGGCTGCCATCATATCAGGTTAAAAAACAATTGTCAATCTCTCCAGTCAACGCGCAACCGTAATTCCCCGCCACAGCCCCGCCTGCAAGAACACCAACGCAAAAACTTGTACAGCGAGAACACTCGCCGCCACTTGCCAACCACCCATGGTCAGAAAAAAGGTTGGCAATCACTGGGAACACCAGTAATTACCAACCGTACTCTCACTCATGAGAGATCAGAAAATCATAGCTTTGCTTTTCACATGTCTCGTTTATGTTCTTTCATTCACCGCGCTTACCACGCTCGCCGTGCCAGCCATCACACGATAGATTTCCTGCTCGCTTTGGGGAAGGGGACTGGAAAGTAGCTGCAGGCCAGGAGTGCGTACCCGCACTATCTTCCCGTGAAAAACCTTGCCGCCACTCGGTCATTGTGCTTTGTGTTTTGCGCACTCAAACGGAATCTGCCGCAATTAATTCAACTATAGCCATTTCCGCAGCATCACCTCTTCGTGGTCCAATCTTGGTAATTCTAGTATAGCCTCCACTCACACCCGCATACCTAGGTGCAATTTCGTCAAACACTTTCTTCACAATATTTTCCTTGGTTACATAAGAAAGCACTTTTCTTTTTGAATTAAGATCTGCATTTTTCCCTATAGTAACTATTCTTTCAGCAATCGACCTGAGTTCCTTTGCCCTTGTAACAGTCGTCTTTATTTTCCCATTTTCAAGCAAAAATGTTACCATCCCTCTGAACATTGCCCTTCTGTGATCAGATTTTCTTCCAAGTTTTCTCATAGACACACAAATTCACCCCTTTCTCCATTAAACAAAATCAATCATCCGATTGCTAGGGCCCTTCTTGTGCTACCTCTTTTCCCTCTGCATCACCCTGCTCGCCTCCAGCAGAAAGATCATCCACTTCTTCCGAGCTTTCTTCTTCCGGTTTCGGTCTAATCTGTGAAGAACTTTCGCTAGCAAACATCTTGAACCCCATCGCATTAATTTTGCCAATCACCTCTTCCAAAGATTTCTTGCCGAGATTCTTGATTTTCATAATGTCCTCTTCCTTCATCTTCAAGAGGTCATGAACGTAACTAATTCCAACTCTCTTAAGGCAGTTAAACGACCGGACTGAAAGCTCCATTTCCTCAAGAGTCATGTTATAAATCCGGCTTCTATCACCATCACCAACATCAATTTTTCTATATGTTCCCCCGGCAATCGACCCCGAGAGCTCCAACAGCAAGCTCAAATGATCAATCAATATCTTTGAAGCTAAAGAAACCGCTTCTTTGACTTCAACACTCCCATCAGTCCAAAGCTCAAGAATCAACCTGTCATAATCCGTTATCTGTCCAACTCTCGTGTTCTCAACAAAGTAATTCACCTTGCAGACCGGGGTAAAAATACTGTCAACGGCGATGCTTCCGATTTCGCGCCTCAAATTTTGTTTGTTTTTTTCAGATGGGACATACCCTTTCCCTTCATCAATAGTCAATTCCATTGATATCGAGGCACCGTCCGCAAGGGTGGCAATGTGCAAATCAGTATTCAGCACATCAACTTCTGGATCATATTTTATCTTACCTGCAGTCAATTCACCTTTACCGCTCGCTTCTAGGTAAAGTTTCTTTGGAGCCGTCCCATAAAGCCTAAACCTTATATTTTTTATGTTCAGAATAATTTCCGCGACATCTTCCTTAACTCCAGGAATTGTAGAAAACTCATGCTGAATCCCATCAATTTTTATCGAAGTAACAGCAACTCCAGTTAGTGATGAAAGCAGTACACGCCGCAAACTGTTCCCTAATGTAATCCCAAATCCACGTTCCAAAGGACCAACAATAACCTTGCTGTACTTGCCATCATCAGACATATCCACAACTTCAACACTTGTTTTATCTATATCTATCAACGGAGACCCTCCTCTTTAGATTGCATGCAAACGGCCAAGCAGCCCACAAAGACGCCTGGCATTTACGTCGAAAGCATCCCTTTGAAAACTAAAAACCCAAAATCATTTTTAAAAACACCGTCCCGCTCCAATCTAAGTTAGGGACAAAAGCTCTCTTGGCAAAATCTATCCAAAGGGTTTAAAGGGACGCCAAAAAAGATACTCACTAATCCTAGGAAACCTGACAGAAAAACACTCCCTCAAGATAAAACAAACTATTTGGAATAAAGCTCTACTATTAGGTGCTCCGAAATTTCAAGATCAATATCCTCACGATTCGGCAATTCAATTATTGTCGCCTTTTTGCTCTCCACAGAAAGCCATTTGGGCGCCGTAACCAACCTTTTTTCGTCAAACAAAACCTTCATTTTGGGGCTCTCAAGGCTCTTCACCTTAACTTCAATCACATCCCCTTGCTTTAACAATATCGAAGGGATATTGGCCTTTCTTCCATTGACTGTAAAGTGCCCATGCCTCACAAGCTGCCTAGCTTCCTTTCGCGAAAAGGCAAAACCAGCTCTATAGACCACATTATCCAATCTGGTTTCTAAAACTCGAAGGAGGTTCTCACCGGTTTTCCCTTGTTTCCTCTCCGCCATATCAAAATATTTGGCGAACTGACTTTCCAAAACGCCATAAAAACGCCTTGCCTTTTGCTTCTCGCGCAACTGCAAGCCATATTCAGATTGTTTCTTTCTACCCTTACCGTGTTGACCCGGCAAGCTATTTCGCCTTACCATAGCACATTTTGCCGTGTAGCATCTGTCACCTTTCAAAAACAACTTCAGCGATTCTCTTCTGCAAAGTTTACAAACAGCCCCAATATATCTAGCCATTTTTTCAATTCACCTCCGCTAAACCCTTCTTCTTTTTGGTGGCCTACATCCGTTATGAGGAATGGGTGTAACATCTTTAATCAAACTTATTTCGAGCCCCGCCGATTGAAGAGCTCTAATTGCCGCTTCCCTTCCCGAACCTGCTCCTTTAACCAACACTTCCACCGCTTTGAGTCCGCACTCCATCGCCGATTTTGCAGCAGATTCAGCCGCGGTCTGTGCTGCAAATGGCGTTGACTTTCTTGAACCTTTAAAACCAAGTCCACCGGCGCTGGCCCATGAGATCACGTTGCCCTGAACATCAGAGATGGTAACTATAGTATTGTTAAATGTAGACTTAATATGTGCAACACCTCTGTCAACATGTCTTTTCTTGGCAGATTTTTTAACACGCGTACCTCTTTTAGCCGCAATCTTAGCCACAAAAATACCTCCCTAACCCTTCTTATTTGCCACCGTTTTTCTTGGTCCCTTCGCCGTTCGTGCATTTGTTTTTGTTCGCTGCCCTCTAACCGGCAACCCTTTTCTGTGCCTAATCCCACGGTAACATCCAATTTCAATCAACCGCTTTATGTTCAAGGCAACTGTCCTTCGCAGGTCCCCTTCAACTGTCAAGTTCTTGCTGATATATTCCCTTATCTTAGAAACATCATCCTCGCTAATATCTTTAACACGCACATCGGGGTTAACGCCAGTTGCCGATAAAATCCTGTTCGAAAGTGATCTTCCAATCCCATAGATATATGTCAAACCTATCTCAATCCTTTTTGTACGCGGCAAATCTACTCCTGCTATTCGAGCCACTTCAAAAACACCTCCACTTAGTTTTTGCTCAAATTAACCCTGTCTTTGCTTATGTTTTGGATTCTCGCATATAACCATAACCCGACCTTTGCGTTTTATTATCTTGCATTTCTCGCATATCTGTTTCACAGAAGGTCTAACTTTCATTCAAAATCCCCTCCTAGTCCCGGGCATTTATTTAATAATTATTTGGATCTCCAGGTTATTCTCCCTTTGGAAAGATCATACGGAGACATTTCAACTGTCACTTTATCTCCCGCCAATATCTTAATATAATTCATTCTAAGTTTTCCAGAAATATGTGCAAGCACTTTATGTCCATTCATCAGTTCAACAATAAACTGAGCATTGGGCAACGTTTCCAAAACTTTTCCTTCAACCTCAATGACATCTTCTTTCGACAAAGATAACAACCTCCAAACCCAATCTCACTTCTTTTTCTCAAACCCCTCAAGTGCCGCCTTCAGCTTCTTGTTACCCTCAAAACAATCAAGATCAATAACTGTTTTAGTAACACTAACATGCCTCAGCTTTTTTTTCTTTGGATGTTCTAATTTCCGCATCTTTCCATCGACCAAAAAACAATAAACATCGTCAAACTCAAAAATCGCAAAAAAGTGATTTTTATCCCTACCTGCAAGCGACCTTACAACTCTGCCTTTTTCTATCGTCTTTTCTAGCATATTCTCATCATCAACTTTATAACTTTTTTCTAACCTTTTGCCCCCAGACCTCCAAAAACCCGCATGCAGCAGCAAAATCCACGGCATCTTCATCATGTGCGTTGTTCCCAGTGAACCTTGCTAAAATCTTCACATTTCAAATTCTCAAAATACTATCTAGCTAACCTTAAACTCAAAAGCGGCAAAACCCCACTAAACAACTGTTAAAATCTGCGGTCCAGAATCCGTCACCCAGATTGTATGCTCAAAATGCGCAGAACAAGAGCCATCGCGAGTCACCACAGTCCACCCGTCATTAAGCATTTTAACATAAGCCTTACCCAAATTCACCATAGGTTCTATAGCCAACGTCATCCCACTTACCAGCTCCAACCCCTGTCCCGCTTCTCCATGATTAGGGATAGCTGGATCTTCATGAAGATCTCTGCCAACCCCGTGCCCCACATACTCTTTAACCACGGAAAATCCATGTTTTTGCACGTAACTTTGTATGGCGTTAGATATATCACCTACCCTTGACCCAACAGTCGCCGCCCGAATCCCTGCCTCAAGGCTTTCTTTTGTCACTTCCAGCAACTTGCGAACGTCAGAACTAACCTCTCCAACGGCAAAAGTCGCTGCATTGTCACTGTGGAACCCTTTAAAAAACGCTCCAACGTCAACGCTAACGATATCGCCCTCGTTGATCATCCTAGTCGCAGATGGAATCCCATGAATCACTTCATTGTTGATCGAAATACAAGCACTGCCCGGGAAGCCGTTATACCCCAAGAACGAGGGAACAGCACCCTTGGAAGTTATAAAGTCGTCAATCACCCTGTTAACATAAGCCGTGGTCACACCCGGCTTCATCACTTCGCCCGCTATTTTTAGCGCTGACGCAGCAATAAAACACGCTTCCTTCATGATTTCTATCTCTCCGGCCGACTTGATAACCATCACAGGCGCTCCAAAACATCGAACATCAATTCCGCTACCTTCTCTTTTTCCTGATTACCATCAAATTTTTTCAACAAACCCCTCTCACTATAGTAACCCACCAAAGGCTCGGTTTTTTCACGATACACGTTGAGCCGCTCTTGAATTACTTCTGCTGTATCATCTGCTCGTTTTTCCAAATTTCCACCGCACTGGCCACACTTTAACAGGTCTGCACCACAATGGAGCGCCCCACAACAACTACAGACGCGCCGATTCAAAATGCGCCTCTTCACCACCTCGTCTGACGCATCAATATAAAGGACCGCATCTACCTTGATACCGTTTCGCTCCAGCATATCCGCTTGTTCCACTGTTCTTGGCACACCGTCCAGAATATAACCGTTTTCATATTTCGGCTTCTTAAGTTCGTCCATAACCAAATTCATCACGTACTCATCAGAGACAAGCTGTCCACCATTCATACTTTCTGCAAAGCCCAAGGCACCCGCCTTTTCCTTGACCCGACTCCTAAGAATGTCTCCAGAACAAAGGGTCAAGATATTGTAATGTTCCGCCAAAATTTTACCCTGACTCCCTTTCCCTGCCCCCGGAGCCCCCAACAAAATCAACTTCATAACCTTCTCACTAACACCTTTCAGAGCCTCCATTCACTCCAAGAAGCCTTTATATTGCTTCATCATCATCATCGATTCAATCTGTTTCATCGTATCAAGCGCAACACCAATAACAATAAGTATTGTCGTTCCCCCAAGAGATATGTTGACATGTGTGAACACACCTATTACCGTGGGCAAAAGCGCAATAAAAGCCAGGAAAAACGCGCCAATCAAAGTTACTTTAGAAATAACCTTACTCAAAAACTCAGAAGTCTGCACGCCCGGTCTAATCCCCGGGATAGTGCCGTTGTTTTTCCTCAAATTATTTGCTATCTCAATCGGATTATACTGCACCGAAATGTAAAAATAATTGAGCCCGATAATCAAAAGAAAATACAAAATCGAATGCAGTGGTTTCCCAAATTCCAACACCCCAAGCATCTTCCCAATCCACATTTTTTCATCGTGGTCAACCCAAGTTTTAATAAGACTGAAAAACGCCAAAAACGACGACGCAAAAATAATTGGCATAACACCAGCCATATTAACCTTCACGGGAATGTGCGAATTTTGGCCGCCATACATCTTCCTGCCAACAACCCTCTGAGCATACTGAATCGGGATTTTGCGCTCTGCATTGGTCATAAAAACTGTAAAGGCGGTGATTAAAACAAAGGCCACAACTAACAAAACAGCCAAGATAGCCTGCGCCGTATTATCAAACAGCATCTTCCACAGCGCCCCTGCCGCAGACGGCCCCCTGGCAAGAATACCGGCAAAGAGGACCACAGAAATCCCGTTCCCTATGCCCTTTTCATTTATACGCTCACCAAGCCACATCACCAAAGCGCTCCCGGCCGTAAAAACAGAAACTATAACAACAGCCGCAAAAAATCCTGAAAACCCGCCTATGTAGGCCAATACCCGTTCCCTGAATACCGAATTTCCGCCCCTTAACAAAAACCAAAAGCTAATCGATTGCACGAGTCCCAACACAACGGTGAAATATCTGGTTGCCTTGTTTAACTTTTTCTGTCCCTCTGCGCCTTCTCTAGCTATACGCTCAAGTGCCGGGATTCCGAATGTCAAAAGTTGAATAACAATCGAAGCTGTTATATAAGGTGAAATTGACATCGAAAAAACAGTAACCTTCGAAAACGCGCCACCCGTGAACGCGTCAATGTAACTGAAAAAGTCATTGTGGCTCAGCATTATCCTGTTTATTGCATCGAGCCGCACAAACGGCACCGGAATCGTTGACCCTATTCTGAATACTAAGATAATCAAAATAGTATACAGCATTTTTTTTCTCAAATCCGGGAGCTTAAACATGTTTTTAAAAACACCAAACATTATTCCACCTCAATCCTGCCGCCTGCTTTTTCAATTTTTTCCTTGGCAGATTTCGAAAATGTCGAGACTTTAACCTCCAACTTTTTGCTAATTTCGCCGTCACCCAAAATTTTAATTCCCGCCAAAAGTTTTTTGACCAAACCTGATTCCAATATCTTTTGGGTATCTACTACATCACCATCTTCAAATCTCGAATCAAGGTCTTTAACATTGAGTGTTGCATATCTAACCGAAAAGATATTTGTGAACCCCCTCTTCGGCAAACGTCTATAAAGCGGCATCTGTCCACCTTCAAAACCCAATCTAACGCCACCACCGGATCTTGAATTTTGCCCTTTTTGTCCTCTTCCAGAGGTCTTCCCATTCCCCGAACCTGCTCCTCTACCCTTTCGGAATGCTCTTTTACGCGAACCAAATGCAGGCGAAAGTTTGTGCAGTTTCACCCTGATAACTCCTCCATTCTACAATCTCACTCACTTGCGATCAGTTTCGATCAAGTATGAAATTTGGGCAAGCTTTCCTCTAAGCGCGTCGTTTTCGGCACAAACAACCTCTGTACCAATCTTATGGAGCCCCAACGAGTGCGCCGTTGCAATGTGCTTGTCATTTCTACCAATCAAGCTTTTCACCAACTTTATTTTCACATCGCCAGCATTTTTACCTTTCCGAACTTGTGCCATCAAAATCATTCCCCTATTTCAAAATACCTTCAACTGTTTTCCCCCTGATAGCCGCCACTTCTTCAACACTACGCAAAGCTTTGAGTGCCTCGAACGTCGCTCTAACGACATTACATTGATTATTCGTCCTAATCGACTTTGCCCGAACATCCTGAATCCCAACAACCTCGAAAACGGCACGCATCGCCCCGCCGGCAACAACCCCAGTTCCTTCTTTAGCTGGTTTCATAAACACCCTGCCGGCACAAAATCTGCCAACTGCCTCATGCGGGATCGTGCTGCCCCTCATTGAAACCCTAATTAAGTTTTTTTTCGCATCTTCAATCCCTTTTCTCACAGCCTCTGGAACTTCAGCAGCCTTCCCTAAGCCAAAACCAACAACTCCATTGCCATCCCCAACAACAACAAGAGCCGAGAACTTAAAAGTTCTCCCACCTTTAACCGTTTTCGCAACTCTGTTAACTGCGACCACTTTTTCTTTAAGAGATTTCAAATCAACATCGCTTAAATTCAACGCCACCAAAAAACATTTACCTCCCAACTCAAAACTTTATCAACATATAAACCACACAAAACGTGCCAACTCCGCAACATTTTATCACACAGCCCAAACGCAGCGCAAATTCCCACGAATGCCTTTGAACTCCTAAACTCTAAATTTCGGATGGGAACGTCATAAAAAGAAATCCAAACACACAATTGGAAAAAGTCATAACCCTTTTCCACGCCATTTTCCAGCTTTGCCGCCTTTAAAGGAGAAAAGCTCGAAAAAGCGAGCTGCTGCAAAGGCTAGGACACCCAGAAAGCAACAAACCACCAACTTAGAATTCTAGGCCGCCTTCACGTGCACCCTCTGCCAATTCCCGGACTCGCCCGTAGTAAAGGTAGCCACCACGATCAAAAACAACCTTGCTAATACCAAACTTTTTCGCCTTTTTGGCAACCAACTCCCCAACTGCACGAGCAGCCTTTTTGTTGCCGCCGCCTTCAAAGCCTTTTTCCATAGTCGAGGCACTAACAAGCGTTGTTCCACTGCAGTCATCTATAACCTGCGCATAGATATGCTTTGCCGATCTAAAGACATTGAGCCGTGGTCTCTCTCTTGTCCCTTTTATTTTCTTGCGCACAACAAAGTGCCTTTTCACCCTTGCATTAATGGACTTTCGCATAACCTTTCAACACTCCCCTATTTCTTGCCTTTGCCTGCCTTCCCAGCTTTGCGCCTAATAACTTCATTACTATATTTAATTCCCTTGCCCTTATAAGGTTCCGCTAAACGCTTACTTCTTATTTCGGCGGCAAACTGCCCCACTTTTTGCTTGTCAATTCCCCTGACGATAATCTTGTTCGCGGCTGGAACCTCAACAGTAATCCCGTCTATTTCGGGCATAACCACCTGGTACGAGTAACCCAATGCCATCACCAACTTGTTTTCTTGCTTAGAGGCACGGTAACCCACACCATTAACATCAAGTTCCTTAAAAAACCCTTGAGTGACGCCTGTAACCATGTTTGCGATCAAGGTCCTCGTCAAGCCATGTAAACTTTTATGCTTCTTAATATCAGATGGCCTTTTAACAACAATCGCTCCAGCGCCAACCTCGACAATCATGTCTTTAACATAATTCAGGCTAAGGCTACCCTTTGGCCCTTTGACCGAAACAATTCCACCATTAACGCTAACGTCAACACCATCCGGAATTGGAATCGGCAACCTCCCTATACGCGACACAAAAATACCTCCCTACCACACAAATGCCAAGACTTCGCCGCCCACATTGGCACTGCGCGCTTCCTTGCCTGTCATGATCCCTTTTGGCGTCGATACAATGGCAACACCCAAACCCTTCAACACCTTCGGGATATCTGCACATTTGGAATAAATCCTAAGCCCAGGCTTCGAAACCCTACGCAATCCCACTATGACCTGCTTGCGATCTGCGCCGTATTTTAAAGTTATTCTAATAATCCCTTGCTTTTTGTCATCCATGTGTTCAATTTCTCTTATATAACCTTCATTCAAAAGGATCTTAGCTATGGCTCTTTTCACTCTTGACGATGGAATCTCCACTGTATGATGTTTTGCCGAGTTGGCATTCCTTATCCTAGTTAACATGTCGGCAATTGCATCTGTCGTATTCATTAGTCCTTCTCCCTCCCTGCAAAGTGCGACTTCCCAAGTTTACCAACTGGCTTTTCTAAGCCCCGGTATCTGACCCTGATATGCCAAATTTCTAAAACAAATACGGCACACACCAAACTTGCGAAGAAAAGCGTGTGGCCTTCCACAGATCTGACATCTCGTATATTCACGAGTCGAAAATTTAGCAGGCCTTTTTTGCTTTGCAATCATTGATTTTTTAGCCACAACACGTTCTCCTTTTTTTGAGTTTTCAATTCCGCTTACCTTCTAAACACATTCCGAGGTTCACAGCGAACCTTCTTTTTCAAACTTTTCTTCACTTGAAACTCGCCCTCACAGACCAACGCCTGATTTGTGTGAACAGAACTCATCTGCCCTTGGTAAATGGGGCCCCCATCAGAGAAAGGAGTTCACGTGCCTCCTCGTCTGTCCGCGCGGTTGTCACAAAGCAGATATCCATTCCCCTAACCTTATCGATTTTTTCATATTCAATTTCGGGAAAGATAAGTTGTTCCTTAACTCCAACGTTATAGTTACCTCTTCCGTCAAACGAATTCGCACTAATTCCTCTAAAATCTCTGACCCTAGGCAGAGCCACATTGAAAAACTTATCAACAAACTCAAACATTTTGTCCTGCCTAAGCGTTACTTTTGCCCCAATTTTCATCCCAACGCGCAGCTTAAAATTTGCAACCGACTTTTTGGCCACGCAGACAATCGGCCTTTGTCCTGTTATTTTAGAAAGGTCAGATACAATAGCATCTATCACCTTCTGGTTATCCCTGGCCTCGCTACCGCTAACGTTGAGTATGACCTTCACAAGCTTTGGAACCTGCATAACATTGGAATATTTAAACTTTTCCATGAGCGCAGGCACAATTTCGTTTTTATACTTTTCTTTCAATCTGCTAGCCAATCGTCTGTCTCCCTCCTTAGAAAGTCCCTCCACAATCTTTATGTTTGCAAAGCCTCCGTTTTTTACCATCCTCAACCACATGTCCAACTCGAGTCGGTTTTTCACACTTCGGACAAATCGGCATCACTTTGCAAACGCAAAGCGGAGATTCAACCTTGGCAATTCCACCTTGTTCCCCTTGTTTGCGCGGCTTAACGTGCTTTGTTGAAATGTTGCACCCAGAAATGATAACTTTTTTCTCGTTCCTGTCAACTTCCAAAATCTTCCCCTTTTGCCCCTTTGCCTTCCCAGAAATAATAGCGACCATGTCGCCCTTTTTAACATGTAACCTATTCATATCCCAGCAACATCTCCTCACTAAAGCACTTCTGGCGCCAAACTCAAAATTTTCATAAAGTCTTTTTTCTCTCTCAACTCTCTTGCAACCGGACCAAAAACACGGGTTCCTCTTGGCGTTTTATCTTCCTTTTTGATTATAACTGCCGCATTTTCGTCAAATCGAATGCAAGTTCCGTCTTTGCGTTTAATCGTCCGCTTGGTCCTAACAATAACCGCTCTAACAACGTCACCTTTAGTGACCACACTATCGGTAGCCGTCTTTTTCACAGACGCAACAATGATGTCCCCAATTTTGGCATAACGCCTCCGAGTACCGCCCAAAACCTTTATACACATAATCTCTTTTGCTCCGGTATTATCGGCGACTTTGAGACGACTTTGCATCTGAATCATAAAGGATACCTTCTTCCCTTCCTGTTCAACTATTCGATCACATTTTTCTCGCTTTTGGGTTCAAAAACTCAAAAATGAGGTAATTCCAACTTTATTTCGCTTTTTCCAAAACTTCAACGAGCCGCCATCTTTTTTCTTTGGAGTAAGGCTTTGTTTCCATAATAGAAACACGATCTCCAATATAGCACTCGTTTTTCTCATCGTGAGCCTTGAATTTTACGGTTCTTTTAATAATCTTCTTGTAAAGGGGATGTCTAACACTATCTTCCACCGCAACCACAATTGTCTTTTCCATTTTGTTGCTCACCACTTTACCTACTCGGGTTTTTCTAAGGTTTCTTTCAGCCATAGTTTAGACTTCCTTCTCCCCTTTCTGATTTTCTTTCTGAGTAACAATCGTTTTTATTCTCGCAATATCTTTTTTCACCGCTCTAATCCGCATAGGGTTACCAAGTTGGTTTATAACATGCTGAAAGCGCAAATTAAAAAGTTCAACTTTGAGCTCTGCAAGCTTTTCACTCAACTGCTCCACTGTTTGCTCCCGAAGTTCCTGAGTTTTCATCTGTTATCTCCCCCTTCAGGACTCGCTTTTTTCACAAATTTACACTTGACGGGAAGCTTATGACTAGCAAGCCTCATCGCCTCTTTTGCATTCTCCTCAGAGACACCATTCATTTCAAACATAACGCGCCCGGGCCTGACAACTGCAACCCAATATTCCGGATTTCCCTTTCCATTACCCATCCGCACACCAGCAGGCTTTTTAGTTGCTGATTTATCCGGGAAAATCTTAATCCAAACCTGTCCACCACGCTTGATATAGCGGGTCATCGCAATACGCGCCGCCTCAATCTGCGCCGAGGTTATCCAAGCTGGCTCCAAGCTTTGAAGGCCAAATTCACCATAGGTCACCTTGTTTCCTCTAAGCGCAACGCCCTTCATTCTTCCCCTATGGATCTTCCTATACTTGGGTCTTTTAGGCAGAAGCATCGGTATCTTGGCCTCCTTCCTTTAGATCCTTCTTTTTAGATTCTTTCAAAACCTCGCCAACATAAATCCAAACCTTGACTCCAATCTTACCATATGTAGTGCTGGCCTCGGCAAACCCGTAATCGATGTCAGCCCTGAGCGTCTGCAATGGGATGGTCCCCTCGTGATAATGCTCACTTCTCGCAATTTCCGCCCCACCAAGCCTTCCGGCAACCATGATTTTAATTCCCAAAACTCCCGTGCTCATTGCACTTTGAATCGCCTTCTTCATAGCACGCCTAAATGAAATTCTCTTTTCCAGCTGTAACGCCACATTTTCCGCAACTAACTGAGCGCACTTATCAATGCCTTTAACCTCTACTATGTTGAGGTACACCGACTTTTTTTCTGCACTATCCTTATTGACAAGCTTTTCACACGCCAAGCGCACTTGTTCAATATTTTTCCCACCCTCGCCGATCACTCTTCCTGGCTTTGCGCAATAAACATTGATTCTTACCTTGCTTGCGTCTTTTTTTATTTCTATCCGTGGAACCCCTGAATCATAGAGCCTTTTTTTCAGGAACTTCCGAATTTTGTAATCTTCAAGAAGGTATTCCCCAAAGTTCTTTTTGCTTGCAAACCACTGAGAATCCCAACCTTTGATCACTCCAACCCGCAAACCATGAGGATTAACTTTTTGGCCCATCTTTTGCCTCCCTCTTACCTTTCCCTAAGAACCATCGTTACATGCGACGTTCTTTTCAGAATCCTTGTTGATCTCCCATGCGATAGCGGTCTCATCCTTTTGAGGATTGCTCCAGGACAAACAAAACACTCCGCAACATATAAACTTTCAACATTCATATCATGGTTGTTCCCGGCGTTGGCAACAGCAGACTTCAAAAGCTTAAACAACGGCTCACAAGCAGATTTCGACGTGTGCTTCAAAATCGCTGCCGCTTCATTGATCGGCTTATTTCTAATCTGATCTAGAACAATCTGAACTTTTCGCGGCCCAATTCTCAGGTACCTAAGATATGCCTTTGCTTCCATAAAAGCCGTTCTCCTCCCCTTTTGAACTAACCATCAAAACTAAAACACTTACTTCCCCGTATTAGATTTCTTTGAACCCGTGTGTCCTTTGAAGGTTCTTGTTGCAACAAATTCCCCCAGCTTGTGCCCAACCATATCCTCAGTAACATAAACTGGGACGTGTTTATGCCCATCGTGAACCGCAAATGTATGACCAACAAAATCGGGAAATATCGTCGACGCTCTACTCCAAGTTTTCAAGATTTTTTTGTCACCACTTTTGTTTTGTTCCTGCACCCTTTTCAAAAGCTTGGGGCTAACAAACGGCCCCTTTTTAACGCTTCTGCTCACTAGTCACCTTCCACTCCTTCACTTCGTATTGCAGCGCTTAACAATAAACTTATCCGTTTTATGATGTTTCTTTCTTGTCTTATAACCAAGAGCCGGCTTACCCCAAGGCGTCACCGGTCCCGGTCTTCCAACTGGCGCTTTGCCCTCACCACCACCGTGCGGGTGATCACAGGGATTCATAGCGGAACCACGGACGGTTGGCCTCCACCCCATGTGCCTTTTCCTTCCGGCCTTGCCGATACTTATGTTCTCGTGGTCTAAGTTGCTTGCTTGCCCAATTGTTGCCATACAGTTAGCCCTGACCTTCCTCAATTCACCAGACGGCAAACGAACCAGCGCGTAATCCCCTTCTCTTGCCATAAGCTGCGCCACCACACCAGCAGATCTCGCCAGCTGAGCCCCTCCCCCAGGGTGCAACTCCACATTATAGATAAACGTCCCGAGCGGCATATCACAGAGGCGAAGCGCATTTCCAAGCTTGATGTCAGAACCTGTTCCCGCTTCAACCACATCACCCACTTTGATCCCGTGAGGTGCGATAACGTAGTTTTTCTCCCCATCAGCATACTTGATTAACGCAATGAATGCCGTCCTATTGGGATCATATTCCAACGAGACAACAGTCGCCTTAACACCAGCTTTGTTCCTCTTGAAATCTATTATACGGTACTTATTTTTGCTCCCCCCGCCGCGGTGCCTAACTGTTATCCGACCATAACTATTTCGCCCGGACCTCTTTTTTAGCTTGCAAAGCAAACTCTTCTCCGGCCCATCTTTCGAAAGTTCCGAATAATCAACAACTGTCATATGTCGCCTCGAAGGGGTAACCGGCTTATATTTTTTAATTGCCAAACCAACCCACGCTCCTCACAAAAGGTTACTCTTGCCACTTTTATGCTCTTCAATGTTTCAATCAGTTTAAGCTTTCAAAAAACTCAATTCCCTTTGAATCCAATGTGAGAGTAACAATTGCTTTCTTCCAGTCAGATTTAATCCCAATCCGCTTACCAAACCGTTTCTGCCTGCCCATAACATTCATCGTATTGACTTTTTTCACTTTAACTCCGAAAACTTCTTCCACTGCCTTTGCAATTTCAACTTTATTCGAATCTTTTGCCACTTTGAAGGTATATTTCTTTTCTTGCAAACGTTTAATGCTAGCCTCGGTTATTATAGGTTTGACTATAATATCATAAGCACTTTTCACCTAACCGTACACCTCCCCTATTCCGGCAACTGCATCTTTCACGATGATAAGGTGATCGCAGTTCAGAACATCATAAACATTCAAGGTGTTAATATAGGCTGTTTTAACTTTTTCAATATTTCTGGCACTTTTTGCCGTCACCCCATCGATTTCAGGCAAAACAATCAAAACCTTTTTCTCCGCTTTCAGTGCCTTCAAAACCGAAACAACATCCCGTGTTTTATACTCAACCAGCTTCAGTTCATCCAAGACAATCAATTCGTCACTCAAAAACTTCGACGAAAAAGCCGATCTCAACGCCAATCTTTTTGTCTTTTTAGTAAGTGAGTAGCTATAATCTCTTGGCTTTGGCCCTAACGCAATCCCGCCGGTTCTCCATTGCGGTGACCTAATCGAACCTTGCCGTGCGCGTCCTGTCCCTTTTTGCCGCCAAGGCTTTCTGCCACCACCTCTAACCTCAGCTCTTGTGAGAGTAGATTGCGTGCCCTGCCGCTGATTTGCCAAAAAATTCACCACCGCCATATGCATAACACTAACATTTGGCGAAATTCCAAAAACCGAATCAGGAAGAACTAATTCTTCGACCTTTTTGCCTTGCTTGTTAACCACATCAATTTTGGGCACAAAAACACCCCCTTTCAAGCCTTTTTGCTATCAACAACACAAATCACGCCGCCTCTTGGCCCCGGCACAGCCCCTTTAATCAACATTAAATTGTTCTGGGCATCAACATCTACAATTTTCAGATTCTGAATAGTTACCTTTTCTGCACCAAGGTGACCGGCCATCTTTTTCCCCTTCATCACTTTGGAAGGGGTGCTTGCAGCACCGAGCGACCCACCATGTCTGTGCACAGGCCCAGTTCCGTGCGTTTCTTTAAGCCTATGCGTATTCCAACGTTTGATTGGGCCGGCATATCCTTTTCCCTTGCTCACTCCAGAAACGTCAACACTATCTCCAACCGCAAAGCTATCCACCTTGACAACGTCACCAACGCTGAACTGCCCGCAATCATCCAAACGGAACTCCCTCAAAAACCGCTTCCCGCCAAGATTCGATTTTTCAAAGAGTCCTTTTCTTGGTTTCGAAAGTTTTCCCAAAGAAATATCTCCAAACCCAATCTGGACCGAATCGTATCCTTCTTTCATCATCGTCTTTCGCCCAGTAACCACACAAGGTCCAGCCTCCAGCACGGTAACAGGAATCACTTTCCCATCTTCTGTAAAAATTTGGGTCATCCCAAGCTTTTTACCCATGATAAACTTTTTCATTCCATTCCCTCCTAGTCGTTGGTTCAAGCAAATTCCCGAAAGTTCCCTCACCACAAACTCGTTCAGCCCGCACTCTGTACCTGCACACTCACACAAAACTTTTTTTTACATTGTCACTTCAATTTCAACACCCGTCGGCAATTCCAAACTCACCAAGGCTTTCACAGCCTCGTCACTTATATTAGACACATCAAGAAACCGCTTGTGTGTTCTAATCTCAAATTGCTCACGACTATCTTTGTGCCTATGAACCGATCTTAAAATCGTGATTATTTCCTTCCTTGTTGGCAACGGGATTGGACCAGACACTAATGCTCCAAAATGCCTTGCCACTTCCACGATTTTTTCTGACGCCAAATCCACAAGGCTGTGATCATAGCCCCTTAGTTTTATCCTCATTTTTTTTTCTCCAGACATCGCAAACCGCTCCCTCACAACAGCATTCCCAGTTCCAACTCAATCCAAAGCGTTACCGCAGACCTCTCCCTTTTTGGGGCACACCCCTTCATTCTACAACAACTTTTTCCAAAAAGCAAGTCTTTTTAAAGGCATAACCACAGATAATAGTAAATTCACGATAAATGTAATGAATTTGGAACCACAAACATCATCGCCACCACATAAACAGCAAAATTACAAACGTGTCAAAAGGTTTGTTCATGCGTCGGCAATACACTCTTGCAATCAGTAGGAACCTAGAGTATAATTAAATCGCGAGCCCAAAACAGTAGCAGGTACTTGGGTTGGTAGTACTTAAATTGGCAAGAAAAAGTCAGAGTCGTCAGTGGCGTTTTGGAATTTTTTAAATCGCTTGAAGATTGGGGAATCGAGTGCTAGTTAAGACATCTGGAGTAATTGTAAAAGTCAAAAAATTCGGAAACGATAGTCGCTTACTTTGGATTTTAACAAATGACCGTGGATTGATTCGTGTTTTTGACAAAGAGAGAACCAATGGCGGCGGATTTGTTGCAACCGAACTGTTTTGTTGTTCCGATTTTGTTTTGTTCAGGGGTAAGGAAGCATTCAGGGTCAATTTAGCAGAAATAAAAGAAGCTTTTTGGGGGTTGAGGAGCGACATTGTCTCTTTTGTCCTAGCCTCTTATTTTTGCGAGGTTGTTTGTAAGGTTTTTTGCGAAGCAACATCCCCTGATAATTTTGAAGCGTTCTCGGAGTTAATTATTTGCTCATTTCATTTGTTGGCATTAAAAAAAAAGAATTTTCTGTTAGTTAAAGCGGCATTTGAACTCAAAATTGCATGTTTGCTGGGGTTTTTACCGGATATTAGTGGTGACGGGAAGTTTTTTTCTTCGCAGCACGGTTGCTTGGTTAATTCGAGAGATGACGAGTGCTTTTTAATTTCTGGTGACATTTTGGCGGCAATGAGTTTTATTATCCGTTCTTCTGGCAAAAAGATGTTTTCTTTTGAGCTTTCTGAAGAGAATTTAAATAAACTCGGAAACCTAACCGAAAAATATCTGATTGACAGATTAGAGTGCGAGATTAAAACACTGGTCCATTTTAAGCAGTTTTGGAATCTGGAACAGCAGCCCGCACAAACCCCAAAGTCTTAACTGAATTCTCCCCCCATACCCCAAAAGCCTCCTCCAAATTTGAAACAAATTCGTCTTAATTCAATTTGCAAACATTCCGGAATTCGCCGACAAAATAACGAATGATAATTGTGAACACCACAAGGAAAAAGTATGTGGAGGAAGGGTCCCCATGAAAATCGAAAGCATTCTTGAAAAGTTGTGTGCTTTGACTTGCGTTCCCGGCGATGAAATCGAAGAAACCGGCCTTTCCCCACTTGTTGAACCTTACGGCGAGATAAAAAAAGATGCCCTTGGGAACGTTATTCTAAAAAGGAATGTCTTGGACAAACCGGAGTTTCAAGTTGTTTTGGATGCTCATTTTGATGAAGTTGGAATGATAGTGACCAACATAACGAAAGACGGCTTCTTAAAAATTGCCCCTTGCGGAGGGCTCGATCCCAAAGTGATTTTTGGTGCCGATGTTATTGTTTTGGGGGAGAAAAAATACCCCGGCGTGGTTTGCACAGTTCCGCCTCATCTGCAATCAGAGGAAAGGGGAAGATGGGCGCTACCCGGTGTGACTGACGTTTATGTTGATGTTGGGTATAGTTTTGAAAAGGTCACGGAACTTATTCCAATCGGAAGTAAAATTATTTTGAAATCGAGATTTTTGAAGCTTGCGGGTAACATTTACTCCGGCAAGGCTATGGATAACAGAGCCGGTTGTGCCGCCCTTATTTATGCCCTTGAAAAACTCAGGAAGAAAAAACTTCGAAAAACAGAGGTCAACGTTATATTCAGCGCGATGGAAGAAATTGGAAGCAAAGCATATCAATGCGCTGTGAACAGCTTGAACCCGACCCATGTGATTGTTGTGGATACGACCTTTGGAACGAGTAACGGTGAAGATTTCAGATTGTTCAAACTGGGAGAGGGGCCTGCTCTAGGAATCTCGCCTGTGCTTAATCACGAACTAAAATGTGAACTTGAAAAACTGGCAAAAAAGGGAAAAATCCCCTTTCAGTCTGAAGTTATGGGCGGGAAAACAAGAACAAACGCGGATGGTTTTTCAGCTTCACAAAAAGCAATGCTTGTCTCAATCCCTATCAAATACATGCATTTGCCAGTCGGATGCGTAAATTTGAAAGATGTGGAAATGACCGGTCAACTCATCGCAAATTTTATAGAAAGTTTAGAAAAAACATAAACTTGAAGGTTTAACTTGTAAGGAGATTTTTTATGTCCAGCGGCAGGCAAAACTTCAAATTCAAAATGTTGGTAGTGGTAGTTGGATCTGCTGTAGTTGTAACCTGTTTTTATCGGGCTCTGTCTAATAAAAATTACGAGACCGCCGTAGTGTATGAAGACACCCGTCCACTTTCTTTCGAAACGATAGGGCTGGTAATCAGAGACGAAAGGGCCATAAACCTTGTGGAGAAATACGGGGCCAGCACAACAATTGGGTATACCAAAAAAGACGGCGAACACATCCGCATGAGAGATCGTCTGTTGACCGTTTATAAGAGCGAATCTGGCGTGCGTGTTGCCAACAAGATTGCCGACTTAAAGGGGCAGCGCGACCAGTTATTTGAATTGACGCAACACGTCGATAGTATCTATAACTCGTCCGAAATTTTGATGAAATCTCCCTCAGATTCCCTACTCAGACTGGTAAAAAATGTGAAAGATATGGATTTGGGCAAAGCAAGAGAAAGCGCCCTGAAAATTTTGAATCTGATTAACAAAAAGCAGCTGGCAACCGGGAGAGAGAGTGGTTATGCAAAAAGAGTCGCGGATTTAGATTCAAAGATCCGGGACCTTGAAGGCAAAAAAGGACAAACTGTGAGTGAATCAACAAATTTCACGGGATGTTTTTTTAAATCTATGGATGGCTATGAATCGCTCAAGGCAAGTGAAATTCTTACAAGATTTCCAAAACCCAATCTGGAAGAGCTTTATGAAAACACGAAAAAACAAATGAAGACAAAGAAGGACGCTTTTGGCGCCAAGATAGTAATAAATTACGATTGGTATATGGTGGCCCTGATTGATGAAGCTGTTGCCAAAAACATTCTTAAACACAAAGACAATATAGTTTTGAATTTTGGTTTTAAAGGCGGACAAAAAGTCCCCGCTACACCGATAGATTACGGAGCCGCCGGAACTCCTAGCAAACAGATTTTGGTGTTTAGGAGTAACTATATGAATAGTGGGCTCGCAAGACTCAGGATGCCCAAAGTCAATATCAGTACAGAAAGGATACATGGTCTTAAGTGCCCAGTTTCTGCAGTTAGGTTTTTAAATGGGGAAAAGGGTGTTTTTGTTAAAGAGGGCAACCTCATTAAATTCAAAAAAATCAAAGTTGTTTATGAAGATGAAAGCATTATTATCTCAGAACCTGTTCCAACAGACAGAAAATATCTTGAGCGTTTAGATGAGGTTGTAATTAAAAGTACTAACTTATTTGAAGAGAGAGCACTTTAACGCACTTTAGCACGGCTCATCACCAAAAATAAAAGTGAAGGCGAGGAAGTTCGTGATGATGAATCCAAAGAAAAGCCTTTGTGTGGCAATCTCGTGTTTTATGATATTTGTCCCCGTGGATTTATCTTTTGCAGGCTTTTCGCAGCGTTTGGATGACAAAGCGAAAGCAATAGTTAGAAACACCGAGGACAGAAAAGCGCAAGCGTTGGCCAAATCGAATTACAAGTTAAATAGTAAAGGGAACTGTCCAAAACTTGAACGCGAAGTTGTTGAACTAGTGAATCAAGAGCGCGAGGAGGTCAACGAGGAGCGGGAAGAAAACGAAGAGACACCACTTAAAATTTTAAAAGTCAAAAACGTTTTGAAAAGCACAGCACGAGCGAAATCAAAAGAGATGTATAAGTCCAACAAATTTGCACATGAACGCCCCAATGGGGATCCGTTTTGGACCCTTTTAGATGAGCCCAAATACAAGATAAAAGGCAAACAAGAAAAGCGGGCAGAAAACATACAATGTGGGGAAAGTCCCTGCATGCCAACCCCGCAGGAGATATTTGATAAATTCAAGAAAAGTCCAAAGCATTACAAAAACATGATTGGCGATTTTGATTACCTTGGAGTAGGATTTTATTGCAAAAAAGAAGGGGAGTATTATCGTTGGTATTTGACCCAGCACTTTGTGACTTTCTTCTAGAGCAAATTCCCAGCGAGCATCTCAAATTTTCGGAAAAAGGGGAAAATAAAGGCCAGAGGAAGGGAACTTCGAGCCTCCTTCCTCTGGTTTTTTTGGGAGAGCAATCCATTTTCCGCGCCGACGAAAACGCCACCTCCCGGACTTTGAGTGGTTATCTCCTAGTCTTCTTTGCCTCCAGTGCGTTTTTCACATAATTATATAATTCGTTTAACCCGTTATGGGACTTTATTACCTTCAACATTTCCATCCCCTCGCGCAGCAGTTCGTCGCGATTTTTGCTTATTTCGGCAATTTGCACTCTTAGCTCATTAATCAAAACAACATGATCATTATAACGATTACGCAGTCGTTCGTTTTCTCTCGCGAGTCTGTCAAATTCACCTTGCACAGTAACGCCGAAACGCGCAACATTTCTTATCTTAGCAAAATTTTCATCCGTCAAAGAAACCATCTCATCCCTAAACGGCATCTTACTGCGTTTAAACGGGATTTCGTCGATTGACTTGATTGATTTATCTATGTTCTTACAGTCGGCAAACTTTTCCTCCAGCTTTTGGACTTCCTTAATCAGAATATTTCGTTTGAGATCCTCCGCCATTTTAAGGGGGCTATAGGTGTCGTCAGACTTCGTTATATCGAACCCACACTCTCTTATGCTGGCAAGAGCCTTTGCGTGAAGAAGAGTAAGTCCTCTGCGATCACATATCTCCCTAGCAGAAAGCCGACCGTCTTTGGTGATTGGAACAAAGCAAAAGTGCATGTGAGGAACACGTTCGTCCATATGGACAACCGCATCAACCACCTTATGTTCGCCGAAATAGTTCTTCAGAAAATTATAATTGCACTCAAAAAAACGCCTAACTTCTGATTCTTCCTTGACCTCAAAAAAGCTCTTATTTGAGCTGACAAACAGAGAGCAGAGGACTGTTGCATCTTTTCGAACAGCCTTTTGCCCACTGTAGTATTTTTTCAAAACTCCCCGATATTCCGCCTCATATTTTAGTTCTACGCCCGCAACATCATGTAGCCGATAATTCAAATGTGTTCTTTCCGGGAAAATCACCAAACTGTCAGCAAGACCCTCTCTCTGGTTGTGCGCTTGAATTTCTATCAAGTCCGGCAGTTTGTTTTTTGTAACCAAACAGATAAGCGAAGCCACAAAAATCCCTTTCTTTCGGACACTATACCGCCTTCACCGCCAATCAACACCAAGGCAGCACAAAGCCACCACAAGACTGGTCAGAGAATGATAGCGGGACTAATCAACCTGTTCAATAAGTTTGACTATGTCACTTATGCAGCTAAGTTCACCAAACCCATCACCATCTATAGTAACGCGGAATTCATCTTCCAAAATTCCGACCAAATCCACAACCTCCAAAGAGTCCAACTCCAAGCTTTCAATTGTGGACTCAGGATTGATACGTTCTCGCGAGATTCCAAACTGATCAACGAGCAAGTCGCTTAATTTTTCAAAAACAGTCAAAACTAATCACACTCTCCAAACCAAATTAAAGATCAAACCGCCATAGCGCAATTCAAAAAAACAGTTCTCTAGGCATTTTTACGCTCTTTCTTCATCTTACCAGCGCTCCAATGGTGATCCGTGGGGGAATTGAACCCCCGATTCCGCCGTGAAAGGGCGGTGTCTTAACCTCTTGACCAACGGACCAAACGCTGTGGTAGCGGTAGTTGGATTTGAACCAACGACCCTCCGGGTATGAACCGAATGCTCTAACCAGCTGAGCTATACCGCCAGGTACCCAATTAAATAAGACTATCGTAAAAAATCCAGTTCAAAAACCGAAAGGGATGCCCCCATGATAAAGGTCGTATCCACGCACCGTGACGGCCACCACCTGCTGGTGACCGTCACTAATTGGAGAGACTTCTTATTTCTTTTTTGCGCCATAAGTTGCGGCAACTCCGCAACCCAAAGCTACCAGCATAATCGAAGGAGCAAGGAAGCTGTTGACAGATCCCGTAGAGGGCAACGAACCTAACGCGTCAACATTCCCGCCCTCACCCAAAGCCGGAACAGAAACAGCCGCCTCCGTGGCGCTGGTTGTCGACTCCGTACCTTTCGTTTGAGCCGATGGCACAGCAGTTTCTGCTGTCGAAGTGGTCACTTGCTCTGGCGCTTTTGTGTCTGCCGCACCGGCAAAAGACAGTGTCAAAAGTGACATCAAAGCAGCTGAAATCAACAACAAAGGTAGTCTCTTCATAAAAAATCTCCTTTACGAACAAAAATATTTAGCAACAAATGGGCGAAACAACCGCCCAAGCTTGCCACGTGACCATTCTATCACGGATTAAAAAAAATTACAACATCTCGCCCAGTAAAATTTTGTTTTTTGAATTTTTCAAAAAACATACCGCAACTTCGTGCTTGGCAAATTTTCCCATCCGAATCTTCCTTTGGCACTCACAACCGGTAATGGCTTTTTAAGTCTAAGCCCGCCAATGCCCTTTTATAGATTTCCATTCCCCCATTCCTGAAAAACCCATCATTCGCCGAAAGGAAAAAACAACTTCGACGTTTTTCGACTTTTCGACACCAGCCACCAAACTCCAATCTCCAAAAACGGATTGGAATTACGAATCTTAGGCCTAGCGTCAACAAGAGAAGCGCCCCCATGTCATTAACACGAGAACGCCACTTAAAGCTATTCTACATCGATGTTGATGGAGTTCCCCGACTTATCCTGCTTTTGAATCGTAACGGCAAGAAGCCCATCTTTCAGCTTCGCCTTAACTTCCTCAGGGTTTGCGTCCGGCAGGTAAATCGACCGACTCATTGAACTGACACGTCTTTCTTTGTGGATATAATCCTTGTTGTTCTCATCCACCTGCAAGTTCTTGGAAACCGAAATACAAAGATTCCCTTCGTTAAGGTTTAAACTAAGCTCTTCTTTGTTCACTCCGGGAAGTTCTGCTTCAATAGAGTACTCCTTATCGGTCTCTTTCACGTCAATTTTGAAAGTGTCTCTCATAAGATTCCTGCTCGCAGGCCAAAACCCACCAAATGAGGGTAACACATCACCCAAAAAGTTATCGAGTGCGTTATAAAAGCCCTCAGGAGCTTCTTTGAAAAGGTCAGGACGCCTCCTAGTAAACGGGGTTAACCTCGCCATAACTACCATCTCCTTTGCGTTATTTATGTTACTCAGTTCAATTGGCACTCAGACCAGTGGAGTGCTAATTCACAATCATAGTATATCACTTTATTTGGATTTGTCAATACCCCACGGGAGAATTTTTTATTTTTTTGCATTTGCCAAGCAGACGTTTCAAGATCATTCTTTCAACTCTCGAAGCAATTGCATTTCCCCTCTTCCCTTCTCTGCTCTGGTCCCATTATACTTGCATTCAATTTAAAGCTTATCGCAAAATACCTACCGCCGTCCTGAAAATTATATAGATATCTCATATATTTGGAAGCATAATCCTTTGGCTTTTTATTTTTTCTTCCCCAGAGACTGACTTGAAATTGAAAAGTTAATTATGTTATAATGAGTGTGCAGCTGGTTTGGATTGTTGCTCGAATGAATTGGAAGCAACAAGAAGGAAGCGGGAGGTTTAGGGTGGAAACTAATATTACGTCGAGAAGAGCTTATCTAAACAAGACCTTCAAGGAGAGGGTCAACAAAAAGCTAGGGCATTTGGATGGGTTTTTTAAAGATAGTGCAGTGGCGAATATTGTTGCCATTGAGGAAAAGGGACGGGAGACCATAGAACTTACAATCCGATCGGGGGGGATGGTTTTCCGTGCCCAAAAAACAACGTTAAATTTTATTGAATCGTTTGATTTGGCACTTAGCGCAATCATGCGACAGTTGCTGAAAAATAAAACGAGGTTAGAAAAGCGTTTCAAATCCAGAGCATACGAAAAAGATTACGCAGAACTTCTCCCACGAGAGGAAAATGAAGAACAAACGACCCCAGATTACAACGTTGTTAAAAGTAAAAAGTTCATTATTAAGCCGATGGATGTGCAAGAAGCAATCCTGCAAATGAATTTGATTGAGCACGAATTTTATGTTTTCGTAGATGTTGCGACAAATGATCTAAATGTTGTTTACAAAAGGCGCAACGGGGGCTACGGTCTCATCGAAGCTACTCCGATCGTAGACTGAGAATGGATTTTGTTTATGTAGTTGATTCAGCTGATTTGCCTCATCTTGACTACACTAGATACATAAACCTCATTAGTGAATATAAGCGAGATCGAATTAGGGAGTTAAAGCCAAGATCGATGGCAAACAGTATTGTGAGTGATCTACTCATAAGGTACCTGCTTGAATTGCGGCTAAAGGCAGTTCGCATCGCCCCCAAAGAAAGGGGAAAGCCGGAGCTCTGGTCCACCGGTCATTCCCCAAGCAATTTGCAGTTTAATCTCTCACACAGTGGCAGTTTGATTGCCTGTGTTTTGGGAAGTGAGCCGGTAGGTGTTGACGTTGAAAAAATGCGAGTGGTTGAACGGGCAGAGAGTTTGGCCAAGCGTTTTTTTTCGTTCGCCGAATCCAAAATGTTAAATCAAATTCCTGATCCGGAAAAATCCGGGCAGCTTTTAAGACTTTGGACATTGAAAGAAAGTTTTTTCAAGATGTGTAACCAGCCACTGAATCCGCGGAAGATTTCTTTTGCCGAGCAACAGACAAAACAAACGTTTGAGATGGTAATAGGCAAGAGGCTTTGTTTTTTTGAACAGCTCAAGTTTGGGAACTATTTTGTCGCCGCATGTGGTGGCAGCAAGAAAGCCCGTGAAATCAAAAAAATCAAACTTGCGGATTTAATCAATTATTGGGAAACAAGGGAGTCTGAAACATGAAAGTGATTTTAAAAGAAGCTATTGGCGGGAAAAAAGTGGGAGATATGATTGAAGTTTCTGATGGATACGCCAGAAACTTCTTGTTCCCCAAGGGGATTGCGGTACCGGCAGTAGCAAAAAATATTAACGATCTAAAGGGCTGGAAGGAAGCAGAAACCTTCAAAAAAGAAGAAATCCGAAAAGAAGCCCAAAGGGTGGCTGAAATATTAAATGGGCAGACCGTCAAAATCGCAATGAAAGCGGGAGCAAACGGAAAGTTATTCGGTTCCGTGACCACCAAAGATATCGCCGTGAAAATCAAAGAGACATTGGGAATCGATGTAGATAAGAAAAAGTTATCACTCAGCCTCGAAATCAAGAGTTATGGCAGCTTTGAGACAACTGCCAAGTTTATGCCAGGGGTGGAAGCAAAGTTTTTTGTTTTTGTTACCGAATAACAAAGGCACGGAAAGAAACATTCGAAAAAATGAGGTTCTAAGATGTATGACGACAATCTAGGTCTGCAGTCATTTAGCGTGGAAGCCGAGCAGTCGGTTTTAGGCGCAATTTTATTAAATAACCAATCACTTCTAAACGTTATGGAAATCTTAAGGCCTGATTATTTTTATGTGCACGTAAACAGAGAAATTTATTCAATTTTTGTTAACATGTTTACTATGGGCACCCCCATAGATATTGTCACTGTTTTAGACGGCGTGAGTGCTGCAAAGATCTTTGAAAGTGATGCAGAGGCAAAAATCTATTTGACAGACCTTGCCAATTTTGTGCCAACAACAACAAACATCGAAAATTACGCCAATATACTCCAAGAAAAATATTATATCAGAAGTTTGACCGATGCGGCGCGGGAAATTATAGATCGCTCAAGTACTGCAGGCAATGACGCCAGAGCGCTGCTTGATTGGGCAGAGCAGTTGATTTATGGAATTAGACGCAATAACAGCGGCAAGGGCTTGCAGGTAATCGGTGAGATAATTGTAGGCACGTATGACAGACTACAAAAAATTGTCCAGGGAGCCGGCGATGGCGACTACCTAGGAATCGCAACAGAGTATAAGTTACTCGATAACATATTGATGGGGCTTAACAAATCGGATTTAATCCTGCTCGCGGCAAGGCCTGCCATGGGAAAAACTGCATTCGCTCTTAACATTGCAACAAACATCGCACTCTCTCAAAAAAAGAAGGTCGCGATTTTCTCACTAGAAATGAGCAAAGAACAGTTAGTAACAAGAATCCTTTCTTACACCGCCAGGATTCCAAGCCGCGCACTAAAAACAGGAGCACTTGAGGTTGAAGATTGGAATAGTCTTGCGGCGGCAGCTCATGAACTTTCTAGCGCAATGATCTATATAGATGACACCGCTAACATCACCGTTCCAGAGATAAAGGCAAAGGTTCGACGGCTTGGCGGGGTAGATTTGGTAATTATTGATTACCTACAACTTATGGCTTCCAGTGGACGAAGGAACGATAACCGCGTGCAAGAGATGTCGGAGTTAACGAGAAGCCTAAAAATTATGGCGAAGGAGCTAAACTTGCCGGTGCTAACTCTTTCTCAACTCTCACGCAGCCCCGATATCCGAAACGAACACGAACCAAGACTCTCTGATCTCCGCGAATCCGGATCAATCGAGCAAGATGCAGATGTCGTGATGTTCCTCTACCGCGAATCATATTACAACAAGGCCTGTGAACACCCAAATATAGCCGAATGCATTATTGCAAAAAATAGGCACGGAGAAACAAACAAGGTGGCCCTCAGTTGGGATGGTCAATATACGAAGTTCGAGAACGTGGAGTGGAACAAGCGTGAAACTTAGGGTAACAGAAACTATTTCGAAGTTTGATATGCTAACCGAAGGCGAGAATGTTGTGGTTGGCGTTTCTGGTGGGATAGATTCTGTTTCTCTTTTGCATTTTTTGGTCAATTACACCTTAGAACGTGATTTAAAGCTCAACTTGTTGGCTTGCCATATTAATCATGAAATCAGGGGCGAAGAAGCAAAAAGAGACGAAATGTTTGTTGCAAAATTTTGCGGGGAACTCAGAGTAGAATTTTTTGTTCGGCATGCAAACATCCCCCAGATGGCTAAAAATCAAAAGCTTTCTGTTGAAGAGTGCGCAAGAAAAGAAAGATATCGAATCTTGGGGGAATTAGCCAAGGAACTAAAGGCCAAAATAGCAACTGCCCACACCTTAAATGACAGCATGGAAACGTTTTTCTTGAACATAGGGAGAGGGACCGGACTTTGTGGAATGTGCGGGATCCCGCCAGTAAGAGACAATATTATCCGGCCGTTTATTTTAGTTTCGCGAAAAGAAATCGAAAGATACGCAAAAGAAAATGCCCTATCTCACATAGAAGATAGCTCCAACAACGACACGGGCTACACCCGAAATTTCATAAGGCAGTGCATTGTCCCCCGATTTTATGATTTGAATGCTTCCTTTGAGCCACTTTTCAGGCGGATGTGCCGAAACTTGCAAGAGGATGAAAAGTTTATCGCAGAGCACGCAGAAAAAATCTGGGCCAATATTTCCTTGAGTGCCGGAAAATATGATTTGAGCAGCATTAAATCCCTTCATAACAGCCTAAAATTCCGAGTAGTGAAAAAAATCTTGGAAGATGCCGGCGTTCCCTGTGACGAAGCGAAGATAAAACTTATCGAGCAGATGATCGAATCTGGGAACGGAAAATTGGCAGTTGGGAAGGACCTTTTTATCCGTGCTTCCGAAAGCTTCCTGACGGTTGAAAAAGTCAAAAAAGTCGATGATAAAAAAAGGCAGCCTGCAGAAATTGAAATAAATCTGCCGGGTAGTTACGAGCTGCTCGGAAACAAGAAGATAGAATTTAAGTTCATCGATAGGCAAGAATACGAAAAAATAGCAGTACAAACGGATGTTCGAGCAAACGTCCTGAGCTGTGATGAGCTGGTAGGAAAACTTACACTCAGAACCAGGCAGCCTGGCGATAAAATTAAGTTGAACCGCTACGGATGCACAAAAACCCTAAAAAATCTGTTTTTAGAGCACAAAATCCCAAAAAGCAAGAGGGACGAATACCAGTTGTTAGAGGACGAAAAGGGACTAGTTTGGATCGAAGAGTTTGGTTGCGCGACGAGAGTTGCAGTTGGTGAGGACACAAAAAGAATATTGCTAATCACCATTGATGGCCGACTTTAAAAAACATAGCAGCTTTTTGCGAACAGATGCTGGCAAATTTGGTGAAAATGAGGATCTATTAATGCTTTTTTTCAGAGTCGATGGAAATGCGGAAATTGGGTCTGGGCATGTTATGAGGTGCTTGACAATTGCGATTGAACTGCGAGAAATGGGCGAAGAATGCATCTTTGTTACGGCGGATAAAACAACGCAAGGGATGCTCGAAGAAAAAAGATTTGGCACCATCTGTCTGCACAGCACATGGAACAACTTAGAAAAGGAAATTGATGATGTATCTGGCCTCTTGCAAAAATACAAACCAAGGGCAATGCTAATAGACAGCTATTTCGCGCCACCCGAATATTTTAAAAAGTTAAATAACTTTACAAAATTGATTTACATAGACGATCTGCAAGAGCACATAGAAAATTGTGACATGGTAATAAACTACATGATAGAGTGCGATAAAGATAGTTACCGAAAACTTTATCAAAAAGACCGCACAAAGCTTCTTTTAGGAACGGAATACAGCCCACTTCGCAGTGAGTTCAAAGGCATCAAACCAAAAGAAATAAAAAAAGTTGCAAAGAATGTGTTGATAACAACAGGTGGAACCGATAGCCTTAACATCTCATCAAAAATACTAAAAAGATTTTGTAATGACGAACGCTTTCGCGACCTGAATTTTGTTGTGGTTGTTGGGCCCTTAAACCCCAATTTGGCGGAATTACAAAGTTTGGCGACAAGCAATGTAACCTTACGGATTGCGCCAAATAAAATCTCTGAACTGATGGTCTGGGGCGATATTGTGATCTCTGCAGGTGGAACAACTTTACATGAACTTTGCGCGTGCGGGGTGCCAACAATCTGTTTTTCGTTTGCAGATAACCAAATTGCTTGCACCAAAGTTATGCATAACAGGAAGATAATGATCAGTGTTGGCGACCTGAGAACCCTGAAAGAAGAAACTTTAGATAATATGGCGGAAAATCTGTGGCAATTGGCACAAGATAGATCACTGCGCGCCAATTTTTCAAAAAAAATGCGAGGATTGACGGATGGTAGTGGCACTCACTTAATTGCATTGGAAATGTTAAATCTTATTGCAACATAACTGAATTAGTGCCTTTCACAGAATAAAAATTAATAATATGTTCATATACTAGCATCCACTGCACTTGCGAAATCCTTAAACATGTGTTACCATATACAGCAGTATTTTGTATGAAAACAACATTTGATATTTTTTAAAGTGATGTTTTTTTGTGGCATATGTGAGGTGACACTGTGAGATTCCTTGGCGACACGGAACTTTATGAGCTTTATTTTAATAACGCTGACTTTGGCAAGGCTTATTCTTCGAATGACGAATATCTGCGTGATATAAAAGCACTACTGGATCTTTATGTTGATGTCGCGCTGAAGCTGCGCAATGAAAACAGGAAGGTCAGCGGCGGTGCGGAGATGATTAAGTCGTTTTCCTTCAGAGGGATAGTTATAACCGACGACGAAGTGGAGAACATTGTACTCGCATCTCAGCTCAAGAACAGGGAAAACAAAGTTCCAAGCATCATGGTGAAAAGTTTAAAACACGCGTGGGAGCATCTTGAAAACAGAACTCAAAAAACCACAAATGTGCGCTTGCCAATGGCGGAATTTTTTAGTTGCCATAATCTTTCGCTGCTTGAAAAATTATGTATTTTGACCGGTTTGGCAATTGAGCTTGACAGAAAGTACGAAAGACTGTTCGCATATATCCAAGATGATAATACCGCCAAATTGCCCACATACGGACTTGCACTTGCGTTATCCCTAATGACAGAACAACTTGATGTTTTAGATATCTACAAAACATTGAATAACTCTTTGGTTTCACATATGCTAGTGGATCTGGATAAAGAAAGGCCAAGATCGTCACTGATGATAGAAATATCACTGAGACGCCGGATTGTTAGCCTATTCATAGGTGATTCTGGGGTAGACCTTACAACCGAAAAGTTTGTTTATTGTTGTTCGCCTTCAGATGCGTTAGAAGACCTCGTTGTGGGGAAAGAATTTAACAATTTCCTTCTTCAGACGGTTGAAAATATCTTGGATACTAAGGTGCCGAATAAATTAATCCACATTTTTGGGGAAGAGGGCGCAGGCAAAAAATTCCATGTGCAGCATGTTGCAAAAAAGCTGGGCATGTCGGTTGTTTTTGTCGATTTTGCGTATCTGCTCAGTGTTGGACTCGATAGAGCGGTTTATCTGTCAGGAGTTTTGGCATTTGAGGCAGTCTTCAAAAAATTGATATGCCTTTATAATGTGAATATTGCAGAAAGCGACATGGCTGGGCTGGGGCTCATTTTTGACATGTTGTTTGGCTCTGACAATTTAGTTTTTGCTTTGAATAACTCTCCTAAGTTCCCAATCTCAAATTATAGCAGATATAAACCATTTGTTGACTTAGAAGTTAAACCATTGAATTTGGCTGAGCGTTTGCAGATGTGGAATAACTTATCGCAAAAGCACACGTTTCAGGATGAGGTCGACTTCAAAAACATAGCGAACAAATTCAACTATACGGCTGGACAAATGAAAACCATATTGCAAAAAGCGAGAGCTCTCTCTTTTGGAAAAGCAAACAGTGGTATAAAGAGTGATGCATTAACAGATGTGTGTAAAACATTCTCTGTGCACAACCTCGAAAGAAAAGCAGTACTGATAAATTGCAAATACACTTTTGATGATCTCGTTATTGAGGAAAGTCAGAAAAAAGTATTGATGGACGCATGTAACTATATCAAATACAAAGACGTTGTTTATGAAAGTTGGGATTTTGGTTCCAAAGTGGCATATGGTAGAGGACTTAGCATGGTATTTTATGGTCCGCCGGGAACTGGGAAAACAATGGGAGCACAGGTTATTGCAAATGAACTAGATCTGCAACTTTACAAGGTCGATGTGTCGCAGATTATGAATAAATATGTTGGAGAAACCGAAAAAAACCTCAAAGATATTTTCGCAGAGGCAAAGACAAGTAATTCGATCTTGTTGTTTGATGAAGCGGATTCTTTATTTGGAAAACGGACAGATGTTAAGAGTTCCAATGACAAATTCTCAAACAATGAGATATCATTTTTGCTTCAACAAATGGAAGAATACAATGGCGTTTCAATTTTAACAACGAACAAATTCAATAATTTCGATGATGCTTTTAGAAGAAGGATTAAGTTTGTAGTTAACTTCCCAGCACCTTCTGTTGAGATGAGAAGGTTGCTTTGGGAGAGAGTCTTCCCGCAAAAAGCACCTCTTTGTTCAGATTTTGATGCATCCAATTTGGCGGAAAAGTTCGAATTAAATGGTAGCAGTATAAAATCAATTGCGATCCTTGCGGCGTATTCGGCTGCCGGCAAAAATGAAGAAATAACAATGCATCTTATTCTCGATGCAGTAAGATATGAATGTCAAAAGCTTGGGAGAATTGTTCCAGCCGAGGTTTTCGACTTTGGTTAACTTGAGGAGGCGATATTAATTAATGCGTTAGCCTTTTTCAGAAACATTTTGAGATTGCAAAGGGGGATGACAGAAAAACAGAGTAAACTGCTAGAAGCCTTTGATAGCGAATTTTTTGCCGATGTACATTTTTTAATGAAAGAGTGCACATCCTGGAAAAACAGCGAATTTGTCTATTACTTGAGTTCCTTGGGAAAGGCATTCGAGCGGGAAAAGCAAAAGATTTTGGAGAGTTGAGCGGAAACTAAATAAATCACTCAAAGGGGGAAGGTTTTATGAGTTGGTTTTCTGACATGGTAGGAAAGGTAAAGAAAGGCGCCTCTAGTGCGTGGAAAACAGTAAAAAAAGTTGGAGGAGACGCCTTTGGAGCAGCGAAAAAAGCATTCGGCGGTGGAAAACTATTGGGTGGTGGTCTGAAAGGAGCTTTTGGAAAAGGACGAAACGCACTGAGTGCCGGCTGGGATAGTGCAAGAGGAGGAATTAACGAAGCGACCGGCGGCGCTTTTGATAAGGAACTCGGTGGCCTAGAAAGTGTAGGAACAGGCTTCCTAGATAAAATACAAGGAAAGATCGGAGATTTTAGCAACAGCAAAAACGGCGGCTTGGTAGATAGTATCATGCAAATAGTGGGAGGATTGACGGGCAACTAAAAAGGCGCAACCAAACGGGCCAACTGACTGTGAATGCCATGCAATCACACTAACCGTGTCGTTGGGGATGTTCGCCTATGTAGGCGCATTACAAAATTCTGATGAGCCGTAGCTATGCAGCTGCGGCCTATTTTTTTTGCAGCCGTTGTTCTTGCCGGCTTTTGAGTCGCTGGGAAGGAACGGCATTCCCGACATAAAGGGATTAATGAGGCACTACGAGATGCGGCAGGAAAGCAATTGAAGGGTCCTAAGGATACGCGGAGAGTGAAAGGAACGAACAGGTACTTGAAAAATAAAAAGCGGCAAAATAATAAAGTTTTCCTATATTTATATTGCTATTTTATGATATTTTTTGTTTTATATGCACGAAATATTAAAAAGCATTGGGGAGCAAGCAAGGTGATCCAACGGGGAAATACCTGCAACAAGAAACAAGACGATATTTTTTGTTTGAATAGCGCTTAACAGTTCCCATAATTTAAAAAAATTGTCTAATAATTCCATAGACACAAGAAAGCGTATTTGATATAATTTTACTGACACAATCTAAATTTGTTTTAGATGTGTTTGCACAGGGATTTAGCCAGTAGTTAGTTTGCCTTAAAGGAGGGGTTACTTATGTATGCCTATCACAAACCGAAAAAATCTATTCTGGGCATTGTACTCGGGTTACTTGTCTTTGCAGAAATGTCTGTACCCACTCACGCTGGTCCGTTTGACTGTTGTAGCTGTTGTGATGAAGAATTTACAAAGGAAGAACTCATGGAAAAGATTGCAGAAGTCAATCGCCATTTTGGATCTTGCAAGATGACAATAGAAAGGGCCAGAGAAATTTGCCCCCGGGCAGTGAAAAGTGAATTGGAACGGAGATTTATGGCGTATAGAGAAAAGCTTGAAATATATTTACTTACTGATGTCGCCCATTTCTATGTTCTGCATGCGCACTCTATATTGGACCTCGATAAACATTGTGTATATTTTATTTGTGGGCCAGCTAGGTATGAGTATCAAGAAGTTCCACCAGATTTCTATGAAATCATTCCAAATTCGCCAAGGGTCAACTTGTCATCGACTTCTCTTCTCCCCAACCTTAGTGAGCCGGCACCGGAATCTCTCGCCCCCGTCCTTAACAGCCTTTCCCTTAGTAACTCCCTTAGCACCTGCTCTGTTTATCATTCACCAACTTCGTATGCTGTAACAGAAAATGACAAACAAGTTTCTTCTCCAAGAGGCTCTCAATCTAAATCGTTTGTTTCTTCGTCTTCGTCTCTATCTTCGCATTCATATCTACCTCCCGCTTCCCTTAGTACAGAAGTGTCTCCCATACCACTCTCCAGAGCTACATCTCCCGCACCTTCATCGTTAATTCCTCAACAGGAACGAGAAATGTATTCACAAGAACTGAGTCGGACTGTGCGTTCAGATTCAACACATCAAGATTTATTCACACAATTACTCAAGCCGCGTACACCCTCGGCCTCACCTGGATCCTCTCCAAATCCGGTAACACCGACCACAACAACATCGAATCCCACAATCCGAATTAAGATGAAATCACGGGACCATCAAAAAATTAACCTAGATGGCTTTACTTGGAACCCTCCCTTCGGAAATTTTAATCCACTTGAAGGGCTTATTATTCTCTGCGGCGACACAGATCTGATTAACAAGACCTGCAATGGGAATCTCGAAAGTAGTTCTTGGGGCCCTGTGGGTCCAAGTGGCCTTATCTACACGGAATACAATCATACTTGGGTCCGCCCTGGTGACCTCGTGACAACGGCCGGCAAAGCGGCAAAAATGGCAGAAAAGATGAGGAAAAAACTTGCAAAAACCTTCAATTTTGAGAATCTTATTAGCAGCGGGGGAAAAGTGGCTTTAAATGTGATTTGAATCTTCGAGGGGGAAAACAGCAGAAAACCTTTTGACCACATAGGGGGATAGCCGCTCGCATCAGCAAGCGGCTATCCGAATGTAATATTAACTCTAGACGGTAATCTCGGCGGTGTAATGGGTATGAAACTCAGGAAAACTGCACATTTACTATCGAATATTTATCCCCAGTGCGATCGCTGTTTGGGCTACGCAGGATAAGCGGATCATTCCCACTCGTGTTAAATGGCAACTCTATCTTCACCAAAGTCCCCTCATTTTCCTCTGAGTCAATCAATAACTGGCCATTGTGAAGCGCCACTATATATTTTACCAAAGTCAAACCAAGCCCTTGAGAATAATGTCTGTTCCCGCTATTCCCCGAATAATACGCTATTGTCGCCCTTTCTAACACTTTTTTACTCATGCCTATTCCAAAATCCTTTATCGATATACAAAACGATCCCTTCCCGTCATTGGCAGCAACAGAAACTTCAATTCGGTTCCCCTCTCTCGTGTATGTGCAGGAATTAACAATAACATTCACTAGAGCGAGGGTAATTTTATTGCTATCTAACCCGGCAAATATCCGGCGAGGGCTAGGTTTAAAAACAATTGTCAATCCCTTTAACTGAACTAATTCAGAACATTCATTAACCAACGCCGAAACAAAATCGTTAATCTCAACTATACCAAGTTCCAGTTCGTGTATTCCGGCACTATATTTTACAACATCCAAAAAATTCATAAAGCTTCTTAACAAATGCCTACAGTTACCATCAATCGCATCCAACTGCTTACAGGCCTCAGTTTTTTCAGGTTCCTCCATGTTTTTTAGTTTCTCGCCCAAGAATTCCGTAACATTTGCTATCCTGCTTATCGGAAAACGAAACTGAAAAGAAAACGTACTTAGGATATCCTCCATATCGCTATTTTCAACAATCTTAGCAACCTCTGATGACATAACAAACTCCAACATATAATAAGTAATATTTTCATCAATAACTGCATGAACACGTACTTCATACCTAATCCCAGTTACCGGAACGCCACATTCTAAAATAAACGGCTCACCCCATTTTATTTCTTCGAATTTAATTGAATTTTCACAAAAGACAGAGACTGTTGCCCCCACTTCCTGCCCAAAAATGTTTTCGTAGCTTCGATTCAACCAAAATATTTCAAATTTTGTATTAACCAACACCATAGGGTTGTGGACATTCAGACTCACCAAGTTTAAAGCTGATTCTAAACTCTTCGAAATCATGTTTTTTTCTTCCTTTTTCCCAGACACGTACTTTATATTAATATTATCTTGTTTTTGTAATGTAGTCAAATATATCCTTAAATAACTGTACATATTAATTACATTTTTGTATATTTGCTCACATTTCTCCCAATTACTGGATATTCCATTCCGCTTGTGTCTTTGTGCACGCACTCAAAGATATGATATAATAAAGCAAGATTTTGTCTTTAACAAGCCTAGATGGGAGAGAATCATGCCGAAGAACGACATAGTAATTAAAGGTGCAAAAGATAACAATTTAAAAAATGTAAATTTATCTATTCCAAGGGATAAATTAATTGTCTTCACTGGAGTTTCTGGGTCAGGCAAATCATCACTGGCATTTGACACAATTTATGCCGAAGGTCAAAGAAGATATATCGAAAGTTTGTCTTCATACGCAAGGTTGTTTTTGGGCCAAGCAGAAAAACCAAATGTCGAACTAATCGAGGGACTTTCGCCAACCATTTCAATCAATCAAAAAACAACCTCACACAATCCCAGATCAACGGTTGGCACAATAACCGAGATATATGATTATTTGAGGCTCCTTTACGCCAAAATCGGGGTGGCACACTGTTACGTTTGCGGCAGAGAAATTCATCATCAAACAATAGATCAAATAATAGACCAAATTTTTATTGTTGCCGCCAACAAAAAAATTCAAATAATGGCGCCACTTGTTAAAGGTGAGAAAGGTACACACAAAACTGTTTTGTCTGATGCTCAAAAAAGTGGGTACATACGCGCTAGGATAGACGGCCGCATTTTCGACCTCGACGAAGAAATCAAATTAGAAAAAAACAAAAAGCACACAATCGAGGTAATAATAGACCGCTTGATTGTCAAGGATGACTTAAGATCTAGAATTGCCGAAGCACTTGAACATGCCTTCAACCTAAAGGCCTCTTCCGTCGTCATCAACGTCACGGGTGAAGACGAAGTGGGTGAGCATAATATCTCTTTTTCAAAAGATTATGCCTGCCCAGAACACAACGTTTGCATCGAAAAGCTTGAGCCTCGAATGTTTTCATTTAATAATCCGTTCGGTGCGTGCCCCGATTGCACTGGTCTCGGGTCGTTGCTAAAAGTAGTCCCTGACATGATAATTCCAAACAAAGAGCTCAGCATCAACGAAGGCGCAATTAAAGTTTCTGGCTGGCTTTTTGCAACTGGTAGCATAGCTAGTGCATATCTTGAAGGTCTTGCAAAACACCTTCAGTTTTCCCTCAATGTGCCAGTTTCTAAACTCTCCCCCGAAGTGATGAATGCCATCCTCTATGGCACAAAAGAAAAAATTGCGTTTTGCAGGCAGATAGGCGGAAATTTGATTCCTTTCATTGGAAAATTCGAAGGCGTCATCAACAATATCGAACGCAGGTTCAAAGAATCAACAAGCGATTTGATCAAAGATGAACTCAGAAAGTATATGCGGGAAGTCAGTTGCCCAACCTGCAATGGAGCCCGTCTTAAAAATGAAGTGTTGGCGGTGACGGTTTGTGGCAAAAACATCGGTGAATTCTGCAATATGTCAGTCAAAGAATCCCTGTTGTTCATGGACGAACTCAAGCTGACCCCAACGGATTTGCTAATTGCAGGCCGAATAATCAAAGAAATTAAGAGCAGACTCACTTTTTTGCAAAACGTCGGGCTCTCTTATCTGACCCTTTCACGCTCAGCAGCAACGATTTCCGGTGGAGAAAGCCAAAGATTGCGGCTTGCAACACAGATTGGTGCCGGTCTGGTTGGGGTCATATATATACTCGATGAACCGAGCATCGGGCTTCATCCAAGAGATAACGATAAACTCATCGCAGCACTCAAAAACCTGCGGGATATCGGAAACACCGTCATCGTTGTTGAGCACGACGAAGAAACCATGTATGCAGCAGATCACATTGTTGACATCGGGCCTAGTGCGGGAATAAGCGGCGGTGAAATCGTTTGTCAGGGGACTATTGAGGAAATTAAAGCCTGCAAAGATTCATTAACTGGCACATACCTCAGTGGAAGAAGAAAAATACCAGTTCCAACAACGCGAAGAGCGGGCAATGGGAAATATATCAAAATTTGGGGCGCCGCAGAAAACAACCTCAAAAACATAGATGTTACCATTCCGCTCGGCAAATTCGTCGCGATCACGGGAGTCTCTGGTTCTGGCAAAAGCACATTAATCAACGGAATTTTATATAAAGCACTGTATAGTGCGCTCAACGGGTACGATATTTCACCGGGGAAGCACAAAAAAATCGAGGGGCTCAGTAACATCAAAAAAATAATAAACGTGGATCAATCACCAATCGGGCGCACGCCACGCTCGAATCCGGCAACTTACACAGGGATGTTTACGGACATTCGCGCGCTGTTTGCCGAAACAGTTGACGCAAAATCCAAAGGGTATAATGTGGGTAGGTTTTCTTTTAATGTTTCGGGCGGCAGATGTGAAGCTTGCGCAGGTGACGGCATAACAAAAATTGAGATGCATTTTTTGCCGGATGTTTTTATCCCATGCGAAGTTTGTCTTGGCAAGAGGTATAATCAAGAAACTTTGACGATAAAATATAAAAACAAAAATATCTGCGACATCTTGGAAATGACCGTTGAAGAAGCCCTAAATTTTTTCAAACACTTCCCCAAAATAAAACGCAAAATACAGTGTCTGTTTGATGTTGGCCTAGGATATATCAAGCTTGGGCAACCGGCAACCACGCTTTCGGGTGGGGAGGCGCAGCGAGTGAAACTTGCAACTGAACTTTCAAAACATTTCACAAATTTAAACTTGTATCTCCTTGACGAGCCGACAACGGGTCTTCATGTCGCTGATGTGGATAGATTAATCAGCGTGCTGCATAAACTCGTGGACAGCGGTGCCACAGTGCTCACTATAGAGCATAATCTTGACGTTATAAAAAATGCCGATTATACAATCGACCTCGGACCCGAAGGCGGTGATTTGGGTGGCAACATTATTTGCCAAGGGACTCCAGAAGAGGTCGCTGCGTGCAGTTCTTCATATACCGGGCAATACCTAAAAAAATATCTGCCCTGAAATAAAATGAATTGAATTTTGTCGAAAATCTAGGGTTACGAAGATTTACATTTAACTATTTATGTGGTAGAATGTGCGCGTCGATTTCCTTGTTAATCGTTTACTTCCTCAGTAACTGGGACATGTCGGAACAACACTCCGGCGTGTCCTTTTTGTGTGTTTCGTGCGCCTTATTCCTGGTAACTTCACAATTTGCGCAATCTTACTAGGGCCAATAACAATTTGATCTGGAAGATATAAACGAAGCAACTTGCCACAGTAAACGCAGCAAATTGCTCCATGTTCAATCGTATCTACCATTCTCCGCAAAAACAATATCATCGAGGTTCAATAAGTAATTTAACTGCCGTCCTTTCCTCACCATCAATCAAAACATTTGTAAAAGCAGGAATACAAATCACATCAATGCCGGTTGGCGCCAAATATCCCCTCGTTATCGCTACCGCTTTTATAGCTTGGTTTGCAGCTCCGGCCCCAACGGCTTGCACTTCTACTTCCCCTCTTTCTCTTATGGCTCCTGCTATTGCACCTGCTACTGCATTTGGACTGGACTTTGCTGAAACTTTAAGTATCTCCACTTCGAAATGCCTCCCCCTAAATCTATTCGGAATATAATACGCCAATGGTACCCCATTTTTAGCATTCTTTCAAGTACTAATTTACAACTCAATTCCTCTTGCAGAATGCCTGTAATTTTGGGCAGTATATTATATTTTCGACCTTAAATTTACTAGTTTATGTTGTTATACCACATTTATTACGGCCATAAGCAAGCCTCACTGGCATTTGTTCTCAAAGTTGACGCGCCTACCACCAACACGTTGCGTCTTTAGCCCCACGGCCAAATGAAACATTTTTGTGAACTAATAGTTTATTTTCCTAACAGTAAGACATCACTTCAGTAAGTTTTCAACAATTTTATTGACTAACCTCATGTCGGCGTGAGCTTTAAGTTCCGCTGGCAAATTTTTCATAATCAACCCTTTATCCTTCGCCACAGGGTCAGATATCTTAAGATTGATCAACGTTTCGTTAATCATTTTTTCAATTTCAGATTCACTCATCAGCTGAGGCGCAAACTCAGAATAAATCGCTATTTTGAGATTACACTCATCAATCAAATCTTGCCTGTTATCAGCCGTTTCGAGGGTTTCTCTCACCTGCCTGATTTCCTTCATAACAATTGCATTTTCCTCCGCTTCCGTGAGTTCTTCGCGCTTATCAATGAATTTAGCCTTTAGTGCCGAAAGTAGCAGGGAAAGCGCTTCCTTCCTTGGCATATTTTTTTCCTTAAGAGACTTCATCATTTCTGCTCTAACCAAATCTATCTTGGACATTAAAACCCCTCCCCACAAAAACCATAGCAACCCAAATGACATCCAACGTCACCATTTTCCCTCGTGTCTGCCAACCGGCAAACGCTCCGGAGTTTCTCAGTTTCTCACTCGAATGGGGCAAGGCATTCACCAAAAGTAAAACAGAGAGAGGATTGTAACTTCCCCTCTCTGGACCTCACCCCTAAAAGAGATCTTTCTCCAACGTCCCAAATACTTCAATACAATCTACAAATTCACCTGCTCTTAGGAGCTAACGGAGACAACAACACCAGATCCAACAGTCCGCCCACCCTCACGGATGGCAAAGCGAAGACCTGCCTCGATTGCAACCGGCGTAATGAGCTCAACATCAATCTCCACGTTATCACCAGGCATGCACATTTCAACGCCAGCTGGCAGGCTAACAACACCAGTAACATCAGTTGTCCGCAGATAAAACTGCGGTCTGTAATTGTTAAAGAATGGTGTATGCCTCCCACCTTCCTCTTTCTTCAAAACATAAACCTGACCTTTGAATTTGGTGTGCGGTTTTACCACACCTGGTTTGCAAAGAACCTGTCCGCGTTGAATATCAGTCCGCTGAATTCCACGCAACAAAACGCCGACATTATCCCCAGCCTCTGCATAATCGAGAATTTTCTTAAACATTTCAACGCCAGTCACCGTTGTTTTTTGTGTATCCTTAATCCCGACCAATTCGACTTCGTCGCCAACTTTAACCTGCCCCCGTTCAACTCTACCCGTTGCAACGGTACCGCGCCCGGTAATTGTAAAAACATCCTCAACCGGCAGCAAAAACGGCAAGTCCTTTTTGCGCTCTGGCGTTGGAATATATTCATCAACGGCTTTCATCAATTCCAACACAGGTGCATATAAAGCGTCATTTGCATCTGTTGCCGTCCCTTCCAACATCTTAAGAGCTGAACCCTTAATTATGGGTGTAGTATCACCCGGGAAATCATAGCTTGTCAACAAGTCCCTAATTTCCATTTCTACCAAGTCCAAAAGTTCGGGATCATCAACCTGATCAACTTTATTCATAAAGACAACGATGTGCGGCACGCCAACCTGCCGAGCAAGAACGATGTGCTCACGTGTTTGTGGCATCGGTCCATCTGCAGCGGAAACCACCAAAATGGCACCATCCATCTGAGCCGCACCTGTAATCATGTTTTTAACATAGTCAGCGTGTCCTGGGCAGTCAACATGCGCATAATGCCGCGCATCCGTCTGATATTCAACATGCGTTGTGTTAATTGTTATTCCGCGCTCTCTCTCCTCTGGAGCTTTGTCAATCTGGTCATAAGCCCTCGCTTCAGCCTTCCCTTGAAAAGCCAAAACTTTCGTTATTGCTGCAGTAAGCGTCGTTTTGCCGTGATCAACGTGTCCAATCGTCCCGATATTTACATGCGGCTTGGTCCTCTCAAACTTTTCCTTGGCCATCTTTTTTTATCCTCCCTACAAATAGTAATGATATTAGCTTTTCAGCTTTTCGATTTGCTGCTAATAATTCCCTCTGCAACAGATTTTGGAGCTTCAATATAATGACTCGGCTCCATTACATACTGTCCCCTTCCCTGAGTTCTTGAACGCAGATCTGTTGAATACCCAAACATTTCAGAAAGAGGGACAAACGCGTTTATCTGATTAGCACCGTTTCTAGATTCCATCCCCTGAATCTGCCCACGCCTTGCATTAAGATCGCCCATAACATCACCCATATATTCTTCTGGAACTATGGCACAAACTTTCATGATCGGTTCCAAGATGACAGGATTTGCCCTCCTCATCGCCTCTTTAAAAGCCATTGAACCAGCAATCTTAAAAGCTATTTCAGAAGAGTCAACCTCGTGGTAAGAACCATCATAAAGCTCCACAATACAGTCAACAACAGGGTACCCAGCCAAAACTCCAGCTTGCATTGCACCCTTAATTCCGGCATCAACAGCGGGAATATATTCCTTTGGAATCACACCACCAACGATTTTATTGACAAACTCATAGCCTTTACCACTTTCGTTGGGTTTCAGCCTGATCTTAACATGCCCATATTGCCCGCGACCACCAGACTGCCTTGCGTACTTGTGATCAACGTCTGCAGTCCCTTTTACAGTTTCTTTATACGCAACTTGCGGCTTCCCAACGTTGGCCTCAACTTTAAACTCACGAAGCAACCTATCAACAATAATCTCAAGGTGAAGTTCACCCATTCCGGCAATAATAGTCTGCCCTGTTTCCTCATCCGTATACATTCTGAAAGTCGGGTCCTCTTCTGCCAATTTCGAAAGGGCAATTCCCATCTTTTCTTGCCCAATTTTTGTCTTTGGCTCAATCGCCACCCTTATAACGGGCTCAGAAAATTCCATAGATTCCAGAATTATCGGCTGCTTCTGATCACAAAGCGTATCTCCCGTCGTCGTGTTCTTAAATCCCACAGCAGCGGCAATATCACCCGCATAGCAAACATCTATATCTTTTCTGTTGTTTGCATGCATCTGCAAAATCCGCCCTATTCTTTCCGATTCGCCTTTGGTGGCATTATAAATTGTTGAACCTGCGCTAACAGTGCCAGAATAAACACGGAAAAAACAAAGCTTCCCAACATAAGGGTCCGTCGCAATCTTGAAGGCCAGCGCTGCAAACGGTTCGGAGTCGCCGGATTCTCTTATCCCCTTTTCACCCGTTTCAGGGTTAATCCCCGTTATCTCCGGGACATCCACAGGAGCCGGCATATAATCAACAACGGCATCTAAAAGCTCTTGCACGCCTTTGTTGCGATACGAAGACCCACACAAAACCGGGACCATATCATTTGCAATAGTCCCCTTTCGAATTCCTCTCTTGAGCTCCGCTACACTCAGCTCCTCGCCCGAAAGATATTTGTGCATGAGTTCCTCATCCTGCTCAGCAACAACTTCAAGCATGTTCATGCGATACTCTTTTGTCAATTCAAGCAAATCTGCCGGAATTTCTTCAATTCTGATATCTTTACCCAGATCATCATAGTGAATGCAAGCGCGCATCTCAACAAGATCAATAATACCCCTGAAGGTATCTTCCTTGCCAATTGGCAGCTGAATCGGGACAGCATTGCACCCTAACCTCTGTTTCATCATCGCAACAACATTAAAAAAGTCAGCGCCAATTATATCCATTTTGTTAACATAGGCCATCCGCGGAACTTTGTATTTATCAGCTTGCCTCCAAACCGTCTCCGACTGCGGTTCAACGCCACCTTTTGCACAAAACACAGTGACTGAACCGTCAAGCACTCTGAGCGATCTCTCAACTTCTGCCGTAAAATCCACGTGCCCCGGTGTATCGATTATGTTTATACGGTGACCTTTCCAGAAAGTTGTAGTCGCCGCAGAGGTAATCGTAATTCCACGCTCCTGCTCTTGTTCCATCCAGTCCATGGTCGCTTCGCCCTCATGAACCTCACCGATTTTGTGAGTCTTCCCGGTATAAAACAAAATTCTTTCTGTTGTCGTGGTTTTTCCAGCATCAATGTGCGCCATAATCCCTATGTTACGAGTTAACTCCAGCGAAACTTCTCTAGGCATCTATAAATTCCACCAGGTATAAACCCAATGGACACTCGCCCCCTTCATCAAAAACTTACCACCTATAATGAGCAAATGCCTTATTGGCCTCCGCCATCTTATGCGTATCTTCGCACTTTTTGTACGCGGCACCCGTTTTGTTCGAAGCATCCATAAGCTCGTTCGCAAGACGTTCTCTCATCACTTTTTCAGAGCGTTTCCTCGCCGCCGCCGTTATCCATCTGAGCCCCAGCGTTACTCTTCTTTCTGGCCTTACTTCCAGCGGCACTTGATAGTTTGCGCCACCAACACGCCTAGCTTTAACTTCAAGAACCGGCGTAACGTTTTCCATCGCTTCATCAAGAATTTCCAACGGATCACGCCCTGTTGTCTCTTTGATAATTCCAAACGCCCCATAAACTATATTTTGCGCAATTCCCCTCTTACCATCATACATAATATTGTTTATAAGTTTTGTTACCAACTTGGTCCCATAGATAGGGTCCGGCAACACATCGCGTTTGGGAACATTGCCCCTTCTTGGCACCTGTCTTCCCTCCTCCACCATAAAAATGAATTCTTCGGTACTCGAAAGAAACAAACTCCCGACAAGTCGCTAACATCGAGGCATGTGCGTGCACGAAAATGCCACATTAGCAAAAAACAGATCCTATTTCTTGTTAGCAGTACCAGCTTTTGGCTTCTTGGAGCCATATTTCGAGCGCCCCTGCTGCCTGTTGGCAGTCCCTTGCACATCAAGCGCCCCGCGAATCGTATGATATCGCACCCCGGGCAAATCTCTAACACGACCCCCACGGATAAGAACCACGCTGTGCTCTTGCAGATTGTGGCCAATCCCCGGGATATAAGAAGTCACTTCCATCCCGTTAGAAAGCCTCACTCTTGCAACTTTGCGCAAGGCAGAATTGGGCTTTCTGGGCGTTTGAGTCCTGATTGCAACACACACGCCTCTTTTTTGCGGGGATTCCTCTTGTGTTATGATCTTCTTCTTTGAGTTGAACCCTCTCAAAAGAGCCGGAACCGTAGGCTTCCTTGCCGTTGTTTTGCGCCCATTTCTCACAAGCTGGTTAAATGTTGGCATCTTCTACACCTCCCTCAAACACACAATTAACCAGCTAATTGTACTATGAATCAGCATGGATGTCAATAATCAGCATCCGCACCAACAAACAAACTTTAAAACCGCATGCCGTCGCCGTTTTTAGATTCGAAAAAACATTCCTAAATTCTACTCTGTTCCTGAAGTCAAAAGCTTTTTGTTCTGAAATTTTTGCCTGCAAAGAAATCGCTCTCATATGGCGAACATATATAAGACTTGGGATCTGCCGAACCATTCCGCAACTATGTACTCAACAGCCCTCCGTAACAAACACACGCACAGGCATCCGTATACGGAAGCAAAACCATCTTGTCATCCCGCCGAAAGTTAACAAGTTGCATGCGACGAATAAACATGATAAAATAAAGGCTGGAATTCAGTAATTTTGTGTTTAAATGAGGCAATGAGATGGCTAGAAAAAAAGTTGCAAGGGGCACGATAACGGCGAGTGCGGCGATGAAAAAGAAACAAAGGCAAACAAATAATCGAACTTGGAGCATTGTTTTGTTTGCTTTAGGCCTGCTTTTCCTTTTGCTTGCACTACTAAAGGGAGATTCGGGGTGGACGATTGCCCACAACTTCATCTGTGGGTTGGTTGGTTGGTGTGCGATTATTTTGGGACCATTGTTAATGTATATTTCGGTGATAGTGGAGGGAGAAAAGCGAAAAATTTCGATTGCAAGAGAAGTGAATCAAGGTTTTGCGCTTATTTTACTCCTCGGAATCGTAACCCACATTATTCAATTCGAAGAATCCGATAAAAACACAGATTGGATGGGCCGTTTCGTTGAATTTTATGAACAAGGCGCAAAACATGGCGGCGGCGCACTCTCCGGAATTTTGGCACTGCCATTGGTGAAATTTTGCGGCATTTGGGGTGCGGGAATTGTCACTGGCATTTTGATTCTTCTCCTCGTTATGTTGGTCTTTCGCATCACAATCATAGATGTATATAGACACATAAAGGTCAGACAGACTGCAAAAGAGGCGCCAAAGGGACCAACCAAATCATCTGGCACTAAGCAAGAAGAATCGGGGAAAAAGAACAAGACGTGGTTTAGGCAGATTGCAAAAGAAGCTGATGAATTCGGAGTGTTGGAACAGGAGGCTGATGCCAAGGCCTTTGAATTTGAAGATGATTTGCAATTCGATCAGATTGAAGAAAATCAGCTCAAGTTTTTAAGCCTTGTGGATAAAAAGCGCTCTTGGAAATCTGCAGGCCCAGCCACTGCAGAAAAGGGCAAGTCTCCCTTTGACGCCGACAAAGAAGAAAATGCCGCTCTAGAGGACGGTTACAGGTTGCCAGGACTAGATTTACTAAACCAACCCAAGCCGCAAAATACAACAAAACTGAACGAAGAGTTAAAGGTAACTGCAAACAAGTTGATTGAGACATTAAAGAGTTTTGGTGTTGGTGCAACAATCGTGGACATCTCAAGAGGACCCTCAGTGACAAGATATGAATTGCAGCCCTCAGTCGGCGTTAAGATCAATAAAATTACAGGGCTTTCGGACGACATTGCACTGAACCTAGCAACAGTCGGCGTTAGGATAGAAGCACCTGTTCCAAACAAAGCAGCTGTTGGAATCGAGGTGCCAAACAAAACAACGACACTCGTAAATATCCGGGAAGCGCTTGAATCAGAGCCGTTTGAAAAAAACAAAAGCAATCTGACAATTGCGCTTGGCAAGGATATCGCCGGGAATTTTACAGTTGCTGACATTGCAAAAATGCCACACGTGTTAATCGCCGGTTCAACCGGGTCTGGCAAATCGGTTTGCATCAATTCAATTATCATAAGTCTAATATACAAATCATCTCCAAACGACGTGAAATTGTTGATGATTGACCCTAAAGTAGTAGAATTGGGCGTTTATAACGGGATTCCACACCTCTTGGTCCCGGTAGTAACAGATGCAAAGAAAGCGGCAGGTGCGCTCGGTTGGGCAGTTTGTGAAATGCTCAATCGGTATAAGTTGTTCGCAGAGAATTCAGTTCGCGACCTTGAGAAATACAACAAATTGGCGAGTGTTCGTGATGACTTGGAAAAACTACCGCAGATCGTGGTTATTATTGATGAATTGGCAGATTTGATGATGGTTGCACCGAGTGAAGTTGAGGATTCAATCTGCCGGCTAGCGCAGATGGCACGAGCTGCCGGAATGCATTTGGTGGTTGCAACCCAAAGGCCCTCCGTCGATGTGGTTACCGGAATTATCAAAGCGAACATCCCAAGTAGGATTGCCTTTGCAGTCTCTTCACAAGTGGATTCAAGGACGATTTTGGATTCATCCGGGGCCGAAAAACTGCTTGGCAGAGGGGATATGCTGTTTTTGCCAATGGGAGGCAGCAAACCCATTCGGGTGCAGGGATGTTTAGTAACAGACAAAGAAGTGGAGCGCGTGGTTGAATTCATCAAAGAGGAGCAGGAAGTTGATTACAGCGACGAAGTTGAGCAAGAAATCGAAAGGCTTGCAGTAAAAGAAAAAGATCTCCCCAAAGCCCCCACATCGGAGCGAGATGATATGCTAAACACCGCAATCAGGTGCATTATCGAGATGGGGCAAGCATCCACCTCGTTGTTGCAAAGAAGACTTAAAATCGGGTATTCGCGCGCGGCACGGTTGATTGACGAAATGGAAGAAAGAGGAATTGTGGGCGAAAGTGACGGAAGCAAAGCCAGAAAAGTGATGATCTCCAAACGGGAATGGTTAGAAATGCAAAACCGAAAAAATCTTTAGTACCAAGTTACCCTATTTCACTGATTTGCCTTCGCGGGTATAATTCTTTGAACCGGCAACAAAAGCCGCTGCCCATCCGTGTGCTGCTCTTGGCTGCCTTGGAGCGCACTACCTTCGCTTGCCTTCCCCATCATCCGCTTCTCATTCGGCGGTACCCTTGGCAGCACATATAATCATGAAATTACAAGGCCTTTTTACCAGCTTGCACTTTTAGCATTTTGATGGTAAAATCTCTTGCATAGAGACCCTCGCACGGGGGGTAAAGATATGTTAAAGTGGTGGTTTTCGCAATAAATAAAGCAAAAATAGAAAATGCAGTGAAAGAGATCCTAGAAGCACTTGGTGAAGATGTCACAAGAAAAGGGTTGCAAGAAACTCCTAGGCGTGTGGCTGAGATGTGCCCTGAAATGTTTTCGGGATATGGCGCGGACCCAAAGCAACACGTGAAGCTATTTGACGGATCCGGAGTTGCTGGAGAAATAATTGCCGTTAAAGACATACCGGTGCACTCCGTGTGCGAGCACCATCTGCTACCGTTTTTGGGAGTGGCACATGTTGCATATATGCCAAGAGGCAACCGGATTATTGGACTCTCGAAGCTCTCAAGAATAGTGGAGCACTATGCAAGACGTTTGCAGGTACAAGAGAGACTTACCAATGAGATAGCCAACTTTTTACATGATAACTTGGATGCTTCCGGCGTCGCGGTAATAATAGAAGCTGAACATCTTTGCATAACCATAAGAGGAACTAAGGCATCTGGCTCCAAAACTAAGACTGCAATCTTCAAAGGAGACATGAAAACAAACCTTGACTTGCGAAACGAAACTATGAACTTGTTGATGGACTTAAAAACCCGGAAAGGTGACAGTTAAGTTGGATAAACTAGATGAGATAGTAATCAAAGGGCTAAAGGTATTTGCTTATCACGGCGTTAATCCAGAAGAAAAGAGAAACGGGCAGAATTTCATCTTCGATCTGCGCATATACGCCGATCTGAGCTTGCCGCGCAAAACCGACGGTGTCAGCGACACCATAGACTATTCGAAGGCCGTGCATACCGTCATCAAAACAGCCACTGAAAAATCCTATAACCTGATTGAAAAAGTGGCAGATCGCGTTGCAGAGCAGCTTTTGGCCGATTTTGCAGACATTGCTAGGGTTGACGTTTTGGTCAAAAAACCACAAGCGCCGATTGAAGCGGATTTTGACTATGTTGCTGTTGAAATTGTAAAAACCCAGTCCCGCGGCCCTTGACGCGAAGTACATTGGAGTTCGGGGATAACAGTTAGCGGAAGGTGATTTTGCCCGGCAAGTGAGTAACAGGATCTTGCCAAATGGCCCAGTTGCAGATTTGTGCTGGCAACCAAAATATGTTGCCGTAACGGTCAAAAATCAGTAATAGAATGGGTGGCGAGAAAATGGAAATGGAAAACGATCTATGTGAAATTCTGATAACGGCAAAAGAGATCCGGGACAAAGTGAAAGAAATGGGCGCCCAAATAAGCAGAGATTATAAAGGCCAGAACCTGCTTATGATGAGCGTTCTCAAAGGTGCAGTTGTTTTTCTCGCCGATTTGATGCGCGAAATTTCGATTCACACTGAAGTCGATTTCATGGCAGTTTCGAGTTATGGCAAAAACACACAGACCTCGGGCGTTGTGAGGATAGTTAAGGACCTAGACACAGCACTTGAAGGGTATGATGTTTTGATTGTTGAGGACGTTTTAGATAGCGGAATGACCCTGAATTACCTGATTAACATCCTTGGCGAAAGGTACCCACGCAGCATCAAAATTGCAGCGTTGCTTGACAAACCAGGCAGACGGCTCGAAGGGGTTAAGCTGGATTATTGCGGTTTTGTCATCCCTGATGAATTTGTTGTTGGGTATGGGCTGGATTATTGCGAAAGGTACAGAAACTTGCCATACATAGGAGTGCTGAAGAAAGAAATCTATCAAAAACAGTGATAAGTTTATGGGAGATGTAGATCTTTGAAAAACAAAAAATCTAGTGATTTTATTTTATATCTGACGATTTGTGTCCTTTTAGTTCTATCAACTTTTTTGTTCTTTGGGAGCGGGAACAAAGACACAATTAAATACTACCAGATCATAAGTTACTTTAAAAAAGGCGAGGTCCTGGGGTTTAACTTAAACCTCGAAAATAGGAATCTTGATCTCGTGGTTGAACACGCAAAAGCCCACATAGCTGATCGCCAATTCAAGCTACCATCCACATTGTTGGCAGAAGATCCCACGAATCTCGAGCTTTGCGCAAAGCAGTACGAAGAAATTATGGATCTCTTCTCGAAGAATGTGGTTACGAGTGTTAGACTTATTGCTGACGGTGTAATTCGGGTAAGCGAAATCAAGAAACCTGCGGTGATAGAATCGATAAAATATAAAGTGCCAGACACCGGATTGTTTCTTAAAGACATAGAATCCTACCGAAACTCAATCAAAAGCGATTATAAGCACCCTTCGACATTCATGATGGGTTCGTTAGAGTTCATCGTAAGTTCGGTGTTGCCGCTCGTGTTGATATTTTTCGTGTTCCGATACATGACAAAAGGCTCCATTGGACAGAATATAGGTGGCTTTAAATCTAAAAACATCAGATATCTGGACAAAGGGCCCAAAGTCCTCATGAGTGATGTTGCGGCGTTGAGTGAAGAAAAAGAAGAGATCGAGGATTTGATCCAGTTTCTAAAAAATCCAAACAAATTCAATGAAATCGGTGCAAGGATTCCCTCTGGCGTTTTGCTTGTTGGGCCACCTGGAACCGGGAAAACACTCTTGGCGAGGGCCCTTGCCGGTGAAGCAAGCGTTCCGTTCCTGTTCATTTCCGGCTCTGCGTTTGTGGAGATGTTCGTTGGTGTTGGTGCTTCAAGAGTTCGTGACCTTTTTGAGCAAGCGAAAAAGCATTCTCCATGCATAATATTCATAGATGAGATTGATGCGGTTGGCAAAAGGAGAGAAAGTGGATCATTCGGCGGGCACGATGAAAGGGATCAAACACTCAACCAATTGCTCGTGGAAATGGACGGGTTTAAACCCAATTCCGGGGTTATTGTTGTGGCGGCAACAAACATGAGCCAAATGCTAGACAAAGCGTTGCTAAGACCCGGCAGGTTTGATAGGCAGATCTATATTGGGTACCCGGACATAAAAGGCCGAGAGGAAATCCTGAATGTGCACGCCAGAAATAAACCACTGGCACCAGATGTTAACCTAGAAACCGTGGCAAAGGCGACAATCGGTTTCACCGGGGCGGATCTGGCAAATTTGTTAAACGAAGCGGCTCTTCTTGCCGCCAAAAACGAGAAAAAGGCAATCAGGTCAAAAGATATAGATGATGCGATTATAAGGGTCATCGTGGGAACAGAAAAAAAATCAAAACGGGTGACAGCCAGCAACAGAAAATCCACAGCATATCACGAAGCAGGCCACGCAATTTGCGCTTATTATTGCGAAGACCATGACGACGTCAATATGGTGTCAATTATCCCGACAGGCGGCGCGGGTGGGTTCACCCTATCTATGCCGAAAAAAGACGATATGTACAGAACCGACAAAGCCATGTTTGAGGATATTGTTGTGGCGATGGGTGGGAAAGCAGCTGAAAAACTCGAATTTAACGAGTTTTCAACGGGGGCATCTTCGGATATGCGCAATGCAACCCTGAACGCGCGGAGCATGGTTACGATCTATGGTTTCAACTCCGAGCTCGGTCACGTGGTGTATGACAACTCAGTTTTGGGAATCCAGGGCTACATGGATCCACTTTCACATTCCGAGGAAACCATGAAAAAAATAGACGAGCAGATCAAAAAGATAATCGACGCTGCATACGAAAGAGCCATCGAAATCTTAACTAAAAACAAAGCTAAGCTCAAAAAGTTAGCGGAATATTTAATAGAACACGAAAAGATCGATGCAGCAGGTTTTGAGCGGATGATGAGGGATGGCGACTCACCGGCGACCTAGCGTTTGAACCACTTTTCGATTTCTTGGCGCTTCAAAACACAGTACACAGGCCTCCCGTGTGGGCAGCAAACCAACCCGCTTTTTTGGTTGAGCTTTGAAACTAGAGCCTGCAACTCCGCTTCGTCATTCTTGTCGTGGGCTTTTATGGCGGCCTTACAAGCTATTGTGTACAGTATTTTTTCCTGTTGCTCCGGTGAAATATCATTTTTGCCGGCAGCTATGTTTTTTGTTATCTCAGTCACCAAAGCCGCGACATCCTCATCACATAGGGCAATTGGTAATGTTCTTACGGCAATTGTATTATCTCCGAAATCATCTATTTCGAAGCCCAAACCAGAAAAGAGTTCCTTGTTTTGCATTGCAAGGTCGTGTTCACGCGGGCTCAGCATCACAACATTCGGCACCAGTAACATCTGCACGGCGTCAGCTTTTTGCTCCCTTAAGCTCTCAAAAATCAAGTTTTCGTGTAGCGCGTGTTTATCAACCAGTACCACATCTTCTCCCGCCTGGCACACTATATACGTACCTAGGACTTCGCCTTTGAAAACAAGCAACTCGCCGTTGATGCCTTTTCCGCCGTTACTTGCGAACAAACTCAGTTGCCGCGCTTCCTCCGCGACTTCACCGGCCGCTTCCTCTTTTGGCAACCCTTCGTCGCAGCATAGTATCGCATCCACGCGCCCTTTTGGCGCTTCGGGACCACCAAGACTCTCTTCGTCTTTGTAAATTTTTATCTCTGGTGCAACTGGCACTCTAAATCGAAGAGCCTCTCCACCGAAAATTTCTTGGGAACTTTTTGTCACAGTCGGCTGCAAAGCATGGGTAACCACGGGTTTAACTCCACTATAAATCAAGTTATAAACCAGTTTTTCATCCAAGAATTTAACGCTAACTTTTGCCGGATGAAAATTCACATCAACAAAAGAGCAGGGCAGGCCGAGATTCAGAACACATATCGGATGTTTACCAACCACCACCAAGTTTTTGTACGCTTCTTCAAGTGCAACAGTTAGAATTTGAACTCTTATGCATCTCCCATTTACAAAGAAAAACTGGGCGCTTCTGCTTGCCCTTGTGTGGCTGGGATGGACGGTATACCCATCAAGTTTAAGACCATCTTGTTCCAGTGCAACCGGCAACATAACTTGGGCTATCTCCTTACCCAAAATCTCGCGGATAACTGTGATCAACTTCCCGTCGCCAGGTGTCCGGAATTTCAAAACCCCGTCTTTAACAAATTTAAACGAAATTTCCGGGTGAGAAAGGGCTAGTTTTTCAATCAAACTGCCGACGGCGGCAGCTTCCGAATGATCTTTTTTCAAAAATTTCATCCTAGCCGGCAAATTGAAAAAGAGGTCACGGACAACAATGCTTGTCCCTTGGGGGCAGCCTTCCTCATCTAGGTATTTTTGCTCACCCGCCTCAAGTTCAAGTCTTGTCCCTGCAACTTCACCCTTGACCCTAGTCACAATCTTTACTTTTGAAACAGCGGCAATCGAGGCCAACGCCTCGCCCCTGAACCCCAAAGTCGTGATGTTTGTAAGGTCCTCTTCAGTCCAAAGCTTACTGGTCGCGTGACGTAAAAATGCCGTTTTTACATCATCTCTCTTAATCCCACAGCCGTCGTCCGAGACCCTGATTTTTGAAATCCCACCATTTTCAATCTCAATTTGAATCAATCTACTACCAGCATCGATTGAATTTTCAACAAGTTCCTTGACCACTGATGCCGGTCTTTCAACGACTTCGCCGGCTGCAATGAGCTTGGAAATGTTTTCATCTAAAACTCTTATTCTATTCTCTGGCATCATACACCCTCATTATATATCCTCTTCTTTTAAGCTAAATGTTTCATAAAGTTCATTTATCATCTCATCCTTTATCAAAATAACAACCCGATCTCCCACAAAGAGCTTTGTATTTCCCCTTGGAATAACCAACTCACCGGCGTGATAAACTGCAACAATCACCGCTTCTGATGGCATCTTGAATTCTGTCAACGTGGTACCATCAAACTCAAAATTCGAGGGTACATTAAATTCAATCAAAGAAACTTCTCCGCCGTTTAGACTGAGCAGTTGCGTAATTACATTTGTGTTTAGTTCCCGTTCAATAAGCCTCGCAATGTTATCGGTACTGCTCACCGGAGCATCCACTCCCAACTCCTTCATTATCCTTATGTTTTTGGGATTGTTCACCCTCGCAACCGTGCGTTCAATCCCAAAACGTTTTTGAGCTAGTTGGCAAGCAATCAGATTGTCTTCATCTTTGCCAGTTACACTTGCAAGGATATCAGCCTCTCCCAACTTTGCAAGTTCAAGCATCTGGATTGTTGTTCCATCCCCTGAAATCACCGGGATATCCAATTCATCCGCGAGTTTGTGGCAGATGAACTTGTTAATCTCTACAATAACCGGATTATGATCATGTTCAAGCAACGTCTTAGCAAGGTAATAACCCACCTTGCCACCACCCACAATGACCACTCTCAAAATCTTCGCCTCGATTCACTTTTCACTTTACAAATCTGTGATTGGAGTGCCCTTTTACGGCTAATTGTGACGAGAGAGAGAAATCAAAGCTCTCCACCTCGCTGCGCGCAAGGTACCTATATTGCCCCAATTTGAGAACACCGAGCTTCAAATCACCCAAAGCAATCCTCTTCAATCTTACCACTTCAAGCCCAGTGAGATCACACATTCTTCGGATTTGCCGATTCTTTCCCTGTGTTATTTTTATAATCAAAACCGATCTATCGGTATATTCCCGTTCCACCATCACCTGAGCCTGAGAAACCTCTTTGCCATCCAAAATGAACTGGGACGAAAGCTTTATCAGATGCGCCTCTCGCACTCTCGGTTTTATTGTAACCTTGTAGGTTTTAACTATTTTGTTTCTGGGATGCATAATTTTGTTGGCGAAATCGCCGTCGTTTGTAAAAAGAAGGAGGCCTTCTGAATTTTTATCCAACCTTCCAACATTATACACCCTTTCCCTAATGTCGCTCAATAGGTCCACCGCAAAACGTTTACAATGCTCGTCATGAAGACTGCTAACATACCCTCTTGGCTTGTTTAGCATAATGTATAATTTTTTGGGGGTGTCAAACTCTACTGGCTGCCCATCAAGCTCGACCAAATCACGTTTTATGCACACGTGCACTCCGACTGCTGCTGGTTTTTTATTCACAGCAACGCGCCCGCCGCGAATAGCTTTTTCAGCAGCTCTCCGGCTCATTATTCTGTATGTTGAAAACGCTTTTTGGAGCAAAACGGCGTCAAAATCAGGCATCATTCTCACTCTTTTTTTCTTTGTCCTTTTTTGCTCCCTTACCATCTTTTTTTGAATTGAAACGTGCAGCTATATTTTTACACAGCCCCGGAATTTCTGCAAGCAAGTCCTGCAACCGGCCTGAACTCCCAAATTCCAAAAGCTTCACTCCATTTTCATCAACAACCAAAAATCCAATCGGGGTCAAACTCACTCCCGCACCGCTGCCAAGGGAATAACCCGGATTTTTTTCTTTTTTCGTCACATCAGATCCACCCAACGCAAGACCGAGTGAAACCTTTGAAATCGGAATTACAACCGTACCCTCTTTAACGTTCATCGGCTCGCCGATTACTACCTCGGTTTCAATCAATTCCTTAAATTTTAACATAATGTTTCTCACTGCATCGTTAAAGTTATCTTCCACTCACATCACCACCTTCTGTTTTTTTTTTTCGGGCCATTCAGTCAAAATCTTCCCCCGTTAAAAGATTGACTATAGTTTTATATATCTCCTGCGAACCCTCTTTGAACCGCTTCTTCACCGTGTTTAACATCTTTTCTTCGGGGACAAACAATGTAATACTCATCAATTTCACAGTTTCATCGGCGATCTCGCACGTAACCGTATATCCAAACTCATTTTTCCCCACCTGGATGTCATGCCATTTTTCAAAGTTTATTTTCTCGTCATAGTTCATCGCAGAATTTGCCAAAAGTTCTCTTATGTTTTTGGCAAGAGTTTCCTTCAATGTCCGCGCCGACTCAATTCCCTCTTTTTCGGGGCTATAGCGACCGTCAACCCTTTTTACCTGCCCACAGCGAGTTAATTCTTCCAAGGCTTGGGAAAAATAAAAATAATTCACAATTTTGTTCAAATCAAGTATATCAAATATCTGTTCCTTACTAAGTGGCTCCTTGCAGCAACTGAGCAAGTAGCAAATTACCAGCTTAATTTCTGACAAATCTGTAAAACCCAAAGGACCCACACCCGCCCTGAGCCCCTCCATAAAAGCTATCCTCCCTTCTTGTTCACCATCTTTTCCATTTCACCCAACAAATCCGGTCGCTTTTCTTTTGTGATTTTTAAGGCTGCCTCTTCTTGCCAACTCTGAATCCCCGCGTGATCTCCCGAAAGCAACACTCTGGGAACTCTTAACCCTCGCCAAACCTCAGGCCTTGTGTATTGTGGATACTCTAGCATGTTGTTGCTGTGACTTTCATTAATGTAACATTCCTCATCAGAAAGGACACCCGGCAAACACCGTGAAATAGCATCTACCAAAGTGAGCGCTGGCAACTCGCCACCCGTTAAAACATAATCCCCAACCGAAATTTCTTCGTCAACGACCAAATCTAAAACGCGCTGATCAACTCCTTCGTAATGACCAGCTAGGATAATTATATTCGGAACTCTAGCAAGTTCAAACACTTTACGTTGGGTCAACCGCTCACCCTTGGGAGACATGTAAAGCACGATTGCGGACACACCGGCTAAAGAATCCTTTATCGACCGAATGCACTGATAGATCGGCTCGGCCAGCAAAAGCATTCCAAAGCCACCACCATACGGATAATCATCTACTTTTCGGTAACAACCCTTCGCATAATCCCTTATGTTATGCGTGTGCACTTCAATGATGCCCTTCGATTTTGCCATGCCGACAATGCTTTCGCTAAGGACAACATCACACATCTCTGGAAATAACGTTGCGATATCAATCCTCACTGTTTTCATCATCAAACAACCCTTTAATTGGCGTTATCCTCATCACATTCTGCTCCAAATCGACAATCTTTACAACACTTTTTATCGCCGGAATTAAAAAAACTTTTCCGCTCCCATCTGCGGCTCCACCTTCGTTTTTAATTTCATAAACATCATTCGATCCCGTCTTAATCACATTAAAAATCTTGCCATAAACAACGCCAGTCTGGTCATCAATCACGTTCAGACCAAGCAAATCCCGAATTAAAAATTCACCTTCTTCAAGCTTAATTTCGCTGCGCCTGATATATATTACTTTGTTTACGTATTTTCTCGCCGCTTCCGGGGTATTTATTCCCTCAATCTTGGTTAAAACTACTCTTTTGTGTTCGCGCCTATCAAAAAAATCCTGCCTTACCCCATCAACATAAAGCTCCTTGGCATCCAAGATCTGTGCAGGGTCATCACACCAAGGGTAAATCTTTATGTCCCCCTTAAGACCATGCAAACCCATAATCTTTCCGACTTCAATATGCTCGTCCTTTTTGTTTTCTAGGCCAGTCATTCGTTATTTTCACTCCCACGCAACCATTTTCATCCGCAGCCACAATCCGCAATTTCACAATCTCATTCCTAGGATCGTCGCCAGACGCAAAAAGAACACCCACATAATTGGGAGTGTATCCTCTAAATTGACCAGCCGTCCCCACAGCACTTTCAAATAAAACTGATTCCGTCCTTCCAACCATGCGCAAGTAAAATTCCCGTTGACCGGCCTTCGCAACCACGTTCATTCTTTCGAAACGCCGTTTTTTCACTTCCGCCGCAACCTGTTCCATCAAGGCCGCCTTAGTCCCCAAGCGCCGCGAATAAGGGAAGATGTGCACCTTTGCGAACTTCATCCTCCGCACAAATTCCAAAGATTCCTCAAAATCCAATTCGGTTTCACCCGGGAACCCAACGATAACATCTGTGGTTATAGACGCATCTTTAAACAATTCCCGTATCATGCCAACATTGGCCTCATATTCCTGTGCCGTGTAGTGGCGATTCATGTTGCGCAAAACCTCATTAGAACCGCTTTGCAAAGAGATGTGAAAATGCGGACAAAACTTTTGTTGTTGCAAAAGCCTAACTAATAGCCTCCGTGTCACAACTTCTGGCTCAAGCGACCCGATGCGAACTCTTTGAATTTTGGGATCCCCACAAACCAGCTCCACCGCATCAGCCAACTCACACCCGATATCTTCGCCATAAAACAACAAGTTGATCCCAACCAACACAATTTCTTTGAAACCACGCTCTGCCAACTTCGAAACCTGAGTTTTGATTTCATCCAAACTTTTTGAGTGACTCATCCCTCTAGATTTCGGAATTATGCAATAAGAACAAGAACGATTACAGCCATCCTGAATCTTTAAAAAAGCTCGAGTCCTACACTCCGGCAACGCATTTCTTGGAACCTTGACCCTTGTATTTATCTGTTCCCCAAAGCGTTCACTCAAGAGCTCGGGTAACTTCATCTTTTCTTCATTGGGGATCAAAAGATCAACATCAAGCCCGGCGGCTTCCTTGGCAAACGCACTCACAAAACAACCCGTTAAAACAAGAAAAACATCGCCGCCACGTCTTGCTTTACTGATTATCTGCCGTGTTTTTCTGTCACTGACTGAGGTCACCGTGCAGGAATTAACAACACAGATATCTGCCGTTTCTCCTTTTTTGGCAATCTCAAAACCGGCCTCCCCAAGCTTTTCTTTCAAAACCTGCGTCTCATATTGGTTGACCTTACATCCCAAGGTATGAAAACTTATTTTCATCCAGAACCAATTCCCGTCCCCCAATTTGCTTCTTCTAGAACTTTCTCCTTCAAAAACAGAGGGAAATTCGAAGAAGTAAATTCGTTCCTAATTAATGAATGGGCGCGGCTAACGGCCACCACCCAAAACACCAATCATCTTATCACCTGCTTCTCTCTTCTTCTCAAACGCCCTCAGCAAAACTGCAAAATCGTTGGAGCGTCTTGCCAAATCTACAGCTTCACCCGGCATGTCAACCCTAGGAATCTCCAAAGAATTCTGTTCTATTTCAGCATTCTTATCCAACGAGGGTTCTCCCAACCCCTTATAAACAAATCTAGATTCTCCAACCGGCAACATCTTGTAGTGCTCCGCCACGTCAAAAACTCCAATATCAAGCTCTTCTGTATCGTTGTTTGGGTCATATTTTATTCTTTTACCATCTGAACCAATCACAAAGAAACCATCGCCATGCCCAAGATAGAAGACCTCTTTCTTTTCGCCAGTTTTCTCATCTGTTTCTTTTACCTTCACTAGCTCAAAATCCCCGGCCCGTGTGAAAAGAACATTCTCATCGTCGTCTTCCAACTTAAAGTACCCTTCGCTCCCAGTTATAGAATAACACAAAGGATTAGATACTTCCCTTAAGTCTCCCTGCTCAAAAGGCGAATAAGAGTCAATTCCAACACTTGTACCCTTATCTTGCGCATTGTTGCTCGCGGTCAATTTGCCATGCTTTTTATCAACAGAGAAGAAGTACCTTTTTGAAAAACCTACGCTGTTCGAAGAAGCCCCATTGTTAGCCGCATTCTCAATTGCAGCCTCTTGGAACCGTACCCCGCTCCTAATCATAGACATACCACTCATCATTATGTAGCCTCCTTTGACTATCTTTGTGACACAATCTCATTAATTCTTTCATCCATTTTTTTTGTCATCCCCCCGACGTTTGTATAATACCCTAACCCCTGCGAATATTTCGCAATCGAGAGCGTGTTTGGCACAGGATCAACATTGCTCTCTTCCAGCACACATTGACGGAGCGCTGCATCGTTACTCGGCAGTTCAACAAGCTCTATTGTTTTTGCTATAAAACAATTGTCATCCGTTCTTTCAAGTTCTTTTTCATCTTTAACCACCCAAACCCCAATCTTACCCAGAGACTGACCGTCCTTATCTACCAGTGCCCCATCCCCACCTAATACAACTTGATCAGTCCGCAGCAATATCGCGGCTCCATCGGCCCCCATCACCTTTTCTCCACTTGGGGCCACCAAATACCCTTCATCATCCAAATGTAAATTTCCGGCTCGCGTTACTTTAATTTTATCATCTTCACCAATTAACCTAAAGAACGCATTCCCGGTGATAGCAAAGTCCAGCGGCCTTGCGGTTTCCACAAGCTCACCTTCCGAAAAATCGGTAACAACCTTGCCGCTGTAGATACCGTCACTGCCCTCACCAATCTGCACACGCTCAGAACCATTCGTCCGCAATCTAATATGCTCGGGCATCGACTCTGTCCTGTACATGCTACCTTTAAATCCTATAGTATGCGTGTTCGCTGCATTTTCTATACACTTGTCAACCTCATTCTCATAAGTCAGCACTGCTGAGGCCACAGGGTAAAAACTACTTAGAATAGCCATAAAATTTCCTCCTCATTTCTTATTTCAAATATATCTCCAAGGATTCTTTAAGTTTTTTTAGTGACTCGCCGTGAATCTGACAAACTCTCGATTCCGTGACCCCTATTATCTCGGCTATTTCTTTGAGCTTTAATGTCTCACTATAATATAGCGCCAAGATCAATTTTTCTCTCGCCCGAAGTTCTTCAAGTGCCGCTGTCAGATATTCTAAGAATTCCTTTTTGAGCAATTCACTATCTGGAACCCCCGTATTCGTTGTATCTTGGATTTCCACTTGCGTACCACTGAGAGCATCATAAACCAACTCTTCATAAGATATAATATTGAATTTATTTATTTCACTCATAAGCTTTCGCACATTCTCTACCGTGGTACCTAGGTAACTCGCGACTTTTTCTTCTAGCCTTTCATCATCATCACACTCCAGATCTGTAAAAGCTTTTTCTACTTTCTTGGCTTCTTTTCTAAGATTTCTTGGTACCCAATCCTGTTGCCGCAAATAATCAATAACATTCCCTCGAATTCTAATTGACGCAAAAGTCTCGAACTTTATCCCGCGGACATAATCGAATCTATCAACACACTCCACAAGAGTTATCATTCCGTGCCCTATAATATCATCAGTATCCGAATCGTTATAGATACCCCGCATCTTTAGGACAATCCCCTTCACCAATCCTGCATATCGTATCACTAGTCTATCTCGGAGTTTAGCATCCTTCGTCTGGCAATAAAGTTTCCACATCTCATTATCAGTTGCAACATCTTCCGTCATACTGTCTCACTTCTCTTTACAGTTCTCAATAGGGACCGATCAACTCGCCTCTTTCAAATCAACATTGCCAATCGCAAGAATCTGTACCGAATTTTCAATTTCACTAAACGAAAGAACAGCAACATTCGGGATAAATTGTTCAAGCAACCTGCTAACATAAACCCTGATAGCAGAAGAAGTTAAAATTATCGGCGTTGTAAGCAGGTTCTTATGTTTATCAATCTGAGCTTTGACGCCTTCCACAATTTCTGTCACAATCTCCGGCTCGAGGTGCAGATAAGTTTTATTCTCCGCCCTCTTCACATTCCCCATTACAAGCTTTTCTATTCTAGGAGAAAGGGCAATCACAACCAAACTTCCGTCCTTTGTGAAGGTTCTCGTTATTGTCCGCTTCAAAGCCTGTCGCACACATTCCGTCAACACATCAACATCTTTTACCGTCACCGCATTTTCTGCCACCACACCAATGATCGTTTCCATATCTTTTATCGGCACGAACTCTTTGAGCAAGTTTGAAAGTATCTTGTGAAAATCTACTAGCGAGATATAATCTGGAACAACTCCCTCCAAAGAAGCCCGGCCCGTCTTCTTAACATTCTCGAGCAAATTCTCCACATCTTTCTTGCCAAGCAACTCAAACGCGTGATGCTTAATGACTTCCGACAGGTGAGTTATAATCACCGAAACCGGATCTATCAAGGTGTAACCCAAAACTTCCGCGTTTTCTTTTTCTGACCTCAAAATCCACTTACTTGGAATCCCGTAAGCCGGCTCCACAACATCTATCCCCTCAATCTCCCCCTTAACATTTCCGGGGTCCAACGCCAAGTAGTAATCTATCAAAACCTCGCCCCTTGCAACCTCTTCACCTTTTACTTTGATGATATACTGATTCGGGCTTATCAAACTGTTATCACGCAGCCTTACTGTTGGGAATACCATCCCTGTCTCCACCGCAAACTGTTTGCGCAACATAACAATCCGATCTACAAAACTGCTCGTGCCATTCTTTTTATTTACCATTGCAATGAGACTATATCCAAGCTCCATTTCCATTGGTTCAACCGCAATCAAATCGTAAATATTTTCTGGATTTTTGTAGTACTCGGCCTCCCTGAGCGGCCGGTGCGACAACTCGGTATCAGCAGCAGCCGCCTCAGACACGGAAGCATTTGAAGCCCGCAGCAAACGCAAACCCAAGAAAATCAACAAGCTTCCGATTGTGATTGGTGCAAGCCTGGGGAACCCAGGAATCGCGATAAAACAAAGCAAAACACCACCCGTGATGATAAGCGCATATGGCTGCGACAAAAACTGTCTGGAAATATCAACATCAAAACTTTCGTTTGAGGCCGCCCTAGTTACAACAATTCCTGTTGCAATCGAGATCATGAGCGACGGCAACTGAGAAGCAAGCCCATCGCCGACCGTGGCAATAGAATAGATATTCAGCACCTCATTAAAGCTGTGACCTCCCTGAACCATGCCGGCAATCAACCCGCCGACAAAATTAACAACCACCACAAGAATAGAAAGAATCGAATCTCCCTTAACGAACTTTGAAGCACCATCCATAGCACCAAAAAAATCTGCCTCGCGCTGAACCTTCTGGCGCCTTGCCACAGCTTCTTGCTCATTGATTATTCCAGCACTAAGATCTGCATCAATGGCCATCTGCTTCCCTGGCATCGCGTCCAAAGTAAACCTCGCTGCAACCTCGGCAACTCTTTCGGAACCTTTAACAATAACGAAAAACTGAACGGCAATAATAATCAAAAACACAACAAAACCGACCACTACGTTTCCACCAAGCACAAAATCACCAAACGTCTTGATAACCTTGCCCGCCTTGCCGCTGTTAGAAAGAATCAATCTGGCGGAAGAGACATTGAGTGCAATCCTCGCCACCGTCGTGATAAGCAATAGTGTCGGCAAAATTGAAAACTGCAGAGTATCCCTAATGTACATAGTCGTTAAAAGCATAATCACCGACACCGTTATGTTCAGCACAAACATGGTGTCCAGTAAGCCAGTTGGCAGCGGTATCAAAATCAGCAACACAACAAAGACAACAAATACTGGAATCAATGCCGTCAACCTTCTCATTTGCCCTCACCTTTCGTATTACTCACAGTTTAGACCAACTCTTCCATTTCAAGATTCTTTTTTTTCATCCTGTAAACCCAAACCAGAACTTCTGCCACAGCTTTAAACGTTTCAGATGGAATCATCTTTCCAAGCTTCACACTCTTATAAAGAGTACGCGCCAACGATTTATCCTCAATAATCGGAACATCACTCTCTTTTGCAATCTCAATTATCTTGAGCGCAACATTATCGGCTCCTTTTGCAATCACCTTTGGTGCAAAATCTTTTTCCTGCTCATACTTAAGTGCCACGGCAAAGTGAGTGGGGTTTCTTATTACCACATCAGCCTTGGGGACCATTTGCATCATCCTACTCCGTGCGAGCTGCCGCTGCCGACGTCTTATGAAACCTTTTATCTGCGGGTCTCCTTCGAGCTGTTTATATTCCTCTTTAACTTCTTGTTTCGTCATTTTAATGCTCTTTTCAAAGGACCACCAATTATAAAAGTAATCAAAGGCCGCAATCCCCAACAGCGCCAAAAATAGGTTAAACACAATTCTACTGAGTTCTTTTACGATGAACAATATCCCACAGCCCAAATCCACATCTATCAAACAAGCGAACGATTCCGCTGATTTACGATAACCCAAGTAGAGTACCCAACCCACGACTACTGTTTTAAGGCTCGCCGAAGCCAACTTCACAAAAGCCCTGCCCGAAAACATATTTTTAAACCCGTTAACAGGATTAAAATGCGAAAATTTAAACGCCATCGCTTTTTTTGAAACCAAAAACCCAGTCTGCAACCCCGTAAAAAGTACTCCGCAAAGTCCCGCGACCAAAATAATGGGAAATGCCGACAAGAAAAAACACGAAACGGTCTTGATCAAAAAAGGCCGCTGCCCCACCAACCCATCTTTCACCAAGGAGCTCAGGTTCTCCATCACATAAACATAATAGTCCTTTATGAAAACAGTTGCATATGGCATAAACAGTTTAATTGTGCAGAACACACCAAACAGGGAAAGAACAAGGGTTAGATCTTGACTCTGAGCAGTTCGCCCTTCCTTTCTCTGTTCCTGACGTCGCCTTGGGGTCGCTTTTTCGGTTTTATTTTGTTGCGGCATTATCCACCAACTTTGCTTTTAGAATCAATTTTTCACACCTTCACAGCCAAAGCTAGCAAATTTTCCATTCCTAAAAACATCTTATCTGCTAACATATGCGAAAACCCTATAAAGCTGGGACTTAGTTTCAACAAGAGCAAAAACCCTACCACAAACTTTATATATATATTCAAAACAAAGACATTCAATTGTGGCACTGTCCTCATCAACACACCGATTCCGATATCCATAATTGAAACGGCAGCAATCATTGGCATTGCCATTTTAAGTCCCATAGTCAAAACATCTTTGTTGAGCGTCAGTATGTAGGAAAATGCACCCAAACCAGGCCATTTGCCAATCGGCAACGCCTGATATGACTTTATTATGATATCAATCAAATGAACATGCGAGCTGGTCAAAAAGAAGGTAATCATAAACAAAACTCTGATCAACGCACCTGTTGTTGGCAACTCTGCACCAGAAGACGGGTCGTAAAACTTGCTCATAGAAAGACCCATCTGCATATCGAAAAGCTCACCACCAAAAATTATTGCAGAAAGAACTAGATCAACAACAAAAGAGAGCAAAAACCCCCAGAAAAACTCCAAACAAAACATCAGCCCAAACACAAGCACGCCATTTGAAAGATTTTCTGTGACATCAAAATTAAAAAAAACCGTAAAGGACAAAATACCTGCAATCCCAACTCTGATCAGCGAGAAGACGTTGCTCTTTCCAAAAAAGGGATTCATGAACACAAAACCAATCATCCGCGCTAGAATCAGCAGAAACAGTTGATAATTATCCACAAGCTTATCCATTTTCTATCCCTTACTTGCTGGTCTCTCTTATAAACATGAAAACCTCTCCAAAAAACTCCGTGGACAGCCTCAGCATCCACGGACCCAAGACAACCAACATCACTCCCAGCAAAATAATCTTTGGAATAAACGTCAAAGTCTGTTCGTGAATTTGAGTTGCTGCCTGAAACATAGAGACTATCAACCCCAACACCATGCTAGAAAGAAGAATTGGAAGTGACAACTTGAACGCCACCAAAACCGCGCTGTTAAACAAATTCAAAACTGTATCTTCTGTCACTAACTATCGCCCCTCTTTAAATCGTTGATCAAAAAATTACCTAACCCATCTTAAAACCCTCGACCAAAGACTTGATCAACATCCCCCAACCATCGGCCAAAATGAACAGCAAAATCTTAAACGGTAAGGATATCATCGCGGGTGGCAGCATCACCATTCCCAAGGACATTAAAATGCTGGAAACCACCATATCTACCACGATAAACGGGATAAACAAACTAAAACCTATCACAAAGGCCGTTCTGATTTCACTAACAACAAACGCCGGAACAACAGTTATCATCTCTAAATCTCTAAAATCCTTGACCGGCGGCGTTTTGCTAATTTTCATAAACAACGCTAGATCTTCTTTTCGTGTGTTGTTGCACATGAATCTTTTTAGTGGTTCCGCCGCCTTTAAGAGCGCTTGCTCACCATTAATCTGTCCCGCCTTATACGGCCTGTAAGCTTCGTTTTCTATTTGCTTAACAGGCCCAGACATGACGAACAAAGTGAGACAAAGTGAAAGGCCAACTACCACTTGAGTAGGCGGCACCTGCGCCGTCCCCATCGCATTTTTCAAAAAAGAAAACACAATCACTATCCTTGTGAAACAGGTCATCAGCAAGACAATTGTTGGTAATAACGTAAGCAGCGTTGATAGAAAAAGAATGTCTAGCGGCCCAGTGTCTCTTCCATCCACATTAACAGAAATTCCTGCAGCGGAAGCCAAATTGTTGCAAACAACAAACCCAAAGACCAGCAAAAGCAGAGGTTTCAAAAGCTTTTTCAAAAAGATTCACATCCCAATCGTAACCTACAACTCACCCTTCGACATTTTGCCGCGAAACCGCAACTTACCTAGACCCACGGTGCGCCTCTGTGCTTCAACAAGATCAGATTGTTCAATGTTGCCATGCAAAGTCACTCCCGCGCCCGACACGGAGGCAAGATAATATTTGCCCCCTATTTTCACAATAGCAAGAGAACTACTCGGACCAAGCGCGACCTTATCCACCACAACCATATACTTGCTCGATGTTACACCGACAATGTTCCCCGATTGCAATTTTTTACAAAAAAAGAAAAGGAGAGCAAACAATCCCACAACGCCAACAAAAGATAACAGTCCGCTGCAAACATCACTCAAACAAAACAATCCTTTTTATAAAATGTCCAGTAGATCTTTTGGCTTGGCAATCTCCGTTATCCTCACACCAAAATTCTCTTCCACAACCACAACATCACCTTTAGCAATCTTCTGGCCATTAATTATAATGTCAACCTGAGAACCAGCATGCTTATCCAACTGGATAACGGTCCCTTTGCCATATTCCAGCACTTCTTTGATCTTCTTTTGAGTCCTCCCCAATTCAACACGAACATCAACCGGAATTGACATCACCAATTTCAGATTGGACAAGTTGTTTATCTTAGCGCTATCCTCTTCCTCAAAAGATTCAAACTCAGCTAACTTTATCCCAGATCCTTTTGACGGAGCCACCGTATCCGACCTCTCCTCCTTGGTGGTATCTGAAAGATCATGCTCACTGACCTTTGCCTCAACGTTCTCCGCATTTTCTGAAGTTTCCTGCATTTTGCTCTTCCTTTCTGATCTTTCATAGATTATTTTATTCGGACCACTTACAGCATCTCGCTTTTCACCGGCAGCTTCCACCTTTTTTACATCAGCAACCCGTGGAGCTTTAAATTCTTGGACAGTTGACCCACGCGCTTTATCTAAATCAGGCGAGGTCTCTACTTTTTCAAATCCCGCGCCCGAGGCCTCATCCGTAACTAAATTTTTTTGGGCTTTGGATTGCGGGAATAACGCACAGGGCAAAAACAAGCAAAGTTCGCTATTGATAAGCGTTGTAACAGAAAAATTGAGGGTCACCCTTGCCAGTTTTTCTCGCCGAAAGCGCCTGACATATTTCCTAAGATCACCCACCAAAAAGATATCCTCTGCTCTCAACTCTAGCGGCTTAGTCTCCCCGCCCCTAAGGGCGCTCTCTTTTATCTCCAGAAAAACCTTGCTGAGCAATTCAAAGATCGTCTCACGCGCCACAACATCAAATTCAAAGCTATCTTGTGCAATCTGCATACCAATCACACTGCTGAAAAGCACCCTGACATCTTCTTTTTTTGAAAACAACAAACCAAATTTTTCCATCTTGCCGTTGTTTATAAAGAAATCGGTACCAATCAACTCGTCGCCTGGCCCAACCCGAAATTCTGAAAAGTCCTCGAAAACAATCTCTCTTATGCTCAAATCCAAATCCAAAGACAAAACATTACTAAAACACGCGCGCACAGCACCAAAAATCTTTGTTAAACTGCTTTCCATCAAAGATTTCGTTTCCGTTACTTGCAAATCCATAAGCCCCCTTTTCAAATTCTTCGCAGGACCTTATGTTCTTTTACAGCAATTCTGTAACTTTGACTGCTCTTCTGCCTCTATACAGTCCGATCTTCCCTGAAAACCAATCCTTACCTTTGATGATAACCTTAACCGACGAGTCCGTGAAACTATCTAACATCACAATATCACCCGTGTGCAAGGCCAAAATATCACCCAATTCCAGCTCGGTCTTACCCAAAACGACACTAACGTCAACTTCAGATTCTTTTATGTGTTCCAACATCAGACTCTTTTTTTGCTTACTCTTGCTATCATCTGCAAGGCCCATGAACCGGTTCCCAAAATTGCGGAAGATGCTTTCGAGCAAATCAAACGACATGCAAACACTGAATTTTTTGGTTATAGACGCAATCACTATTTCGAACTCGATATTCAGAATCGGCAAATCAGAAGAGAAGTACTTATTCAAGCCAGGAGACAAAACTATACCGGTACAAGTGGTAATGACATCTATGTAACTCGACCAAGCGACTTCTATTATGGGAGTTACATTCACAAGGACGAAGTTCTTGATTAAATTAAGCTCTAACTCTGTGAAATCGTGGTCTTCCCTGACTGCCCCTTCGTCACCGCCAAGCAATCTGTTCACTACGTAATGAACAACCTCAGTTGGAAAGGAAATGGCGAAATGATTGGTAACGTATTCAGTCCCCTCTTTCATCTTTGTCTCGATGATGGGCATCACTACTCGTGAACCAACTTCTCTCGAAAAATCGCCATACTGGCCCTCTTTAACAGACAGCAGATCCACCTGCACAGGGATGCGAAATAGACCCGACAATTTGTTTGCAAAAGTTTTCGCAAAGCAATCGTAAACGCCATTTAGCAGCCGGACATTATCTCGTGTGAATCGGCGCGGGGACCTGAAATCATATTCCTGTATCCGCCGGCTATCTTCTTCGAGCAAGTCAACAGCGTACCCCAATTTCTTAAGTTTGTCACGGTTTTCTTTGGTCAAGGTATCTGCCATTTTAGAAAAACTCCTCCCTAACTACTCGCTTCCTGCAAACTCGTGTGCAAGGTCACAACGGAACCCAGATCCGCGGCCTGCTGGCGATGGCTAGCCACCGCCAGCAAAAAGGGTAACTACCTTATAATTTCCGTCACTCTTTCCAAGTTGGACGCGCCCTTTGATAAAGCATGAAGCACCCAACCATAATTCGCGGAATAAGTTACAAGGAAAACGGATTGCTCGGCTAAATCCACATTGGAAAGCTCAACCACACCAGAGGCAACTTCACCAATGCCATCCGCCACAGCCTGCGCTCCAACCAAGAGATCACCAGCAGGTTCTGAGTAAAGAACACGAGAGTTTCCGATTTTTTTCAGATTCTGCGGTGCGCTCACCTTTGCTATGGCGATTCTCCCCAGTTCTACTTTTTCCGTGCCAACCATACCCACAACAGCGCCTTCGGCCGTTATTTCAATCGGCTCATACTTGCGCACTTCCGGAATTCGGAAAAAGCACATGTTGGCCGCGCTGCAAGGAACGGCCTTAAAGCCTATCCTGTCAAACCCAGCAGCTCCGATGGCCGGCGCGGCAGGAGGCACGCCACCACCCGCGGGAACGTCGGCCCGGTCGGCGGCTTGGTGACCCGTTTGGCCGGCAACATCCATATGACCGTCCTTGTACTGCGGCGTTTTGTTTGTTGGGTGATACAGATTTAAATTAGGCCACCCGCAAACGATATCGCCATCCATTGTTTGCAGCCAGCTGAATGTGGATGTGCGATCTGCTGCGCCCGGACCGAACACAGCGCCAGGCGTTGTGAACGGAACTTCCGACGACCACTCGAAATCACCAAAACGGGACAAAACAGTACGCAGTGTCCCGTTGGCGCTCGCTTGATTTGGGGCACCAATGCGATTTACACCAAAAGCATTACCGCGGTCCGCTTGAGGCTTTATGGGAAGGACTACCAGCGGAGCAACCGCAGGATTTCCCGGACCGACACCCCCAACACCAGGATTACCCAGCGAGTCGTATAAGTCTCCACCAGCAATTGCAACGTTTGCTGCCGTCTGCGCTTGGACGTCGCCAAACGCTCGCAAAATGGTGGCGCCAGGACCAACGTCAACGCAGGCGTCTGGGTGCAGCGGGTGTAATTTCATTGGATCAGCTCCAAGCATCTGGTCCACCTGGCCGACGACAAAGTGGCCAAGCCCCTCAATCGCACAGTTCTCCGCCACTCCTGTTTCGCGCAAGGCACCTTGTTCCTGCGATTGATGCATCCGCGCTTTGCCTATTCCGCGCGGGATTTGGGTCGTTTTTTCAGAACCCCGTACCGTTGTGGCCCTTTGTGCCACGCCACTTGACGAATACGCCCCTGTTCTGAGAATAAACTGATCCGCCTTATGGCCGCCGCTATTTTGATTTGCTCCGTTATAGGCAGCAACATCGATCCCCTTCTGCAGCGCACGAGCAGCTGCTCCTAAACCTTCTAATCCCATTTTTACATCTCCCTTTTAGTTTCAATTTTCTCACTTTTTGAAGTTTCTCTGTCGTTCAAAACTTCTCCGGGCTTCCTAAAAAGGTCCAGCCCTACTTACTCAAATAAAAACCCTTAATGCCGTCGACCCATGTGCCTTCTTTGCCGTCGGCAGTCAATACCGTTTTGATTCGCTTATCCCCCGGGAAGACAACAAACACATCGCCACCCAAACAAAGACCAATCTGATCGTTCGCGCCGTATTTTTCCTTCTCTTTTTCACACACAGCACTAATCTTTTCTGCATCCTGCGCGGTCAGCGTTCTCCCTCGTTCGGTAAGCCGCAAACTAGCGTGTTTCGTCAAAATTACACCATAACCGGGCTGTTGCTCGTGTTTCAAAGATTCAGGCGTCGGCCGCTTAGCCCTCTTCAACTCCGCATCGAATGAACCATGCGCCGTCTCAGTGGTCTTTTGGGAACCAATAGCCGAAATATTCCCCAAACGGGTGCTATCTTCCGAAATCCGCCCTTCGCTCAAGTTCCAACCCCTCCTTTCCTCAACAATTTATCGCACAAAAGTCAAATTCACGTGGCGTTCACGGTCCCTTCGGCGCAAGACTTGCTTGGTCGTGCAGCCGATCTATCTCCGCCTTGCACTCTTCAGTGCGTTGCAAAATTCGCCTCTCAGAAACCATTAAATCGACAAGTTCTTTCTTTTTCGCCTTGGCCGCTTCGTCCATGCCTGCTCCACCAACGCCCGTGTCACGAGCACACGCAGCTTCCGCCGCCGTGACAGCCTGCCGTTGCTCTGTCAGCTGCTTGTTCGCGTCTTGTTTTATGCGGGCAAGCTCTCGTTTCCTGTACCAATAGAACTGTGTACCCCACTCGGCCCGATGAGACTCGATTTCCTCTGATACGATTTTTGCATCATCCAGCAAGGACTCAATCCGCTTGATTTTGGCGTCATAGACACTGTCTTTTTTGGCTGCGGCTGCCTTCTCAACATCACCCAAACCACGAATGGCGGACAGAGGATACAACTTTCCGTTGACGCTGACCTGCGCTTCCTTCTTTTTATCGTTTGAAAGCTGAACAAAGTCCACAAGGCCGGTTACCGCTTCAAATTTTCCAGAACGCAACTCCCTAACAACAACATCCTTGCCAAGTAGGTTAGAAGCAATCTGAAATTTTTGAATCTCGTTGCTCTCGGTTGCCAGTTTGTTCGCCACAGCTTTCTGCTGAGTCTCTAACACACTCAACACGCCACTACCGCCGCCGCCTTTATCGCCATCACCAAAAAGAGTAGTCGCAGCCCTGCCCTTAATTTCGGCAGCCTGAATCTTCCACAAGTCCTCCGGTGTAATCTCGCTTGACCCCCTGCGCTCCCTTGTGCCGTGCGCATTTCGCTTGCCGCGTGCAGCCGGATCACTCACAATGTCATCTAGGTATTGCTTCTTTTCTGCACTAGAAACCTTTGGCATAAAATCACCACCTTTACATTAAACTAAAAAATCCTAACAACTCAAAGCAAATTCTTCAACACGCCGCTCCATCAAGATCGTACGTTGCCTTTGCTTTTGCTCATCAAGGTTATCTTTTTGCCCACTTCCCATCGCGTCTTTGGCATGGCCCGATTCAAAGCTATTCGCGTCCAAGGTTTCAATCTTAACGGTGCTGCCTTCAAATTTCTTCTCAAGTCCCGCAGCATACCTTTCAAGAAGCACCCTAGTCTGACTATTTTCAGCTTGGATTCTGAGCATCGCAACCCTTCCATTTTCCATCGAAAGCGCAATTACCAGCTTACCAAGTTCCTTCGGCTCCAAACTCATCTCGAGCCTAATCGATCCAGTTTCGGCCGCATTCCTCACCGCGTTTTCAACCTCAGCCACAATCTGCCGCGTGATAACTTCGGGCTCAACCAACTCAGGCTTTGCCGCCCCAACCTCAGCGTGGCCAACTGGCTCAAAACTCAGCGGATTTACATCACCCAATTTCGGCGCATCAGAACTCTCTAGATCAGACTCGAAAGTCTGCGCACCGTCATGCTCCAAGCCAAATTGCTCATCCTCACCCTGTTGCTCCAACCCAGCTTCGGTCTCTGACACAGTCATCACATTGTGACTCAGCTGCTCCGCGGTAGACAACGAGCCATCATCGCTTTCCGGCGAATCCTTAACCACAACCTTCAGCCCATCTTCTTTCACAAACTCACTGAACACGGCCGGCTCAATGATACCGGGCTGTGAGGACTGCTGCAGCGCCAAAACCTCGGCCAACTCCGCGCCTTGCAACACACCATCTCCCGGCCCTTGTGCCGCTGTCATTGCGGCATTAGCTAGACTCTCACTAGCTTCCTGCTCCGAAACATCTGGGGATTTGGGTAACAACACGCGAGGGCAATCCAACACAGTCATCACCAACGGCACATCATCTTTTCTATCCGCCGGCTGCCTTTTATTGAAAACCAACAAAGCAATTAACTCCTCGGCACCCCGCTCCTCGTCGTTTGCGGCCTCGTCAGCACACACAGCCGAAGACTCGGACTCAGTAGCGTCATCACAACTCTTGTCAGTTCGCAACGAACCGTCGTTCCCGCTAGGCCTCTGAACATCAACATCTTTGTGACGCTCGCACATACTGTCTCTAACAACACCAGACCCCAACAACTGCTTCCACGAAACCTCACGGCGTTCAGCAGACACACTCCCGGCACTTGCAACAACTTCAGCGAAACTTCGCTCACTCGAGCCCTGCGACCTACCCGACACACAGGCTACTAAATCAGCACTAAAAATTTCTGATTTTACGTTAATTCCATTCACTATTCTCACCTCCCTTCACTGCATTTTTTCATCCGCCAACGCTAAGATTATTAACAAACTCCTCGATCATCCGCTCCTCACGTTTGGCCAACGCCTCATTATACTCCAAAAAGTCCTTTTCGCGCAACTTCTCCAACATCCGAAGATCTTTGTTGGCCCTCACAACAGCCTCCAACTGCCTGTCTCTGCGAATTTTCACCTCAGAAATCCCGGCATCCACAACGTCGAGGCTCCGCATTATACTGTGGACATAATCCATATGTAACTTATATTTCGTCACTTCAATGCCACATCTCGACTTTTCTGCAAAAACCATCTCAGCAACCTTAATGCTTTGCAAAAGCTGCTCCCTCTTACTTTCAAGCTTAAGAAGCTCCTGCTTTATCGTGGCTAGTCTGCTCTGCTCAACGCCAAGCAACTGCCTTCTATATTCGAGAACCTTCTGCAACGGAAAATTGAAACCCACCACTAAGCAAGCACTTCCCTCATCATGTTGACAACTTCTTCCCTGCTAAAAGATTCCTCCACACCTTGTCTCAAAAAGGCATTCACCCGCTCAATCCGGGATACCGCACCATCGAGCTTGCCGTTAATCCCCGGCTTATATGCGCCTATCGTTATGAGATCATAATTTGCATAATAAAGCGCCATAATCTCCCTAATCCTGCCAGCCAATTCTTTCTCTTCGGGCACAACAATGTCGTTCATAAGCCTGCTGATACTCGACAAAATATCAATTGATGGGTAATGGTTTCTGCTCGCTATGTCTCTCGAGAGAATGATGTGCCCGTCCACAATTCCCCTAACAGTATCAGATATCGGTTCATTAGTGTCATCTCCCTCAACAAGAACTGTATACAAAGCGGTTATAGAACCCTTTTCAAAACTACCTGCTCGTTCCAAAAGCTTCGGCATCGCCGCGTAAATCGAGGGCGTGTACCCTCTGGCAACTGGTGGTTCGCCGGCTGACAGTCCAACCTCTCTTTGCGCCATCGCGAACCGCGTCAGAGAATCCATCATCAACAAAACATCTCTGCCCTGATCTTTGAAATATTCAGCAACGGCAGAGGCAGTCAATGCGCACTTAACCCTCATCATCGCCGGCTGATCCGAGGTCGCAACCACCAAAATCGACCGTTCCATTCCCTCTTTTCCCAAGTCTTTCTCAATGAATTCCCGGACCTCACGACCCCTCTCGCCCACGAGTGCAATCACATTAACGTCAGATTTCGCATTTCTAGCAATCATTCCCAACAAAGTACTTTTACCAACGCCACTACCAGAAAATATCCCTACCCGCTGACCTTTGCCAATTGTCAACATCCCGTCAATTGCCTTAATCCCAAAATGAAGTACTTCTTTGATCCTAGATCGCATCAATGGATTCTGGTTTGTAGCTTCAACACTATATCGCGTCTCAGCAACTAACTCCCCTTTCTCATCCATCGATTTCCCAAGAGGGCTTATCACCCGACCGATGAGATCATCGCTAACAGGAATCTCGAGTTTTTGCCTTGTGTTTTCCACAAAATAATTAAACCCTACACCATTCATATCCTCATATGGCACAAGCAACACTCTATCCGCCTTAAACCCAATAACCTCGGCAAGATAAACCCGACTATCTTTCTTGCTCCCATATATCTTACAAACATCACCAATACGCGCCCTAGGACCGGTTGATTCGATAGTCAACCCAACAACTCTATCGACCTTTCCCAAAAAAGTATAGAACTCTTTACTCTTGAGCATTTCCCTGCAAGTCATAAAATCTATCATCCGAATCCCTCACAAAGCCATCTTCAACCTGCTCCTAATATTTCTGATCTGTGTTTCTGGACTCGCATCAATCAGCTCTATCGGGGTATCAATCAGCAATGTCGCTTCTGAATCCTTTTCATCCGCGTCATCCGCAACGCTAATCCTCACATTTTTAAGCCCTACAACCGCATCCCCCAGCAACTTCTCACCAACCGAAAGCATTTCCTTAACCTCAGCATCCGGGACTGTTAGCGAGACCCACTTGAGCTCCCTGAAGTCACTAAGGACCGCTTTAGCAATATTCGCATAAACACTCTTATCTTTGTCAACAATAGTTCTTGTAACCTTTTGCGCTATACTGAACGCCAAATCCACCACTTCTTCTTCGTATCTTTTCAACATATCCGCCTGTTTCAGATTAATACGGTCAACGGCACTTTTCAATTCAGCAATTATTTCACCCATTTGCTGTTTCTTTTCTTCTATTCCAACTTTTCGGCCAAGGTTATATCCCTCTTCGTATCCACTGCACATCCCAGCCTTATAGCCCTCACGCAATCTCTTTCTAAGCTCACGCTCTAACCTGACAAGATCTTTCTTCTTTCTGGCAACCAAAACGGCAGCATCTTCTGCTGCTTTTTTGATCACCTTCCTATATGCAACCCTAGCATCACTTAAAAGTTTATCAGCAACACCCAAAAGATCTCTACTCGCGGCAACACTGGTCTCCACATCCTGTGTTAACTGCGCATTTTCCACCCCTTGAGCCTGTTTTTTGAGTTCTTCTATACTGGTTGTATAAGGCTTGTCACCCGCAGATTCCAAAATAGCGTCAAATTCATGGCAAAAAACAACATCCGAAACTTCCAATCGCCTTGCCGCGAGATCTCCCCAAATTTCTTTAGTCTGAGACGACTTTATGACCCTAGACAACCAAATCACGTCCTTCCCCGGACTTTTCGACCACTATCTCACCAGATTTTTCCAGGTTCCTTATCACCTGAACAATCTTCTGCTGAGCCCCCTCCACATCCGAAAGTCTGACTTTAGTCATATACGAAATTTCTTCTCTTATCTCTTCCACGATGCGCTGAGAAATATTCGAAAAAATATACTCAACAATCTCGTCGCTCGCTCCTTTAACAGCAAGAGCTAGGTCACGCCTATCAACATCACGCAATACCTTCTGAACAGCAGCGGAATCCAGAGCAAGAATATCTTCAAACACAAACATTCTTTTGATTATCTCTTCACTAAGTCCAGGATCCTTTTGCGCAATCCCCTCCAAAATGCTCTTTTCAACCCTAACATCAACACTATTTATGACATCTGCAACATACCCAACACCATCTAACGCGGAGCTATTACCGCCTTGCATAACACTCTTTAGCTTTTGCGCAATCAACCTTTCCATTTCCCTGAGCACATTCTTAGAAATCCTGTCTATCCTAGCTATCCTAGAAACCACATCCACCCTTTTTTCATTCGGAAGCTTTGAAACAACTGCCGAAACTTGTTCCGGCTTAGCATTCGAGAGAATAAAGGCCACAGTCTGTGGATTTTCGTCCTGAATAACATTCATCAGAGCCCTCTCATCGAGGTTTCTTATTATGTTCAGAGAATTCGAGTCCATCATCTCTTCAATCTGCCGCAAATATCCATCTGCAATTTTATGACCGAAAGCGTCTTCCAACATCTGCCTTGCGTAGTCCAAACCGCCCTCTGCGAACATTTTCTTAGATAGACACAGGGAATAAAACTCCCTCAGAGTCTCCTGAAGCGTTTCATCGGTAACATCACCAAGACGTGCAACTTCTAAAGTCAAACGCCTAATTTCATCCTCTCCAAGGTGCTTATAAATTTCGGATGCATATTTCCGGCCAACAGCCACAACCACTATCGCAGCTTTCGTCTTTGGGGACAAATTCGACATCTTCTTTATTCCTCACTTTTAACCCAAACCCTAATAAACTGAGAAGCTATCTCAGAATTCTCATTGACAAATTCCAAAACGTTCTCCAAAAGACTTGGTTCTTTTTTCTCCTGCAAACCTTCCGACGCACTGTATCCCGGCAAAGAATCCTCAGCTACCTCGTGTTCGGCAGCCACTTCCTGCCTCAAAGCAACATCGGCCAAGGCGGCACTAACACCTAGGTCTTTTGCCTCCTGAATCGTGCTGAGCAAAGAAGTATCCAACCCCCCTTCGTCTTCCCTACCGGAAATCTCTTCCAAGTTTTGGGCAAGACCAGTTTCAGCGGCATTCACCGCTGGGAATTCCGGCACATATTTTGACAAACCAGCTCCCTGAGCAAGACCACCGGGCTCCGCCAGCTGTGCATTCCTCTTCCTAGATCTGATGAAAGCAATCGCCATCGCAGCCGCCAGACCAACAACCGAAACAGAAAGAACCAAAACAACCATCCCGATCGGTGTTGCAAGGAATTCTCTGAAGGTCAGGCTTGTATCAAGCCCACTAACATTCGGAAATGCCATGTTGATAACCACCACCTCATCCTCAGAAATCCCGGCTGTTTTCGCCGCTGCCCGGCTAACATCCGCCTTTTCCTGCGGCGTCATAGTCGGCCTGTTGATCATAACAGCCACAGAAACTGCTTGCACAGCGGGTGTGCTCCTGATTGTCTCCTGTTCTCTTTTGTTCACTAGGTAATCCTCGTGCAAATCTTGCTTTGCGCCGGAATCTGTTCCGGATTCTTCTTCCTGATTCTGGTAAGTCAAAACCTCGGCGTTTCCCTCAACACTACCAAGGGCAGCCGGTTCTGCTTTCTTCGAAGTCCTTGACTCCGTGCGCTCGTCTCTAGTCTGCAAAATCCCTCTATCTTCGCCAACCGTCGGAGTGTACGCCGTATCGTGAACCTTCACAGCATTAGAATCCACTGAACTTTTTACAGAAACCCGCACATTACCTTTCCCAAAACTATCTTCCAAGATATCCATTATGCTTGCTCGGATATACGCTGCATACCTTTGCTCTAGAGTGAAGTCATCACTTTTTTTGTCGTGGGTTGCGTCGGCCCTCGACTTCAAAACAACGCCATCCGGCCCAACCACAGTCACGTTTTCACGCGTTAATCCAGGCACACTGTGCGCCATCAAAGATTCAATTCCTTCAATCTGTTCCGGCGAAAGGGTTTGCACCAAACCGTCAAGCTTCAAAGAAACCGCAGCAGTAGCCTGTTGTTTGTCGCCCTCCAAAACATACACGCTGGTCGCTGGGGGGACAATCTGGACTTGGGCACTGCGAACACCCTCAAGCGATCCTATTGCTTCCTCTAACCTAGCTTGTGTCTGCCACAAAAGGACGTTCTTCTTATCACTCTCTGAAGAAAGCAACGAAGTGTTCCCTTTAAACAGGTCATAGCTATACGGGACCTTTGTAAAACCAGCCACAGAAAGCTGCATCGTAGCCTTGGGCATATCTTTTTTAGGAACGCTAACGCTACCATCATTTTCCAGAGCGGCATCCATCCCCAAACCCTGAAGCCGACCAACAACAGCGGGGGCCTCGGTAGCACTCAAAGAACCAGCGGCATAGAGTTTAACATTCGCCCCAGAACCGGAAAGCAACACAGGAAGCAAAACCGAGAGGGCAACCGCGCCACCGGCAATCGAAGCATACACAATTTTCCTCTTCTTGTCCTGTGCACTCCAGAAATCCAACGCTTTTTGCCAATAGCTTTTCAGATCAAATTTCATACCCAAACTCCCACCAAGCGCAATTTACCCAAGCCGTCCAGACCATCACCAAACTTAGCTTCTTCAGACCTGTATGCTGAGTATCTCCTTTAACGCACCAGCCGCCTTGTCCAACACCATTTTCGCCAATTTAACCCTTATAAACTGCTTTCTTTGCTCAAGCGCCAGTTCCGCCACAGAAATATCCCCGTGCTTCGACATGGCAGCCCAGCCATTTTGTAGGCGCTGTTGTTCGCCGGCACTCGCATCCACAAAAATGTCTTTGATGGCATCCGCAAAACCAGAACCAGAAGGGCTCGGCTCTTGCAAGGCAGCAGCAACAACATCAGAGCCCTCTGAATACTCCCGGGCGGCGGCCCCTTGGGCAACATCTTTCGGCACACTAACACCGCCTAGCGCGGTCGCAGATTCACCGGAATCATGCACAAGATTTGCCATAAAAAGGGCCCGATCCCAAGCTGCCTTCTCTTTTAGCCACTCAGAAGCCTCCTGATTGACACCCGCGGCAACACTACCACCAGCACCGTTCACAGGACCTCGAGAAACCAAAGAGGAATCAAAAAACAAACTCACGACTAATCACCCCAATCCGCATCCAATCTTCCCTCGCTCCTCATTATCCATCAACTTTTACCCATGTTGATACTCTGCGCGCCTGTCTCAAGAACAACCTTCAACGCCCTAAGGCCCACGTCCACACCACTTCCAGCATCAATCATCGCCAGAAGCTCTTTGGTCTCACTCACATTCGACCCTGTAACCCAGCCATCTTCATCGGCCTCAGGATTTTCTGGATCATACTCACGTTCACACGGCGTCTGATCCTCGAGCATCTTTTCAATAACAACAGCTCCACTCAATTCGTCGTCGGCGTCAAACCCTGTGCCGTCAATCGAGTCCGCGAGAGTGCCAAAACCACCATTCGCAGCTGCACGCGCGGTCCGCATACTTCTCCCCCTCACAAACTCTCCACGAAACTTCTTGCCAAACACAGAATTCGACGGCCGTATGCCTAGCACGGGGAATTTTGCCTTATAACCAGAGACATCCTTGTTCACCAAATTTTCGACCCTTCTATCAAACATCTCTTTGCTCGTTTCAACAAATGTTCCAAGCCGCGCCACTAACCTGAAATCCTTTACGGCCAAACCAACCACCTCCTAATCACCAAACTCCGCCCCTAACTCGACACGCTTTCCATGGCATCGAGCCGGCCAGAAATCCACATATCACGCAGCCGAATCTCTTTCTCCAATGTAGCCAAATCGACCATCTCCTTGGTCTTATCAACATTATTGCCGTCCTTACACACAGACGTGCTATTATCTTGGTTAATTTCGCTACAAAAAACAACCGTTCCACTTTCTTTCCCCGTCGACATATCCGAGAGACACTTCTCATCCATCTCTCGAGAGCCCCCGGCCTTCGACAAAAATTCGTCTTTGAAGCAAACCGTTTTAGCTTTATACCCAGGGAGGTCGCTACGCTCCAAATTTTCGGTCACGACCCACATCTGCTCCTCATCTTTGAGAATCCAACTCTTCGCTATGACATCATCCACACCACCGAATATATCTCCCATTCACCAATACACCTCCAAGAACTACCAAGCAACACACCAAAAACAATACCGAAATCCATCACATTGACCGTTTAAAATGACCATTCAGCGTACACCACCGTCGTAATTCTACCACAACCACGCAATAAAATCAAGTGCTATAGCGCCAGTCCACAGCAACAAATTTATTTTCAACTTTATTCTTATTTTAAAGTACAAGTTATCATGCTTACTGACTAATTCCAAGAAAGTTCACTAAATGATAACAAAGATTCAAGGCTAAACACATAAAATCCCCTGCACTTTGGGTTGCTTCGAATTAGTTTGATTTGTTTTTTTAGGGTATCTATTCCGCCACTTACCCACTCAGCTCTCTCAGCTGTCCCTGTATTTTTTTCATTCCCAACTTTGTAAGCTGCAAGTCCCACAAACAAATCCACCCCGTCAATCTTAATTTCACCAATCCACTCTTCGAGCGTTTTTTCAAACGGGCACCGGTCATTCGTAAACCCAAAATAAATCTGCGGACAAATAAAATCCACATAGCCCTTTGAGCTACACCATTTTCGAGTATCTATAAAAATCTCGTCCCGGTTTCCTTGCCTATTCCCGCTCGGCGAAACTCCAAACAAAACGTCCGGTTTGATATTTTTTATCGCCTTATAAACACGCTTAATCAAAATATCCACATTCCTGCGGCGCCATTGAGCAAGCGACAATCTGGAACTATTTTCTCCAACACTCTTGACGTATTTGGCATATTCATACGCATCAAAATCGGGATCTGCTGTTGGATAAAAACGATCGTCAAAGCTCACCGCATCAACGTTATATTTTTTAACAATCTCCTTTACGCCGGCAACAACAAGTGTCCTTACTTCCGGGTAGGCCGGATTAAATACCACTCCAGCCCCTTGGTCATCATATTTCCTAACTTTCCTGCTATTTTGTTTAATCCACGGCATAGCCGGATTATCCGCCGAAAGGCCATCAAACGAACTAGAACCCAGTTTGATCCTATACGGGTTAATCCAAGCCTCAAAAGTCATTCCCCTGGCGTGTGTCTCTCTAATCATAATCTTGAGTGGGTCGTAATCTAACGCTTTGCCCTGCTCCCCACTGATATATTTTGACCACGGAAAAATTTTGGAAGGATAAAACGCATCTGCATGCGATCTAACATGAAAGACAACGCGATTAATCCCGCGTTCTGCAAGCTCATCAAGCAACTCCTTGGCTCTATCTTTAAAAGTCGCTTCATCCTCGGCTCGAAGCCTTTCCGCAATCTCATAACAAGAAAGCCAAACTGCCCTGACTTCTTGCTTAGCCGCCAGCACTGACCCCTCAAGACAAAAAAAGAATGCCACAGCAATTCCCAAAAATCTTACCGTGCAATTTGTAATCCAATTTTTCAAAAATATTTTCTCCTTAGCGCGAATTACTATTTCGATATGGTATTCACCAGCCTATAAAGATCCATTGTATTCCCCTCTCTTGGCCTTAGGACTTCGTCTAGATCGATATCCACAATATTCCCCCCAATCACAACAACTGCCCGGTTTAGCCTCCTTTTAATCAATCTTACCGCAAACTCGCCAACTTGGCTGGCAAATACTCTATCTTTGGCCGTTGGCGAACCCCCACGCTGCACATGACCAAGAACCGACATCCTAACATCACAACCAACTTTTCCTGCAATTAAATCCGGAATTCGATGTTTGTTTTTACACCCCTCAGAAACAACCACTAATGAACTGTGCATCCCCATACTCTTACGCTCAAGAATGTTATCAATTAAAATTTCTTCAGAACGCACCACATCAACCTCGGGGATTAAAACCGCAGCTGCACCGCATGCAACCGCCACACTGAGCGCCAAATTCCCAGAATCTCTGCCCATCACTTCCGCAATGAGGCATCTACCGTGAGATCTGGCAGTATCCCTTGTTTTGTCAATTATTTCTGTAGCCGTATTCACAGCGGAATCAAAGCCAATTGAATATTCCGACGACACTACATCATTATCTATTGTCACCGGCAACCCAATGCAGGGAATCCCGAGCTTTGAAAATTTCATAGCACCCTCTAGCGAACCATCTCCACCTAACACAATCAAGACGTCAATTCCAAATTTCTGGCAAGAAGCTTTGGCCTTCAACCGCCCCTCTGGCATTTTGAACTCTTCACAACGCCCGGAATAAAGAAGGGTCCCACCTTTATGGATAATGTCTGTAACCAACAAACTTTCCAACTTCTTCATTTCACCGTCAATAAGCCCTCTGTACCCCTTTTCAATCCCATAAACTTCGTAGCCCTCAATCTCCGCGGACCGCACAATAGCTCTGATGGCGGCATTCATTCCGGGAGCATCTCCGCCACTTGTTAACACTCCTATCCTCTTTTTCTGCATTCGAGAAACTCCTCCTTCGATACCCACTCAGACACTATATAAAGACCCCGGGTGCGCTTTAATCAAACCGAACAACTCAAGTTCCGTTATCGAAACCAGCAAGTCGCTCAAATCCATGGCTAACTCAGAAACCAGAGAATCCAGTTCCTTTGGAACACTCTGCAAAACAGAATAAACTCTTTTTGAATTCTCGCTCAAACCTTCCATGTCAACGGCTCCACCAGCCACCCTGGCATCCTTTGGTTTTTCGCCACTTTGCCCTAATGATTTCTCAACTTCATCATCTTCCCTATCATCTGGAACCAGCTCGATATTCTTATACCTACTTTGCAACTCCACCAAGATATCGTTAACGTTAGTCACAACAAACGCACCATCTTTTAGCAACTTATTGCAACCATCTGACCCGCAGCTCCCCACATTGTGTGGAACACTAAAAACGTCTTTCCCTTGATCTAGGCACCTGTTAGCCGTTATTAAAGACCCACTGCTCAAATTTGCTTCGGTCACCAAAACACCATCACTAAGGCCTGCCATCACCCTGTTTCTGATTGGAAAACTGAACTTAGTTGCCGCTTTTTGCAGAGGGTATTCGGACAAAAATAGACCGCTCCCCTGCAGCATTTTCTTCCTCAATTCCGTATTTTTCAAAGGGTAATCAACGTCAATCCCGCAACCCAAAACAGCGATCGTCCGCCCAGAAGCCGCCAACGTTTCTTCGTGAACAACCGCATCAATCCCAACCGCAAAACCACTTATCGTTATGACCCCTGCCTCCGCAAGACCTCTGGTCAACTCCCGCGTTACACTAATTCCGTAATCCGCACACTTCCGTGCCCCCACAACACAAATTGCGCCATTTTGCTCCAAACCACTCAAAATGCCGATGTCACCCTGTGCATAAAGGAGAGGAGGCGCCGAATAGATCTGACGCAAGCGTTCAGGGTAAATGGGATCGGCATAAGTTATAATTTCGCAGCCGCTTGCCCGGCAATCTTTCAAAATCGCCTTAGCACTATCCAACCCGTGCACTTCAGCCAATTTTGGAAAGAGCCTAAAAAAACGCTCCGGCGCCGGAGAAGCCGTAATCTGCTCAAAAAGGGCTCGCGGCGAACCGTATTCCAACAAAACTTCAGAAGTCTTAATTCGCCCTATTTCAGCAACCTGGCTAAACCAAATCCAATAAATCAAATCATCCCGGTCATTTTTCAATGTTTCTTGTTCCAGATTCTTTATTCCCCCTAAATTGTATTATTAAGTTCAGTTTTTAAAATCGCAAAAATTTGACATTTACCCGAATAGCAGCTACAATGGGGCCCAAACAAAAAATTGAGAGGAGAATTTTTATGGCAAACCGCATTTTAACCGGGGATCGCCCGACCGGGAACCTCCATCTTGGACACCTTGTTGGAAGCCTACAAAGCCGTGCTCAACTGCAGCATAAATACGACACATTCATACTAGTTGCAGATATCCAAGCACTCACGACCCACTTTGAACACCCAGAAGAAATCGAAAAGAACATGTACAGAGTTACTCTCGACAACCTCTCGGTTGGCGTTGATCCAACGATTTCGACTTTCTTCATCCAATCAATGGTTCCGGCAATCGCTGAACTTACCATATTTTATTCAATGCTGGTAAGCGTAAACACCTTGCGGCACAATCCTACAATAAAAACGGAAGCTGCAAACTACGGGTACGACGACTTGACTTATGGATTTTTGGGATATCCCGTTAGTCAATCTGCAGATATAACTTTCTGTAACGCGAACTTAGTGCCTGTGGGTGAAGATCAGATTCCGCACATGGAACTAACAAGAAAAATCGTTCGCAGATTTAACGCTATTTATAACACCGACGTTCTTACAGAGCCTGAAGCCATGCTGAGTGAATGCCCCAGACTCGCCGGACTCGACGGAAACGCAAAGATGGGAAAAAGCCTCAACAATGCGATTTTTCTGTGTGATCCAGAAGAGACTGTGAAAAGTAAAATCTTTTCAGCAATAACCGACCCACAAAGGATCAACACAAAAGATAAAGGCCACCCTGAAGTTTGCTCAATCTACCACTACCAGCAAACTTTCAACAAACAAAACTCCGAGAAGATTTGCGAAAACTGCAAAAACGCGCAAATAGGCTGCGTTGACTGCAAAAACGCACTCTTCGAAAAGCTAAACGAAACTCTAAAACCGATACGTGAAAAACGGCACTACTACGAGGAAAGGCTAGACACCGTCAAGGAAATCCTGCTTTCTGGCACAAAAAAGGCCAATGAAATCGGCAACGAAACCGTCGCAAAAGTCAAAGAAGCAATGCATGTCAAATATTTTTGATTCACAGATAGATCCCACCGCTCGCCGGAGCAAAGCCGCCCAACCCGCACGGGGTCAGGGCGGCGTATTTTTTGTCAATTTTCTTCGTCGGGTCCATCGGCAGGCGCATCAGCAGACGCAGGCTCACCAACAACCTCCTCGGGCGATTCAATCTCCTCGCCCACTTCCGGTTCCTAGCCTGCAACCTCTTCAACTTCCTCTGACTCCGCGGCATCCGCAGCGTCCTGAGCTTCTTCGGTCTGTTCAGCCTCGCTCCCTGCGGCTGTGTTAGTCTCTGCGACTCTGGCAGCGGGAAGATCGGCATCGTCAAGCAGCTCATCAGTTCCCCTTTTGGGAGAAACACAGAGCAAAAAGGATAAGATATAAAGACCCGCAGAAGCAATGAAGAGGTTCGATATATTGTAGTAAAAGTCGTTCTCGCGAAAATCAGTAAAAACCGGCGAAATACAAAACGGAATGGTCGCCAAACAACTGAAAAACACCGCCAAAAGGCCAGAAACAACATGTCTTCTAACAAGACCAAGGGAGCTTGTCTTAAAGGCAAGCAAAGATGCCTGCACCGAAAGAGTCACCAAAATGAACGCTAGAGCCATTAGCTCGAGTATATGTTCGCTGATATGCCATATCGTAGTGTAAGCCATAATAATCCGCATAACTTCGATAATACCCCAAATAACAGGGATAACCTGCAACATCTTAAACATATTCGAGGTCAGTAGCTCTCGTTTATTCATTAACAAAACGAGACTCTGCGCGACAAGAGCCACAATGACAAAAAGACCAAAATAACGTTGAAAGGCACCCACAAACGCAGCAACGCCGGGCCCGTTTGCATTTTCATTAACAACTCCCGCCGGCATAAACATAATTGTTTCGTGATCATTCTTTACAAAATTCCAGACGAAAAAGGCGCAGAAAAGAAGTGTACTCAAAGCGAATGCGATGCGCCCCTTTTTCGGAAAATCAAAATTAACGGTCTGTTCTTTGGCAGGAGAAAAAAATATAAAAGCTGCTCCCGAAAAACCAATGACCAAAATCGCTATGTCAAAAATCTTTGTTATTGGACCTGCAGGGTCATAAAACCCCTCATACATACTAACATAAGTGTCAACGAGGTAACACCGCGCAATAACCGCCAAAATAGTAAAAACAAAAAAGGCAACGGCATGCCGCAACTTCAACATAAAAAGCAAACTCCCTTCTTCCCTTGTTTACCAAAATCTCAGAATTCACTGATCCCCTCAAAGAAAAACAAAACCACCACCCCCGAGGTCAACTGCCGCGACCACTTCCCCAGCGCACACCAGACCTCCGAGGTTATTCGTCCCCGAGGTACCTACTCTATACTTGACTATAACACAGGCTGGTGTTTTAGTCAAATCGACAGTTTATTCCCGCTTATTCCTCTGGAGGCCGCTGGAATTCAAAACAAATTCATAAGCAGTCCCCGCACACCATCATCTCCGCCCCATCTAACTGTACTCAAAACGCCTTAAACTTTCGAAAATCACAGATGGAGCACAACGAGATTGTTGGCCTCCCTTCTCGATTCTCCTTCTTTTGGAACCCTTTTCCCGAGCAAAGAAAAAACGGCGAGGGAGCAAAGGTGTTACAAACTTCTGAGCGCGCGCAAAACCGATTTGAATTCCACTCGGTTGCTTTTTAATCCATCTGCTGATATAATTGACGCGATTAACTTTGTTCCAGCAAACAACATGCCCCACTCCCAAAAAAAACCGGTACACAACTTGCAGTGGTTATTATAACACAAAAAGGGGCCTGCAACCACATTTGCAGCGAAGGGTTGATTTTATGTTTTTAAGGGAAAAACTTCATGAAGGCGTCTTCTTCAGCAATATTGGAGGAGACAAGTTCAAGTCTTGTTTGATCTTGGTGAACTTCATTACGCCTCTGACCGAAAAAAATGTCTGCAAAAATGCCGTCCTGCCGTATATGCTTCGTAGCGGGTTTAAAGGTTGCCCGGACATCATAGAGTTTAACAAAAGATTAGTGGATCTTTATGACGCAAGCATTTTTGTCGATTCCCAAAGGGCAGGCGACAACCAAGTCATCAGCATAGGGATGGAATTCATCAGCGACGAATTTGTATTTGGTGAAAAGGTTGCAGAACAGGCGACAAAGCTTTTAATTTCTTCAATTTTCGATCCCGTAATGGATAAAAATAATCTTTTTGACAAACCGCTTTTCAAAAAACAGCAAGATGTCCTGCGAAACATCGTTCTTTCAAAGCTGAACAACAAACGTGCTTACGTCCTCAACAAGTGTGAAGAAATCGCGTTCGAGGGAACAAACTGCGCCATTCCACCGCACGGGACGCTTGAAGGGATCGAGGAACTATCTGCGGAAGGGGTATCGGAAAATTATTTCGAATTCTTGGAACACGCTAGTGTCGAGATTTTGTATGTTGGGAAGCAAACTAACGCAGAAATAACAAAAGAAAGCTTCAAAATAGCCTTTGGCAACTTCAAAAACAAAGATCGCTTTGAAATCGCACTTAAAACATTTAACTTTCGCAGGCAGCTGAAAGAAAAAACCCAAGAGATGGAAGTTGCCCAAGCCAAGCTCGCCATTTTGTTCGTGAATAGTGCCCTGGGAAGCACAAGAGATGAGAGGAGTAAACTGGCAACTCAGCTCATGGTAACGATTTACGGTGGATCACCGATTTCGAAACTGTTTATGAACGTTAGGGAAAAGATGAGCCTTTGCTATTCCTGCAGCGCGGGAATAGACAAAATCGTTGGCAGTTTGTGTGCCGACGCAGGAATTGAAGAAAATAATATTACTAGGGCAAAAGAAGCTATCCTTTCGGAGCTCGATGCGATGAAGGAAGGTAGATTTAGCGACCAAGATTTAATCAACGCAAAACAAATTCTAAGAGACAACTTAAAATCAATTTCAGATTCACCCAAAAACCTAGGCACATGGTATCTTGACAAAGCGTTGGATATGACACACACTTCTCCCGAGCAGCAAATCGAACTACTTGACCAAATTTCTAAAGAAGATCTGATTCGTCAGGCAAAAAACTTTGAGTTAACAACCATATACACTTTAAAGTGATCAAAAGAGCTGAAGGAAAGTGATTCAAGTGACTAATGCGGAAATAAAAAAGATAAACGTAGCGCACATAAATGAGGAGTATTTTGAATTCACACATCGCTCAGGGCTAAAGGTTGTTGTTTGCCCGATGAAAGGTTACGCCACCTCCTGCGCATTCCTTGGCCCCTCTTACGGGTCGATTAACAACTGTTTTGCGGTTCCAAACGGAGAATTCGTCACTGTTCCGGAAGGGATTGCACATTTTCTGGAACACAAACTGTTTGAAAGTGAAAATGGGCAGGATGTCTTTGAATTGTTTGCAGCAACGGGGGCCAACGCCAACGCGTTTACGTCCTTTGAAAAAACACGTTATCATTTTTCTGGGACTCAAGAATTCCACAGAAATCTTGAGATCCTCTTGAATTTCGTAACGTCGCCGTATTTTAGTGACGAAAATGTCAAAAAAGAACAAGGGATAATAACCCAAGAAATCAAAATGTATGAAGATAGCCCCAGCTGGCAGGTGTTCTTCAATGCACTAAGGGCCATGTATATTAAACACCCTGTCCGAATCGATACAGCGGGAGAAGTCGAATCTATCTCAAAGATAACAAAGGACCTTCTTTATATATGTTATAATAGCTATTATTCATCAAGCAACATGACTTTGGCAGCCACTGGGGAGGTTAAATTAGAAGAGGTTCTTTCTGTGGTTGATGAGCTTTATGATGGGAAAGAGCCGTTGCCAAAACCCTTGGAGAATTTCATCCCCAAAGAACCACTTCATGTAAATGAACAAATAATCAGAAAGAGCCTACCTGTCTCAATCCCACTGGTCGACATTGGTTTCAAGGAAGAGTCCCTGACGGAATCTGAAAACTTTTTGAACCGCCTTAAGTATGACATTCTCTTGAACATGCTGTTTGGCGAAACATCTGAACTTTTCAAAAAGTGCTATGATGACGGGATTGTAACCAAGCCATTTGAGCTCCAAACTGTGGCCGGAAACGGGTTCGTCTCGTTGATTATTGAATCCGAAACGAAAAATCCTGAAACGCTTTATCAGCTGGTTATTGATGAGGTTAAGAAGAGACAAAACGGCAACTTAAGCCAAGACGATTTCCAAAGGTTCAAGAAAGTAGCGCTTGCAGAACAAATAAGACTTTGGGAGGATCCCGTGGATCTTGCCAGCAAGCTCAGTGATCTAGCTAGGCTAGATTTCAACTTAAACGACATCCTAGAACTCGTTATTAACCTGAAATTTGAAGATGTTGAAAAGCTGCTCGATAACGGGCTCAAAGAAGAAAGGTCTGTCCTTTCGGTCATAGACTGTTTGCTTTAGCGAACAAAATCAACGGACTTTTGAATAAAAAGGTCCATTTAACAAATCTTTCTAGCGAGGGTAAAAAGGGTGAAAAATCTAGTAATTGTTGAATCCCCTGCAAAGGCAAAAACAATCGAAAAATATCTAAAACGGGGTTATGATGTGGTCGCCTCTTTTGGGCATGTCAGAGACCTTCCCAAAAGCTCCTTTGGAGTCGACATAAAAAACAATTTTGAGCCTAGATATTCAACGGTTAAAGCTAGAAGAGAATTGATCAAGAATCTTAAAAAAAAGGCACAAACCTGCAGCAAAGTGTTTTTGGCAACTGACCCTGACCGAGAAGGAGAAGCTATTGCTTGGCATTTGGCGCACATTTTAAAACTTGATTTAGAAGCGGAAAACCGTGTTGTTTTTAACGAGATCACGGCAGACGGAATCAAATCTGGGATCGCGGGCCAGCGTAAAATTAACCTTTGCCTAGTGAACGCCCAACAAGCCAGGAGGATTCTTGACCGTATCGTGGGATATAAAATTACACCGCTGCTTTGGCGCAGGATAAGGAGAGGCCTTTCCGCCGGCAGAGTACAGTCGGTGGCCGTTAAAATAATAGTTGAGCGCGAACGGCAAATCAGAGAGTTTGTTTCGGAAGAATATTGGTCGATTGAAGCCTTTCTCGCCTCCAAAGGGAAACCGTTCAGCGCAAAGCTAAGCACATATCAAGACAAAAAATTGACAATTGATTCCGAAGAAAAAGCAAATGCCATTCTGGCAGATCTCAAGGACGCAGATTTTGTTGTTATAGAAATAAAAAAGGGCACAAAAAAGCGAGCTGCTCCCTTCCCATTCACCACTTCAACACTGCAACAAGACGCATATAACAAATTTTCATTCACGGCAAAGAGGACCATGAAAGTAGCCCAGGAACTTTATGAAGGGGTCGGCACCGAAGAGTTCGGCACGCAAGGGTTGATAACATACATGCGTACCGATTCGCTTCGGGTGTCCGATAGTGCAAAAAGCGCTGCCAGCGAGTACATAATCAATACATATGGCAAGAATTACCTCGGATATGAGAAAAAAATCAAAAAGGCGGCAAATGTCCAAGATGCGCACGAGGCAATCCGACCCACCGATGTCAACATCTTGCCTGCAAAAATCAAAAAGGACCTGACAGCTGATCAACACAAGCTTTACAAATTAATTTGGGAACGTTTTGTGGCAAGCCGTATGGCAGATATGATCCTTGACACGGTAACGGTCAAAATCAAAGCCCTTAATTACGGGTTCGTGGCAAACGGCCATTCCGTAAAGTTCGACGGATTCAGTGCGATATACACAAACTTTGAAAAAGAAGATGCCGATGCAAAAATGTTACCCGCTCTGGCCGAAAATGAGAAACTTGATGTCAAAAAAATCGAGAAAAATCAACATTTCACGCAACCACCAGCAAGATTCACCGAGGCCTCACTGATAAAAGCACTCGAAGAAAAGGGCATTGGCCGTCCAAGCACTTATGCACCAACAATTTCGACGATATTTGCGCGTGAATATATAGAACGCGAAGGGAAAACCTTGAAACCAACTGGACTTGGCGAAATAGTCGACGGCGTATTAGCAGAATATTTTGGGGAGATTGTTAACGAAAACTTCACTGCAAAGATGGAATCCGAGCTGGACTTGATCGGCACCAATGATCTTGACATGGTGACTGTTTTGCAGAAGTTTTATGACAGTTTTTCTGTGGCCTTGGACTTTGCAGAAAACAATATGGATTTTGGCAAAATCACGATCCCCGAAGAGAAGACGGATGAAGTGTGCTCCGAATGCGGTGCAAATATGATTGTTAAATTCGGGAGGTTCGGAAAGTTTCTCTCTTGCGAAAGATACCCGGATTGCAGCAACAAAAAAAAGTACGTTAAACCAACCGGTGGGATCTGCAGCAAGTGTGGTAAAAGAATTGTCATAAAAAAATCAAAAACCCGGCGGATATATTATGGGTGCGAAGACAATCCGAAATGTGATTTTATGACTTGGAATCAGCCGATTACTGACCCGTGCCCCAAATGTGGTGCAACGTTATTCAGAACAAAGGGCAAAAACAGCAAAACATTATGCATGGCCGATAAGTGTGACTATGAAAAGTCTATTTGAACGTATTTGGCTGGGTCATTTATTTATTTTTGTCCAGCACCTATTTCAGTTTTATTACAACAGCCCCAAAGAATTTTTTTGAACACATTCTGGGGGCCGCTGCCTTCAGTGCCGTTTCGATCACTCCCGCAAGGACAATAAAAGCAGCGCAACTCAAAAGTGAAGTCATAGATAACTGGCAATGTGCTCAAATTATGAAATTGGAAATTTGCAAAGTTTTGTGCTATACTGTGGCCAGCTTATAGCGTAAGGGAAGTGGTCAAGATTATGAAATTTTCGTGTCTCGCTAACGAACTCGCAATTGCCTTGCAAAATGCCTCCAAAGTCGTTGCAACGCGTTCAAGTCTTGCGGTTATTGAGGGAATTTTGCTCGAAGCTACGCAAGATCATGTGTGCCTCGTTGGGTATAATTTTGATGTTGCCATAACGACCACAATAGACGCAAAGGTGGAAGCTGAGGGGAAGATTGTGCTTGGCGCAAAGCTGTTCACCGAGATTGTTCGGCGAATTCCGGAGGGGGTCGTTCAAGTGGAGACCCAAGATTTGCACCTTAAGATTACAAACAACAGTTCAGAATTTAACATTGTGGGACTCGAAGCTAATGAATATCCCGAGCTTCCACAAGTCGCCGCCGAAAACACAATAACCATGGATGCCGAAAAATTCAAAAATTTGGTCAACAAAACGACATATGCGGCCTCGACTGACGAAACCAAACTACTTTATACCGGCGTGCTGATGAGTACCAGCGGAAAATCGATGACGATGGTTGCATTGGACGGGTTCAGGTTGGCCATAAAAAAAGAAGCGATTAACCCGACGGGAGAAATCAGCATCATTTGCCCCAGCAAGTCACTTCAGGAAGTTGCGCGTTTGGTTTCTTCCGCAGACCCTGAGATATTTATAGACATATCTTCAAGCTACGCTATGTTTCAAACAAGCAACTGCAAAGTTATATCTAAGCTCCTAGAGGGTAAATTTCTGGATTATGAAACTACTATCCCAAAGGAATTTAGAACCAGGATTGTTGTGAAAACTCAGGATTTTATAGCTAGCATCGAAAGAACATCCGTCATTGTCCAAGATAAATTAAAAGCGCCCATAACGTTGGAACTGCGAAAGATGAGCGTGCATTTAAGCTGTGAAGGATCAACCGGTTGGGCCAACGATGAGTTGCCCTGCAGCGTTGAAGGCGAAGAGCTTAGAATAAGTTTTAACAGTAGGTTGCTTTTGGAAGCCTTGCGGGTTTGTGGAACCGAAGAAATCTGTTTGAAGTTTTTGAGCGATATTTCGCCGGTTGTTTTGGAACCAGCAACTGATGAAGAGAACTTTTTGTTTTTGGTGTTGCCTGTAAGGACTAATAGCGGCACGGACTAAGGCAATTGGAGGAGTGGGTTTTTATTGCTGGAAGAAAAGGTTGAAACTTCGGGTATATACAAAATTCCGGAACTCACCGCAAATTATAAAGTAACTGTTGAGAATTATATTTCATTTAATCTCCTGCTAATTGGGGAAAGAATCAGGCGGGGTAAAAAAGCGGCAACCAGAAACTTTCTGCTGATGACACTGTTGGTCTCTGCTATGTTTGTTATGGGGATCAAAAGCAAAGCCGTTGCATTGGTTTTAATTATCCTTTGGTCGCTTGTGCTTTTAAGTTTTGTGCAGGGTCTGACCTTGAAAAAACAGCTTGTCGCTTCTGCAAAAAAGGGTTATTCCAAAGATAATTATTCGCGTTATAGCGTCGAGCTTGAGTTTTATGAAGACAGATTGGTCGAAATCGCACCTGACCCGAATGTCATCTTGTTTGATGATGTTGAGTTGGTGTTTGAAGATGAAACAATATTCGCCATTTACAGCAAAAAAAAGCGCACCTTTATAATTCCCAAATGCGAAGAAACAAAAAAAATATTAGAAAAGCTAACCACACTCAAAGCAGCAACTGGAGCATCCTTAGTTAACCCCCAACAAGTCGGTTTAATTAGAAATGTTACACCTAACGAACTTGAAAAATGACGAAGGAGATGAATTGAGATGAGTGACCACACTATTGCGTTTTCTTTGGAATCCGAAAGAGAGGAAGAAATCAAACAAATTTTGAAGGTAGTTTATGAAGCCCTTGAAGAAAAGGGATATAATTCCATAAATCAGCTGGTGGGGTACATGTTATCTGAAGACCCGACGTACATAACTACCCACAACAACGCAAGAAATTACATCCGAAAGATAGATCGAGATGAACTACTCCAGATAATCGTTAAAAACTATATCAAGCAGCTTTGAACTTAATCGGTATTGCATAGGGAACGGTTACTATGAGAAAACTGTACAAAAGAATTATAAATGCTTTGCTGAGCCGTTTTAGCCTGATCTGCCTTTTGATTATTTTGCAGCTCTTTTTATTTTTTATAATGGCTCTCAATCTCAACAAAAAGTGGCCAGCGATGTGTGCAGTCCTAAGTATAGTGCTAACCATAGGCATCATGAATAGCAAAGCAACAGACACGCACAAACTGGCGTGGATTGTTCCAATTTTACTCCTTCCCGGATTTGGCGGTTTGTTTTATCTAATCTTGGGCCTGCAGCGCGCGCCCAAAAGGCAAAAAAACAAAATTTTGAGGTTCAAAGGCGAAATAACTAGGTATATGAACAAAGCTCGTCAGCCGTTCTCCCCACCTCCAAATTCACTGCGAGTGGCAAATTATCTCGAAAGCAATTCGTACCCCGCATATAAGAACACTTCGGCCCGTTATTTCTCAGAGGCGACCTCGGCATTTGAAGAAATCCTAAAAACTCTCGCTAGGGCGGGTTCATATATATTCCTTGAATCCTTCATAATAGAGAGTGGGTGGATGTGGTCCGAAATTTTAAAAATACTCGAAGAAAAAGTCTCACAAGGCGTTGAAGTGCGTATTATATATGACGACTTTGGATGTATTAATAAACTGCCATTTGGTTATTTTAAAACGTTAAGAAAAAGCGGAATTCAATGCCACGCATTCAACAGACTCCCTCTGTTTGTGAACTCATTTATGAACAATCGTGATCACCGAAAATTAATTATAGTAGATGGCGAAACGGCATTCGTAAATGGCTTCAATATTGGAGATGAATATATTAACAAGGCATCGTGCCTCGGGCATTGGAAGGATAACTGTATTTTAATTGCCGGAGAAGCTGTGACGGGCCTTGTTTCTATGTTTCTTCAGATGTGGAACCTACACAAAAGATACGATATTGACCTCGGGAAATATATCAAACCAACAGCTCGTGTATGTGATGATGCCACCGGATTTGTGCAGCCCTTTGGGAGTGGGCCGCTTTCTTCAAAGCAGGTTTATGAAAACGTTTACCTTAACCTTATAAATTGTGCCAGAAGGGAAGTTTGTGTTTTCACGCCGTATTTCATCCCAAGCAACGAATTTTTAAATGCGTGTAAAAACGCAGCACAAAGCGGAATTGATGTTAAAATCGTTTATCCGGGAATCCACGACAAGTGGTACACAAACCTTCTTTCTAGGTCCTATTTTTTGCAAGCCCTGAAAGCAGGAGTTAATATATATGAGTATTCCCCGGGATTTATTCACGCGAAGTCTATGCTCGTTGACGGCACTTTGGGAGTGGTTGGGACGGCAAATATCGATTATCGCAGCTTCTATTCCCAATTTGAAATAGGTGTTGTCATGTTTGAAACTGAGGCTGTGAGACAATTTGCCAATGACTGTAAGGAAACGCTAGAATGTTGCCGCAAAATTACCATCGATGACTGCACAAACGCTCGGTTTAGTGTGAGGTTGATAACTTCATTTTTAAAGCTGTTTAGGCCATTATTTTAGGCTGAGGTTGAGGAGTGATGTTCACTGGTAGTGGCCGAAATTGCAATCGAAAGCAGATCATACTCACCTTCGCTAGACAAATTGTTCCTCTACCACGTCCCCGAACGGCTCTGCGACAAAATCAGAACCGGCCAGTGTGTATTGGTCCCTTTCGGGAATAAAGAGACCCAACGCAAAGGCTTCGTTTTCAATGTTATTAATGATTTCGATTCTAAAGAAATGCCTAAACTTAAAGACATCTCCTGCCTTGTTAGCGAAAAACCATTTTTAACCGACGAATTGGTAAAATTGGCTATTTGGCTCTCGAAAAATGTTTTTTGCACCTATTTTGACGCCGTAAGCGTGATTTCGCCAGCCAACCTAGAAAAACGGAAAAAGCACCTCGTCGCAAAACTTAATTCGGATCCCATTGACTACAAGTCCACACCAAAGCAGCAATTGGTAATTAACATGCTTTCGGGCAGGAAGGAAATCAGCGTCCGGGACGTTCTCGCAGCTTGTGGCGCTTCGAGTTACGTTACAAATTCTTTGAGAAAAAAAGGTATCATCGACTGCATTTGGATCGAATCGGAGCTTCCTGCCTTAAAAAGAGAGTTACCCGCCCTCAGGTTCGCACTGGATTTTGATGAGCAGCAGGTTTACGAGCAACTCGAGAACGAATTAAAAAAACAAGAACTCGCGGCCGTTTTGTTGTTCAGTCTTAGTGCCAAAGACCCAAATGTACTTTTAAATTTGGCCAAAAATGTTCTTGAAAGTGGCAAATCCGTGTTGTTTCTGGTACCAGAGATAGAGTTGATACATCGCATCTTGACCCTCCCACAATTTGATTTTGGCGAAAGAGTTGTTATTTTGCACAGTGGCCTGAGCAACGGTGAGCGGGTAAATAGATGGCATCAGATCAAAAACAATCGCGCGATTCTTGTCATTGGGACTAGGCTCGCTGTTTTTGCCCCCATCTCTGACCTTGGGTTAATTATAGTTACCGATGAACAAGATGGCTCATATCTTTCTGAACGCAAGCCACTTTACAGCGCACTTGAGGTGGCTAAGTTTCGTGCCAAACACAGTAATTGTCTTTTAGTTTTGGCTTCCGAAACGCCGTCAATAACCAGTTTTTATAAGGCGCAACAAGGTATATACAAATTAATTCGCCTAAACAACCCGAAAAACACCGTGAATGTCGAGATTTTGGGCGTATCCAACGGGGAAGCGTCGTCAATGCTGGGCACCAGATTAGTCGAAAAGCTCAAAGAAAATCTGACGCAAAAAAGACAAAGTATAGTTGTGCTAGGCAAAAAGGGCTACAGCACGATTGTTCAGTGCGCAAGCTGCAAAAACATAATCACTTGTCCCAGCTGCAGTGCTAATCTTGTTTATCATGATGACGGTCTGCTGCACTGTCACCGCTGCAAAAAGAAAACCGAAGTCAAAATCGCCTGCGAGGCATGTGGAAGCGACGCCATCGAATATATGGGATTTGGAATCGAGCGGGTGAAAGCCCAACTTTTGAAGTTTTTTGACGCGCGAATTTTGAGTTTAGATTCGAGTACAAACGAAAAAGCCTTCAAAAAGGCTTGTGATGATTTTGAGGGACGCAGATACGACATATTAATAGGTACTCAGATTGTCACCAGAACCCCAAACTTCCCGGATGTGACGTTAGTTGGCGTACTTGGAGCAGACCAAAAACTTTATTGCAATGATTTCGAAAGTTCCGAGCAAACGTTTTCCTTTTTGATGCAAATTATTAATCACATAAAAGCCGGCCACGTAATAATCCAAACGATGGATCCAGATGATGAATTTTTTGAATTCGTTAAAGACAGAGATTACGATGCCTTTTTTGAGCACGAAATAGCAATGAGAAAAATCCTTAATCTTCCGCCATTTTGTGATATTGTTACCATTGGGCTAGTCGGCAAAGATCTGGGACCAGTATATTCAGCTGCTTGCAAGTTTTACGATATGTTAAAAAAGCAGGTCTCCCCAGAAGGGAGTAACCCAATCCCCGCGAACATCTTCAAACTAAATTCCAACTACAGATACAAAGTGGTGGTAAAGCATAAAAACGATACCAAATTCAGAAAAATGCTACGAGCGATCTTACACGAATTTTTGAATTCTAATCCGACCACAGTGCGTGTTTTTGTTGATTTTCACTCACATTATGGCATGTGATTTCCAACCCGATTGTGGACTCTCCCTCTCGAAGTATCTAAAATACATCTTAATCAATTGTAACCCAACGAACATTTGGCAGCTTACAAAACCAAGTAAGTTGCCTTTTTGCATATTTACGGCTGTTCTTTTTAATGAGTGTAACAACTTCTTCCAAACTACTCATCTTCTCAAAAAAGCTCGTGAATTCTTTATACCCGATTGCCTGAGCCGCCGTTTTCCCCAAACCTTCCGCAAAAAGCCGCTTGACCTCCTCGAGCAAACCCGCCTCCATCATCGCATCTACTCTCAGGTTTATTTTTTCATAAAGTTTCTGTCTTTCTTTGTAATTCAACCCTATAATGCAAGATTCAAACAACCTACTTCGCGGTTCCCAAAGATTACCTTTGGTGCGAAAATCTAGGTTATTAACCAAAGCATTAACATAAAGACCAGTTCCACCCACCACAATCGGAATTTTCCCTCTCGCGTGGATTCCTTCAATTTTTTCAATTGCCAGCTTTTTATATTCAACCACACTAAAAGTCTCGCTTGGCCCTAAGATATCGAACAAATGATGCGGACAGGTCAACCGTTCCTCTATGGAGGGTTTCCCTGTCCCAATATCCATCCCACGATAAATCTGCATCGAATCCGCGTTGACGATCTCTCCATCAAATTCTTTGGCTAATTTGAGCGAAAAGCCCGTCTTACCCACGGCATTCGGACCGACAACAAATATCACTTTTTTTTGCAATTTCAAAAGCTCCTCTACGCTTTTTGGCTTATATTCAAGCTTGGAATCGGCATCGATCGATAGTGTATTCCCGCTTCCTCAAACAGCTTCAAAAATGCATCCTCAGCATAAGCGCGGCAGCAGATCACCGTTGAAATTTCAGCATTCACTATCATCTTCGCACAAATTATGCAAGGCGAGTGCGTACAATAAAGGGTAGCGCCCGATATCTGCCCGCCACACAATGCGCACTGAATGATGGCATTTTGTTCCGCATGGATCGCACTGCAAATTTCCTGGTGTTCTCCCGATTTGATTTTCAATCTGTCGCGAATACATCCAGTCTCGGTGCAATCTTTAATCCCGGCGCCTGCCCCATTATACCCCGTAGCCAAAACTTTTTTTTCTTTAACAACAAGCGCACCCACATGGTGCCTGAGGCAAGTTGAGCGCTCTGCAACAAGAAAAGCCATCTTCATAAAATATTCATCCCAACTCAATCTACTCTGATTCACAATCTTAGCTCCTCCTGCTCAATGATATCCTGTATCTCTTTGACCCCACGCCCCGCCACCGCAGAAAAGGGAATACACAGGATATTTCCACAGTTTTCAAAAAATGACACAACAAACCTAGCCTGCTCGTCGACCTTTGTCTTTGCAATTTTATCTGCCTTGGTCAACACAAAAACAAACGGGATCCTTAAACTTTTCAGCATCTCCACCATAATTACATCTTCATCCGACGGTCTATGCCGGAGATCTATCAACAGAAACAACCGCCGTATATCTCGATTCCCGGCAAAATAGCTATTAATCAAGGCACTCCACCTTGCCTGTTCACTTTTGGCAGCTTTTGCATACCCATAACCTGGTAGATCAACAAAACGAAAATTCCCGGCAAGATAAAAATTAATGGTAATCGTCTTCCCGGGAACTGAACTCACCCTAGCAAGTTTCTTCCGATTACAAATCTTGTTGATTAAAGACGATTTCCCCACATTTGAACGGCCCGCAAAAACAATCTCACTGCAGCTCGACCGGGTAAGCTGCGACGCAACCCCAAATGACCTTTCGAATTCAACTTTGCCAAAATCCACCAGTTCACCTGCTCCGCCGATTTATGTCTTTCCAAAGTCTCTAATACTTCGCCGTTGACCCTACTAAAATACTAAAATTCACCGAAATCGCCCATTTCGCCCAGTTCTGCATCAAATGCCGCCTCAATATAATTCAAAGTATATAGTCCTTTTTCAAAAACAACCTCGGCAACATCAAAACGCGGCTGCAGGCTCCGAGCATCGGGACGCTCAAGCAAAAAAGACTTCACCGTCCCCAAAATCTTTCGAATCTTTGATGAATTCACCGCCTCCGCCGGTCGTACCATACTTCCGCTTCTTCTGGTTTTAACTTCCACAAACACGATATATTCATCATTTTCCGCAATGATATCTATTTCCCCAAATTTAGAATGATAATTCAGTGCCACCGTTTCAAATCCGTTCTTTTCAAGATGCCGCACAACGAACTCTTCTCCAAGCCTTCCCCTTTTTGAGTTGCTCACTCCCCAGTCCACCTTTTGCAAAAACTCCTGCGATGAACATCACAAAGCCCGAATTCAGAAATTGCCTCCATGTGCTGCAAAGTTCCATATCCCTTGTGTTTTTCAAAAAGGTATTCCGGGTATTGGGAACCAATTTCACACATGAACCTATCCCTTGTAACCTTGGCCAAAACTGACGCCGCCGCAATTGCGGGAATCTTGGAATCACCTTTGACAATACACTTTGTCGGAATTTTAAGTTTAGGCTCACGGTCTCCATCAACGAGCACAAGATCAGGACTCAAAGTAAGTCCATCAACTGCCATCCGCATTCCCTGCAAAGTCGCCTGAAGTATATTAACCTTATCAATTCTTTTTTCGTCAACAAACACCACAGAAAAATCTGATGCCTGCCGCCTAATCTCGTCAAACAGTTCTTCGCGTCTCTTTTCGCTAAGTTTTTTTGAGTCATCCAGAAACGGCAGATCAAAATCCTTTGGTAAAATGACGGCAGAAACACAAACCGGACCGGCTAACGGTCCCCTCCCAGCTTCATCAACGCCACAAATAAGCTCAAACCCATCTTGAAAAAACAACTCCGCCGAGCTTGCATCCACAGGGCTCTCCCTTCCTGCTTTGCTAAATTATTTGCTTCCTTTGCCAAGCACCCCGAAATTTGCAATAATTCTGAGTTCCAAAAGTTAAGGAGCAACCGGCAACTCATCCAACGTGATTTTCCCAATTAACCCCGCCCTAAACTCGCTTAACAACATCCGAGCAGTCCTTTCGATATCAACTTCGCCAAACCTCATCAACATTCTTCTCCTAACACCAATATCGCAAAGCAGCCCAAACGGATCCTTCTCTAGGGCCTTCTCATCTAGTGCATAACGCCGCTGCAAACATGCCGGGTACCCTTTCTTGAGCCTTTCGAGCAGCTCAAGGGCGAGCCCAGTCAGATCCAATATACTTTCTTTCACCGAACCGATAAGCGCTAGATTAATCCCAATCAGTCTCTCTTCAAATTTTGGCCACAGAACCCCAGGCGTATCCAAAAGCTCAATACCCTCGGCCAACGCGACCCACTGCTCACTTCGGGTAACTCCTGGCCGATTTTCTACCTTTGCCTTCTTGTTGTGAGCACATCTGTTGATCAATGTTGATTTCCCAACATTTGGAATCCCGAGAACCATCAACTTAAGAGTCCTGCCAAACATGCCCTTCCGTTTATTGTCACAACTCTTCGAAGAGAGCATTAGCTCAATGGGGCCCAGAACCCTCTTCCATGCATCATTTTGGCTTGAATCCAACGCAACAACATTAACTTTAAACCTATCACCCAAATAAGTTTTGAAAAATTCCGTTTTCCCTGGGTCCGCTAAGTCGCTTTTGTTAAGCAAAATAATCCTTGGTTTGCCGGCTAGCACTTTTTCAATCTGTGGGCTTTTTGAGCTAACAGGCGCCCTAGCATCCAAAAGTTCAATCACCCCATCAACACGGGAAAGATTCAACTTAACCAGCCTATACGCCTTTGCCATATGCCCCGGGAACCAGTTTATGCTGTCTGTTTTGTGCATCTCATTTAGGTACTCCCATAGCCTCCAACGGCCAAAATCTAAAAGCAACCTTAGAAGCATATTTAGCGCTAATCATTCCAATTCCAGGGTCTCTACTATCCCTAGAATTATTCCTGTTATCACCCATCACGAACACGTATCCATCGGGAACAACGCAAGGGAACTGCGTACCTTCCGATAAAGTCGTCGGGGTATTTATGTAATCCTCTTTCTGCAGCTCACCATCAACAAAAACCTTGCCAGAGGCAAAGTCAATATCCACAGTTTGCCCACCAGTTGCTATAACTCTCTTAACGAGGCAACGCTCTTCATCACTTGGTTGGGTGACAACAACAATGTCATGCCTTTTTATGCCGTTGAAAAACCCATTATTAACAGCAATGATGAGTTGTTGTCCATCTTCAAGGGTGGGTAACATCGAAGATCCGTTAACCTTAATCGGCCTGAACACAAAAAACAAAAACACAAGTAACAACACAACTATTGCAGCCATATCCACAATTTCATAGAGGCCTTCAAAAAAGTTAAACTTCTTCCTCCTTGCAGCTGCCACCCTCTGGATGGTTTCCAAAGCTTCCGCCATATCCAACTCTTCGTTTTCTTCCATTTTCTCTTTTACCTCCATCCTAAAAAACTACCCTAAAATCCTGTAGACAACGTCTAACTAACCCTAAACTCAACCCACACAAATTGCCTTCGCCAAAGAATCTACCACATATTCAATCTGTTGCGATGCCAAATTGTTAAATAGCGGCAACGAAATCTCGTTTTCATAAGCTGCAAATGAATTAGGATAATTCACAATTTTGAACCCTAGGTTACGGTAAGCTGTGTACATCGGCAACGGCACATAATGAACATTTGCAGCCACATCACACTCCCTGGCCATATAATCAATTATGCAGTCCCGTTTATTTTCATCGGCCCCATTAATACGCAACATAAACAGATGCGGGACAGATTCATAACAATCAGTTTCATGCGGGAATATTTCTACCTTATCACCCAGAACACTCGCTATCCTCTTGGAATATTCACTAACGGCTCGTCTGCGCGCTGCGGCAATCCCATCGAACCTATTAAATTGAGAAACCCCGATTGCCGCCAAGACATCCGGCATGTTGCACTTGTATCCCGGAAACAAAATATCGTAACGCCATCCGCCAACTTGTGATTTCGCCAATGCATCTTTTGCCTGGCCGTGCAACGAAAGTAGCATAAACTGCCTATATATCTCATCGTCCAACTCAGCGCCCAAATCCCGCCAGGTAACCGCACCGCCTTCACCACAAACAAGGTTTTTAACCGCATGAAAGGAAAAACAAGAAAAATCGGCAACCCTACCGGCTGGCACCCCTTTGAAATTGCTACCAAACGAGTGAGCCGCATCGGCAATCAACGCAACCCTTCCCAACCTGCTTTGCAGCTCGCTTTGCGCAACAAACAGCTCTCTTTTCCGCTTCAAGACATCCAAAATGCCATCATAATCCGGCATCCCACCGGCAACATCCACGGCAATCACTGCTTTTGTACGCTCTGTGATCTGTTCTTCGATCTTTGCCGGGTCGATAAAAATGCTATCTGGCGCAACGTCTGCAAAAACAATTCTTGCGCCAACATGATGTATAACGCTGGCAGAGGCCGTGTAAGTATATGGCGTTGTTACCACTTCGTCCCCTGCACCAATTCCCAGAACTCGAAGCGTCAACTCTAGGGCAGCTGTTGCGCTGTTAAGACAAACTGCCATTTTGTTCCCACATTTTTGTGCAATCAATCTCTCGAACAGTTTTGTTTTAGGTCCCGTTGTGAGCCAACCCGAATTCAGAACTGCCAGCACTGAATCTAGTTCTTCTTGCATTATATCCGGTGGCGAAAAAGTTACCTTCATGAAATTCTTTACCCCACTACTTTAGCTAGATCGTCAAATCCTCCGCAAAATCCTTATCCCCAAGCGACAACCTGCATGCCGGCAAAAAATCCTCCAGAAATATGTCGATTTCCGGGCAATTTAATTGTTTCAGCTCTTTGAGCAGATTCCTTTCAAAGCTCGCGAACTCTGAGTTTGCAGATTTCTGCTCTTCAATACACTTAATCAAAGCGGAGAGCTTATCCGCCCCTTTAACAATCCTCAAAATTTCTTCGTCCTGCGGCTCCAAGATCGCTCCATATTCCAGCTGCATATCCTCCGGCAACATAGATCTCAAATTTTTCGTCGCCAGTGCTTCAATTCGCTTATATTCCTTGCAAATTTCTGAATTTACATATTTTACCGTAGTCGGAAGGTCACCTGTAAGAACTTCTGAAGCATCGTGATAGAGGCCGACTAGCGCTGCGTAGCTCGGATCGACGCTACCTCCGCACCTTTTGTTTTTGATAATTGCCAGAGCATGAGAAATAACAGCAACACTTAAACTGTGCTCGCAAATGTTTTCGTTGCTAACATTCCTAACAAGAGCCCATCTGTTGATGTTTTTCATTCGAAAAATCATTGCAAAAAACTTACTCGGCAGTTCCATCACCTCCCGGCAACATTCCCAACCAAACGCCGAACAAGCAGCCCCCACCCAACCGAAGGACTGCTTGCCCCACGCCAAGTCAAGGAGAGTTCATACCATCAGCAAACCGTATCTTTCAACACTTTCCCTGGCTTGAACGCAGGATATTTGGAAGCGGGAATCACTATTTCTTGTCTTGTTCTAGGGTTAATGCCCTTCCTCCTAGCACGCTCTCTAACCTCAAAAGTCCCGAACCCAGTGAACGTAACCTTCTCTCCAGAAGCCAAAGTCTCCCCTATAGCCTCGAAGAACGCATCCAAAAAAGCACTCGTATCTTTCTTTGTAGAATGCATCTTGTCTGCAACTATGTCCACAATATTCTGTTTTGTCATGACAAACCTCCCCAAATTAAATATAAATTCAACCTGAAAACCCGACACCCCTACCCGACACCCCTGTAGGGGACTCCGAATCCAGGGACAATTCTACCACAAAAAAAACAATTAATCAACCCCACACAAGCCGAAAAGACACCATATCCTGCGCAGTATTTACAACTGATGTGCAATCTCTAAAAAATCCATAAATAACCAACCTCCGGAGGGTCGGCATCTTGTGCAGAACGTTACTGTCAAAGCGCACTGTTGCGCACCTTACACCTTGCCTACATTCTCACACCAAAGGGATACATAAACAAGAACAAACGCAAAAAAAGCGGAAAGCACGCCACAAAATTCGAAGGGGGCCGTGGCCTTTGCCACAGTCCCCTTTTTGTTTGTGTTCCTGCGTAACCTGCGCCCTCTCCTACGTTTTTTTCTTCCCTGACTTGTTTAACTGGCTTAGCTTATACTGAGGATCATCCTTGATTATTTCGTCCATGATCTCTTTTTGCCCAGGACCCGTAGAATTATAGAAATATTGTTTCTGCTTTTCTGTTTTCTTATCCTCCGCACCCGCCGACGACTTCCCCGTATCTTTCTTTGGAGGGAAACCACCATTAATCGCAAACAGCTCCCTTGCCGGGACCTCTAAAAACTTTGCATCATCCATTGTCAACATCTCCTCCTTGTAATCGTTCTTCAGCGGGATAGTAACATTATAAAGTTTTGCAGTCAATGCACACGTTATAACAACTATTTCTCTTTAAAATTGTATAACAGATTGATAATTATGCACACAGGCCCAACTTCAATGTAATATACTTCCCTTCTCGGGAAATATATATCAACGAGTTCTTTATGTCATCGAACTCTTAATTAAAATTTTACAACAGGTAAGATGTGAACGAATAGTAAACTTTTGAAAACCAAAAAAACAACCCGACCCCTACCGAAGAGGTCGGATCACGAAACGACTACCTCTAATATCTAGTTTTCGTCATCCCTCTTTGCAAAGCACTCACTACAATAAACCGGGCGGCCCTCACTGGGCTTAAACGGCACTTTTGCCTCGGCACCACAAGCAGCACAAGCAGCCACATAAAGCTCGCGGCCAGCTCCACCACTCCTCTTTCTGATATCACGGCATTCTTTACAACGTTGCGGCTCGTTAACAAACCCCTTCTCTGCAAAAAACTCCTGTTCGCCTGCCGTGAAAACAAACTCCGTCCCACAGTCCTTGCACACCAATGTCTTGTCTTCGTACATCCTAATACCTCTCCTAAAAGTTGGTTGAATTTGCCCGCCAACATAATCACGACGTAATTTGAATCCACAACTTACAGCCTACTGAGTCGAGGGCACCAATAAACCAAAGTCCTCCCCTCACACAAAAATGAGACGAAAAACTTAGCTTCTACCCCATTGTACACCCCATTTTTTAAAAAGTCAACTACAATTTCGTAAGGAATGAAAAATTCCCCCAATTTGCAGATTGTTCATAACCTACACTACAAATTTCGCATATGGCCGTTGTAAATTTGCCACCCATCTAGCTCAAGAGGGCGTATAGCCAACAATCTAAAGACCTGACATAAACTTTTGAATTTTCCTAAAAAGTTTTGTACCACTGAAAGGCTAAGAAATTTTACTTGTCTTTCTCCCACAGGCATGCTATACTTACTCGACAGTTCCTCACATGGAGATTTTTCTGCTACGCGAGGCTTTGGAAGTGGAAATAGCTTTTCTCTAAGGGACTGATCTTTTATGAAAATATTAAATAAAGGAGCTACAATGATGGGGAACGCAGTAACCGTGGACACAGAAAAAAAAACACTGTGGAAGAGGGTTTTTTCGGAACCGCCAGCAAAGCCGGTAATCGAGAGTAAAGACGAGATAAGGAAAAAGTACGCATTTTGGCGCAACTCTATCTTTATCACATCATATCTCCTTTATGCGATTGCATATATATCGCGTGGTAGTTTCACTATGGCGATGCCATTTATGTCGCAATCGATAGGAGTGAGCTCAAAAGATCAAGGGCTAATACTTTCGATTGCAGCCCTTGTCTATGGGATCGGACGTTTCGTAAACGGGTCTATAGCAGATCGTGGGAATGTTAAAACGTCGCTACCAGTGAGCATGTTCCTTGCCGGGTTGTTCAGTGTTGGCACTGCCTTGGCCCCATTTCTTGTGCACACTGGTAAGTGGACACACAACATGGTGGTAACGTATATGTGTTTGTTCTGGGGAGTAAGCAGTTGGTTCCAATCCGCCTTGTTCCCCTACTGCGCAAAATCACTCATCCGGTGGTTCCCAAACGCAACGAGAACCACTTGGTGGGCAAACTTTTCGACCTCCCATGAGCTGGGAAGTGTCTTGGTCGTACTCATGTCTCTGCCAATAGCCAGATGTACTCACGCGTTGTTAGGACGCTATGAACTAGAATCGTTTTTCTTTGTGCCATTTCTCTTTTCCTCTGCGATTGCAATAATCGGATTTTTTGCACTGCAAGACAGACCAACCAGCATAGGCTTGCCCGATGTCGAAGAGATATGTGAGACGAACTTCGCCGAACTGACGGAGGAAGAAAGGGAAGAACGAAGCCTAGAAGAAAATCTTACGTATTTTCAGATTCTAAAGAAGCATATTCTACGCAACAAAGTTATGTGGAATCTAGCGTTTATATATTTCTGCGTTTATATTTTCAGGACGGGGTGCATCAGCTGGATTTTCAAAATTCTAGTCGGCACGCAAACAAAGAGCCAGAGCTTTTCTGATATGCTCGGCAATGTGGACCATTTAGCAGCACTAAAATCGGCAATGCCCACCGTGGTGGGGTCTTTGGGCATCTTCCTCGCACCCATAATATCCGAGAAACTGTTTGGCGGAAGGCGTGCAGCCGCAAACTTTTGGGGTCTTTCTATCGCGGCATGCGCGGTCTTTGGATTCTGGCTTGGAAGTTCGGTTCATTCGCCAATAATAAACCCTTCACTTAAAAATGTTATTGCGTTCTCATCGCTGGGAATTGCAGGTTTTACGATCAATATTCCTCAACTGTTGGTGGGAGGCATCTGCGCCGTGGAATCCACGTCAAAGAAGGTAGCAGCAGCGGCAACTGGGTTCGCTAGCCTTTCAGGGTACATAGGGTCATCTCTCAGCAATTTGGTTAGCGGGTCTGCAGTAGACTATTCATTAAAAAAATTTGGTGACGCAAGAGTATTGTTGATTTGCTGGGGCAGCATCGCTCTGTTAGGCGCTATATCCTGCATCCCACTTTGGAACGTTGGCGCACGCAAGGAATACTCGCACTAACGCTCTGCCAAGCGTCCCGCAAACATCCCAAAACCCCAAGAAAGTGAAGCTCTGTCACTGTTCTTGCCTGTTTATAAATCGCGCATATATCTGCGAGTTGTGGTCAGTATTTAGGAACTCGATTAATTCCCTCGTCGAGAGATATTTTGGAAGCGCAAGCTCAGCGAGCAACGATAGGCGCATTCGTCTACTGTTTTCTTTGCCGATTAGTCCGTCGTTGTATAAAGTCAAAATTGTGATTGAATCCGCGTTTGGTTGTTTCTGCGAATCACAAAATGTGGCGCCGGATTTTTCTAGGGCCGCGACCAGATCTGCGGGTTCAATCCCTTCAACACCAAGTTTCCCCTCTTTTGAGGGGTTTCTTTTTCGTTTTTCTTTGCCAAGGATCGGTGGGATATATGCGTGCTTGATAGATTCCTTGGGCAAAATTTGGCACAAAAACCGCCTGATTTGGAAGCCAGCAACATCAGAATCTGTAAAAATAATGACGCCGACACTTTCCGCCAGCTCTTTAACGTAGCGGATTTTCTCAGGGTCGTTTCGGATGCCAAAGCCACATGTTTCCACAATTGTTGCCTGAACTATCCTTTGCAGCGCAATTTTATCGTATCTACCCTCCACTATGATGGCTTCCTTGATGTTGATTAGGTCATGCTGCGGCATCGCAAAGATCTCCTAAACATAAATTTCTTTTTGCAAGGCAAGAGAATATAAAATCAGTTTGGTGAGAGGTTTTTCTCGAACTGCCGTCAAAGCAAGTTTATATAAATAAAGCTGCTTTTTATATCTTTCGGCAAGAACGTTCGGGGACAAAATCCTGTTTGATTTAAAATCGAGCAAAAAGCTCTCATTTTCGAATTCCAAAATGCAATCAACTTTGCCGTAAACGTTTATTAACTCACCAAAATCACGGAAATCGGCAGTCATTTTGAATATTTGGTCTGGCCTTAGATTGACCGAAAACTTGACTTCACGGTAAACGGCTCTGGCCTTGCAAACAACATTTTGGTAAAACTCCGATGCGAAAAAGCCAGAAAGTTGGGAGGTATCTATGGCTTTGAGCTCTGCTTGCGTTAGCTTCCCGATATCAACTAGGCGGTTCAGTTCGGCACACAAATCCTTTTGAGCGGACTCATAGTCACACAACTGAAGAAATTTGTGAAGTAGCGTTCCACGGTCGGCAGCTGAAGTTCCATCTTCCAAAAGAAACCTGGGGATCAATCCGGATTTGGTGTAAGCTACCTCCTCCAAATCTTCTAAAAGTTTAGAGACCGAAACCCTCGATGGCAAAGAAAGGACCTCTTCAAACGGATATTTGAAATTGATATTTTTTAATATTTTTTCAGTTTCTCCTGGCTCCAAAGTGTAACCCTGCATAGATATGGCAGCAGTTGAATCCACATTCTGGATCCCACTACTTGGGAAATTAACATCAAATTTAGCGCCACTGGAATTCGCGCTCACACAGGGCACGCCAACCTGTTTACAAAAGCCAGGGTGCGAAAAAAGTGCCAAAAGGATGAAATCAGAGTAGCTTTGGTGATCTTCCAAGGTAACAAGATCCAAAGGCTGGCAGTCAACTTGCAAACGAAGCAGTTTATCCAAAAAGTTTTTGATAACTACCGGTACTATGATGCTCATCTTCGCGCGTGTCAAAGCGACGTAAAGGAGCCTTATTTCTTCCTCAATCGTTTCGTCTTGCAGAGCTATGGCAGTGGCTTGCCTAAAAAACGTGGACTGTTGCCGCATTGTTTCTTTCACATATCTAGTGCAAGAAGCCTTCAGTTTATTGTGCAGCAGCATCGAACTTTTAAGATCAGACTTGTTGAACTCTCTGTGTGCATCGGCCAAGAAGCAAACCGGGAACTCAAGCCCTTTGGCCTTGTGAATACTCATTATTTTAACTGCGTCGATGCTTTGAGATTGAGTATTCGACACAAACGAGTTCTTGGGGTTCCGCATAATAATATCAAGGCGCTTTAGAAACTCATTAAGCGAATCGGGCTCAGAAGATTTCGCAAAATCCAGAAATAAATTCAGATTGTTTCTGGTTAATTTGGTGTCTGTGCTTTGGGAAAGGGCAACTGCAAAAAAATTCACCCCATTGTAAATATAATCTATCACCTCGCAAACAGGAACGGAAACACTCTTTTTAAAACATAAATCAAGAGTGGAGCTCAGGTGTTTGCATTTTTCATCGGCGCAGTTCGTCACCTTGCCATAAAGGCAGGTATTAGGATCGCTATGCTGTAGCTGATATATTTCATCCAAAGTAAACATGAAAAGATTGGAATGCATTATTGCAACCAGATCTATCTCATTCATCGGATTAGCAATCGCCCTAAGAAAAGAAATAAGCAGCATAATCTCTTTTTGCGTGAAAAAATCAGCGGGAGCACCTGAAGTGGTTGCAATCCCGCGACTCAAAAGGGCATCACGATAAATGTCAGCTTTCCCCTCCGGGCTCCTCAACAAAACGCAAAAGTCACTACATTTGGCTCGGCGTAACGAATTGCCTTCCAAAACAAGATAGTTTGGATCCGCGATTTTTTGGGATATCTGCTGTGCTATATGTTTTGCTTCAAATTCAGTGGTTTCCTGTGCAGAGCCATCAAATTCCAAAATATCCAAGCTAAAGCTTGAAGCCAGTGGATCCGAACCGGTTGCAATCAGCTCGTGAGTATAATCGTAGTCAAACCCGCTCGTTTCTTTAGAAATAAGCCGCCCAAATATAAAATTAACGGCATTAATAATTGTGGGCGCACTCCGAAAGTTGTTTCTTAAAAAAAACCTAGCTGGAAAATGCTTGCCGTCGTAATCGGGGAGAGAATTTTGCCAGCTCAAAAAAATCTCAGGAACTGTATGCCGGAACCGGTATATACTTTGCTTGATATCCCCCACCGCAAAAAGATTGGAACCTTCTCTTGAAAGCGCGCTGAAGATCAAATTCTGAATCTCGTTTATATCTTGATATTCATCTATCAAAATTTCCTGGAATCGATTGCCGATTTCTTTTGCCACGGGTGTTTTGCTCAGTGAACCGTCTGGCTGTTTCAAAAGTAAAAGGGAAAGAGTAAACTGCTCGATATCTTCGAAGTCCATAAGGTTATTTTCGTGTTTCAATTCGCTAAAACGTCGGTTAAAGGCTTTTGTTATCTTTATCAACAGCCCAAAGTAATTTTTGGAATAAAGCCTATCTTGCTCAATGGAGCCACCGTCAAAGCAAAACAACTTAGTTTTGAGAAAGTCCACCTTTCCCCTAACACTTTTCCTTATGTCGGAGACTTGCCGTTTAGTTGCCGCATCTAGCTCACATTTGACCACAGGAAGGTTTTCAAAAGAGAGAAGGTTTATGCATTTGCGAATCTCATCAAAGCTATTTAGCCCAGAAATCCTCTCCAAAAGAGCCGTAAGATTGTTTAGATCGTTTGCGAAAACCTTTTGGTACTTAGATGCCTCGCCTAGCAAACCAAGTGCGTAGGTAGTTTGGTGAATAGAGTGGTTTATCAGTCTTTTAGAATATTCAAGTGCAGTTTCTAAAAAACCCCCAGAAGCCTGATCTGGATCCTGATAGCAGGTGACAATTGAATCGAGAAAATCTAAGTAAAATGGCTTAGAACGCGCAAAGCCATGCAGTTTTTTAACGTTTTTAAATAACTCTTCGTTATTGAGAGAAAGCCCATTTAAAATCGCCAATTGCTCCCAGTTTTCACTGGAACAAAACTCTTCAATCGTTTCAAAAAAAGCTTTGTTTTTGAGTTCCAAAACTTCACAATCCGAGGCAACTTTGCAATCGTAACTTATGTCAAAAACATTGGCGTTTTCCTTGATTACTTTAAAACAAAACGCGTGAAAAGTTGAAATATTCGCAACCTCGCAGCTTTTGAGCAACATTTTAAGACGCTGATTCTTTGGCGCCAAAAGGGATTCCTGCTGTAACTGCCGCTTGATGCGCAGATACATCTCATCTGCTGCGGCATTTGAAAAGGTGATTACCAACAGGTCATGCAACGAACACGGCTGCTCCAACTGCGTGATTTTTTCAAGAACGCGCTGCACAAGCACCGCAGTTTTGCCGCTTCCCGCCGCCGCAGAAATCAACAGTGACCCGGCAGCGTTTATTGCACACTCTTGCTCTGCGGTCCAGTTAATTGTTCCTTCACCCCAACTCTTTCGTTTTAAAACTATCTGCCACTATCAATTTCCAATTACATCCCAAGCATTTCTCAAAATTCAAGATAAACGCTTTTGGGGAAATACATCCGGGGGAGAATGAATTCCTACTCCTAGGCCTTCATTAAGGAGCAAATCCAAAGCTAACGTTTACCAAACGTCTCTTTATAGTTGTTTATTGCTTCTCTTATCACCTTCTGCGCAACGCCGCACCCTTCCAGTTCCCTCACTACTGTTTCTTTCTTTTCGAGTTTTTTATAAAATGAGAAAAAATGTTTTATCTCCTCAAATAAAAACTCTGGCAATTCGTTTACATCTTTCACTTTGTTGTAATACGGGTCCTTTGCTGGGATAGCTATAATCTTTTCATCTTCTTCGCCACCATCTGTCATATATAGGACCCCAATCGGTGAGCACCTCACCAAGCTCATTGGGATAATCGGCTCTGAGCAAATCACCAGCACATCTAAGGGATCTCCATCGCCCCCATAGGTTCTGGGAATGAACCCGTAATTGGTCGGATACACCATCGACGCATGCAAAACCCTATCCAAAACCAACATACCAGTTTCTTTATCTAATTCATACTTATTCTTGCTTCCCTTGCTTATTTCAATCACGCTTACAAAATCGTCTTCTTTAACCCTTGTCTCCTCAATATCATGCCATATGTTCATCTGTTCCTTCCCCTTCTTTTTTCATAATTTCCCCAAAAACATTCCCCGAAAGTCCTATTGCATTCGCTTCATCTGTATCGATATGCATAACCTCAACAAAATCATAAGAAACACGTGCAACAACGTCGTCAAAAACCAAAGATCTTTCTGGTGTTTTCACCTTCACACGCACAATTTCGCCACTTTCAATTCTCATTTGCGAAGCATCCTCAAACGAAAGGTGTAAATGGCGCTTTGGAACAATGACCCCTTCTCCCAATTCAACAGTTCCACTTGACCCAACTATCTTACACCCTTCGGAACCTTTAAGGTCACCAGATTCTCTTATGGGCGGATTCAACCCCAACTTCTTTGCATCCGTAATAGAAATTTCCACCTGTGTTTTCTCCCGAAGAGGCCCAACAATAGCAACCTCATCAAAACTCCCTTTTGGACCCAAAATAGCAACCCTTTGCCCTGCCTTAAATTGTCCGGGTTGCAAAAGTCCTTTTTCAAAAGTTAGTTCCACCCCGTTGCCAAACAAGGTTTCAAAATCAGACCACGAAAGGTGAACATGCCTTGCCGATACTTCTATTTTGACGATCCTTCCCAAATTAACCTATGCCTTCTTTCTGCTTGTTTTCTAACCTTTCGACCTGTCGCGCTCACTCATGTGCTTCACCAGATCCAACAGCTTGTTGCTATACCCCCACTCATTGTCATACCAAGCAATCAACTTCACAAATGTTTTATTCAACATGATCCCGGCTTTTGCATCAAAAATGCAGGTCCTTTTATCTCCAACAAAATCCGAAGAAACCACATCCTCCTGTGTATACCCCAAAATCCCGTCCAATTCTTGCTCAGAGGCCCTTTTCACTTCTTTGCAAATTTCTTCGTAGCTCGTTTCTCTTTTTAAACTGACCGTCAAATCAATCACCGAAACGTCGAGCGTTGGCACACGGAAAGCCATCCCCGTTAATTTCCCAGTAAGTTCCGGCAACACTTTTGCGCACGCCTTTGCGGCGCCCGTCGAAGCCGGAATTATATTCCCTATCGCAGCTCTACCAGCTCGCCAATCTCTCCCAGAAACGCCATCAACAGGCTTTTGTGTCGCCGTTGCCGCGTGTACTGTGGTCATCAATCCCTCTTTGATAACAAATGCGTCATTAATCACCTTAACGAGTGGCACAAGGCAGTTCGTTGTGCAGGAAGCGTTTGAAACCACATTCATATCAACGCGGTATTTATTCAAGTTAACACCACAAACAAAAGTCGGCGTTTCTTCGTCCTTTGCTGGCGCAGAAATTACCACCTTTTTTGCCCCTCCCACAAGATGTCCCCTAGCCTCTTTTGTAGAAGCGAACAAACCCGTTGCTTCGATGATATATTCTGCCCCACAACTGCTCCAGTCGATATGCGCTGGCTCTCGTTGTCCCCAAAATGCAATTTTTTCTTCACTAGCTCCCAAAACCCTCAAAAATCCATCTGACCAGCGCATGTCGCGACCAAATCTACCGTGAATAGTATCATATTTCATCATATAGGCGCCATATTCGGGTGTCACAAAAGGGTCATTAATACCAACAACCTCAATTTCACCGTTTCTTTCCATTGCAGCACGCAGAACCAGCTTCCCTATTCTTCCAAACCCATTAATCCCAACTTTTATTCCCATCAGAAACCCTCGTTTTCAACATAAAAAATCTTCCCTTTAACCAAACAAAACATCAACACTCTCCAGAAATTCATTTAACAAACTCAACTTCCGTCTCCAGCCTCACTCCTCTTTGTTGCCAAACAATATCTTGAATTTCTTTAATTAGTTCCCTAACATCGTCGCAGCTAGCACCGCCCAAATTTACAATAAATCCAGCATGTTTTTCACTCACTGCCGCACCGCCCACCTTCATCCCCTTAAGGCCACATTCTTCAATCAAAGCTCCTGCAAAACCGGTCTTAGGGCGCTTAAATACACTCCCGGCACTTGGCAAATCCAATGGTTGGCTGTTTTGACGCTTTTCCCACAGGAAATCCATTTCCTTTTTAATTTCTGTCTTGTTCCCTTTTGCAAGAAGCAATAACGCCCCTGTTATACAATACTTTTTGCCCATAAACACGCTGTGTCTATAGCCTAGGTTGGCGTGCCCTGCCTCCATTTTGTTCGGGTTTCCAGAATCATCCAAACAAAAAATGCTTTCGAGCACATCACTCATCTGCTTGCCATATGCCGAAGCATTCATGTAAATCGCACCACCTAAAGTTCCCGGAATTCCATGTGCAAATTCGAGGCCAGTCAACGAATGCTCTAGCACAAAATCACACAACTTCTGCAAAGAGATCCCGGCAGGAGCGCGAACTAGCGTTTCATCTTCCAGAAACACTTCATCTTCATTTCCCACCAGTTTGATAAAAAGCTTATCCATTTTTGAATCACTAACGAGCAGATTCGAACCGTTCCCGATGATTTGGTAATCTATGTCGTGCCCTTGTAGATAGGCCATTATTTTCATCAAAACAGCCAAATCGCCTACCTGAGCAAAGAATGCAACGCCTCCAATTTGAAAAGTGGTATGCAAACTCATCGATTCCCTCAGGACATTAACACCCAATTCTTTAGCAAACGCGGCAAATTTTTCCATTTTCTCCATTCAATCATTATCCCCGGAACTTTCGTAAAGTACGCAGTAGATCTTGCCCCGCATTATACCCCGCCTTTTTTTGTTTGGTCGCCAGTGTCGCCGCTTCTACCAAAGTAGTCATATTACGACCATTTTTTACAGGTATTTTTACTATCGGCAAATCGATACCCAATATATTCGTCGTGAACTCACTACCAACCATTCCGGCACAAATGCTCCTATCCTCAACATCAGTCATCTCAACAACCAAGTCAATCTGGGATGATACCCTTACCGCATCAGTTCCAAACATCTTTTCCGCATTGACAATGCCAATCCCCCGCAACTCAACAAAATACCTTATATTACTGGGCGCCGACCCTGTTAACACCTCGTGAGATATTTTTCTGACATCAACAACATCGTCTGCAACCAAGTGATGCCCTCTTCTGATGAGTTCAATAACTGTTTCACTTTTGCCAACCCCGCTTTCACCGGTAAGCAAAACTCCTTCGCCGTAGATCACAACTAACTCCCCATGCAAAGACGTCCTGGGCGCAAGGCTGATCCCCAAAAACTTAATGGCTTCAACCATCACCACAGACGCAGATTCCTCAGCAAATGCATATGATACCTTATGTTTCCTAGCACAACTGTCAATCTCGTCCACACCACCACAATTGTCAGTTATTATCACAAGCGGTGGTCTACGGCTGAAGAATCTATCAAGTATATCTAGTCTGTTGTCAGATTTTCTATCAAGCAGATAGTGCATTTCCTCGCTACCAAAAAGATATATCCCGCCATGCTCAAAGCTATCGAAGAATCCAACTAAGCACAACCCAACCCTGTTGACATTCCTGCTAGTAACTTTGATCTCTTCGACATTTTCTGGCAGATACGCCATCTTAAGGTTCAAGCCCTCAATAACTTTAGATAAACTGACACTCCCATTTCCTGCAGCCATAAACCCCCTCCGCACATCACGATAAAAGTTCTGCAATTACCCTGTTACTGACCAAAAACCCCCTAAGAGTCAAATGTACTTTATCACCATCACGAACCACAAAATCCGAGAACCATTTTCGCTTCCCCAACGCACTCAAAAACTTTCTACATTTCCCTCCGTCAATTTCCGCCAATTTCCGGATATCTAGCCCCGCCGTTAATCGCAAGCCTAACATAACATATTCCACAAACGGATCACAATCGTCAATGTGATAAAGCTTTTGCGAGCCCTCCTTTTTGAGTTTTCCTCCCTCAAGGTATGGAGGCAACATCCCCTTTAACTCTTTTAGGTATTGACTTGCACCCTTAATATTGTGTATGTAAGCATCAACGTCTTTAATAATATGATATCTAACACCACCCAAATAAGAGTGAGCAGCAACTCCAAGTCCTATATATTCTTCACATCGCCAATATTTCAGGTTGTGCACACTTTTGCGACCATTTGCTGCAAAGTTGGATATTTCATACTGTTTGAACCCATGTACATTCATCACACTAACAAAATTTTCGTAGTTATCGCAAACTTCATCCTCCTCGGGCAACAACTCAACCGTCTCGCTATAATCAAACTTCGCTTTATCTCCAACCTTCAAAAGGTACCCGGAGATATGTGAAACACCCAGCTCTCGCGCCGAAGCCGCAGTCCTTTCAAACTGCTCGCGAGTTTGAGAAGGTAGCCCCAAAATCAGATCAATCGAAACATCGGGAAACCCCTGCTTCGCGACGATCCCGACCGAATCACGTGCCACCCGGGCCAAGTGCCGCCTCTTTAGAAATTTCAAATCAGCATCAGAAAAAGACTGCACACCAACCGATGCCCTGTTAACGCCAACCATGAGCAAATCATATGCCATTTCTTCACTTACAAGTTCCGGGTTCATCTCGACTGTAATTTCTGCGTCACAGCTAACCTCAAAAGTTTCACTGAGAGCCCTGATTATTTTTGCAATCTGCCTAAAATCTAGCAAATTAGGCGTCCCACCACCAAAATAGATACTTTCTACTACCTTCCCAGTATTCTGATAAAAAATCAACTCGTCGCAGATGGCGTCAACATAGTCTTGCATCATTTTCCCATTCGGAGCTACGGAATAAAAATCACAGTACCAACAGGTCCTATTGCAAAATGGCACATGTATATATATCCCTAGGCCACCGTTCACTTGACTCTCCATTTCTGCCTAATCTCCCACTCATTGCACGCACAGTATATCACGGTTGGTCAGCTTTTTCAACCTCATCAAGAGCTATCTGCGTAATCGTGTCGCAGAACTACGATTGAGCGGAGCACACCATACCAGAAACAAATCAAATGTGCAAACCATGAATTTCTGTTTGCAATTGCCCAAAACTTGGGATATAATACCGTCAGAAAACAACTGGTTCAGGCAATCTTTTTTGTAAACTTCAAGGCAGGTGAGTTCATGAAAGTGGCTATAATAGGGTCACGAAGCATCGACGACATCAAGTCAGAGTTCATTCGAGAGCACCTTCCTCAAAAGTGTTCGGAAATCATCAGCGGGGGCTCTCATGGCGTCGACACCTTAGCTCAAAAATTTGCCGCAGACCAAAACATACCGTTTAGATGTTTTTTGCCAAATTACTCACTTTATGGAAGGATAGCACCTATAATTCGCAACAAACAAATCATACAACATTCTGATTTCGTCCTTGTTTTTTGGGACGGCAAATCCAAAGGGAGTAATTTTGTTATAAACAGTTGCCAATCAGAAGGAAAGCCCTTTAAGGTGGTCAAATGTTAACAAAAGATGAGGTCTTTATGAAATGTGCCATCAGCGAGGCAAAAAAGGCCGGAACCTTAGAAGAGGTACCAGTTGGCGCCCTGATTGTGCAAGAAGGAAAAGTGATAAGCAAAGGTCACAACCTGCGTGAAACCACGCAAAACGCGCTTGCCCACGCGGAACTGATCGTAATTAACTCTGCGTGTTCAAAACTAGGCTCTTGGCGGTTGTTGGGCTGCACCCTTTACGTCACATTGGAACCGTGCTCGATGTGTGTGGGAGCGGCAATCAACGCCCGAATTGATGAAATTGTTTTTGGCTGCCCTTCGCCGCTGGCTCACCGCCTGCATCATGATAACATCAAGGGGCACATCTTGGAACGTGAATGTTCTTTTTTGCTCTCTGATTTTTTTGCAAAAAGGAGGTAAAGGTGCCCCCTTCGTCGATGGCGTCTCCTGCCATTTTCAATGCCTCTTGAAAAAAGTGCTGCTCATTTGCAAATCAAGCACACGGCATGTACAGCAATTCCTTGGCTAGTTCCCGTAAATCCAAGCCCCTCTTCCGTTGTTGCTTTTATGTTGACTTGATCTGCCTTACATCCCAGTGCTTCGGCAACGTTGCGTCGCATCTCTCCAACATACCCTGCCAACTTGGGGTATTGCGCAATAATCGTTGAATCGATGTTCACCACGTGAAAACTCTGGTTTTCGAGAATTTCTTTGATTTTTGCAAGAAGCTTGAGGCTGCTCACGTCTTTGAAGCTATCATCCTCAGGTGGGAAAAAACACCCGATATCTTCAAGTCCAGCGGCGCCCAGAAGGGCGTCTATGATTGCGTGAACCAAAACATCGGCGTCCGAATGCCCTTCCAATCCCAACTCATGATCAATTGCCTTCCCGCCAATTACCAACTTTTTGCCCTTGACCAAGCGATGCACATCATATCCATGCCCAATTTTCATCGTATGTTCCCCTTCACAAGAACCCATCTGACTTAAAACGGCATTGGCGAGCGCCAAGTCGTCTTTTACTGTGATTTTGATGTTTGTTTTTTCACCGGCTACCGTGTGAACCGGCAACCCACGCATTTCAAAGAGCTGGCTGTCATCCGCAAAGCTTTTGTTGTATTCCCTAGCAAATGTCATCGCTTCAACATAATCTAACTTTTTGAAAACCTGCGGTGTTTGCACCTGAAAAATCTCATCTCTTTTTAAAGTCGCAACAACTGCTTCATTTTTTGCCAGCTTTAAGGTGTTTTCCGACGCTAAAACGGGTATTGCAGCTCCGTACTTCATCCCGCTTTCGAGGCACCTTTGGAGCAGCTTTTCGCTTGCAAATGGCCTAGCAGCATCATGTATACACACGAAATCAGCCTTTTCATTCGTTGCCATCACTCCCAAAAATGCCGAATCCGATCGCATCTTTCCCCCTTTGACTACCTTGACCTTTCCACTTTCGAACCAAGCTTTAAAATCGGCAACTAACCCCTCACTTGTAACAATAATCACTTCGTCCACCAATTCCGAGTTGATAAACGGTTTAATACAAAACTCAATGACCATTTCTCCATTTAAAAGTTTAGCTGTTATCTTGTTCCGGTCTCCCATTCTAGTTGAACTGCCGGCACCAACAATAATGGCACTAACAAACGGTCTTTGCATGTCGTTCGCCTCTCAAATAATCTAAACTATGAGCAGCTCTTCTTTAAAGCTCTTTGTAATATTTTGTGTTCCAAAATCCGTCACAATAACAGTATCCTCAATTCGAACTCCAAATTCACTTTTCAGGTAAATCCCAGGCTCAACTGTGACCACATTCCCTTTGCTGATTATATCACAACTGCAAGATGAAAGATTAGGTTTTTCGTGAACCGCAAGCCCAAGGCCGTGCCCAAGACCGTGCCCAAAGTAATCTTTAACACCTTTTTGGTTTAAAAAGTTTCTTGCCAGCAAATCAATCTCTTTACAAATTCCTCCCGGCCTAATCGCATCTATCGCCAGCTTTTGCGCGTTCAACACAAGTCCATAGATTTCCCTTTGTTTTTCAGAAGCTTTTTTCACCGCAACAGTCCGTGTCATATCGGAACAGTAGTTGTTATAGATAACGCCAAAATCAATCATCACAAGGTCCCCCTCGTAAAGCAGCTTATCACCGGGCATTCCGTGAGGCAACGCAGTCTTTACCCCAGATGTAACAATAAAATCAAAGGCGACTTTCTGAGCTCCCTGCTGCCGAAGATAAAATTCGAGCTTTGCCGCAAGCTCAAGTTCCGAAATTCCAGGTTTGATGTGCTCCAATATATAAACAAAGCCCATATCCAACAAATTTTGGCCAGCCTTGATATTTTCTATTTCAGTTTCATCTTTTATCGCCCGTTGGTCTCTTATAGCGTTTTCCAACGCATCTGAATCCAATATGGTCCCTTCAGAAAGAGAGGAGAAATACTTAAAATCCTTCATACTAACATTCGAAACATCCACACCTACTTTTTTCGCTTTGCATTCCCTAATAAAATTTTGAATTTGCTTTTTGCAATCGCTCATCAAGATGACATTGCAGTCTTTTGCCACTTCCTCGCAGTAGGTTAAATACCTTGAATCCACAAGAAGAAACGCTTCTTTTTTGTTGACTAACAAAATGCCGTCACTCGTTTTGGCATTACAAAAATAAAAGCGGTTGTCGCTTCCAACAACAATTCCCGCATCAATCTCATCCTGGTTATTCAGGAAATTTATCAACGAATTCATCCGCATAATGCATCACCCTTCTGAAGGTGAAAAGAGGCATTCACCATTCCAAACTTGCATGCCAAGCAGTCAGGGCAGAAATCGCTCTTTCTGCGAGTTTTTCATGCTTTACCCTCTTATCCCTTATCTTCGTCTCAAGCGGCGGCAAGATTCCCATGTTACTGTTCATTGGCTGAAAATTCGGGGTCGAACCGTCACTGATATACGCCGCGAGTGCCCCTATCATAGTAGTTTGGGGAAGCGGGACTAGCTTTAGATTTTTAATAGTTCTTGCTAGGTTTAATCCGGCAACCAACCCACTTACAGCGGATTCCAGATAACCCTCAACCCCCGTTATCTGACCAGCAAAAAATCTCCTGTGGTTCATTTTACATCTAAAGTATCCATCAAGCAACTTCGGGCTGTTTATAAATGTGTTCCTATGCATCACACCGTATCTCACGAATTCGGCATCACAAAGCCCGGGAATCAAGCTAAACACGCGCTTTTGTTCGCCCCATTTAAGGTTTGTTTGGAATCCAACAAGATTAAACAAGCTGCACATCTTGTTTTCTTGCCGCAACTGAACAACGGCATAGGCCTTGGCATTTGTTACTGGATTTGTGATTCCAACTGGTTTTAATGGCCCAAAACGCAGGGTATCTTTGCCTTTTTTTGCCATAATTTCAATTGGCATGCACCCTGAAAAAGTTTTGAGCTCTTCTTGTTCAAAGCTCGGGAGTTGCACCGTTTCGGCATTAATCAAAGCATCATAGAACTTTTCATATTCCTCCTTGTTCATCGGGCAATTAAGGTAATCCGCGCCACCCTTGTTATATCTTGAAGCAAAAAAAACCTTGCTTTTATCTAGGCTTTCACCAGTTACAATCGGAGCTGCAGCGTCAAAAAAACTGAGGTTTTCTTCCCCAAATGATTTTTCAATTTCCCGGCAGAGCTTAGCACTCGTGAGCGGTCCAGTTGCGATGATGCACGGCGTCTCTCTTGCGGGCAGCTCGGTCAATTCCATTTGAATCACCCGGATTAGTTGGTTTTCTTTTATTCGATCCGTTACATATTGCGAAAACTGTTCTCGATTCACCGCCAAAGCGTCTCCGGCGGGTATTTTCGTGCTCTCGGCAGCTTCCATAACAATCGAACCTAAAAGCTTTAATTCTTCTTTCAGCAGCCCCGAGGCAGTTTCTTTGTGCACTGATTTTAGTGAGTTCGAACAGACCAGTTCGGCAAAGCAAGGGTTTTTGTGCGCCGGGGTGAACTTTTGAGGTTTCATTTCAATTAAATCAACTTCAATGCCATTTTTAGCCAATGCCAGAGCAGCCTCACAACCAGCAAGGCCTGCCCCAACAACCAAAACTTTCGTCACATTATCCACTATGTACCCATCAACCCTTTAAAATTACAATCGCATTTTCCACAATTTATGCAATCTCACCTTGCATTCTTTTGTAAGGCTCCGAATTCGCTCCGTGCTACCCTACACAAAGATCATTCCACCTGCTTATTTCACCGGGAGCAAGAGCATCACCGCGTTTCAAACAACAAAATTAACCAAGCTCCTTGGAACGTAAACCTCTTTTTTAATCTTGGAATTGCCGAGAATCTCACGAATGGAAGGTTCGCTTTTTGCCAATTTCAAAACTTCTTCCTTAATTTCGTCGGTCCTAATGACAATCCTTGCTTTAATCCGTCCGTTTATTTGAATTGCAATCTCAGTAGAGCTATCTAAGCAGTCGGCATCGTTATATTCCGGCCAGCTGCTGGTGCAAGCAAGACCTTTTAATCCGCACCTTTCCCAAAGTTCCTCGGAGATATGCGGCGCAAAAGGACAAAGCAGCAGCAAGAACGTCTTTAGTTCAAATCGATTGATTTTAGAAGCAACATATATCTCATTCAAAAGACTCATAAGTGCGGCGATGGCTGTGTTAAACTTCAAATCTTCAACCTCACCCGAAACTTTTTTGATGGTTTTGTTAAAGCTCAATTTCAAACCATCACTAAAGTCATCTGCATCGCTGGTCGGCAGCTTCAAAAGACCCCAAACCCTCTCTAAAAAGCGTGCACAGCCCTTAATTGAATCTGTGTTCCACGAGGCCGCACTTTCAAAATCTCCAATGAACATCTCATAAAGCCGCATTGTATCTGCACCATGCTTGTCTAGCACATCATCCGGGTTAACGACGTTGCCGCGCGACTTGCTCATTTTCTCATTGTTTTCCCCGAGAATCATTCCGTGACTCGTCCGTTTGGCATACGGTTCTTTAGTCTGCACAACCCCTATATCAAAAAGGAATTTGTACCAAAACCGGGAATAAAGGAGATGCAAAGTTGTGTGCTCCATCCCGCCGTTATACCAATCAACCGGCATCCAATAATCCAGCGCCTTTTGCGAGGCCAATTCTTGATCATTTTGGGGATCGCAATACCGCAAGAAATACCAAGAAGAGCCCGCCCATTGAGGCATTGTGTCAGTTTCGCGCTTCGCCGCCGCTCCGCATTTTGGGCATTTTACATTTACCCAATCTGTGAGATTCTCAAGCGGTGAGATGCCGGCTTCCATCTGTTCAAATGATTCGATTTCCGGCAGTTCAAGCGGCAACTCAGATTCGTCTAGCGGGACATATCCACACTTTTCGCAATGAATAATTGGAATAGGTTCTCCCCAGTAGCGTTGCCGCGAAAACACCCAATCTCTGAGTTTGAAATTAACTTTTTTGTACCCAAAGTTGGTCTCTTCAAGCCAATCTGTAATCTTCTTTTGCGCCTCTTTAATCGAAAGCCCATCGAGCATCCCGGAATTTATTAATTTCTCACTCTCGCAAGCAGAAGAAGACGGGCCCGCCTCTTTGATTACTTCAATAATAGGCAGCGAATATTTTTTTGCAAACTCCGAATCTCTTGGGTCGTGCGCAGGAACCGCCATGATCGCGCCAGTCCCAAAGGAGGTCAAAACGTAATCAGAAATAAAAATCGGGATCTGAGCTTGATTTACTGGATTTATGGCAAAAATTCCCTCAATCTGAACTCCTGTCTTTTCTTTATCTAAACTTGTGCGCTCAATCTCGGATTTTTTTGCCGCAGCTTCGACGTAATTTCTCATTGCAGCCGGATTTGCGGCCAAATCCAACCACTGCGAAACAAACCTGTGTTCCGGTGAAATCACCATACACGAAACACCATAGATCGTATCCGGCCTAGTAGTAAACACTTCAAGCGTATCACCGGTTGTGATTTTGAACTGAATGTTGACGCCCTCCGACCTTCCAATCCAGTTAATTTGCGAGCTTTTCACTTTCGAAGGGAAGTCCACTTCATCAAGGTCATCTATCAATCTCTGGGCATACCCAGTAATCTTCAAAATCCACTGATTTTTTTGTTTCTTAATAACTTCCGACGAACATCGTTCACACTTTCCATCAACCACTTCCTCATTCGCGAGCACAACATTGCAGCCGGTACACCAATTAACTATGGTTTCAGCTTTATATGCCAACCCCTTTTTAAAGAGCTGCAAAAAAATCCACTGGGTCCATTTGTAATATTTTTCGTCGGTTGTATTGATTTCACGGCTCCAGTCAAACGAGATGCCAAGCCTCTGAATCTGGCTCTTAAAGCGCTTAATATTATTTTGACTGACAACTCGCGGGTGCACCTTGTTCTTCATTGCATAATTTTCTGCTGGCAACCCAAATGCGTCCCACCCGATGCAATAAAGCACGTTAAACCCCTGCATTCTTCTTTTCCGCGCAATGATGTCCAAAGCTATATATGCTCTTGGATGCCCCACATGCAACCCACTGCCGGAAGGGTAAGGGAACTCGATAAGTGGGTAATATTTGGGCAACGAGGTGTCATCTTTTGCTTTGAATAAATCCGATGCATACCACCTTTTTTGCCATTTCCCCTCTATTTCACCAAAGCTATACAACACATGGCACCCTCTCTGAAATATTGCTAAAGATCGTCAATACCAAAATGCTCTAGCAGCATATCACGTCTTTCAATAAATCCATCCACCCTTGCCTTCATGAAATCCGTGATACCGGCTGACTGAGCAATTAACTCAAGCAAGCTTTCTTTGGTAAGGCTTTTAAGCTTCTCTTTTGCTGTTTCTGTTAACCGCTTAGGGTAAAGCAGGTCAGTCACGTCACTCTCAGAACCCCAAATAAAATCCGCGAATTGAGCCCAATAAGCGCCATCAAAGAGCGCATAGTTATGCTGTCTTTTGGGTGGCCATTGACCGTACTTGCGGGCAACCATTTCGCGAGAAGTTTCACCACTTCTATTTACCTCGTCAAAAGGGAAATCCTGAATATTTTCACCTGCACCCGGACATTTTAACCATCTTACAAACGGGGCCTCTCCATACCTGACCCTTTGTAGGTTGGCGATTCCCTCATTGTCTATTGCAACAAGGTGATAGCGAGTCTCTTTTCCACTGTCACATCTTGCAACTAGGACATTACCCGGCCCTACGTCCCAATTCCCAAAAACAAAGTTGAACACTTTGTAGTTTAGAAGCTCTTCCTCGTCTATTTTGCTCAAAATTGCGCAAAACTGTTCTTTAGTATATCTGAGCGAATCAAATTCCGTATCTACAAACAAACTTAAAAATCCAGATTTTTTCTCCGCTCGACCATTCCCACTAAAATCACATTCAAGAGTTCTATGCACAGTTGGTGGAACATACGCAAAATTCGTATAGGCCGAAAGGTCATATGCGGTTTCCTCCATTCTGTCTCGCACCATATTGCCATCTGAAGTGGTCTTAAAAACAGCCTTTATTCCACCCTCAAGCGCAACTCTAAAGACACTGCCAGAAAAGACCGCTTGTTTTTTGCACCGACGAAGAAAGTCCCGCATTGGTTCTACTTCCAGCACATTTGCTTCACGCAAGATCTTTTTAATTTCACCGCTGTGTTTGTGCCAGTTTGTTGGGAGGTATATATCGTAACTTGTGTCTTCGTGTGTATCAACAACTTCGGGCAACCTGTTTTCGCTTGATTGAAGAGCTTCTTCAACTTCTTCCGTGTTCCCTCCCAGTTTATCTCGCTCGCCTTTGCCCAGTAACAAGTAACGTATGATAACGGTAACAAAAGCCAAAAGGAATATCAACACTAAAAACTGTCTTATCCTCTTCAACTTCGCTTCTTTTTTCAATTTCACCTTTCCCAATTTTACCTCTCTCCATGCCAACCCTATTAAACGTGCCGAGAACCAACTGCGATTAAAATTGCCAATTCAAAAGATGACTACTTATATATCTTCCTTACTTTAGTGCCGGGGAAATAATGCTTTATGATTCTAACATAATCCCAACCTTTTTTTTCGGCATAAAACTTTGCCCCCCACTGACTCAGCCCAACGCCGTGACCATAGCCGTAAGAGATGAATTTAAAACTATCCCGCTTCTTGCTATAACCCACTTTGAATTTTGAAGAACCAATTTCTGGCAAAACATACTGTCTGATCAAATGGCCAGTAATTGGGACTTTCCGCCCCCTGCTGGGACTAAAACATTCCGTGTGTCCCGCCACAATCATCTCGTGGTTATAGCCCCCATCCGTGCGAGTTAGCGTTTTAAACCATTTCCGAGGCTTAATATCATTTTCCTCCAAATCCAAATCAAGGCCATCTTTAAAGCGTTTTTTCAGTTCCTTACATGAGAAAACATTTGCTTGTTCATATCTCGGTGCCTCTTTGTCATACCGGCTCACAACGCTCACAAGGTAAGGAGATTCAAAGCCCCATACGTCCTTTGAACTGTTGGTTCTTCCAGCCGAGCAATCAAAGCATGTTGTCTCTGCTATCTCATTATGGTAAAAAATTCCCTTATTCATAACTTTTTTGACTATTTCTTTCGTTCTTTTACTAGCCGGTTTCAGTCCAACAGTAGGAACATCCCCTTTTTTGTTGTTAAAAAGCAACTTGCTATGAGAGGTTATCGCTTGGGCCTTGACTGCTTCTTCCGGAAAATCAGATCCAACTTCGTTTTCTACCATGTCACAAATAACCTTGAAAGGCTTCCTGTGTTTTTTGCTACCGTTGATCATAACATATTCGTCTTTAGGGCGTTTAAAACCGAGTTTCTTATCAACCGCAGCCGCCGCCTTTGCCGCTGTGGCAGGGCGATAATCTTTTGTTACAAATTCCGGGGCCACGCCACCAAATTCATCATAAAAACATTTAGGCATGAGCGGATCTTTATTGTTTTCCACTTCGGCTGCACCAAGGTCCTCGTTTTCCCTGATCTTTCTCGCAACCACAGCAAGTCTGAAATCGTCGAGCTCATAGGAACAAGTAGAAAGGGTCAAAAAAGAATCACCAGTGTTCACATCTACCCCAAAATTAAGCAGCGACCGGTTTTTTGCCTGATTTATGAACTCATTAAAGTCGGCAGCCGCATCCGCAAAAGCGGTGTAATCAAAATCGGGCTTTTTGTTATCCTTCCCGCCTTTTACCGCACCATTCATAAGGAAGATTGCAAAAATCTTATATTTGTTTGATTCATAGACCGAGTCAAACTCTATTACTGGGTGTTCTTTATAAAATTCAATCGCCTTCTCTGGATTGTTGCCACAGTACCTGTCGTGTTTGTTATAATGTTTTAATACACCAAACATATCGTCACTTGCGCCCATATTGTGCCCGCAAATCACTACGTGTTTGCTCGATTTTTTCAGGTCAACTTTGTAATCTACAAACGGCAACCCGAGCACAGCATATTCTTTGTCAATGCCATGCCTGATGTAAAAAAAATCCTTAGGTGTCCTGTTTACATCATCTTTCCTCTGAAAAACCGGGTAATCAAGCGTCGTCCCCTCTATTTTAATCCAACCCACCACATCCTTGTTCTGCTTATAGATCTCCATAATTCTGGGGTCTTTGACAAAGTCATCAGGGTACCCAGCAACCTGAATTTCACCCGAGTTTTGTGCTTTTTTCAAAACATCGTCGAAATGTTTTTTGGCAAGCCTGTCAGAAATCTCGTCATACCCAGTATATCCCAAACAACCCAAAAACGTAACGATCGAAAGACCCGCAACAACTTTTCTTACCCTCTCGCTCATTTTCCCTTCCATCCAAAAACCCACCTAATCATCGACTTTATCGTCGATATAGCTCTCCTGTATATAAGCCTCCAAAATGTCGTTTTCTTTAAGATCAGAAAACTTACCGAGTAGTATCCCACATTCAAAGCCTTCTAGTACTTCTTTGACACTTTCTTTTTGCTGCCTGAGCGACGCAACGCTCTCGTCAGCAAGAATAATCCCGTCGCGCACAACCCTAATCTTCGAATTCCTTGTGATCTTTCCCGAAAGGACACGGCTACCGGCAACAGTACCAACGCTCGAGATTTTATAAACCAGCTGCACCAAAGCTTTTCCCTGTTCAACATCACGAATTTTAGGTACAAGCAGACCCCTCATAGCTGACTTAATCTCGTCAATCGCATCATATATCACCCTATAAAACCTGACATCAACACTGCTTTTATTCTGCAGCTCACCGGCAATAGCATCTGATCGCACATTAAATCCGACAATAATCGCACCCGAAGCCTCAGCAAGCATCATGTCTGAGTTATTTATAGCGCCGACCGCTCCATGTATCACCTTAACTTTAACCTCTTTGTTCGAAAGTTTTTCAAGCGATTGTTTGAGGGCCTCAACTGACCCTTGAACATCTGCCTTCACTATGATGTTGAGGGTTTTTACTTCACCCGTGGCAATCTGCTCAAACAGGTTATCTAAAGTTACTTTTTGAACTTTTTTAAACATCTCCTCTTTGAGCCCAAACTTTCTCTTTTCAACAAGCTCTTTCGCCAACTTTTCGTCTTCCACCACGTTAAAAACATCACCGGCAGAAGGAGCAACCGAAAGCCCAGTCACCTCAACCGGAACTGATGGACCCGCCTGCGTCATCTTTTTGCCATTACTATCTTGCAGCGTCCGAATCTTTCCTATTGCCGTCCCCGCAATAATAACATCCCCAACGCGCAAAGTCCCATTTTGCACAAGCAATGTCGCAAGCGGCCCTCTACCTCTATCTAACCTCGCCTCGATTACCACACCCCTAGCCAACTTGTTCGGATTTGCCTTGAGATCTTTCATATCCGCAGCTAGCAAAATCATCTCGAGCAACAACCCGATATTTTGATTTTCCTTTGCAGAAACGGGGACACAAATGATGTCACCGCCCCACTCTTCTGGGACAAGGCCGTGTTCCGTGAGTTCCTGTTTTATCTTTTCAACGTCCGCAGAAGGTTTATCTATTTTGTTTATGGCAACAATAATATTTACATTCGCTTCTTTTGCATGGTTTATTGCTTCGACCGTTTGCGGCATAATCCCATCATCCGCCGCAACCACCAGCACCGCAATATCCGTAGTCTGAACACCTCTTGCTCGCATTGCTGTGAATGCTTCATGCCCCGGGGTATCCAAAAAAGTAACATATCTCTCACCAACTGGAACACAGTATGCCCCTATGTGCTGAGTAATCCCACCTTCTTCTTTTTCGACCACCGCCGTATTTCTGATTGCATCAAGAAGGGAGGTTTTCCCATGATCAACGTGGCCCATGACCACAACAACCGGGCTCCTCTTCTCAAGATCATCGTCCGCATCTTCCTGCGCAATAAACAACCGCTCTTCGATTGTAATCACAATTTCTCTTTCAGCTTTGAACCCTAACTCGCTCGCCACAACCGACGCAGTATCGAAATCTATTGTCTGTGAAACATTCGCCATCACACCAAGGCTCATCAACTTTTTAATTACTTCGGACGAGGTAACTTTAAGCTTTAAAGCGAAATCTCCGACCAAAATCTCATCTGGAATCAACACCCTCAGATTTTGTCTTCTTTGCCTCTCAAGATCCAATTTGCGAAGTTTTTCCGCCTCGGTCTCTCTTTTAAAGTTGCGGTTTCGCTGTTGCCTATTCCCAAACTTTTGCTTAGTCACAAAGTTATCTTTTGCAGGCTGCGCCATTGCCTCATAGCGTTCATTATATTTATCGAGATTAACATTGACTGTTCGAATTCCAACTGTAATCTGGTTGTTTCTATCCGGTGATTTTTTGGCGGGTGCAGTAGGCCTTGACCCCGTCCCTTGCCTTGTAACCTGTTTTGAGGTTCCGCCTGCAATTGCCGAACCCTTGGGTGGCACAGTTCTTGCAACTGGACCTGGCATCTTCACCTTGGAACCTGTACTTTTTTGTTCTGTTACTTCTGGGCTAACAAATTGCTCTTTTCTTTCCGCATATTTCTCAAGGGTCTCCACTTGGTTCATTTGAGTGAAATATTCAAACACCACATTTAATTCTTCTTCACTAAGCGAGGTCATGTGCTTCTTGAGCACCCCAAAATATTTCGAAATGAGGGCAATGATCTCTTTATTTTGCACACCAAAATCCTTAGCAAGTTCGTGAACGCGATATTTAATTAACATAAAACTCCTCCTGTTTCCCCTTCCCAAATCTCATCTATTTTAGAGGCAAACCCCCAGTCAATAACTGCCACAACTCCAACACGCTTGCCGACGATATTGCCAAACTCTTCCAAACTAGCTTCAATCACCCTGTATTTCACATGAGAACGGCAAGCTATATTGATCATTGAGTTTTTTGTACCTTCAGAGAGATCATCAGAAAGGAGCAAAAGGAACCCTTTCCCCGTCATTAGCGCCACCTTTGCCACATCAAACCCTAAGCAGACCTTGCCAGCTTTTTTTGCCACCGAAAGAATGTTTCTCAATTTTTTCAACTCAAGGCTCTTGGCTTCTTTCAAATGAATCCTCCAACTTTTTTGCAATCTTATCTAGGCAATCAAAAATTTCGGGCTTTATGTTCGATTTAAATGTCCTCTTTAAAGCTCCAATCTTATTAACTTTCTTTATGCACCCAACATCTGCACAAATATAAGCCCCCCTGCCAAATTGGCTATGTTTCAAATCCACCGCAACTTCTCCACCCCTTTGCCGCACACAGCGAAGCATCTCCGATTTTTGCCTGCGCGTCCGGCAACAGATGCACATTCTCTCGCACTTTTCTTTCATTTGTTCCCTCGCCCTCACCACGTCCTGCCCAATCCCCAATCAAACTCACCAAGAAACAACTTGGCACCCTACCAAAAACTTCGTGTAAAGGTATTTGCCATATTTTCAACCCTGAATCCCGGTTTCCTCGGCATCTTCAACCTTGCCTGTAAGCTGATCGTCTTTGGTTCTCACATTAATCTTATACCCTGTGAGTTTTGCCACAAGCCTGACATTCTGACCCTTATGCCCAATTGCCAAAGAAATCTGGTCATCCGGAACAATCACTTCGCATTCTTCAGCCTCTTCGTCAATTATCTTGACTTCGATAACCGTTGCCGGCAATAAGGCCGACTTGATGAAATCCCTAGGCTCTTTTTCATATCTCACAACATCCAACTTTTCGCTCCCCAGCTCATTGACAATCCGGTTTATTCGCATCCCTCGCTGACCGATGCAGGTCCCAACAGGGTCCACATTCTCATTATTACTTGCAACAGCCACCTTCGTCCTGAGCCCCGCCTCTCGCGCCACCGCAACAATTTCAACCGTTGAATCCGCAATCTCCGGAATTTCCAATTCAAACAGTTTCTCAATAAAATCTGTCCCCGTTCTGGAAATCATTATCTTAGGGCCTTTGTCTGCGCTCAACACCTCGGATACATATACTTTTATCGTGTCGCCCTCTGAAAGTGTTTGCCCCGGAAGTTGCTCAGATTTTGGTAAAACCACGCTAATTCCATCTATATCGATTGTAACAAACCCTTTGGCAGGATCAGTTACTTGATAAACCGACGCCGTTAATATTTGCCCCTCTTTTTTCTTAAGCTCAAAAAACACTTTGTCTCGTTCTATCTCTCTGATTCCCTGTTTAATTACCTGCTTAGCCCCTTGTGCTGCAATTCTTCCTACTTTTTTTGTATCCAATTTAATCCGAACAAGATCCCCAACCTTTGCATGTTTCGAAATCTTCCGAGCATCGGCAAGCGAGATTTCACTCGCCGGGTCAAGAAGCTCATCCGAGACAGTTTTTTCGATCTCAATTTCAAACTTCTCAGCTTTTTCATCAATTTCCACAAACACGTTCTGAATCGCATTATATTCTTTTCTTGCAACAATCAACATCGCATTTTTTATCTTTTCAACCAGATGCGAAATATCCATTCCCTTTTCTTCAGAAATCGCTCGCAGTGCCATGAAAAAATCCTTTTTATTCATCTTATCGCATGCCAGATTCGCTTTTGAAAAGCCAAAATTTGGCATCTGTCCTCCTTACACAGAGATCACAAAATCACAAACAAAAAGAGTGAGAAACACCTCACTCTGACCAACTCCATCTCACACCCTCGTGGATTATAACATGTATACGACAAAAATGCAAATTTTTGTGTTGACCCCCAAAAAAACAGCAACAACAGAGCCCTTCCTTCGCTCTTCAAACATCCCAAAATTCACAGCTTTAACATAAGCCCTACCTAGGCATTTCCATTAGCAGATCACTCGGTGTGTTACCTTCCCCAAAAATGCTGCAATGTTAAGTTGTAAACCCCATAATACCTACTTGTTCGCATCAACCCCCGCTTTTTGTGCATCAAGTTCTTCTTGTGTCTCCTTCTCAATAGCCGCTTTTTCTTTCATTTTCTCAACGACTTTTGGGTTGATCTTAAACACAGCCACAACCCAGAGAACAAGGATAATTAAACATGTACCACCTATGATCCACATATTCTTGGGGTCTGTCACGTAATGGCCTGTCCCGAGCATATTGGAGGT
>JAISZR010000004.1 GCA_031284525.1 Oscillospiraceae bacterium | reverse complement strand
CGGCTAAAGCCCACAAAAGTAAGTGGAGAGAAGGTAGCCAAATGGATGAAGGAGAGGTACGGGCACAAGCGGAAATATCCAGCAATAGACAAGCAGATACCGATCCCGCCTATCCACCTCGTACAGTGCAAACCCCCGATGAACTACTCGCCGAAAGGCAAGGAGCACACGGAGGGGAGCGTGGACAAGGAAATAAACAGGATGATGGAGAGTTTCTCGCACGGGAGTATTGAGTACCTTAATAGCAAGATCTCGAGATACTCAGCCCAGAAAGGGAAATGCGCCGTAACAGGCGAATTTCTAGAAGCTCACAAGGTACACGCCCACCACCAGAAGCCAAAAGCAGAAGGAGGAGAAGACGAGTACGGGAACATCATCGTGCTGGATGAGGCAGTCCACAGGCTGGTACACGCGACAAAACTGGAGACAGTAAGCGAGTACCTGAAAAACCTAACCTTAGCGCCTAAGAGCATGAGAACTGTTAACAGGCTTAGGAAGCTAGCAGGAACCGGCGAGATAATGACGAAGAAGACACGAGCAAATCTAAAAGAATATTGGATTAACAACAATGTAGCTTGATGGAACGCCGTGTGCGGTGAAAGTCGCATGCACGGTGCGGGTCGGGGGAAAAGCCGGAGATGACCTCAAACGCTTACCTATCGACATTGCTAATCTTACATCCTCAATATTGTTTAAAAATACAGAATTTTATGGCACAATTCAAAATTATTTTAATTTAATAAAGTACTTGACAAATTAAAAAAGATGTGATACTATCGAGGACGTGATTCAAATTTATTCTAAACGGAGGGTTTTTGAAATGGAAAGAAAACAGGCTAGGAACAGGTGCAGGAAAGCGATGGCAAGGGTATTCGCCGGGTTTTTCTGCGCGCTGAGCTGGACGGCAGCAGTTCACGCAACAGAAGTGATCACTTTAGGTGAAGGTGACCAGCTGTCGGAGGCAATAGCAGCGCAAGAGACAATGTATGCGGCATATGAGCTAACAGCGGACCTCTCCGAAACGGCAGGAATTTGGGTTCACGACGGCAAATGGGTTGAAGTGCATCTGAATGGCCACAAAATCCAAAGGCAAATACAGCAAGTCGGAGAAGAGGTAGCGAGTCTTTTCACTGTTGTCGAAGGAGGCCGACAGAGATTGAAGGGCCGGGCAGATTGGAAGGCGGTCGGTCTGGTAACTCGCAACGCGATTCGGCGAGCCAGGCAACAACGGGAGACTTGGTCCGCATTGTCGAAGGCGCTTCTGTGCTGATGGAGAGGGTAGAACTGGCAAACAACGTAGCGCCCAGACCTTTCCCGGCAATTTGGAACCGCGGCACCGCTGTCTTGCTCGATTGTCGCTTCCGTTCGCTGATCTCTCAGGGTGACAGTTGTGCTGCTGCGATCGAAAACGAGGGCAAGTTGTACGTAAGGCCAACAGGGAATCCGGCAGGCGACTTCGTCGACTGCGCCACCAAGCAGAACCGACCAGTTTTGTCCAAGGGAAGAGCGAAGATTTACTTAATCCCGCTAGATGAGAAGGAAAAAACAGCTCCTGCGTTTGCCAAATTCATCGCTGCGCTGCAGGCCAAGACCGTGTACCGCTTGAGGAAGCCTTGGGAAGGTCTGGAGTGGGAGAAAGAGCGGCAGAAAGCACAGCGAGCAAGCGAAGAAAAGGAGCCGGAAGAGGAGTCAGACGGCGCACAAGAGAGCTGGCGCCAGCAATCAAGCGACTGGAAGGAGCGGCGAGCAAAGGACGAGGAGCGTAGACGCCGGGAAGAAACCGAGAGGAAAGAGCGGCGAGCGAAGGACGATGAACGTTGGTCCAACTTCTGGTCCGACTGGGATAAGCGGAAAGCGGCGTCAGATGAACGCTGGTCCAACTTCTGGTCCGACTGGGATAAACGGAAGGCAGCGGCGGATGAACGCTGGCGCCAGTTGGACAGCGACCGGAAAGAGCTATACAAAGAAGAAGACGAAGACGACGATGAGTACGAAGAAGATGACGACGACGATGAGACTAGTCATTCTGGGTGGCAGGACCCGTTTGAAGGAGCGCGTTGTAGCGTTGACCGCGTCTCTGACGAAAACAGAACGAAGTGCCCTTGGATCGCGGAGCCAAAGACTAGCTATCCCTTGGGTTAACCGGGGGATTTCCCATACCCTTTGTGCTTGTGCGCGTGGGAGCGCCAAAAAAATTAAAGCCGCCTAGCCAACGTGCAGTTTGCTGGCGGCTGCGGCTCTTCTTAGGCTGTGTATCTGGATATTTTTGTTGTTTAGGCACGCAACTCCCAACAGAATTGGCCTCGTTTTATCTGTTGCTGGAGATTTTCGCCCACGACCATACCTCTTCCCATCCCATTTGGTCACCTTGCTTTCGCTCACTTTTGCAGGCTTTGCCGGTTCTCCGGCGAAAGAGAAAGTAATCTCTTTGCCCTAGCCGGCAAAGAAGGAAACGTCGAAGCCGAGACCTGTCCACATAAAGCACGAAAAGAGTGCAAAAAGCCACGCCCAAACCACCGGCCCCTCCAAGTCACCTCTTGCAACCAGTTCTGTTTCGGCTGCATGCAACAACAATCTCACTTTTTGATATTTTTTATTATATCATCAACGATTTCTTTGAGCTTAATATCCTGGTTGAGTGTTCTTTCAATCTTGGAAAGCGAATAAATTATTGTGGAATGATCTCTCCCTCCGAAATATGCGCCAATTGCCGATGTCGGCATCTCTAGAACCGCTCGCGCTATATATATTGCGATCTGACGCGCCCTAGAGACCTGAGAAGAACGCTTTTGAGACTTAAGATCTGAGACAGAAGTTCCAAATGTTCTGCTAACCTCAGACATGATCTTCTCGAAGGTCAATTCAAGCGGCTGCTCTTCGGTTAAAATGTCTTTGGTAATTGTTTGAGCAATGGCCACAGAAGGAATTGTCCCCGCCAAAGCCTTATAAGCCTTCAGCTTCTTAACAGCTCCCTCGAGCTGCCTAATGTTGTCTTTTATCCTGTTGGCTATATACTCAGCAACATCATCTGGAATTTTAATTTCCAAAATTTCAGCTTTGCGCCTGATTATCGCAACGCGAGTCTCAAAATCCGGAGGCTGAATATCCGCAATCAACCCCCATTCAAAGCGTGTGCGAAGCCGATCTTCAAGAGTCCTAATTTCTTTTGGCGGCCTGTCGGAAGTCAAAACAATTTGTCGACCCGCCTGATAAAGCTCGTTGAAAGTATGAAAGAACTCTTCTTGTGTACGTTCTTTGCCCGCAATAAACTGAATGTCATCAACCAGTAAAACATCGGATTTGCGGTATTTATCATGGAAACCTTTTGTTGAATCACGTCCAATAGCTTCAATTAACTCGTTTGTAAATTCCTCACCCTTAACATAAAGTACGTTGAACTTGGGATTATTTTCCAACATCTCGTGGCAAATTGCACACAAAAGATGCGTCTTCCCAAGCCCCGATCCACCGTAAATGAACAGGGGATTATAGGCCCCAGAAGGGTTGGCGGCAACCGCCAGCGATGCCGCGTGGGCAAACTTGTTGGAAGGCCCAACAATGAAACTGGCAAAGCAATATTCATAGTTACTAATGACCGGCTCCTGCTGCTTTTCTGTATCTACCTGCAAAAACGGCCCACCAAACGAATTTCTGCGAGAGGCCCTCTTGTTTTGCAGATGGTCATCGCTGCAGGCAATCTCGATTTTTACCGGGAAGCCCAAAACGGCCTCAAATGCGGAATGTAACAAAGTCGAATACTTATCCAGAATGATTTTCTTCTGAAAAGAACTTTTAACTTTCAGGTTGACAATGTCATGATCCATACTAACTGGATCAATCACATCTATCCACAGATTATACCCAACAGAGGAAATCTGCCCCTTACAATATTCACAAACTTTGGCAAAAATATCATTCAAATTTGTCATAATATAAGTAACCACCAAAAGAAATTTTGGACGGATATCTCCTTTCCAAACACACTCCGGGAGAGAATTCTAACACAAACAGAGAAAATAAGCAAGTCACGTGGAATGGGAAAGTTCACCATAACACCGCCTATACGGCAGCAACAACCACACAAACAACTCCTTCGGATAGTAATACACAATAACCTGCAGCTTTGTTTCCGCTCCCCCAAACAGTATCCGCCGCTACGCCAACCCACTTCTCATATGCGGTGGGGGCTCTTACCCCGCGTTCACTAAGAATAACCGAATTATCGCCACTAACTACAATAATTCTGCGGCCAGTTAAAATACCTCTGCAACATCCGTGGGATCACAACACGCCAACAATATTCTTTCGCTTTCAGGCTCCCAAATCAAATTGCTTCCACATCTGCCATCAAAGCGGAGACCACAGCTAACAGCCCCTTTAAATCGGATTCCAAGGCCGCCAAACAAGGACCACTTTTCCCATATTTAACACACACATTAGAATTGTTCACCCAAAACTCATATTTGTCCAAATCCTCAGACCCATACCCAATCTCAAGGGAAAGTTCCGATTCCCTATCCTCGTTCAGCTCCCCCCAAACACTTTCTTTAAACGGGAATTCAGTTAATAACTCAAGCAGGTCATTCAAACCCGAAGTAACCTTTTCATCCACCACTTCCTTACCGTTCACCACTACGCCCGAATTTGTCGCACCCCGTAATTCCATATTTAGGCGCTTTTGAGGGACCTTGATTGATAGACTTTTAATTTTATCCCGGTTCCCCTCAACAAGATGCCGTTTACAAATGTCATCAAATTTTGCATCCAAAAAACTAAAATCCGCAACATTACACTCAAGAATACGGCACCCATCGTCGCCCAAAACAAAGCACACCCCGTCGACCGGCTCACTCATTCTAATAGTTTCCGAAATGGCTCCACGCTTCGCTGTCACCTGCAAACGCGGCGTAAAAACACCATAAGTTTCTTGGTCCGCCCGTGTTGGATTTATCACCTTCACAGCATCGGCCTGAAGCCTAACCAATTTGTCGATCTGATCCCTGTACACATCCAAAAGAAGCGCCTTTTCCCCTTTGTTCTCCAAAACCAAGGAATTCTCGCCAACCGTTCTCAAAACACTGACCGGATTCGGATTAACACCCGAAAAAACCAACTCATCAAAATCGCCATTGGCACTAAAATTCTTAAATAATCCCCGCGAAACAAAATCCAAATGAGAGCAAAAAAGCAGATCTGCCACAGATTTTGGCAAGAGATAAACCCCAGATTTTCTCGAAATACTAACGTAATAGCCGAGATCTGCCGGAGCTTCATCTCTGACCTTAATCTCAAAAGTCTTCCCCCTGCATTCCACTCTAAGGGCGACCTGCACGTTGCTCGTGCATCTGTTTTCATCAATATCTACTTTGCTTACCTTTGAGCCAAATAAACCATCAACAAAATCCTTTAGCTTTTCCGCATCCACAAGCCTTTCAGCCACCGATTGAAGCTGCAATCCAGAAGCACCGTTAGATATAACATAGCCGCCGTTTGGATTCGTTACTTCTATCTTCCTGACCGTTTTGAACCTAACATCAAATAACCTATCACCAGATAACTCCGAAACATTCCCTCTGGAAAACGCCAAAACAAGAAAAACAGAACACACCAGCACAAACACTACCCAGATGAGCGTCTGTTTCTTCCCGAGCGTTTCCCTTTTGAAGATACCCAACCTTCCAATCCAATTCATAGCTCCATTATACTATAATGTGGCACAAATAGCAATTGCCAAGTATCGGGAAAGAAGATCCATATCCGCCGCATTCGCTCATCACCCACATCTGCCCGCCACGCAGACAAATTCAGCAAATGTAGAAAAAGTGATTATATTGAGAAAATCAGAGAAAATTTAGCCAAGTTGCGTTCGGCTCTGCAACTCTTGGATTTCTTGAAAGCCCTCAGGAAAAGGGGGCACTAACATGGACAAAAAGATTCGAACCCAAGTTATAAAAATGCTGAAGAAATGCGTTTTTGGAACCGCAAAAAGCGTAATTAAGCTTCTGTTTAACAGTGAAGAGGAAATCCGCAAACAAATTAAAAAACTAGACCTTTTGAATGTCGCCGAGATCAAAAAAGGGAAGAACAACAGCATCGAAATAAAATTCGTCGACCGCTTGAAAGCGTTGGACAAACTTTGCGAACTAATGGATAACGCCGATGTCGATGAAACTGAAGGTGCTCTTTATGCCGCAATCGAAAAAAGTGTGACTTCTGGTAACAGCCATGGAGAGTAAATTTTCGTTTTCGAAGAAACAACTGTTAATTCTCAATTGGTGGAGTGAAAACTCGCCACACAACGGGAAGAATGCCATCATCTGTGATGGAGCCATCAGAAGCGGCAAAACCTTCTGTATGGCTATATCTTTTATCCTGTGGGCTCAAAGGTATTTTAAAAACTGCTCGTTTGGCCTCTGCGGAAAAACCATCCAAGCAGTTAACCGCAACATTATCCATCCCCTATTACCCCACCTAAAATCTTGGGGATTTAAAATCAAATTCAAAGAATCCAAAAATTATTTTGACCTGCGCAGTAAAACTGCATGCAACCGATTTTATCTTTTTGGCGGGAAAGACGAGGCCGCCGCCAGCTTCATTCAAGGAATCACACTGGCAGGCGTTCTGTTTGACGAAGTTGCTTTGTTACCACGGTCGTTTGTGGAACAGGCAATAGCTAGATGCTCCGTTTCTGGCTCAAGGTTTTGGTTTAACTGCAATCCGCAAGGGCCAATGCACTGGTTTTTCACCGAGTGGATACAAAAGAAGGACCTCAAGAATGCGCTTTATCTCCAACTTGGCATGCAAGACAATCCGACCCTTTCGCAAGAAATCCAGCTACGCTACCACTCGCTTTATTCCGGTGTCTTTTACAAACGATATATCCAAGGTCTATGGGTAGCTTCTGACGGGTTGGTTTACCCTTGTTTTGACCCCGAAATACACGTTGTCAAATCCTTACCACAAACATTTGACAAATTTTATATCTCCTGCGACTACGGGATCGTAAATCCGTCTTCTTTCGGTCTGTGGGGCAGATTCGGAGACAAGTGGTATCGCATCAAAGAATATTATTATGATTCCAAAATCGAAGGGATTTCGAGGACAGATCTGAAGCATTATGAAGCACTCAAGCGCTTGGCTGGCGAAAAGGATATCGAAGCTGTCATCGTTGACCCATCGGCTGCAAGCTTTATTGAATGCATAAAACGCGGGAACAAGTTCAAAGTGATTAGAGCGAAAAATGAAGTGCTTTTGGGAATTAACCACGTTTCAAATGCTCTACACTCCGGAAAACTTCTCTTTTCGGATAAGTGTCAAGATAGCATACAAGAGTTTTCACTTTATGAATGGAGCAAGAGTGAAAAAAACAACGAACCCAAAAAGCAAAACGACCACGCAATGGACGAGATCAGATATTTTGTTGAAACTATATTGGAGCAAAAGCAATCTGCCCAAACAGGCATATTTTGCTCAGTTAACAGGTATTCATAGTGACGCAGCAACAAAACAAAAGTGCTCGCCAAAACGACTAGATGAATCTGCTCATCTAGTCGTTTTGGCCCTAGCCACTCCCAACATTCCGTGTTCATCACTTTATAACAGGTTCATACTTGTGCACGCAAAAAGTTGGTTTGGCACGGCAACCCGAATTTTGCAAAAACACAGGTTTGTTCACAAAACTACATGGCAAACGTCGTCAAAATCAAAGGCATACAGGTTCGACGCTATTTTAACAAATTCTGTTGCGTCGCCCGTTACACAAAATCTAACATCAAAACGCCCGGACGTCGCTCCGAGCTGCGCATTCAACACACTCACAACCTCTTGCCCGGAATCGATAATCACTGGACTATTCTTGAAAAATTCGCCTACATATTCTTTCAATAGGCTGTAATGTGTACATCCCAAGATAATTGCATCCAAGGGGGTCTCAAATTGTTCTAAATAACCGAACAGTGACGGCTTCACACTGGCGATATCCTTCCCGGATTCAATGAGCGGAACAAGAGCAGGGCAAGCAACGGAAATCACGTTGCCATCCGCATTTTCTCCACAAATCAACCGTTTGTAGATTCCATGTTCCGCCGTATATTTGTTCGCAATCACGCCGACCGTTTTAAAAGATTTCGCCCTTACAACTACCGGTTCAATCACATTCAAAAGCTTGAATTTTTGCTGATTTAAGATGTGGCGGTGGCTACCAAGAAGAATTGATGTGGAAGTGTTGCAAGCTGCAATCACCAGCTCAACTCTCTGTTGGGAGAAAAAATCGAAAATTTGAAAAAGAATATCTGTTAACTCCCGCTCGTTCTTATCCCCATAGGGCAGATTTTTAGTATCCGCCAAGTACACAACATCCAAATTCAAGCCAAGTCGTTTGAGTTCAGAGAGTACAGAAAGGCCGCCGACTCCGGAATCGAAAACACCAATCCTTTTCTCGTTTGTTACAACGTCCATTTCAATTCCTCTCTCACCACTAGCGTTTTTCTAATGCAAGGTTAATCAGCGTGTCGAGAAGCTCCGAGTAGCCAATCCCCATCTTTTCCAGCATTTTGGGATACATGCTAATCTCCGTGAACCCAGGAATGGTATTAATTTCTATCAACCATGCATTTCCATTTTGATCCAAAATATAATCCACCCTAGCCATCCCACAACAACCGAGGATACTGTAAGCTTTTTTCGAAATTGATTTAATTGTTTCTGCTGCCTCTTCTCCAATCCTTGCCGGGATGTGTAAAACACTCGGCTCGAAATATTTTGCTTCGTAATCATAGAATTCATTACAGGGTTCAATTTCACCGGGGAAAGAAGCAATCGGCTCATCGTTCCCCAAAACGGCACACTCTATTTCTTGGCCTTCGATCGCCCTTTGAACTAAAATTTTGCCATCTTCCCTAAAAGCCAAATCTATTGCCGCTTCAAGGACCTCAGCACCCTTCACTTTGCTTATCCCCACAGAGGAGCCGCTGTTGGCCGGCTTCACAAAAACTGGATACTTCAGCTGTTTTTCTATTTTCTCTTTCATTTCACCAAAAGTCTTTTTTTCTCTTTTTTTCAGCGTAATCCACTCGGCTATGTCGATTCCGTTTTGGGCTAAAATGCTATTTGTAAAATCTTTATCCATACACACGGCACTGCTAGCTGTCCTGCTTCCCACAAATGGAATTCCCGCAGTTTCAAAGAACCCCTGCATCCTTCCATCCTCTCCATTTGATCCATGCAAAACAGAAAACACAACATCCAACTCTATGAATTCGTGTTTCTCTTCAATCAAAAGCAATTTTCCCAAGCTCGTCATCGCGACATTTTTTAAATTTTCGCTATCTTCCCTCCATCGGCCATCTTTAATATTTTCTAAATCCCCATAGTAGAGGAACCAATCCCCACTTTCGCTGATAATAATCACATGTACGATATATTTAGCCGGGTCCAAATTTGAAAGAACTCCATAACCGGAAAGTAGCGATATTTCGTGCTCACTAGATTTTCCACCGATAACAACTCCAAGTCTTAGTTTTTTCATGAAGAAATTCCTTTCCCTTTTACCCTAGTTCCCATAATCACAACATAAATTGGACCATATTCGCTCAAAATAGTAATGAACCTGTGCTTCTCTCTGCGTGTTTTATTTATTCCCCTTTGTGTGTTTTATTGCCACAGCTAGCTGCGCCATTGTTCCAAATCGTTCAGGTCCGGAATTGCCCAAATCAGGCTTAGAGACTCAACATCTGGCATTGAATCGACTTTATTTTGTGCTGACACTCCCTAGCATCACAATCCACCCTGGCGCTGTTAAAATCAAAGCCACTTCACCGGAAGGGCGCGAGAACCCCAAGAAAGGCGATCGTGACCGCCGTGAACAATGTGCCACATTCTCAACGTAATTTGGCAAGTTGCAAACAACAGTTGAAGAAATCAGGAAAATTCAAATGGGAGAAATTATTTGGATCCGAAGGATATGAAATCACGTAGTTGGTCAGCTCTTTTTCAAAAAGTTTAATGTCGAACCTGTTTCAGGCGTTTTTTCCTTCTGCGATATTTTTTAGCAATAGCATCAATACCCTTTGCCAGGGAGTTGACAATGAGAACAACAAAAACAACACCCTCCTCGAATCTCCCGAAATATCTGAACAGCATAACCAAAACCCCAGAAAGTACGCCGTAAAGAACTCTACTGATTGGCAGTTCAGGAGCAGTGACTGGATCAGTAAACATAAAAACTGCCGAAAACAGCAACATTCCGGAAAAAAGTTCATAAAAAAGAGATTCTAACCTGCAACCGCCTGCCCTTGGAAAAGCTAGAGCGATTGCCGAGCAGGTCAAAAGAAACGGCCAGACAATCCGCCCAGAAATCGCTTTCTTGTAGCACAAATAAGCTAAACAGACAACTATTGCTAGGATTTGTGTGCTTCCCATCGAACCCAGCTGATTACCGATTAGTACGTGGAATTTGTCAAGCTCGGGAAGGTGCCATTCCCGGAGCGCACCCAAAACACGAACGCCGGAATCGATTTCTCTTTGCAGCGCAGAATAATCGAAAAATTCTTCTGAGAAACTTATAGTCACAAAGGCAAGCCCACCGGCCGCCGGATTGAAAATGTTGTTACCGTATCCGCCGAATGGATGCTTTGTAACAAGCGTAGCAAACGCGGCGGCAATTATGTAAAAATATTTCGGCGAGGTTGCCGGCAACGAGAATGCTATTATCATACCAGTTAAAACCGAAGTAAGATCAAATTTCTTGGGTTTTGCAGAAAACAAAAACTGTCCCCCAAAGTCAAACAACACACAAAAAGAAACCGACAACAGAAAGGGGAAGATAATCTGCGCCCCAAAATGTATGGCAGCAAACGGAAGAACGAACAGGCCAGCAAGGATGGTATCCTTCACCTCCTGCGTTTTTGCTTCTTTGGGAAAACTGTTAATGTTCCTCATGATTGGTTTCTCACAATTTTCGGGAACTCAGATGCGAATTCTTCGGCGCCATTGAGCAGATGCGCTTTGTTCCGATCTTCATAAATCATTTTGACCTTGTTAAAAATACCCATTTTGTTCCTCGTACACGCCCCATCTAACACAACAAATTCCGCTTCCATTCCAAAAACAAGTTTCGGAGTCAGCACTGCACTTGAGTAGGGAGTAATTAAAATCTTACTTGAAAACGTTTTGTCGTTCATGACGAACAACTCGAATGGAACCGGCTTTATTTCCATAAAATTATATTTCTCATATTCGCTTGGAACAGCCTTGACGGAAGGGTGAAATTTTATAACGAGATCGTCTTTGGGAATGGTTCTCAGCAGAATCTCTGATATTTCTAGCTCCTCCTGTAGCCTGCCCTCGGCGAAAAAGCCGCTATTAAAATAAATATATTTGCGAGAGCTTAAATTTTCATCCGGTTGATAATCAAAAATTTTGTTATAGATGTCAACGAGTTCACGGTCGGCTAGGTCAATCTTTGGCAATTGATTCAGTTTGTTGAAATTTTGAAAAGAAATCAGCCGCGGTTCATAAAGGTACCTGCCTGCAAACTCTGGAAGCAAAGACCTACATTTTTGTATTTTATCAACGCCAAGTATCCCCGAAAAGATTCCGTCACGATCGCTATGCAGTGCATATTTGCTAGTGTATTGCCCTATTCCCTCGTCATAGAAAAAAATCTTGAAATTCTTGTTTCTTCGTCCGAAATAAAACCCCAACAAAGAATTGAAGGGAAGGCCCGAAGCGGCATAAAAATCGGTGTACTCTTTTTTTGTCAGATCAAAAACACCATCAACATTTGCACTGTTAATGAGTGAGATAATTTTGTTCTTTTCAAACCCCATAAGACCTTCCGCCAGTTTTTCGGTCAAAAAATCATTTTCCATTAATCGATATTCGTAAACATTTTCAAAAATGCCAAGTTCCCTAACCCTCAGGGTAACATCATGCATCTTTGCGTAACCACCAATTGTATGGCAAAAAAGGTCGGCAGGAGCATTTCCCAACACATTGCGCTTGATGTTAATGCAGTTAATTATTTGAAACGGCGTTCCGGCAGAAAAAGCGACCATAGAGCTCCTCCAAAAGATTTTTAACCCCAAATCCTGAACTTACAAATGCAAAGCGCAACGGAGACACAGCTCGCAGTTGTAAAACTCCCGACAATATGCTATACTGTGGCTGCTCCTTTAGCAACAAAGGAATGGCCACCTTACCTCTTTGGCGGTGGCGGTGGCGGGGGCCAGTTAACTTTCTGCGCAGAATCAAACGCACAACAAGGGACGATCACCCTTTTGACGTTTTGATTTTAACATATTGCAGGGGATTTGTCAAAATTAGGAGGCAAGTTAGAATGTGTGGTATTGTCGGTTACATAGGGCCAAGGAAAGTTTGTGATATCGTCGTTAGACAGCTAAAAAAAATGGAGTACAGGGGCTACGATTCAGTTGGACTTGCTGTTGTGAATGAAAATGGGATTAAAACGATCAAGACAGTTGGCAGGGTAGCAGAAATTGAAAAGATGGTGGCAGACGCGGAACTTTCGGGGGTCTGTGGCATCGGGCATACGCGTTGGGCCACTCATGGGGAACCCTCCGAAAAGAATGCCCATCCTCATAGCACAAACAAAGTATCAATCGTCCACAATGGAATTATAGAGAATGGTGAAGAGTTGAAAGGGTGGTTGGAATCGCAAGGGTATGCGCTTGAAAGCGAAACTGACTCGGAGATGATTGCCAAGTTGCTCGATTTTTATTATGATGGGAACCCGATAGATACACTCCGAAAAGTTTCATTGCGCTTGGAAGGAGCGTACGCTTTGGGTGTTTTATTCCACGATGCGCCGGATGCCATGTTCGCTCTGAAGAAGGAAAGTCCGCTAATCGTCGGTATTTGTGACGATGAGAAGTTTCTAAGTTCGGATCTTAACGCTATTTTGGAATATACAAATCGCTATTTTGTTCTGGAAGAAGACGAAATTGCGGTAATCAGGCGGAACAAGGTGGAGATATTCGGAACAGACAACGAAAAGGTAGAAAAAGTAGAGAGTGTTGCAAACTGGCAAGCAGGCGTAACTGACAAACAAAAATTTTCACATTTTATGCGCAAAGAAATTGCCGAGCAACCCTGTGTACTCTCCAACATAATTCGGAAGAATATCAAAGGTGGAGCCCCGGATTTTTCTGCGGATGGCATCCCGGATGATTATCTGCGCAAATTTAGAAGAATTTGTATTGTTGCTTGTGGAACCGCCAGATACGCCGGACTCGCTGGGAAGAGCTGGATTGAAAAATTTGCAAGAATTCCCGTCGAGGTGGTTGTGGCAAGTGAATTTAGATATATGGACCCCATCCTCTCAAGGGAGACTTTGGTAATCTTCATCTCCCAGTCTGGGGAGACAGCGGATACCCTTGCTGCAGCGCGGCTGGTCAAAGCGGCAGGAACAAGCGCGATTGGAATAGTCAACACCGCTGGATCGAGTATTACTCGCGAAGTGGACTATAATATCTTCCTCGAAGCAGGAATCGAAGTGGCGGTAGCCAGCACAAAGGCGTACATCGCGATGCTCGCCGCGCTCTATCTTTTGGCATTAAAACTGGGGTTGCTTACCGGGAATTTAACAAATAACGTTCATTTTCTTTGCAATGAATTCATGGATTTGCCGGAGATTTTGGAGCAGCTCCTTGCCGACAAAGAAAAAGAAATCGAAGAATTTGCGCAATTTTGCTTGAAATTTGAAGTTGTTTTTTTTGCTGGACGCGGTCTGGATTATTTGCTCGCTCTGGAAGGAGCTCTTAAATTGAAAGAAATCTCCTATATAAATGCGCAAGCCTATGCAGCTGGTGAGCTGAAACATGGACCGCTATCTTTGGTCACAAAAGACACATTGGTGATTGCCCTAGCAACGCAAGGATATGTCCTTAAAAAGACCGTTAGCAATCTGCAAGAGATTAAAGCGCGTGGTGGTAGTGTGTTGCTTATATTCAAAGCTGGCCTAGACGTTCCTAGAGAGTTACTTTCAGACTCGTTGAAGTTGCCGCGAGTTGAGGATAATGTAACACCATTTTTGACCGCGGCCGTTTTGCAACTTTTGGCTTACCACGTTGCGTGCGCAAAAAAACTGGATGTTGATAAACCACGGAATCTGGCGAAATCGGTAACGGTGGAATGAATTTAGCTAGCCGGTGCCAGTGAACTCGAGATCGCATCGACCTCAAGACGAATTCGTTTTTTGAAGCTTTTTTGACGTTTTAGGAACTCACTATTCAAAGAGACAAAGCAAGAGGGGGTTGTAATTCCCTCTCCCCAAAGTTCCCATTTAACGCTACTTTTCCCAAAGATCCGGCTTTTCACCTCAAGAATTTATTATCTTTCGGAATTCGCTTGGAAAACAAAGGTGCCCCGCGCGATTTCCCGTGGCGACTTCGCACCCACACTCTTACCCACAGCCTTCCTCACAGCTGCACCTGTGGCTTTTGCAAAATTGTGAAGGCTGCAACAAACCAAAAATCAACAAAGGAGTTACAAGTATGCCACTCAGAAAGATTATGATAATAGACGAAGACAAAAATTCTTCAGAGTTTTTGAAAGCGCACTTGGAACATGAGAACAGTGCCGTAGAAATGATTACCAACCCAAGCAAGTGGCAGGAAAAATTTGAATCTATAAAACCGGATCTCGTTATTATGGATGTGGTTTTTCAGTTTGTTGACGGCTGGCAAATCTGTAAAGATATCCGCAACCAGTCTAACTGCCCCATTGTGATTTTGAGTTATAAGAGCGATGTTTTCGCCAAAGTTTTGGGTTTTGAGCTCGGCGCAGACGACTATGTTATTAAGCCATTTGACACGAAAGAACTGACGGCACGCATCAAAGCGCAAATCAGGAGGGCAACTAAATATAACGTACCAAAAGACAGCACCAAAACTCGCGTATGCCTTGATAATCTTGCAATTGACATGGTGAGGTATGAAGCGATCATCAAATCGCAAAAAGTGGCATTACCGCCAAAGGAGATGCAGCTTCTGTTTTTGCTTGCCAGTAACCCCGACAAAGTGTACACAAGAAACCAGCTTTTGGACGAGGTGTGGGGCTTCGAATATTACGGCGACTCCCGCACTGTGGACGTCCACATCAAGCGCGTTCGCGAAAAAATCAACGGGGCTTCCCAGCTGTGGTCCTTGAAAACAATTTGGGGCGTAGGCTATCAATTGCAAAAAACACAGGAGTCAGACAACGCCGGAAGTGGGACGTCTGAATTGTAGTTCCCTTTTGCTTGCCGGGAAAAAATACAAAAACATCACCCTCCGACGCCACATGGAGCCAAAGGGTGACTTTTCTTTTCCGCTTTTTTCCGCCAAAGTTCTCGGAGCCCGATCGTGCCCCCATTTTCTTGCGCCGCCTCTGCCACCTCGGCCCCGCGCGCAAGTTGCCGCAAACAGCAAAGAAACGAAAGCAAAAACACCAAAAAGCGGACCACAAAGCCGTGAAAGGCCTGTGTTCCGCTCGTTTTTTGATTTCTTAGCCGTGAACAATTCGGCTAACAACTCCAATCGCTCCTTGCTGCCCGCTGGCATCCGACTGCAGCATCTCAAGAACCAGCAACCAACCACTAGTCGCTGCTTGCTTCAGAGCCGCTGCCTGTGCCGCGTCTTTCTGAGAAGACAGAAGGTCGATGTCCTCTATCAGGGAGCGTGCGATCTCACAAGCGTCCGCCTCCGCCTCCTGTCCGCGCACCACTGCTTCAACTGTTGCTTGTTGCATACCGATGTTGGCAGAAACACCAGCGAGGTACGAGGCAATCATGTTGCACCCGCTCAAAATCTCAGCCCTGCCTACGTTCGAGAACGTCACCGTGCTCGCCAAATGAGCTCCATCGCAGAACGGATCCAAAAGCCTTGCGGCACCCGCACCGTTATGAGAGTTCATCCCAGCGGCCAACGCAGCATGAGACAACGCCGCGCAGCTTAAATTAGCACAACCTAACGTCACACAGCCTTCCCCAAAGAATACACCGCGCGCAGCGAACCCGCCGGTCAGTAGTCTTTTGCCAGCGTAAGCAGCGCCCATGATCTCGCGCTTGTACGCCGCCCAAGCGCCCTGTATTGCCGTGCTGAGCTGCGCTATCTGCTGCGGCGACCGAACGGCACCATATCCCTGAAGGTACATCGCCGCTATTTCCTCCACGTGCTCTTTTGCGCTCGAGACCGCTGAATCGACGAGCGCCAAGATGCCAAGGCCCTCGCGAAGATTGGCAATGCCCTGTATTCTGGTTTTTGCTTCCGATCGCAATCCAGCCACGAGCATAGAACCAGCGATGTCGTCGCTGTTTTTTATTATTCGCTTACCAGACTGCATCCTCTGCAGCGCCTTGTTTGCTGCCGTCTGGGTCCTCTCCGTTCCGCGGAGAGCATTGTGCATGTTTGGGTTAAAGTTAATTGAATAACCTGACATAAATTCCCATCCCTTCCATCCTTACAAATTAAACATCTTCGCTGTCAATTCAATAGTTAAACTTTCCAGCTATGCTATGTATCGACTTGTTTCTGGCGAACTTTAATTTCTCAAAAAGAACCCAGCGCCAATAGACAAGAGCGCAACTTAAAAACAATCTGGCGGAGAAGGAGGGATTCGAACCCACGGAGCTCAACACTCACACGATTTCCAATCGTGCGCCTTCGACCGCTCGGCCACTTCTCCACAAACTTATCAACTTCGCTTGTCCGTCACCACAAAACCTTCAAACCACACCGTTATACAAAGCAAACCGGCGATAAGACCAAGATTAAGATGTCGGAGATCCTGATTTCAAAAGACCTTCTAACTTCGCAAGCGACTCTTTACGTCTTTGCGCCGTGATTGCAACGTCAATCACTAACTTTCTCCCCAAAGGGTCAAGCTTTAAGACGTCGCTCTCGGCAACACCAACTGGTAAATTGTTTTTGGGAATTTTAATAATTTTGTCACACGAAGACACTTCACATAGGGCATAATCCCCCTCGAATCTATCGACAATCAGCACCCAATTGTTGCGCAAAACGGCACCAAAAGCATCCGAATCATCTTGTTCCTGTTGATCCAAAACCACCGTCACCCCTTTGCGTGTTCCCCAACTCGTCAGCTTCTTCAAACTCAAAGAGAACGACCGGCATAACAAGCAGCTGCGCGATACGCTCCCCCGCTTCAACAAAATAATCATTTGGGGAATGATTGCGAAGCGCCACAACTATCTCTCCCCTGTAGTCGCTATCGATCACGGCAACGGCATTGGCTAAAGAAACGCCAGCATTAACACTAAGCCCGCTCCGCGCAAAAACCAAACCGACAAGTTCCCGAGTTGGTATCCCCACACTAATCCCAGTTGGAATCTTAACTGTTTCACCAGCAGGAACCCGTGTTTTGCCTTCTGTTGCCGCGCAAAGGTCACAGCCGGCACTTCCAGCTGTTGCTCTTGCCGGCAGCTTGGCCCACGGGCTCATCCTCTTAATGCGAATTTTAGTCACGCTTCATTCCTCCAAGTTGCACCATACTTTTTGCACATCATCGTTGTCATCCAAAGCATCTAACAAACCCCTGACCTTCCCCAAACTTACTTCGTCCTCGACGCTTACGAAATTAAGAGGTTGCTGCTCAAAACCAGCCTCAATCACGCTATACTTTGCATTCAGTGCAACTTTGACGTCAGACAATCTGCTCGGCTTTGTTGTGATAACCGCCATCCCGTCCAAAACCTCAAAATCTTCAACATCAAGCTCTATCAGATCCTGCATCAACTCTTTTTCATCTATCTCACCGGCAAGAACAACCATTCCAACTTCAGCGAACTGAAAACTCACACAACCGGTTTGCCCAAGGTTTCCACCGAACTTATCGAAATAATAACGCAAATCGCCAGCCGTCCTGTTTCTGTTATCCGTCAAAGTTCGCACCATAACGGCAACACTGGCCGCCCCATAGCCTTCATAGATGATTTCCTCGTAATTGTTTTTATCCATGTTCCCGGAGGCCTTGGCAATCAATCTTTCGACGTTTTCTGATGGGATATTATTCGCCCGCGCTTTGGCAAAAAGCTCGGCCAATTTGAGGTTGGAACTCATGTCACAACCGTGTTCTTTAACGCACACTAAAATTTCACGACTTATTTTCGTAACTATTTTCGCTCTTTGTGCATCGGTCTTTTCTTTTTTCCGTTTTATGTTACTCCACTTTGAATGTCCTGACATATGCCCTGACCCCTTCGCTTAAAGCACCATTTTCGTTGATCCACACACATTTATCTTTTCCTTCACAACTTCTATCATCTTCTCCCGGGCTCTTCCACACAGTTTTCTAACATCACATTCACTAGGATTGGCTGAAAAAACCTCCCGGAGCCCGTCACCAAACGCTTGTCTCAAATCGGTATCTATGTTAATTTTATTAATGCCATTTTTAACGGCTAGTTTCAGATCGTCCTGCGCGATTCCAGAAGCCCCATGCAAAACAAGCGGAATCTTGACCAACGCTTTTATCTCACTTAACCTTTCGAAATTCAAACACGGCGGGGTCTTATATTTCCCATGCGCATTCCCGATTGAAACGCCAAGAAAATCAATCCCCGTTGCATTCACAAAAGTTTCTGCTTGCACAGGATCCGTAAACATGGCACCATATCCGGCCCCTAACCCATCCGCGACATTGCCATCTCTTGCACTCGAAACCTCGCCAAGCTCCGCCTCGACCGAAACCCCGCATGCATGCGCCACCTTAACAATCTCTTTAGTTTCCTTGATATTTTCATCCAAGCTAAACATCGAAGCATCAATCATAACAGACGTAAATCCGCTTCTGATGCACTGAATTATCACATCATATGTCGTTCCGTGGTCAAGGTGCAACACAACCGGAACAAAACTTTTTTCTGCCAAACTTTTGACAAGATCACTCAAACAAAGCAGCCCCGCGTACCTTATTGCACTCTGTGTAACCTGCAAAATCACAGGGGACATCTTTTGCTCTGCCGCACTTATAACAGCTTGAACTTGTTCCATGTTGTTGACATTGAACGCCCCAACGGCATAACCCTGTTGATTCGCCCTAGTCAAAATTTCCCTTCCCGAAGCTAACACTCTTCCCGCTTCCTCCTCAACCGAAATTCTGGCACACCCAGTAGCATCCCCTGTTTCACGCAAGTCATTATACTTCAACTTTCAACAAGATGCAAGAGAGTGCTCGGCAAATTTCCGACGTCACCCGAACCCGATTCAAAATTTTTACACGCAGATCTGGGAAGCAAAAAACGAAGTCTTGAGAAAAAGAGCTTCCCTAACCGGAGGGTTTACCACAACCTGTCCGCTGTGTCGATTCCCTTGCGCTGCGCGTAACGAAAAAAAAGCATGATCTAAATTAACTCAAATATTTGTGGGCTTTGGAACATCCTTGTTTTACATAAACCATTTGGGCCCGTAAGTAAATGCATAAAAAAATTTGACAAAATTCAAAACAGGCTGTATACTGGACGTTGGTAAAGCCTTGTGCCTTTACTTTTTCAGTAATTGAGAGGTTATATATGGCTAAAAATTTAGGTATCTCAAATTTGTTGGATTTCTATAGTGCCATGTTGACTGACAAACAAAAAGAAGTTGCCCATCTTTATTTCAACGAAGATCTTTCACTCAGTGAAATTGCAGAGCTTTTGGGGATCACCAGGCAAGGCGTCAGGGACCACATCAAAAAAGTGGAAACTTCTCTCGCTCTGCTTGAGGAACGACTGCGTGTGGCCGGGAATTATTCCAAAATGCGGACACAGTGCCGTCAAATCGATGAGCTAATCGGCTCATTGAACCAATATAATCGAAAGTATCTATTTTCGGCCGAACTGACCAAACGGCTCAAAAAAGTTTCGGAACTGCTCGGTGAGTTGCTTGAAGAACAAGTTGAGCAAGGTGGTGAAGAGCTCTGATTTTCGAAAAGTTGGCAGATAAGATTTCTTCAACGTTTCAAGGATTGCGCTTTAGGAACAAAATTTCCGAAAAGGATGTCCGCGCAGCAATGCGTGAAATTAAGTTGGCGTTGCTCGAAGCCGACGTTAATTACATGGTCGTTCGTGACTTCATCGATCGCATCCAAAGCGCGGCGGTTAGTCAAGAAGTGCTACAAAGCCTGACGCCCGCTCAGCAGATTATTAAAATTGTCAACCAAGAGCTTGTAGAGTTGCTTGGCTCCAAGAATGAGCGAATCAATTTTTCGGCAAAACCACCGTCAATCGTGCTGGTTTGCGGTCTGCAGGGGAGCGGCAAAACAACGACCACAACAAAGTTGGCCCATCACCTTAAAACAAAGGGCAAACATCCGATGTTGGTCGCGTGTGACGTCTACCGACCCGCGGCGATCGAGCAACTGAAAGCGGCTGGCGAACGGGCTCATATTTATGTTTTTGAGCGAGGGAACATCGATCCCGTGCAGATAGCCACAAGCAGTGTGCGTTATGCAAAAGATAACGGCTATGATGTCATTATACTAGATACCGCCGGAAGACTGCAGATTGATGCCGAACTGATGGATGAGCTCAAAAACATTAAAAAGGTTGTTAATGTAGACGAAACTTTGCTTGTTGTTGATTCCATGTCCGGGCAGGATGCAGTCAATGCGGCGTCAGCTTTTGATGAGGCCATTTCAATCGATGGCGTCATTTTAACAAAGTTAGATAGCGATGCCAGAGCCGGAGCCGCTCTTTCAATAAAAGCCATTACCCAAAAGCCCATCAAATTCGTTGGCACAGGTGAAAAACTTGCCGATTTTGACGTGTTTTATCCGGATAGAATGGCCTCTCGGATCCTCGGGATGGGTGATACAATTTCTCTGATCGAAAAGGCGGAATCCACGTTTAGCGAGAACCAAAAGCAAAAAATTGAAGAGCATCTGAGAAAAAGTTCTTTTGATTTCGACGACCTCCTTTCGAACATGCAGACCATGAAAAAGCTAGGCTCATTAAAAAACATCATATCACTGCTGCCAGGTGTTGGCAACAAGATCACAGATGAGCAAATTGACAAAAGCGAAGACGAATTGCTCAAAACAAAAGCACTGATTTCATCAATGACCCAAAAAGAACGCCGGGAACCTGCGTTGATTAATGCAGGCCGACGCAAGCGGATTGCAGCCGGCAGTGGTCGCAAAGTTGGGGATGTTAATGAGTTGCTCAAACGCCTCGAAGCGATGAATCGAATGATGAAACAATTCAGCGGCAACAAAAAAAGGCACAAGAAAAGATAAATATGTGAGGGAGATGTTTTGTATGGTGAAAATAAGGCTAAAACGGATAGGAGCAAAGAAGGCACCTTTTTATAGAGTGGTTATTGCCGACGTCAGGTCGCCAAGAGATGGCAAGTTCATTGAAGAGATTGGCTACTACGACCCCAATCGCAATCCTGCCGTGATAAAAATCGACAAAGAAAGAGTCAATTACTGGCTGAGCAAAGGCGCACAACCTACAGATACAATCAAGGCACTCTTAAAGAAATAGAGGGATATTTATGGCTGTTAGGGAACTGATAAACGCAATTTTCGACGGCATAGTTGACGGCGACTATGTTGTCAAAATCAACCTCAATGACACCAATGTGGAGCTCGCGATTGCCAAAGAGGACATAGCCCGGGTGATCGGGAAAGGTGGACGGACCGCTGCCGCAATAAGAACCATCGTGAATTATTACGCAAAATCAATAAACAAGTGCATTGGGCTCAACATCAACGAACTGCGGGAAGAAAATCAAAGTGGAAAAACTTAGTTACCTTCGGACCGTTCTTTATTTTTCTTCACGTAAAGCAATACCTTGTCTGCGTTTTTCGCAATTTCTTCGTAATCTCGCCTGTTGGAATCATATACCACATCCACTTCAACGTCGTCGTTTTCGCCGTAGAACTTTTCGTATTTCACGCCGAGGGCATCCAGTTCTTTGGTCAGTTCGTCAACATCTCTAGCTCGAACCTGCGGCAATTTCACCAGTTCGGGCCCCTTGCTAACAATCACGTTTACGGTGAGTGGCCCTGTAGGGTCATAGAGAGTACCCGGCAGGGGGTCTTGCCGGACGATAGAGCCGGCCTCCGTAATATCATCAAACTCGTGAGTGGCATTGAACGTTATCTTTCCGTCCACACTTTTTGCGACCTCATCAAATGACTTCGCAACAAAGTTCTCAAGTTTCAGGGATTCATTTTTTTTGTGGAGTTTTTCGCTAATGCGGCTTATTTCCATCTTTTGTGGCTTCATTTCTCTTTTTTCATTCATCCAGGAAAGGGCAAAATAGATGGCAAAACCAACAACCAAAATTGAACCGATAAACACACTAACCCAAGGAAAACCCTTAGATTTCGACCGCGAAGTTTTGTCAGATTCCGGATTACTTTCTTGCCCAATTTCAAGCACTTTGTTTTGATTCAAACTCGCACTGCTCGCATCAAAAACCACTGTGGCATCTCCGGCTAATTCGTCTTTGCGGCAATCAGCCAACAACCCCGAATTAAACTGCCTAATCGTTTGTGTTCTTTCTTGACGATCTTTACAAATCGCCCTGCTGATCGTATCCAACACGCCAGCAGGGATTTTTTCGTTCAGTTTACTTGGCGCAACGAAAAAATCTTCCGGCAATTCCTTCAACGTGTGTCCCGTTAGCATTTTGAGCAAAACGCAGGCCATGGAATAAACGTCTGTCCATTCCCCTTGCCACTTATTCGAGAAATATTGTTCAGGTGCACTATATCCCTCAAATAACTGATACCTGATTTGCGTATTCTTTGTCCTAACTGGTGGAATCGAGAAATCCCACAGGAAAATATTTTCACAAGCAGAATCTAAATATATCGTCTGTGGACTTATCCCCCTGTGTATTATCCCATTGTTATGCACATTTATCAGCAGATGATTCAAAGAAAAGAGCCACCTTTTGGCGTTTTCCCAGCTCAGCTTTTGATGTTTTTCAAGGTACGCAGCCAAGCTGATCAGCTCCATTTTGGGGTAAATCACATAAACCGTTTTGTTACAAACCATAATATTCTCGATCTTAACAAGAGTTTCGAATGCATTTAGCTGTTTTAAAGTTTGATGCAAATCCAAAAAATCCACCATAAATGTTTTATGTTGCACTTCACTGCTGAGCTTTGGAACTAGCTCTCCGGTCTGCAATCTGGAAGAAAGTATGCTGGGGAAATATTCCTTGATAAGGCAAGCTCTACCACTCACCAAATCTTTCCCAACATAAATAACATGCTCGCCATCATAGCTATGCACGCAACCAACCAAATATTCCGTCCCCAAAGTGCTCCCCGCTTTAAGGAATTCTCTGCTATTTCCCTTATACCTGTTGGTGCCGCAAACTTTGCAGGTCGCGTCACTGTTATCAACATAATTCATGCATCCCATGCAGAGCCTTAAGTCTTCGTTTTGCATCGAGCATTCTCTCCATTCTCAGCATGTCGACAGAGCAGCTAGCGCCCCTAACTAACGCCCCCACTATAACCTACCTAGCTCCCCAATTATATCACAATATGCCGTGGAAATGCTAGAAAGAATCAAAAAATAATTACTTTTCTTCACCGCAAAAATAGGTTCGCACTTCACAGAGAATATTGGTCCATCATCTTTCTGTAGAGCCCATCGCCAGCCATCAAAGTTTTGTGAGAGCCGCTTTCCACAACTCTTCCGCCGTCAACCACAAAAATCTTTTGGCAGTGCTGTGCACAGGCTAATCTGTGCGCAATCAAGACCACTGTGCTTTGCAGTTGCCCCAGAACCACATCCATAATCAAATGTTCCGTAATGCTATCCATCCCATTTGTCGCCTCATCCATAATAAGCAGATCAAATTTTTGAATGAGTGCTCTGGCGAGGGCTATTCTTTGCTTTTGCCCGCCAGAAAAGTTGTGCCCCTGTTCTGTAATCTTAAAGGAATAACCACCGGGAAGCTCTTTAACAAACTCGTCCAATCTGCACATTTCACACACTTTTACGAATTCGTCTTGTGGCACCGATTTGCTTTTCTGCTTTATGTTTTCCTCCAATGACCCTTTGAACAGCACGGCATCTTGTGGCAAATATGCAATCATAGATCTAAACCAATCCACATCCAAATTCTTAATATTGTGTTCCCCAAAATGGATCTCACCCGATTCTGGCGCATAAAAATTCATCAATAACTTCGAAATCGTACTTTTGCCCGCACCGCTTGGCCCCACAATCGCGACCTTTTCGCCCGCTTCAATCCGCATGTTAAGGCCATCTAATGCCAATTTCCTGCTTCCATACCTAAAGTGCACATCCGTCATATCAATTGGCAAAAACAAGCTCCCTAATTTCTTTGGTTCCGAGTTTTGCCTTTCTTGCTCTGTTCTAAGCTCCATTATCTCATAAAGTCTACAGAAGTTAATCCAAGTGGTTTGAAGAAGCACCTGCGTGTGGACAAGTTGGCCGGCCGAGCTCAAAAAGAATGCAACCAGTGACTCGAACGTTAAAAATGCACCAAATGAAAGCACACCGGACATGACATAATAGATCCCAATTCCTAGAACGAAGATGTTACCAAGCACCGAAACCAAATTGATCAAAAGGCTTTCTCTCGTGGTGAGTTGCATCACATTAAATTCCTTATCTAAACAGTTGACCATGCGTTGTTGGAACTTTTCTCCAAATTCTTCACGTGCACCAAGAGCTTTAACCGTTTCGATACCACTTACAGATTCAATAAATAACGACCGCAACCTGGTGCTTTCTTCCATCAAATCGCGTGTTTTTTCGTTCATTTTCTTTCGAAAACCATACACAATTCCGGCATAAATGACTAGCATCAAAAAGAACATCAAAAAAAGCGGAACGCTAATCAAACAGAGCAGTATTCCGCATCCGATAGCTGTAATTACATTAAGGCCAACCTCAACTATCAGTGTCGCAATAGCACTCTTAATCTCGTACGCATCGTCCATCCGCGAGAGAACTTCACCGATATCCCTAGAATCAAAAAAATTCATGGGGAGATTCAAAACATGGCCGTAGTAAGCCGTTACCAATGCCACATCAATTTTGTCGCAAGCAATCGTAAGCAAGTACGATCTGAGTGTCTCGACTACTATGTTCAGCAAACCGATCAAGGCAAAAACGCAAACAACCAGTTTCAGTAACCCAAAATCGCCGCTTGGCATGACCTTATCAATCAGGTTCTTATAGTAAAACGAGCTCGCAAGCCCCAGCACAGTTCCCAAAGCAGAGAGAATCGTCACCCAAACAAAAACCCGCTTTTGATAACTCAAATCCTGCCAGTTTATAGTCAATCTGCCACGATTCTGCGGAATTACCTCTCCCCTGCTGTGTCTTATGAGCTTTAAAAAAGAAGCCACCATTTGGGAAACTTTCCTCTGATTACCCTTTGCAAAGTTGTCACCCGGGCTAGCCAAAAACAGAACACCCGTCCAACTTTTCACAAACGCTTCTTGAGTAATCACACACTTGCCTTTCGCTGGATCCGCAACAATAAGCCTACCCTTCTTCATGCCGTAAATTACAACATAATGATCACCGAAATCAGTGGTTACATTGGCAATGCATGGCATCGGAACAGTCCTGTCAAAATATTTTTCAACGGCCCTCACAACCTTAACCTCAAACCCAAGCTCTTTGAACCCCTTCACAAGGCCATATCCACTAGTTCCGTTCCTATCGGTTCCAATTAATTCCCGAACGTTCGTCATGCTGGTTTTCAGACCATAATAAGCGCAAATCATAGTCAAACAAGCCGCCCCACAATCCGAAAAATCATATTGCAGCAGATAGCGACGTCTCATTGCACAAAACCTTCCTTTTCGAAAAAACACTGAATAATATCATAGTAGAGAGAATTGGTCACACATCCCGGAATATTTAAAAAACAAAAGGGGAAGCAACCAGAAGGATATTCCGGCAAAGTCTAATCCTCACTTTTCAGATACACTTTTGCCGCCTTTTCACCCGCGTTACAGACAATCAGGTGAACTCTGGGCACTCTTTTGCCCACGCCGCAAACAATTTCCCAGTTTATTGTTCCGAGCTTTTCCGCCATAACGTTCGCATTACAGGCTTCGTTATCTCCAAAAACAATTACTTCATCGCCAATAGACACACCTTTTGTGTTGCTCAGGTCAATCATCATTTGATCCATGCATATGTTCCCGATCCCTGGCACCAGTTGTCCCTTAACAAGAACACTTATGTTATTCGAAAGGTTTCTTCGCAAACCGTCTGCATACCCAATTGCAACCACACCTATCAAAGATTTTTGATTCGTCATATACGTATTGCCATAACTAACATATTCGTTACTTGCTACTTCCTTGATAGAAGTTATCCGAGATTTCAGGGTCATAACGGGTTTAAAATCATCCCGATCTTTTAAATTGAACCCCTTACACGTAAGACCATAAAGTAAAATTCCAGATCGAACCATATCAAGATGCATCTCTGGAAAATTAATTGTTGCAGCTGAATTGCAGCAGTGCCTGATTCCCACATTAATCCCTGATCTTTTCAGCCTCTCGCAGACGTGCACAAACTCTTCAAATTGTGCTTTGGTATATTTCACTCCAGCCGGAGAGCAGTCATCCGCCACGGAAAAATGCGTAAATATTCCCTCAAAAGACAAATTCGGCAAAGAATAAAGCAACAACAATCTTTCAAAATCGCTGTCACTTACTATCTTAACTCCCAACCTATTCATCCCTGTTTCAATCTTCAGATGACACCTGACATTAGCACCGCTTGCCACGGCAAACTCCGATAGTTTTTGGGCATTTTCAAAAGAAAAAACCGTCTGCGCAATCCCTTTATCCGACAACTTTCTGGCTAATTTTTCCGGGGTAGGACCCAAAATCAAAATGGGTGAAGGAATCCCTGCATTTCTAACTCTTAACGCCTCAACAACATTCGAGACACCGAAGCTGTCAATTCCCAACTTTAACAACTGTCTTGCCACGCAGAGATCCCCATGACCGTAGGCATTCGCCTTAATAATTCCCATTATTCCCGCATCTTTATTGACATATTCCCTCAGACTTTTGAAATTCGTCTCCAAACTTTTTAAATTTATCTCCGCCCACGCTCTTCCCAATGTATCAGGTTCCATCCGCTTCACTCCACTGTTACGTCTACTCGTTATTGGATTTTGTTTGCTCCCCTTAGGGAAGGTGCCTCAGGGAAGACTCCAACGAGAAGCCCAAAATCATTCTCAATTCGCTGCCAAAGACCTCAACCCTGCCGGAAAGGTTTTGGGAAAGCAAGTTAATTATAAGTTTCGGAATGTTTGAAAAATGACAAAAACACAATCGCCAATGGATGCCTGCCCAGTTGGTGCGGTCAGTGGGACTTGAACCCACACGGTTGCCCACACGCCCCTTAAACGTGCGCGTCTGCCGATTCCGCCATGACCGCATTTTTACCTTTACCTCCAGCAGCTGAGAACCGCTAAACGGGTTCTCTCTCAACGCTAACGTACAAAAAGAAAACGGACAAAACAATGTTCGCATACCTAATCCGTTCAATATGCGAACATAAAAACCTCTGCCACCCACCATACGCTAGCCTCACCACCACTAACGTACGCCAAGAATTGTATCACTTTTATTCGCATTTGTCAACCATAAAACTTGCAACCTCCACGGCTACCGCATGAAAAATTCTATACAACAAAGGAATACAAATATGTATTGAAAAATCAACATTTCTGTAATCTTTGCCACCTACTTCAATTGTATATGATTTCAATTAACAGGGCGCGGTGGTCTGCCACAATGGCAGATTGCGATGATTGGGAAGAAATCGATAGGCCGCTCGCCGTTAAACCTCAAATTTTGACAAGTTGTACAGTCTGTAGTAAAATGAGGGAGGCTACTACTATGATTTATTGAGGGTTGATTATGACATTTTTGAAACAGTTCTTTGATGGGAGCTCCGCACCTTTTAGTTTTGAAAAATACGAAACGGCACACATGCTTGTTTTTTACCTACTCATCGCCGCGGTTATGTTGACAATAATCTTTAAAGATAAAATCACACCAAAAACAGACAGGGCCATTAAAGTAAGCACAGCCGCATTGACAATAGTTTTTGAATTGGGATTTCATGTCTGGAATTACCTGAACGATGAGGATTTTGTCGGAAACTTAATCTACCTAGATTTATGTGCTATAACTCTGATCTTGGCCCTCATTTTTAACTTATCCAAAAAGAAGGGCCTAAATAGGAAGATTTTCCCGCTAATTTATTTCTGGAGCACCGGTGCGCTGGGCTCAATCATGTTTCCGACCGTGAGCTGTGGGCCAGCTAAGTTCCGTTTTTATCACTTCTTTTGGATACACGGTTATATCGTTTTGACTGCCGTTTATGGGACAGTTGTCAACGGGCACCGGATTGACATAAAGGATTACTGGAAAGCGATAAGGACGATAGTCATGGTCGGGATTGTTGTTGGAACTATTGATAAACTGTTCGATAAAAACTATATGTTCTTGGCCGGCCCGGCAGAAACGGTAACTCCACTTGATAGTTTGGGAGATGGCGCAACATATTACTTGAACCTGTTGCTTTTGAGTGCGCTCTTATCATTCATAGCGTATCTGCCACACTGGTTCAAAGATATGGCAGATAGGAGAGCAGTCGCAAGAATGATGTTCGTCGAAGAAGAATGGATTTAACTGCTGTGGACGGGAAGAACCGAGAAATCGTGGAAATCTTCACAGATGGTGCGTGCTCCGGAAACCCAGGGCCAGGCGGGTATGGCATCATACTGAGGTGCCGCAACAAAGAGAAGAGGCTTTGCGGGTTCGAAGAGGAAACAACAAACAACAGGATGGAACTGACGGCAGTTTTGGTCGCCCTTGAGGCACTAAAACGGCCTTGTGATGTGACTTTATACAGTGATTCTAGATATGTGGTGGATGCAGTTGCAAAAGGCTGGCTTGAAAGTTGGCAGAAAAACGGGTGGCGGAAAAGTGATAAAAAGCCGGTTTTGAACTTGGATTTGTGGGAAAGATTGCCGCACCTTTTGGCCACGCACAAAGTTGATTTTGTTTGGGTGAAAGGGCATGCAGACCACCCAGAAAATGAGGAGTGTGACAAACTAGCCGTAATGGCCATTAGGGAGAGGGGTAGAAAATAATGAGGAAACATGCAATAGGATGCAGCCTTGTGCTAAGCCTTATCTTCTTGGTGTACGCGGTCGGCACAGGCGGATTTGTCGCATTGGCAGCTGAACAACAAAACATGGAAGAGCAAGAATTTAAAATTGATGAAAATGGGCTTTGCCCCGAGCTAGAAAAAAGGATTGTCACCCTCCTGAACGAAAAACTGACAAAAAGGCAGGTCGTGGGAAAGGATGGCAAAGAGAAAAAGAGAAAACCACTCAAAGTGAAACGTGTCTTAAGGGAAGCGGCAAGAGCAAGAGCAAAGGAAATGTTTGACAATGAATATCTAGGGAGTTGGCGGGCAAATGGTGACAGCTGGCAAACGATCTTTGACGAAGAAAAGTACGCGCTGAAGAACAGCAAAGACCTCGGCGAGTTCCCCAGATATAAATATAGCTCAGGCTACGACGTAAACATGATGACCGCCGAAGAAGTGGTGGACGCCTTTGAAAACGAGCGCACGAGTGTAGATGATAGGTATAATTGCATTGGCGTCGGGTTTTATGGGGAGACCGAGGACGGCTCCTACCTCACGTTCGTGGACGTCATTTTTGCGCGGTTATAAATTCTTTTCGAGCTTTCAGCCGCTTATTCCAAAATTTTGCCAGTCTGAACTTTGAGGGTTCTCCCGGAAGGCGTGCAGCGCCTTTACATCACCGGCGCTAATGAAGTTCCTTGTCAGCGCAACTTCTATCAAAGTGTCGTAATCCAAAAGCGAGAAGTTTGCAACATCCGCCTCGGCCATCGCGTCGAGGCCACTTTTTAGCCCATACGTAAAAATACAGGCAATACCGAGCACGTTAATCGCAGATGCCCGCAAAACGGCAACCACACCAAGGGCGGAACTAGCAGTAGAAATCAGATCTTCAATCACAACCGCAAGCTGCCCGGGTTGTGCCCTGCCTTCTATCAGCTGCGCCCTGCCGTGGTCTTTTTTGCTACCGCGCACATAGACCATTGGTAAGCCCAACCGCTCCGCAACTAATGCCGCATGGGCGATTCCGGCAGTGCTAGTTCCAGCCAACAGCGCACAATTGGGATATCTTTGCAAAACAAGTCGGGCAAGAGCGGCCTCCACCTCTTTTCGCACATCGGGATAAGAAAGAATCACACGATTGTCACAATAAATTGGCGACTTGATGCCACTGGCCCAGGTAAATGGCTCTTTGGGCTGCAAAAACACAGCCTTGATCTCAAGCAAAAGCTCCGCTATCCTTTTTGCCTCTATCTCTCTCGCTTCCATTTCTTCATCACCCCAAAAAATCCGTCAATATGCGGTTATATGCGGCAACAGGGTCATCAGCCGCCGTGATTGGCCGACCGACCACTATGAAATCACTGCCAAGCGTTTTTGCCATAGATGGGGTCGCGACGCGGCTCTGGTCGTCGCCAGTTTCGGCATAACGTATCCCCGGCGTCACAGTCACAAAGTCATTTCCGCACGCTGATTTTACCGTTTTTGCCTCTAGTGGAGAACAGACAACGCCGTCAACGCCGCTGCTCTGCGCATTTTTGGCATAATGAACAACAACCTCCTCAACCGGATGCGAAATCAAAAGCTCCTGCTTAAAGATCTTTGCAGAAAGACTAGTAAGCACTGTCACCGCCAGTAGTAGCGAGGAGGCAGATGAAGATGAGAGCCCTTCTTTGGCCGCCAACATCATCTGTTTGCCGCCCGCTGCATGTATGGTCGTCATATCCACACCAAGTTTTGCTATGTTTTTCATGGCCTTTTTCACGGTATTAGGTGTGTCGTGTAATTTAAGATCCAAAAAGATACGGAAATTCATCCTTTTTATTTCCTCGACTATGCTTGGCCCCTCGCCATAAAAAAGCTCCATCCCTATCTTGACGAAGATATTTTGGCCAAGAAACGCACTTAAAAATCGCATCGTCTCAGTTTTGTTAGAAAAATCGCAGGCTAAGATGATACCCTTTTCCCCCGTTGCCAAGAATCGTCCCTCCCTACACGTACTTATCCCGCCACCCGATGCGGTTGTAGCCCAATCTTATCATATAAAAAACCTAAATCTCTTACCTATGACTTCGGCCCACAATACCACCAAGCGTCTCTATCCCGTATTCATCCATCTTTTGCGGCAACTCATTTATGATATCACGCCCTACACACGGATCTCTCAGATTCTGTGAGCCGACCTGCACAGCTGTAGCGCCAACTGAAATAAATTCAATAACGTCATCTGCGCAGGTGATCCCGCCCACACCGATTATCGGGATCCTAACATTAGGATAAACTTGATATATCACGCGGAGGGCAATTGGTTTTATTGCAGGCCCCGAAAACCCGGCCACCTTCGTGGACACAATAGGTTTCCCCGTAGCCGGGTCAACCGCCATGCCCAAAAGAGTGTTGATCAGCACCAGACCATCTGCGCCGGCAGATTCGGCAGCCTGCGCTATTTCTGTAATATTTGCAACATTAGGTGAAAGTTTCATATAAACTGGCTTTTTTACCACCTTTTTTATCTCTCGGCAAACGAGTGCGACCGATTCCGGCGTAGAACCAAAAACCCTGCCATCACTCTCCACATTAGGGCAACTAACATTTATTTCAAGCAACGCAACTTCTTCCACCGCATCAAACAAGGCAGCAACCTGAACATACTCCGCAACCGAGAAGCCTGCCACATTCGCTATTACCTTTTTTTTAAAAACACTGCGCAATTTGGGAATTTCTTCGGAAATAACAGATTCCACACCGGGACTTTGTAACCCAATGGCGTTTAACATCCCACCACAGCATTCCGCAATCCTAGGAGTAGGGTTGCCAAAACGTGGCTCTCTTGTGGTCCCTTTCAAGCTAATGCTGCCCAAAATATTTATATCATACCAGGAAGCAAACTCATATCCGTAGCCAAACGTACCACTGGCCGCAATAATCGGATTTTCCAAATCCCAACCACTCAAAGTCACTCCAAGTTTATCCATGAAAATAGCACCTCATCACTGCGCAAAACTGGCCCCTGCATGCAAATGCGCTTACTACCGCCACCCAACGTTTTGCGAGAGCAACCCATACATGCGCCAAAACCGCAACCCATCCGCGCCTCAAAAGAAAGCTGCCCGTTGCCACCAAGATCATAAACTGCTTTTAACATCGGCTCCGGCCCACAGGTGAAATAATAATCGTAAGAAATCTCTCGCAAAATGTCGGTAACAACACCTTTTTTACCTATTCCACCATCATTCGTCACAACACGCGTAGGACAAATTGCAGAGAATTCATCAATAAAAAAAGCTTGATCATGGGTTTGCCAACCAAGCACTGCCGTAAACTCGGCACCAGCTGCTTTTAATGCTTTTCCAAGACCATAAAGCGGCGGGATTCCCACTCCACCACCAACGAGCACAATCCTTCTCCCTTCGGCCAAACTCAAATCGAAACCGTTGCCTAGGCCGCAAAGGACATCCAACTTTTGCCCTGGCGACATCTTCGAAAGCGCATCAGTTCCATTCCCCGCAATCTTATATATAATATCCATGGAGTCCTCATCAAAGCTGCAAATACTAATGGGTCTGCGTAAATAAAAGCCGTCTATTTTTATGTTTATAAACTGCCCTGGCCTAGGTTCAAAATTCATGGGGCCGACTAGCGTCATCAAGAAAATATCTCTAGCTAGGGGTTGGTTCCTCTTGATCTCGTAAAATGCTTGCTTTTTCATGCAAAACCTCACTGTTCACGGTGGAAACACCGAGAGTAATATCACTGAGCACATCTAGGAGTACCGCCACGGTATCCAAAGAAGTAAATATATTCACATTGCTCTCCACAGCCTGCCGCCGTATCATAAAGCCGTCGCGTCTTCCCATTTCGTCTAAACTGAGAGTGTTTACAACATAAGCTATGTAACCTTGCCGCAGGGAATCTAATATCTCGCTGTTACCTTCGCTTATTTTTTTCTTGGCACGCGTTTTTATCCCGTTTTTCTTCAAAAAATCTGAAGTACCTTTTGTTGCTTCTATGTTGAACCCTAAGTCGTAAAACTTGCGGACAAGGGGTAGCGCACGGGATTTATCGCTATCCGCCACGGTCACAAAAACCGTCCCATAATTTTTCACTCGTAGGCCAGAAGCTTTAAGCGCTTTATATAGAGCTTTGTTAAGCGTATCATCATACCCTATAGCCTCCCCTGTGGATTTCATTTCGGGGGATAAACAAGCATCTGCACCTAGGATCTTAGCAAAAGAAAAGACTGGCGTCTTCACATACCAACGCTTTTTTTCTGCAGCCATATACGTACCGAGCCCTTGATCTTTCAAAGATTGTCCCATTTGAACCTTCGTTGCCACATTTGCAAGATTTATGCCGGTGGATTTTGAAATGAATGGTATAGTACGGCTAGATCTGGGATTGACTTCTATAACAAAAACTTGATCATTTCCATCCACAATAAACTGCACATTGAAAGGTCCGACTATCCCTATCCCCACCCCCAGCCTTATAGTGTAATCTATCACAGCTTCTTTCACTTTAGGCTTAATTGAAAAAGTGGGGTATATACTTATAGAATCTCCCGAATGCACGCCAGTACGCTCCACGTGTTCCATTATGCCGGGAATAAATACATCTTTACCGTCACAAACGGCGTCAACATCCAACTCTTTGCCAGAGATATACCTATCCACCCAAACCGGACAACCTTCATTTGCCAAAACAGCATCATTAAAATATTGGCAAAGCTCGGAATCGCTGTGGATAATCCTCATCGCTCTGCCGCCCAGCACAAAAGAAGGCCTTACCAGCACCGGATATCCAAGCTCACCAGCTGCCCTTTTCCCATCCTGCAAAGTTGTGACCAACTTCCCCTCAGGGTGCGGGATTCCCAGTTTTTTCAAGCATTTCTCAAAACTTCCGCGATTTTCGGCATTTTTTATAGCATCTATGCTGGTTCCAATTATCGAAGCACCCATCTTCTCTATTTTCTCCGCCAGATTTATCGCTGTTTGCCCGCCCAAAGAAACTATCACACCATCCGGCTTTTCCAAGCTTATTATATTCATTATATCTTCCACACAAAGGGGTTCAAAATAAAGTTTGTCAGAGATGGAATAATCAGTCGATACCGTCCCCGGATTGTTGTTTATAATTATTGCTTCAAAGCCCGCCTCTTGGATGGCCCAAATCGCGTGGACAGTGGAATAATCAAATTCTATACCCTGACCCACACGCACAGGCCCCGAGCCTAGCACGATTATTTTCCTTTTGTTTGCCGTCACTTTCGATTCATTTTCACTTTCATAAGTGGAATAAAAATAGGCCACGTACGAATCAAACTCGCTGGCACAAGTATCAATCATTTTATAAACTGGAACAATCCCATTTTCTTGCCGCAAACGGAACATCTCTTCCGGAGTTTTCCCCCACAGATAAGCAATATAATCGTCTGAAAATCCGAAAGTTTTTACCTTACGCAAGCAATCAATATTCCCAGGCTGTTCCTTAAGCTCTCTTTCTAACCTCACTATATTTTCCATCTTGGCAACAAAAAAAAGGTCAATCTTGGTAAGGTTGCAGATAAGAATGGGGTCCACATCACGGCGCAACAATTCCGCAATGGCATATATACATTCATCAGTTGGCGCCCTCAAAATCGAAAGTAACTCGTTAGTCTCATAGGTATCAAATTTACGCAACCACAAGTGACTTATCCCAAGTTCCAAGCTGCGGATGGCCTTAAGCAAACTCTCTTCCATGTTCCTACCAATAGCCATGACTTCACCAGTAGATTTCATTTGCGTGGTCAGTTCCCGCGGCACTTGATCGAACTTATCGAATGGGAAACGAGGAATTTTTGTCACCACATAATCCAAAGTGGGCTCAAAACTTGCGGGCGTATTGGCTATTCGAATCTCATCCAAGCACATACCCACAGAAATAAGCGCTGAAACTCTAGCTATGGGATATCCGCTGGCTTTTGAAGCCAAAGCCGAAGAGCGCGAAACACGCGGATTCACCTCTATTATAAAATATTCGGATGAGAAGGGATCCAACGCAAACTGCACATTGCATCCACCCTCAATCCCGAGTTCGCGAACGATATGCAAGGCAGAATCACGAAGCATGTGATACTCCTTGTTTGTGAGCGTCTGCGAAGGACACACCACAATCGAATCACCTGTATGAATCCCCACCGGGTCAAGATTTTCCATGTTGCAAACGGTTATAGCAGTCCCGTTTTTGTCGTGCATCACTTCGTATTCAATCTCTTTGTAGCCTTTTATAGATCTCTCAACCAAAACCTGCGAAACCGGCGATATACGCAGTGCCAACTCCGCCAATTTTTTTAATTCGTCAGGTGTGTGCGCAAAACCGCCGCCGGAACCGCCCAAAGTGAATGCCGGCCTTAAAATCACCGGGAATCCGATTTTTTCTGCAATCTCCAAAGCGCTTTGGACATCATTTACAGCCCCAGATTCTATGCAGGGCTCATTTATCCGTTGGCACAAAGCCTTGAACTTTTCCCGGTCTTCTGCCTGTTCGATAGATTCCACGCTAGTCCCCAGCAACTCACACCTGCATTCGCTCAAGATGCCCTTTTTAGCAAGCTGTACCGCAATATTCAGGCCAGTCTGCCCCCCCAAAGTCGGCAAAAGAGCATCCGGCCGCTCTTTCCTTATTATCCTAGCCACATACTCCAAAGTAAGCGGCTCCATATAAACCTTGTCAGCCATATGCACATCAGTCATTATGGTAGCAGGGTTAGAGTTAACTAAGATAACAAAATACCCCTGCTCCCGCAAAGCGAGACAAGCCTGCGTTCCGGAATAATCAAACTCGGCAGCCTGCCCTATAACAATCGGTCCAGAACCTATGATTAAGATTTTGTGAATGTCCGTACGTTTTGGCATGTAATTTGCCCTCCACTCAATTCACATTTCGCCTTATATTCTCCAATCCTGCTAACAAACCTATCGAATAGATAGGCACTATCTTGAGGGCCAGGCGAACTTTCTGGATGATATTGCACCGAAAATATATTATCCTCATTTACCTCAATCCCCTCGGCAGTATTATCCAAAAGATTTATGTGCGTCAACTCAAGCCTGGTATTTTTTAAGCTATCCATATCCACTGCGTAGGAATGATTTTGAGAAGTCATCTCGACTTTGTTTGTTCTTAATTCTCTCACCGGGTGATTACCGCCACGATGGCCAAATTTCATCTTAAAAGTCTTGGCACCATTCGCTAAAGCAATGAGTTGATGTCCCAAACATATCCCGAAAATAGGCAAAGTGCCCTGGAGTTTTTTTATTACTTTTATTACTCCATCGTTATCCTCCGGATCACCGGGCCCGTTTGAAAGGAGCACCCCATCCGGTCTCAACCCAAGTATCTCATCAGAAGAGGTATCATAAGGCACTATTATGACGTTGCACTTTCTTTTGATCAAAGAACGTACGATATTATGCTTAACACCGCAATCGATAATAACAACACTATATCTGAAATTTGAAGTACGACTATACCACAACCTAGAACAAGAGACTTGTTTCACATGATCGTGAATTATAGGTGACTCTTTTATTATCTCAAGGCCACGCTGCAAAGTGGTGCCAGGGTCTGTTAAAAGGGCGCGAACACTGCCACGATCCCTTATCATACGGGTGATTTGCCTAGTATCTACCCCTGATATCCCTGGGATATTGTGCTCCTTCAAATCATCACTAAGCGTTTTAGTATAACGATAATTCGAGGGTCTATCGTTATATTCACGCACAATAAACCCACCAATTCTTGGTTTTTTTGTCTCATAGTCGTCGTCGGTAAGTCCGTAGTTTCCAACCAAAGGGTAGGTCATGCAGATCATTTGCCCATAATATGAGGGGTCAGAAAATATCTCCTGATACCCCACCATCGAGGTGTTAAATACCACCTCCTGCACAGTATCCACATTGGCGCCGAAACCTGTGCCCAAAAAGCTTTCCCCACTTTCAAAAATCAGTTTCCTATCCTTCACAAAGACCTCCTTTTCAGCTTTTCAAACGTGGTAGACTTCCCGTCCCTCAAAAATTGTGGAAACAACTTTGCCAACAACTTTCTTTTTGTCAAAAGGGGTGGAACGTCCCTTAGAAAAAAACTTGCTGCTATCCACGGTCCAAGCCGCATTCGGGTCAACCAAAGTCATGTTGGCTTTGTTACCAACTTCAAGTCCGCAAGGCAGCTTTATCACATTGCTAGGGCCAAACGTCAACAAAAAGAGAAGCCGTTTAAACGGCATAATATCAGTCTTCACAAGATCTGTGTAAAGCGCGGCAAACGCGCACTCCAAACCCACAACACCCATGGCGCTACCTTTTAATCCTCTGTTTTTTTCAAAAGCAGCATGTGGCGCATGATCAGTAGCTATTGCATCCGCTGTGCCATCCAAAAGGGCACCTATCAGGGCTTTTTTGTCCTCAAAGGAGCGCAGTGGCGGAGCCATTTTAAAACACCCATCATCGCGCACCACATCATCTTCACAAAGCAACGCATGGTGTGGCGTAACCTCACAACTGACCGGCAGTCCGCTGGCCTTCGCTTTTTTTATCACCTCCACCGCTTCCTTGGTAGAGACGTGGCAAACGTGGTATCGACACCGGTATTTTTCAACAAGTCTCAGATCTCTTTGTAATTGGAGATATTCCGACTCACTATTTATGCCCACCAGACCATTTTGCGCTAGGACTCCGTCGTGCACAAGGCCGCCTTCACGAACCAAAGATTCGTCTTCACAATGGGCACTTATCAAGATGCCTCTGGCTGCAGCCTGTTTCATCGCTCTGGCCATAACTTCTTCGCTCTGCACCCCACACCCGTCATCGGAAACGCCGACACAACCGGCAGCAGGGGAAGTCACATGCACACCATTTCTCCCCTCAGTTATAGACATGAAAGGCAACACTTGGCAATGTGCATCTTTATCTATTATCCTTTGTTGCTCCGCCAAATTCTCCGCCGAATCAGGCACCGGATTTAGATTCGGCATGGAGCAGACAGTGGTAAAGCCTCCAGCTATAGCTGCCGCTGTGCCGGTGGAGATAGTTTCCTTATAAGGAAACCCCGGCTCCCTGAGGTGCGTGTGAAGATCAACAAAACCCGGAGAAAGTACCAAGTTTTCGGCATCTATATAATTCTCTCTCAAAATATTTTCACTTATCTCCGCAATCAAATTGTCACGGCAGAGCAAATCCTTTTTTATAAAGCCATTCCCTATGTAAAGGAGCCCATTTTTAACCAAAAGTTCCACTAATCTTCTCCCAAAGCGTACTTTATGACTGCCATGCGGACGAAGACACCATTTTGCATCTGTTTGAATATCCTTGACCTTGGAGATTCCACCAGTTCATCGGCAATTTCCACATTTCTGTTCACAGGTGCCGGATGCATAATGATGGCATTCTTTTTCATTAAAGTCACGTTTTGAGCGGTTAATCCATATGTCCGATGGTATTCCTCCGCACTCATACTAAAATTCGTCTCATGCCGTTCACGTTGGATGCGCAACGCCATGATGACGTCACACTCGGTTAGAGCTTGCTTGAACGGGATGGGATTCATGCCTTTTTCTACATATTCTGGGGGACCACTTGTATACACCCGCATCCCAAACCGCTCCATTACTTCAAAATTAGTGTGTGCCACCCGGGAGTGCGCAACATCCCCTATTATGGCGATCGAAAGGCCATCTAAGTGACCGAACTCCTGCCTTATGGTTAACATGTCCACGAGCGACTGGGTCGGGTGCTGCCCTGTGCCATCGCCACCATTTAGAACAGGGGTCCCCAACTTGCTAATGAACTCATTATAGTACTCATTTCGGCGGTGTCGTATTACCAAAAGATCTATCCCAAAACTGTCAAAAGTCTTCACCGTATCATAAAAAGATTCCGCTTTCTGTAATGAAGAACTCTCCGGATTAAAAGAAATCACTTTAAGACCTAAATTTTGCTGGGCCACCTGGAAGCTGTATAAAGTGCGAGTAGACGGTTCAAAAAAAAGGTTGCAGACTATTTTGCCAGCAAACTCTTGACATTTCTCACCATCACAAAACCTTTGAGCTTGGTCCAATATACCTTCAATTCCCGCAAGCGGAAGATCCTTTAACCTAAGTAAATTTTTACCCACAGAAACCCCCTATCATTGCACACCAACAAGATACGCACACCCTGCACCCGCTGTAATTATACCACAGTCCATCTACCAGCATCACCGTTGTTCCGAAAATTACCTGAAATTTTGTAAATTTTTTGTGAATAAAGAGTTCCCATATCCCGCCAACAAAATCCAAAGGGGGTCTTCCCTACGTTCCGGCACGCTAAAATTTGAGTCAGGTTAGCATCCCCAAAAGCAAGCCAAAGGGGAACATTGCACCTTCCTGTCGCCGTCCCGTCCCCGCAGCGTTTTCCCTGCAAATTCAAAAATGCACAGAAGCAAAGAATGAAGTTAGTAACAACATCTTGTATGAAATTAACCGCCTTCGGATTTTCCCCAAAATAGCGTATAAATTGTAATTCCACAGTTATATCTTTGCATATTCCTGATTTCCTGAGAAAAAATCGTTTGTCAAAAACCCCCGAAAGTGCTAAAATGGTTGGGGTTTGTGTCCTCCATGCTTAGGGAGGTTCTTGAAGAAACAACAGATTTACTGGGATGGGAAGGGGAGAAAAACGTGGGGGAAATTTTCGTTATATTCTTATGTGCAATTGTTCAAGGATTAACCGAATTTCTGCCCATTTCCAGTTCCGGTCACTTATTACTAATTCAACATTTCCAGAAGGGATTTGTCGGCGACAGCGTCTTCCTTTACGTTACGCTGCACATGGGCACCCTCGTGACAATTTTACTAACATATTGGAAAGTTATTCTCAAGCTGGCGAGTGAAACAGTTCACCTTATTTCAGATCTTGTCAAACGAAGGTACACCAACTCGTATCACAGGAAGTTACTCACTTTACTCGCAACTTCCTCAGCTCCACTACTCATAACTTTCATCTTCAGAAAACAATATAAGCAAGTAATGAATTTGAGCAACATAGTGTTATTAGGCGTTTTTTTCTTATTCACCGCAACGATTGTATGGTTCTCGGGGAAAAAGATACAGGGCAGTAAAAGCGCAGCAGAAATGAGGTATGCAGACGCACTTTTGATTGGTCTTGCCCAAGCCCTTATTGCTCCGTTGCCCGGCATTTCAAGGTCTGGAATTACAATTGCAGTTGGCCTCGTCTTAGGACTATCGATTAAATATTGCATTATGTACTCCTTTCTCTTGAGCATCCCAACGATTTTGGCGGCAGAATTAGTAAATGTCAGCGAGAGCACAAGTCAAATTGGTCGTGGTGACTGGTGGTTGCTCCCAGTTGCAGTATTAATTTCTGTAATTGTGGGCTGTATTTGTGTAAATATACTCGAAAAGGCAATAAGAAAGAACAAGTTCCGTCTATTTGCCTACTACACCGCGTTTGTTGGAACATTTGCCATTGCGATCGGCACACTCGAACATTTGAATATTCTTTGAACTAAAGTTTTAAAAAAGCCGGAGAGGAGTTGCCTTGGTGCGAATTTTGGAATCTACAATGGGCGTTCTTAAAACGTTTGGTCTGTTTGATGCGTTTGATATTTTAATAGTTGCAGGCTTTGTATATTGGGGACTAAGAGTGCTGCATGAGATAAGAGCACAGCGCCTATTCAAAGGCGTCATGATTCTAGGCATCGCGTATTTGGTTTATTTAGTTTCAAAGATTGCCAACATGATCACAATCCCCTATATACTCGAAAAACTTTCAACTGTTGGATTGATAGTAATCGTCGTGGTATTTCAGCCAGAACTGAGACGCATTTTCGAACGATTCGGAAGAACAAGCATCAACAAATCGTTTTTTTTGAATGGAAGCGCACTTGAAAGCGCTCAAACACTTGAAACAATAAAAACTCTCTGCAGCACCTGCGATAACCTCTCGAAAAACAAAACTGGGGCCCTCATAGTTATTAAAAAAGACGATTCCCTAGACGATATCGAGCAGACTGGAGTTATTTTGGATGCAAAAATCACGAGTGAGTTGTTCCTCAACATATTTTTTGTAAACACTCCACTGCACGATGGCGCAGCGATAATAGACGGTGATAAAATCCGCGCAGCAGGGTGCATCTTGCCTCTAACTCAAAAACGAAGCCTAAACAAGAAATACGGGACTAGGCACCGTGCAGGAATTGGAGTTAGCGAAAATTCGGATGCCCTAGCCTTGATTGTTTCTGAAGAGCGTGGCGCTATTTCGGTTGCCCACAAAGGCGAGTTGAAATCAATAAAATCTAAAGAACAGCTGCGAAACCTCTTGGAAAGTGAATTACTTCCCACAAATGAAGATCAACGTGAAAGCCTCTGGAGCCCATTTAAAAATTTCAAAATTCGGAACCTCAAAAAGAAAAATGTTGAGGACACCTTAAAGCTATGAACTGAGCATTTTGGATTTGACACTGCCTTTTAAGAATTGGGGTGTAGATTTTGGCAAAAAAAACTGTTAAGTCGATCTTTAACAACAAGTGGTTTGGAAGAGTTTTCGCGTTGTTGGCCGCATTTTTTCTGTGGTTTTTTGTTGCTTCAAGACTTAACACCGAAACAGTTCGCGATTTCAGCGTGCTTTTTAATATAGACACGGAAAACACGGCTGAAACAAAGGAATTGAGGCCGGTTAAACGCGAGTATACGGCAAACGTTAAAATGAAAGGAAGCCGACAAATTCTTGGAACACTGGACAAAAGCAAAGATCTAAAGGTTTATGCTGATCTTTCTAAGGTTGTCGCTGCCGGGGAATGCAACTTGGAGCTTCACGCCGACTCCTTGAAAAAAGACATAGAGATAGTTTCAATTTCGCCAAAGGAAATAAGTGTTAAATTCGATAAACTAATCACAAAAGTGCTAAAGGTAGAAGTTGATACCGAAAAGTTAGAGGTCCCCAAAGGATATTTGTTAGGTTCCCCGCAACCAAAGCAAGAAAATATTACCGTAGTTGTCCCTGAGATGGAACTTGGCAGCATTAGCTCTTGCAAAATTGTGCTTCCGGAAAACAAGCTAAAAGAAACCAGTTTCTTAGAGGGGGAAATAACGTTCCTGAAAGAGGATAGGACAGAAATTAAAATTGAAGATGATAATGACATCTATAGACTCCCCAAATCCATGGAGGTTACGGTCCCGGTATTTAAGATCAAGGAAGTCCCTCTTAGGTATGAACTCATTAATCACCCTCAAAGTTTTGACAAAACTCTCATAAAGTTCGAACTTTCCCAAAAGACAATAGAAATCGGTTGCGACCCGAAAAAATATGATGCCATTACCGAAATTTTTCTGGGCAACATTGACGTTAGCACTTTGACACCAGACAAAAATATAACCACATTTGACATGGGAACGGTTCTTAAAGCTGGAATTTTGAATGTAAATGAAATCCCGGAAATTAGCGTAAAAATGGTGGCTGATAACATCAAAACAAAGATTGTTTCATCTGGAAATATAAAGCTTGTGAATACACCTGCAAATAAAAAAGTCACATTGTGGACAAAGCGAGTTTCTGATATCAATCTCGTCGGGCCACAGCGAAGCCTTAAGAAATTGCAAGGAAGTAATTTGTCTGTTGTTGCTGACCTTCAGGATCTGCCCGCGAATGCCTCCGGCAGAAAGCAAGTTCCAGTCAGCATAGACGTTCCGGGCGTTCCTAATGTCTGGGTTGCAGGTAATTACGAAATATATATTAACATATCCTGATGAACGTAGGAGGAGACAAGTTTGCTTAAACAAGGTGAGTGGAATAGGAAGTATCTTGCTGGGTCGTTTTATGCTTTTGGAGTATTGGCGGCGGCAATATTATTTTATTTTGGAATCAGCAAGTTGGTAGAGGCCATGATGTGGCTGAGCAGCTTCATGAAGGCGTTAAAACCAATCTTTAACGGCTTGTTACTTGCGTATATTGTTAACCCACTATTGATGTGGATTGAAAAATCATTAAAAGCGCTATTAAAAGTCAAAAAGTTAAGAAACACCAACCTCTCAGAAAAAGTGATACGAGGGATTAGCGTCTCATTTTCGTGGGCAGTGCTTATTCTCATAATCGCGTTTATGGTCGTCGTCTTAATCCCATGCATCACAGCCAACATAAGTAAAATAGACATAAACGAGCTGGTTGAATATGTTAGCAGCGGAGGAAGGTGGTTAGAAGAGCTCCTGAACCTTCCCGCCAAAACTTTGTCAGATCAATTCAACAACTCGCTAAAGAATATGCTGGAAGTTGTAACTAAAAGCTTGAGGGATCTTTCACCCCACGTTATCACCTTTGCCACACAATTAACCAAGGGGATCTTTAATGTTTTTGTGACCTGCGTTGTATCGTTTTATTTCCTGTATAGCAAAGAAGTATTCTGCGCGCAGGCAAAGAAGTTTTTAAGCGCATTCTTAAAGACTGAAAAGTTACAAAAAATGGTCGAAATTGTTCGAGAGCTTAACAGTACTTTTAACAGCTTTATGTTTGGCAAGTTTTTAAATTCGGTTGTGGTGGGTATCGTGTGTTACGTCGGAATGTTAATCTTGAGAATACCATATTCTGTCCTTATCAGCACAATAATTGGGATAGCAAACATGATCCCTTATTTTGGACCACTTATCGGAGCCGTTCCAAGTTGCATCATCCTGCTGCTTGTGTCACCACTTAAAGCACTCTTGTTCATTGCACTTATTATAGTCCTGCAAATATCAGACGCAAACATTTTGAGCCCGAAAATTTTGGGAGATAAAACAGGATTGACCGGATTTTGGGTGATCTTTGCCATCATCTTGTTCGGCGATCTGTTTGGCATCATTGGAATGATCCTCGGAGTTCCTATCTTTGCCACATTTTACGTATTCACCAAAAGATTGGTGGAGAAAAAATTGTTACAAAAGGGCTTGCCAACAGAAACATCCGACTATCTAAACCGCAGGGGAAACGAACAAAGTTCCGAAACCGGATCGCTCGACTAAATCAAAAACTTGCCACTTGATCCATCCAGACGAGCCAAATTTGATGGGTAGGGAATTTAATATGAAACCACTGGTACTGATTATCCTAGACGGTTTCGGGATAAGCCACAAAACTCGCAACAATGCGATCGCGCAGGCCAAAACTCCAAATTTAGATAGACTACTCAGGAGCTGTCCCAACACCACCTTGAAGGCTTCAGGTAAAGCTGTTGGTTTACCTGAAGGTCAGATGGGCAACTCTGAAATTGGACACACAAACATTGGAGCCGGAAGAATTGTCATAGGGACCTTAGAAAAAATCAATGCAGCCATCGAAAATGGTGAATTCTTTAAGAACCCAACTTTTAAGGCGGTGGCAAAAAGTTGTCTAAAAGATAAATCCGTATTGCATGTGTTGGGAATTCTTTCTGATGGTTGCGTGCACGGCAGCAATCAACACCTTTATGCCTTTTTGGAATTCGCAAAGCGAGAGGGAATAAAAAAAGTCTTCCTTCACTGCTTTATGGACGGACGAGATACACAGCCGACATCGGGGATTAGGTTCGTCAGGGAGCTGCAAGCGAAGATAAAAGAGATCGGTGTTGGAGAAATCGCAACTCTCGTTGGAAGGTTTTATGCAATGGACCGCGACAACAGATGGGAAAAAACGAATGTCGCCCATTTGGCAATTTCAAAAGGAATCGGTGAGAAATGCGATGATCCCGTTCGAGCGCTTGAAGATGCTTACCAAATGCAAGAGACTGACGAATTTTTAAAACCACGCATCTTAAAAAACATTCCCATAAAAAGCGACGACTGGATAATCTGCCTTAATTTTAGGGCTGACAGAACCAAACAGCTCAAAAAAGCCTTTGAAGACAGCGGCTTCGAGCATTTTGTAACCCTTACCAGATATGACAAAACATCCCGAGGCGACCGAGTTATCTTTGAGACACCGAAAATCACCAATGGCCTGGGTGAATATGTATCAAAGTGCAACTTAAAACAGCTCCGGATTGCAGAAACCGAAAAATATGCGCATGTTACCTACTTTTTCAGCTGTGGTGAAGAAAAGGCGTTCCCCAACGAAGAAAGAATAACAGTAGCGTCACCAAAAGTTAGAACCTATGACCAAGAACCGCAAATGGCAGCCAGAGAAATCACAACGAGGCTATTAGAAAAACTGCAAACAGACAAATACGATTTGGTGGTCGTGAATTTTGCAAACTGCGACATGGTCGGACACACCGGGAACATGCCGGCAACAATCGAAGCGGTGCAGGTGGTCGACGAATCTGTGGGAAAAGTAGTAGATTTTATAGATGAATTTGGCGGCGTTGTTGTGATAACAGCAGATCACGGGAATGCAGAAGAAATGGCAGACGCGGCTGGAGGAATAGTTACTGCGCACACAACAAACGAAGTCCCCTTCATCGTTGCAGGAATAAGCAATAAACTCAAATCAGGCGGCAAATTGTGCGATGTAGCCCCAACAATACTGGAAATTTTGGGACTGCGCAAACCGGATGAAATGTCAGGTCAAAATTTAGTTGAACCTGATTGAAAATTAAGAAGGGGTGCTGAACAATGGGTACTGAAAAATCGATGAACGACATTATGAATCTTTGTAAAAATAGGGGATTCGTTTTTGCCAACTCCGAGATTTATGGTGGGCTTGCTAACGCTTGGGATTATGGACCGCTTGGTGTTGAGCTTAAAAATAACATTAAAAATGCATGGTGGAGAAAATTCGTGCAAGAAAGCGCCTTCAATGTGGGGTTGGATTGCGCCATACTTACGAATACGAAAGTGTTGGTGGCGTCGAAGCATGTTGGGAACTTCAGTGACCCACTAGTTGATTGCAAAGATTGCAAAACTCGGCATAGAGCAGACAAGATTGCAACGGAACAAACTGGCGTTAATGCAGAAGGTCTCAAAGATGAAGAACTTGAAGAATTCATCAAAAAAAATAATGTGAGCTGTCCAGAATGTGGCGGACACAACTTCACATCAATCAGAAACTTCAATCTTATGTTCAAGACTTTTCAGGGAGTGATCGAAGAAAGCAAAAGCGAGCTATTTTTGAGGCCAGAAACTGCACAGGGGATCTTTGTTAATTTTGTGAATGTGCAGAAAACCATGCGGAAGAAGCTTCCATTTGGAATTGCGCAAATTGGGAAGGCATTCCGAAATGAGATCACACCCGGCAACTTTATATTTAGGACAAGAGAGTTTGAACAGATGGAACTTGAATTCTTTTGCAAACCCGGAGCAGACGCCGAGTGGTTTGGTTTTTGGAGCGATTTCTGCCACAAGTGGCTGCTCTCACTGAACATGACCAAAGAGAATCTGCGGCGCAGGGCCCACAAAAAAGAAGAACTCTCACATTATTCAAAGGCAACAACTGATATCGAGTACAATTTCCCGTTCGGCTGGGGCGAACTTTGTGGCATTGCTTGTCGCGGTGATTATGACCTCAGCCAACACGAAAAACACAGCGCAAAAAATCTAGGATATTTCGATCCAGAAACCGACGAAAGTTACCTGCCCCACGTAGTCGAACCGTCACTAGGAGCTGACAGAGCTGCACTTGCATTCATCTGTGATGCTTATGCAAGCGAATCGTTGCCCGAAGGTGACAGCCGAATCGTTCTAAAATTGCACCCGGCACTTGCCCCAATAAAAGCTTGTGTACTTCCATTAACAAAGAAGCTTTCCGAAAAGGCAACGACGATTTGTAGCACACTTTCGAAGCACTTCTCAGTTGATTTTGACGAAACCGGATCGATTGGGAAGCGCTATAGAAGGCAGGATGAAATCGGAACGCCATTTTGCATAACATATGATTTTGACACAGAAAACGACGGTACCGTCACAGTTAGGGATAGAGATAGCATGCAACAGGAAAGGATAAAAATTGCCGCTTTAGTTGAATATATCGCCAAGAAAATTGTATTCTAAAAAACAACGCAAAGGTGTTGAGGGAGAAGGCTACTAATGGACTACGCTTATTGCTACGACACAGATATAGGGGAAATTGTCACCGTTGAAAATGGTCAGGGGATAACAAAACTTTATTTTGCCAGGACACTTAAAAACTTCAAAAAAGACGACTGCGTCATACAAGAGACGCCACTACTTGGGGAGCTTGGCAAACAACTGAAAGAATATTTAGCCGGGCAGCGAAGGATTTTTGATCTACCACTTTCATTTGATGGGACCGAATTCCAGATGAAGGTGTGGAGCACCCTTTTCACCATACCCTACGGAGAAACAAGAAGTTACCGCGAGGTGGCTGCAATCTTCAATCATCCCAGAGCTGCGCGCGCAGTCGGGTTTGCAAACAATTTAAATCCGCTACCAATTCTTATCCCGTGCCACCGCGTGGTTGGCACTAGTGGTGAGTTAACCGGTTATGCAGCGGGCATCGAGATAAAAAAACACCTACTCGATTTGGAAAAAAGGGTCTGCAAATCCGATGTTTAAGCGTGATGTTCTCCCATCAAAAAAACAAAAAAGTAGCCACAGCGAAACGATCGTTAAAGGGCAGAAGGAAAAGAAGAATCACCGTTAGCGGCAAAAGTAAACCTGAACTTCATAGCCATGAACGAAATGAACTGCATGTTGGTTGGTTTTTGAGAAATGCCGAAATAGTTGGCAATCAAGTTAGCGTTGCCTTCCCATGCAGTGGTGATGGCGTGACGGATTGAACGTTCAATGCAAACCGCGTTAGAATTCACGGCCTCTGCAATAGTCAGATAAATCTGCTTGCCAAGGCACGGGTTCTGCCAAGGGACAGAAACACAGTATAAAATAGCCCGGCAAAGGTATTTGTATCCGTTCATATTCGTGGGTACCCCGAGGTTTGCAACTGCTTCATAGACGGCAAGCTCACAACGCTGTGTGGGCGAAGTTCTGTTACCGCAATAACAAGGTGTAATTCGTTCTGAGTGCTGTGCCGAAATAATGGAATTAAAGATTTTTGAAAGCACAAAATAGTTATCAAATGGGCAGAGCAAAAACTGGGTAGCGCCATGCTCGAGATTAACACTTTTCATCTTGTGGTCATCAACATAAGAGATCACAAAGAACATGGGAATACGTTTAATGCTCAGGTTGCGTGAAGCTTCCATTACAGAAACGGAATCGGAGTTAGGAATTATAACGTCGATCAAGACGACATCTGGTTGCCAAAACTCAATCGCATGAATTATCTTACAGTAGTTGCTTTCAACCTGAGTGACCATTATGTTATATTGTGAAAAGAATTTTTTGCAAATCGATATGAAAAAGGGATCGTTGTGCGCAATTAATATGCAAGCATTATATTTCACAGACCTCGCACCTCTCACAGAACTCCGTACCTCTTTTTGTTGTCCAAAATATGACAATCACACACACAAGGTTACCACACGGGAGATTAATACACAAGAACACAGTTCAGGGTAAGGCAATCTAACTGCAAGCACCCGACGTTTTGGCTACCAGATGCCATCTAGATGGTTAATAATCTATCAAACCAAAGCAACGTCTTCATCCAAGCTGCATGTGCCGTCGCAAGTAACGCCCATTTGATTGTCGGTTAACTTTGAGTTGATGTCGACATAGGTGTATCGATCCAAAAAACTCCCATTATCCAAAAATACGATATTAACTTTCGCTCTGACCGGCACCAACACTTCTAACAAGCTTTTTAGGTGCAAAAAAACCGTTTCGCTTACGGCATGCTTTATCAAAAGGGTAAATTCATTCGCACTAGAGCCATATAAGTTCTCGCATCCCTCTTGCCTCTCGGCACTTTTATATTTCTTCCACTTGAATTGCTCCACAATAATTGGTCTCTCACCAAAATAAACTTCAATTATATCCTCCAGAACCTGTTTTGTCCCCTTAAACTTACTCATCTCTTTTGCCATTTTCAGAATCTTTCTGAACCGATCTGGGCTCCAAAAACTAAAATTCAACCCAATTCCAAGCCAACTAGCTAACACCGGCAAGATGTCATCCGGCGCCTTATCTATATCCAAATAATCCGGTAACTTAGCCAATAAATCTCTGCGATCGGCAAAAATGGAACCGAAGATAGCTAGGTACCTTTCCAAGAAACCAGAATCTTCAGCGGCAAAAACCTCCGGCAGATATTGTATCAACGTCTCTTTGGGAAACATCACATTCACACTCTCGATGACCACTTCATGCACCGAAAACAAACGGATGGCAAACACAAAATATCTGCCCTTTTGGTCCGTCAATAAAATATCATCCAATCCAGCATCAACCTGGGCCCCAGCTACCTCTAGGATATTTATCTTTTCTGCGAATGCAACGTCATTCGAATGCAAAAGCTCATCAAAACCCATTTGCGTGTTATTGTATGTTACCGTGTCGTCTTCGGTGGCAAAAGAGTATATGGAATACTGGCACTCCTCATCAAAACAGCCATTCAGGGTCAACCTTCCCCAAACCGTCCCCACCTCAGTACTATCCAAAACATTCGAAATATATCCACCACTTTGCGACTCACGCAGCACAAGCCCGCCATCAGATAGTTGCATATTCTCCAAAAACCCCGATGAAAACCCTTCCCCTTTGACGCCAAACCTCTTCACATCTGCCATAATCACACCACCGTCAACATTTTATTAGCAATTACTATTTGGAAACCGGCAAGATACCCGAGTGCCGAAGGTTCCAAGACCAAGTTTCCGTTTCCATCCTTTCTGGCATACCCTGATCTGCTATCAAACGACAGGCTCTCTATATATTCAACGCAAGGCAACTTCTCTATTTTTGAATATATGTCACCATAGACAACGCCGCGACCGAACTCCACATCAGGACGAATACCGTCAAGCTCGTATTTCAAAACATCACGTATAACCAGTTCCGCACCTTTAAAATCGGGTCTGACGCATATACAACCCGTTACATCAATTGGTACATAGTGGGGAGAGATAAAGTTGACATTAGTTGTTAACTGCCTGTGTTCTTCCATATGTCTCTCTAAAATCTCTCTGTGCCTAGGACTTAATTTGGGCATTTCATCATCACTTTTTAATTTCACTGCAACATTGACCTCATTTTGCCCGCTTTTAAAAATTATGTTTATCTTTTCTATGGTGAGCCCCGGAACCTCCTTGAGTAACGAAAAATAATCCCCCTTTGTTACAGCAACACCCGTTGATTCCATGCTCCATACCATGCGCTTTACTAACTCATCCAGACTTTCTCTATCTCTCCCATTTTGAACGTTATATATGCTGTGCGCTTTTACATTCCCCCACAAAGCTTCCCCCGCTTTACTAAGCACAAACCTCTCCCCAGAAACCACATTGCCATCTTTGCCCGCACAGTAAATGCACGACGTAATAATCAATTCGCCGCTGCAGCAAACATTATTATGCAAAACAATCGCATTGCTGTCGTAATCTAAACTATAAGCCAACATGACATCCCTTGAACAGTCGCCAACTTTATTGCATTCTATAAATTTCACACCATCACTATCTGTGACCTTCAACATAAGCCTAAACCCAAATTCAGAAAGATTAGTTAAATTGAACTCAAACCTTTGCCCATCAAAACCAACAACTCTCCCCAAATTGAAGGAATCCGTCAATCCTGGTGAATAAGTTATAACTTTAATTTTAGTACCATTTGACGTTGGAGCGAATCCGAATTTTTCAGCATCAAATTCCAAACATATCGTTCCGTCTTCTTTTTGTTTTATTATGTAGTAACGCCCTTTTGGGTTTGATTCAACACCATTATACGCGTTATATAATCGGAAACAACCCTCCTCCTCACACACAACCAGCAACTTCTTGTGCTCCACAAGTCCATTCGACAAATTAATTATCTGTTTTTTGCCGCCAGCACCGATCAAATTGATTGTCCTTGCCATTGTTTCTTGCCCAAAGAGTTGAACAGCATTGATCAAAAGCCTTTTGAGCTTTAAAGTCGCATCAAACTTACCGCCAACAACTCTCGCTCTAATATAGAAAAACCCCTTTTCCAAATTCGCGTTTTCATATTTTGCCATGACATGATTCGGTTTGAATCTTAAAGTCCCACTCTTCGAGAACGCAACGGTGCCATCTTCAACCGCCAACCCTTTCCAACCATCTTTTGTAAAGCACTCCCACGCAACATCGCAGACATTTATGTCACAATCAAAAAAAACGTCCTCAAAAACGTCATCGATCTCACCGGCATTCGCAAAATCGAAAAAAAGGCTCACAAACTCCTCTGTATCAACAGGTTTCTCGAACCCTATACACAGCTCCTGACGCTCCGATTCCCGATCAAAAATCTTAGCAAAGTTATTTGTCAACCCATTCGTCACAATATCAGTAATATCCCTAATATTTTCATCACTTATTGCAAGGACCTTTTTTATCGAATTATCCACCACAAAGGCATCTTCTCTGAGCTCAAAAGTGAGTTTGCCATCGCTCAAAAATCTGGTGTTTTTCGGCAACACCTGCCCTTTTGGTGTTTCAATAGACGAGACTGCTATTGGAGCTCTAACGGGTTCCCTAACATACCCGAGTAGCTTCAACAAATTGCTCTTTATTTTATCATTTATAGTATTAACATAGGACTGCTGCAGCAAATTAAGAATCGCGAACAGCTGCAACAAAGTAATGCCAGGATCAGAATCGTTATAGTCAGTCCACTCCTTAGACAGAATCGGGAGCATATTAGTGGCTCTCTCCATAATGTCGTTGTAACTCTTATCATTCAGATTAATGTTTTCTAACACTCAACAAGCACCACCTTTACCATCTTTAAAAACCTGGGAATGAGGTTTGCCCCACAAAAGGCATCGGTTAAACCAAACGTTCAAGAAAGTAAGTTTGCGTCCAGTCCCGGAATGTTGGGGAAGCATTCGGCAACCCAACTCACCCATCAACGAACACATTATGGTCTCCACTCACAGCCTCTGCAAAAACTGGCGTTTCCATCCGCTCAAAGTCAACCCCGTATTTGTCAGTTCCCTCGATAAATCCCGTCAAAATTATCTTGTTCACGGTACAGTTCAAATCCAATGTTTTTAAAAAGGAATAAAGCTGCGACTTTTTTGGCGGCCTCCCAATCTGCCAACCCCGGCCGTCAAAGTTGCCAGTTATCGGATGCAAAAACTCACAAAGTTTTGTTTTCATCAGGTTCTGGATCTCAAACGCTTGTTCAATCCTTCCTGCCCTGACCCACACATCGGCGCAAAGTTTGATGAAAACTGGCTCTATCAAGCGAATGTCATCCTCTTTGATGGACACATCGCACCTTTTTAGCAACTCCGCCTTGATGTCATCTCTGAGCGAAATGAAAACTTCATTTGACTTATAAAACTCCTTCATAAGGACTGCTATTGTAATTTGCCCTTCTTTTGGAGCACCGGCGGCATCCATCCCAACCACACACCTAACTTTGTCAATGGCATCTGAAAAATTTCTCACCGCACCTTCAAAATCCGCTTTTGTAACCAATCTACCACGGTTGTTAACTAAACTTGCACCCCTGTTTAGTGCATTACCCACACTTTCTATGTCGTAACCTGCATAAGCGGGGATGTTATTACGCACATCCTCAAGAAACCCAATATAAGAATACGGCTTATTAATGGCACCAATTTCCACGTTGCCTTTTTCTCCAGCGCATATGCTATAAAACACCTTAACAGCGACCCGTGGCTGGTTCTGTGGAATCATCCCACATTTCGAATCGCCAAATGTTATCTTCCCCACTTTTTTGTCCATAACATAGTGCCTATCGTTCGGCAATGATTTCGTAAAACTGTCAACTTCCTGCCACCTAACAAAAAAATCTACATAATTCCCGAATATATCAAGTTCGGCGAGTACATTTTTTCTGTTATTCCCCTTATCCCTTTCAATTAGTGCCTCTTTTTCTGGTAACGAAAGGGTTAACACCTCATTCACAAAGACATCCGCCTTCAAAATATTACCACCAGAAAGAGCGAGCGACATGTTTTCATCCATTCGGTCGACATAAAAAATTTCCTCTTCCATAGTCTGAATATTCGAAACCTGCACGGCGTTAAGTTTGATATCATTCACATTTATCGAGCTCGTCTCTTCAAAAACTTCACCGTTATAAAGGTCAACCAGCTTAAGCCAATATTCATTTTCTCCGAACAAATTGCTCCGAGAAAAATCACTTGGAGGATTAAAAACAATGCAACCTGAGTGCTTGAAATTTTCTGTTCCATCAATCACCTTGAGTTCCCTGAATCCGCCGCTAACAGTCACACTTGAATATTCAAACCCGATATTGTTTATTCTCCTCACCGAACTATCAACAGTCACATCGAAGTGTATGCTGATAGGGCCAGATTCCATCTTCGCATCAAAACCGATAAACACGCAATTCCTGCCGTCATATACAGGTTCAAACACCGTCACGTCTTTCCCATTTACAAATTCACTTGTAATATCTTGCTTTTCCACTCCCGAATATTTCGTTACAAACTCGGGTTTCACGCCCTCGAGATACTCATAACTCACACGGAGATCTTCAATCACGGGACATGTGTGGATCGCCGGAGTTCTGAAATTGTTTTCTGCCTTGGTAACCGATATTTTTATCCAATATGACTCGTAAGCATTAATTAAAGTGCTAGACACATCGTTGGGTAACACAAAATCGACGCTAACTTCAGATTCCCCACCTCCGTCTCCGCAAAAAAGCTCCGAACAATCATTTTTGGTGTTTAATTTGCACCACCCTACGCCGTTAAAATATTCAAATATAACCTTCTGTGCCCTGACTTCGAAGATTTCTCGCTTCGGCAACTTCGGCTGCCGCATAAAATATTTAAAATCAATATCGCTTTCTGCAAATGTTCCTTCCTGATGTTTTTCGAACCGCAACTTAAATTTCAAACTGACTTCAGCATTCTTTTTTGAAAATACAACATCACTCCCGATAAAACACTCCCGGTATTCTGTTATGGTATCAGTAAACGGCAGGAACTTATCAGGATTTTGCTCTGTTGAATCCACGTAAACAAAGCTCACACGCAAATTTTCAGCTGAAGAATGCATTGTAATACCTTTTAATGATATCCCTTTATGCCTGTAAATATCGCATTCAGAGGAGTCCGGCTTCTTTACACAAAGTGAAAAAACATCTTGCTGTTCTCCGAAATGCTCATCTGAAACATTTATTAAGATCTGATCCCCCTGCACCTGAACATCCTCAAACGGAATGAACTCTTCAGCTTCGGTCAAACAACCAATTGCATACCCAGCTTTATCTGCAAACAGACTCTCAATTCTCTCTCCATCAATTTTAACGCCATCAAATTTCAAAGATATTCGACCGCCACCCTTACAACCCCCAAATGCCAAACTGCTGCCAAATACAAACATGTTTCTTTCTATTCCGAGTGCAGAATAATCGAACATATTAAAAGCAATCACACCTTGGGATTCGCCGCTTTCTCCGCTTTTGTCATCATCAGCATCATTTGAGTAAACTCTAAGGATCTTTCCACTAGACCCGGAAAGAGAATAAATGTGAGCGATATTCGCCTTTGTCAAATAAACGCTATAATCGGTCTCAAAAACAACCTTATCATCTCCATCAGGATAAGCCAAAAATGGGGATGACTCTTTGACAAACACGCCACTTGGTGCGGATTTAAGCAAGGAAAACACAACCACACTTCTGGAAGGCGTTGCAGGTTTTAGTGCAACTCCAAGCATGTTCATCAGCTCAATCCGATATTTATATAAAGCCATATTCATCTTGTGAGCACTACTACCAAGCATATCCGCAAAAACAATCGCCAAGGCCGATCCCACATCTGGATCCTTTTCATTGAAGATCCATTCTGGCGTATATGATTTCGCAAGTCTTGAGACTTTTGCTTTGATAAACTCGGATGTGCCCGGATCTATTGGGTAGTACCTCTCACTCGTCACCATTAGAATCTCCCTCAATTCCTTCTTGGATATAAAATGGGAACACCATATTGCCAGCCTGATTATTTTGAGCTACTACATAACTAATATCGATATTCAAGACTCCCGGCTTTCTTTTATCTGTCAGAACTTGTATTTTGAGATCTTTAATCCTTTTTTCGTTCTTTAAAAGCGCTTTTTTAATTGAGTTCGCCATTAAATTAAGAGTTGTTGTGTCGGTGCCCGAAAACACATAACTGTTGAGTTCACTCCCAAACTGCGGTAATATTACTCTTTCACCCTTGTACGTTTTAAGAATCAAGTAGATCGACTCTCTGATTTTTTCTTCAGCGCTGCTTATTTTGATTCTTCCAGTGCTCGCATCCACTTCTGGCGGAAACTTCATCCCACTTCCCATATGCTCTTTTTCCAACACGGCCACCTCACCTCAACTTTAATGCCAGATCAACTTTGGTTAATTTAATTTTAATATCTTGCCCTTAATCTCGGCAACACCGTCAGAACCGACCCTCACAGCCCCGGAAGCTTTGATGTTTACACTGCTTCCATCCAACTTAAAGCTCCCTGTCTTCATCGTAATACTCTGATCAGCGCTGAAATCCAACTGTTGGCATTTCACCATAACCTTGCCACTATCTCCGTCTAAAATCAAACTCATACCATTGACATCAATCGTAAGCTTTCCTCCCACCTTAACTGTAAGCAGTCCATTTTCCGTGGAAAAAACAACAGAATTTCCCCCACTTTTATCAGAAATAATCATTTGATTCTTTTTATCATCTAGTAAAAATCGATTTCCCTTTGCGGTTGAAACTTCAATGCTCTGCTCATCTGGAGCGTCGTTGATTAAAACCTTGTTTTTCCCCTTTGTCACAAAAGCCTTTTTATAATTATCCTTGCCAGCGTAACTTCCAAGCAGCTGCGAACTATTCTTGTAGACACTCCCAATAACAAACGGATTGTGAATATTCCCGTCTACAAATGCGATCACAACCTCATCGCCAATCTCTGGCATCAAAAAAATTCCCCAGCTCTTGCCTGCTACCCCACTCACAACGGGAATCCAGTATGAATTATCCTTTTCGCGGGTTGGAATTTTCACTCTGAGCTTACCCTGATTTTCTTTATCGCCTATTTCGAGCACACTGCCCAAAACAATACCATAAAGCCTAGTATCCCCCAGCTCATTCTTACTCGTGTTCTTTCTTGCAATCTCACCAAGTGTCTCACCAACACTCATAGGCTTTTCAACCTCGCCTTCACATGGGTAGCAAAATTCCCTTTTTTAATCACGTGAGTGACATCAGTCAAATAAAACTTCTTATCAAGGTCATCAAAAAGATTTTTCACCAAAACAAAACGCCCTGGGATCAATTCAGGCAGCCCCACACAATGAATATTCGCCAGACCAAACTTCCAATTCAAATCCTCCAATTTTGCCTCTGCCCTCCGTTGCGCCTCCTCTTGAGAGTAAACAGTACTATCTAAAAACACCTTGTTCGCGGCTTTCATAACCTTAGAGGCAGATGACCCTCTTGAATAACTAGCAGAGGACTTTACTTCCCCCGCTATAAGCTCTCCCGTATCGGTGTTTGTGTTTTTTACTTCCACCGAGCTTACCATACCCAAAATGCTGTAAGAAACGTTAATCCCCTCGATGCCACTTCCAAACGAAAGTGTAGCTAAACTCGAATTTTGCACTCTTGCTTTCCTGAAGTAAACGGTATCTTGCGAAACGAAAAACTCATAATTTATCTTTTTTGCAACCCTGACCAAAAAATCATAGTCGCTCTCATTGGTAATCTCAATCAACTTTGGGTCATCACGCGTTCTATCCACCACCAACTCGCCATAATAACCTGAATACTGAGATTTCGCAAGGAGATTTTGCACGCAAGCGCTACAGTCTTTGAATTTCTGCTGAACGTAGTTGTTATTATTCATCATTATTCCCTTGACGTCCATACATTGAACATTCAACACCCCAAACCCATCTTGCGGCAAATCATATGTAACCCCGCTGATGAACCCCGTAAAAACTTCCTCCAACTCGTCAGAATAACCGGCACTTATATCTACCCGTGACCCTAAATCAAAAAGCCCGTGCAATTCCTCTTTAAAGCCACGTGCTTCCTCATCCACCACACTACGAACCGAAAACACGGCAAAATTTGCCTCAAAACTACTTGTAAGTTCAATCCTCATGTCACTAATAGCGAACTCTTCGCTCTTAAACGCTCTCTTGTTTATCTTTAAAGCCACTCTTGGATCGGAAAACATTCCGTATTTGCTTTTGAGATCGTCAAAGTTAAAACTTACATTCATCAGGTTTCCCATCTTCAGCACGAACCCTTCTTGGAACTAACATCCCAGCGACCACGGTAAATATTAAAAAAACCCTCCTGGAAGAATCTCTGAAAGTCCTTTTGAAACCACGGAACTGATGTTGCCAAACAAAGAATCAAGAGTCGACGCCAAACTCAAATCACCCAACCTCCTCCCACTAAATCCATCCGGGTCTGGAGTTTCGGTCATCGCAATCGCAATATTTGCCCTTGCTGGCTCTCCATTAGATAAGAACATTTTGTATTCCACATCGGCCCTATTAACCAACCCATGGAAGATAAAATCGCCCCAAGCGAAGGTCAACCCGTTATATTGACATTGCTGGCTGGTTTCAACCATTTCAAAAAAAGTCTCAAGATTTTCTTGCACTGTTTTTGGACTTTTACCCAGTTGATTCTTGGCAAAATCAACAATTCTCCTAGTCACGTTGTTAATAACCGCTCCTTCCTCATTGGAAGAAGAATCGAATACCAATTTGCAACCAAAAACTCTCGCTTCATCACGTGAACCGCTAACCACACTGTTAGGCAGACCCTCCTCTTTCTTTGTTATGTCCTCATAAACACGATTCACCTCCTTAGGGCAAGAGAGAACATACGTAACAGGGTTAAATTGCAACTCCATTTCAGTTCCCAGACCCAGTAAAAGTTTGGCTTTTTCCAACTTCATAACGCTAACCTCCCCAAAAGTTCAACCTTTGCTCTTTTGCCTTTTTGTTCATCCTTCTTTACAAAGCCCTGAGTTAATTAATTCAAAAAAGTCCCATTTTATATTGCTCAACCTTCAATCTGTTTTCCAATTCCAAATATACCCGGTCCACGATATCATTAATATGATCGCTCAAAAAAACCTTACTTGTAGCCCCTTTTTCAACCAATTTGGGGAGTTTATCATCAACAAACTTAGGCAGTACTGGACTCTCCTGTTTTGTGGGTGGGACCCTCTTCTCTCCTTCAACACGAGTTGGTCGACTGCCTGCCTTAACTTGCTCTTTACGCAGCTCTTGGATTTCCTGCTGAATCTCTCCCAAAACAAAGTCACTTTTGTGTTTCAGGCCCACCCCCACCGGTCCATAGTCTGCTTGCCTTTTCTGTCGTTCACCACCAGAAAGCAACTTGGCAAATTTTTCAAAATTCCCCCTCGAATCTTTCAAAGGCGCAACGCTGACCATGGTCATGGCAGCCGCAAGTATCTCCCTCTCAACCACATGGATTTCGTTAGTAATTTTACTCCTTAACCCCGCCTTAACGTCCAGCTTCTTATTCTGGATCGTTTCTCTCTTCAACAGCTCATTCTCAAGTAATTTATTCACATGCTCTTCATTTAGCACACTCACATTGCTCAGCTTGCTTGTCTTCGCCTTTACCTTAACGTCCAGCTTCTTCCTCCTCTGGATCGTTTCCCTCTTCAGCAGCTCATTCTCAAGTAATTTATTCACATGCTCTTCATTTAGCACACTCACATTGCTCAGCTTGCTTGTCTTCGTCTTTACCTTAACGTCCAGCTTCTTCTTATTCTGGATCGTTTCCCTCTTCAACAGCTCGTTCTCAAGTAATTTATTCACATGCTCTTCATTTAGCACACTCACATCGCTCAGTTGGCTAATGTGGCTCAAAAAACTAACACTGACCCTCGAAGTCTTGAGGAATTTTTGACCCTTTTTGACGAATTTGCCCGGCGGTACAAGCACAAACTTTTCGCTCTCGACCTTCATCCTTTGCGCCGGCAAATCGTTCGCATTTATTCTCCGCAGATCAGTTATCCCCTCGCGTCTTCTCTGTACTTCACCCGGGATCTCTTTCTGCAACTTTTCAACCTGTTGCTTCACAACCTCCACAATCACTGTCATAAGATTTCTAGCTACATAGCTCGAATTCTCCCCGGACTTGCTGGTTTGCATCAACAAATTGACTTGCTCAAACACATTTGAAGTTTGTCTTATTACCCTGCTAATCCTTTTTAAACTGTTCTTTTTTCTCTTGCAAGCCACCCGTAAATTCTTTATGACCTCTTCTTCGACTCCAACCTGACCAAGCGCTTTTAAAATAACACTAACTAATTCCGCGCTCTGTTCATCAAAAAAACTCTTTACATTCGACTTTTCAGAAGATGAAATCTGATTGATTCTTTGCTCCAGCTTTTGATAATTTCTCGTCAGACTGGTAATCAATCGCTCATTATCAGTCACATCTCTAATAACATGTTCCCGATTTGTTGTCTTGGCAACGTTCCTCTCCCGAATCTGAAATATTTCACTTTTGAGAAGCGACTCTTGGAATAAACCTGGTGTTAACACACCCAAACTCTTTTGGATTTGGCTATGTTCAAAAGGCACGTGTCTAGGAAGCAACAGATCATAACTATTGTAGTTATTGTTTATATTGGTTGAAAATTTTTTTTTGAGCAGTTCAATTTCCTTACGTTCAAGTTTCAAGTTGTAATTATTTGTCGTATATTGCAGGTTGTTTGTTACAATACTGTTTGTCTGCTCCGAAATCACTGATTCCTTTGGTTCCAGCAAACCGTTTTGCAAAATGTTGATCCTCGCATGCGGAAAGAGCATGTCTTTCCTGCCGTGCGCCTTCATCAGTTTGCGGCTCAAACCATCATCAACAACAAGCGATGCTCTCTGGCACATCCCTTCGTAGCTGGCCCTCACATCCCTTAGCGTCGTCAATTTGTTTCTACCCTGTAGCTCCTTTTCGGCATCTATCATCACCCGAACCCCCAAATCCGCAACAAATCAAAGCAAACCTAACCCCAACCCAAGTTGTACCAGCGAGGATGCCAATAAATTCGCAGCTGCCGGTATCATCTTACCATACACCACCTCTAATCTTAAAAGCAGCAAACTCGAGGCAGCAGCGTCCAGCTCAGAAAGCGAAAATTTGGTAACAAAACAATTGCTTAACAAATATAACTTCCTCGGCATCGAACCTTCTAAAATGGACACTGTAATCATGTTAAATTGGCTCCCAGCAGTCACCAAAAGATCAAAAAAGATTTTGTCATCATCATGCACAGCCTTTTCAAATGTCGCGGTCCCAACCCTTGTATTTGGCTTTGGAACCACGTGTACCTCCTGATTCAATCCCCCCTCCTGTATTGTCTCATATTCGATTGTTTCTTCAAGGTTAGTGACCTTAGAAAAGCTAAGTGGAGATGCATCAAACGTAACAAAAAAGTTATTTGCATTCATAAATCCGCTTGGCCTTAGTGTGTCGCTTTGTCCAATCATGCATATTCCCCCTTGCCGTCACTTCACATCAAAAATATTTTTTGGCTTGTTGCTTACTAGGTCATTTATCTTCGAAATCTCCTTGCACCATCTTCTTCTGCTAACATGATCCAATTCCATAACCTCTCGCAAACTCCAATGAAAATAATATGATATGAACGCCAATTCACTGTGTAATTCTTTTTCTGGGTACACAGCTATCCCATCTAGGTAAAATTTACCGGCACATTAAACTTATGTGAACAGCTAGGGCAAACGGCATGAATATTAGGAACCCCCGCATCATTGATCCTCTGGTACATATCCTGCAAGAACGAGAGATCCGCAGTGAATAACTTCTCTATCACATCTACCCCAATATAATCCAATGTTCCAAGTTTAGTAATTACACGCGACAAAATTAAAATCGTCAAATAGGAGGAATTTTGCTGAACTCTCGGGTCTCTGAGCGGCACGATCTCATCTGCTGCAGTCGCAAGTCTCATCTTCCCCTTATTGTGCAAAGTTCCCGCCTCATCAACATATCCCTTAGGTAACGAAAATTCATATTCTGTCTTAAACATTTTACGACCCTTTCTTTATAGAAACTATCTCCGCAAGGTGGCCTCTAAAAGGCCACCTTGCCATGTAACACTCGCTAAGCACCAGCCGCCACGCCACCAATACGCGTTAAGCCCTGATGGCAAAGTTCCACAGCTTCAAACAAAAACGCGTTTTCAGCTGCATTGAATCCGCTCGCAACATATTTATACGGAAAAGCGTCTTGTAGTTGCCACGTGGCCAAAACAGTCGAATGATCGTCATCCAGCTGTGTAATCACCACCGTGCTTTTGAGCAACTTACTGCCGGCCATTGCAGTTGCGACTACCCAATTGTAGAAAGACACGTTAACGGTAGCTCCCCACTTGAGAGTAACGTTGGAATATGTTGTTAGACCAGGGAATTGAATTACCGTGTTCAGAGGCGAATTCCCGTCCCTATACACTATCAAACCGTGGCTAATTTCAAGGCCCTGAACCTCAGAAAAACCACCGCCAATCCCGCTGCCCACATCGGTAGCGCCGGCTGTTGGGGCAGCTGTTCCTCCAGTAACAGCAACGTTAAAGTTATATGCTTTTAATGGATATGGCATAATTCATTCATCACCCTTCACTCAAATATCTTGATTTTCCCCAAAAACAAGGCGCATCATTCCCCGCCTTCAGAACCGTTACCTTCTAACAACTGCGTTACTCTGAAGATCACGAACTCCGCGGGTTTTGTTGGAGCAATTCCGATTGTACAAATCAACCTGCCGTTCGCAATATCGTCCGGGCTCATTGTGTTCCTGCTCACGTCAACGAAAAATGCCTCTTCTGGAGTCGTCCCAGCCAAAGCTCCACCTCTCCAGACAGTTGTTAAAAAGTTTGTTATAACGCGGCCAACCATTGCCCAAAGCGGTTCACTATTAGGTTCAAAAACTGCCCACGTCGTACTCGTCCTAATCGATTCCTCAACATATATAAACAGCCTTCTGATATTGACATATTTGAAGCTCGAATCTGCTGAGCATGTTCTTGCACCCCAAACTTTGATCCCTTGGCCCGGGAAAGATCTAATCAGATTGACCCCAGCAGGGTTTAGTATGTCCTGCTCCGCTTTGTTATAAAAACAACTTAACCCTGTGCAATTAATATTCTCATTCGCCGGAGCCTTGTGAACACCTCTTTGCACATCAGAACGAGCATAAACACCTGCAATTGCGCCAGATGGAGGGATGTTTGTCCGCTTTTTGTCTAACATGTCATAAGTCTGAATCCAAGGGTGATATAAAGCAGCGTATGATGAATCTACAATCGAACGATATGCAAGTAACTCGTCAACTCTAACGATATCTCTTGGCGCATCCAAAATCGCCACTCTGTTGCTCATCAACGAGCAATGATTAACAAGGGAAACAATCACAGAAGGATCCGTAACCCCAGGAACCGCCATAATGCTAACAACGTTGTTTTCTAAGAAGGATTGAATTCCTGTTCTCTCAGAAGGCCCTTTGTCCTCCCCAATGAACACCGATGGATCGACCTTCGAAACGCTGCCGTCAGCGCCTCCCGCCAAGGTCAAAATCACTTTTTCAAGATCCTCGTCAAACAAAACCTGCATAATCGACTTGGCCTCTTGCTTTTCATCAGGTTTGCCGCCCGACCCACTGAATGTGACACCAATCAAAGCGCTTTTCCCAAGTCTTTTCTCGATGAAATTGGACGAAATCGTACTGAGATTGACAAACTCGTACTTCTCGATTACTCCATCATACGAGACCTGAATGTTTATTTCACAGGTCGAAAGTGTTTTTGTTGCAATCAAATTCGTATCCGCAACACCGGCTTCAAATGGCTTTTCTGTGGTAATGGCATTCCCCAAAATCTTTGTTATTCTGTTATAAACCCGCTTTTTGCCATCAGAAAAAACAATCGTATCGCCAACATTGAAGCCCGCAATAGATTTTAGAACATATCGATTATCCTTCGGCTGCTCTTCCAAAATCTGTGTTTTGCTTCTTGAGCTTTTGGTAAATGCAACAACAACATCATTCCCCCATGAACCCGGATTCTCAGCTGTTATCTTCAGCCTTTTGTTCGCCGTTTCCTTTGATGCCAATTTAACATCCGGAGGAGCAACTCTCATAACATAACATCTGGATCCACCATTGTGGAAAAATTGCTCAACACTATATGGCAAATACCTGAATTCCCCATATAGACTTTCACTTAGGTAACCACCGAACTTTCTCTGGTATTCCGCAAAGCTGGTCACTAACTCTGGAGTGCCCTTGACCTTGCCCTTGGCAGCCAAACCGATAAAACCAGCCACACTAGTGCTGACCCCGTCAACCGATTTGGCTCCACTATCAACCTCTTCCACGTACACTCCAGGTGATAAATACTCGGCCATACTCGTCCGATTTTAAGCCAATTGACCTAAAATCTTCCCCCCTTCATATATTAAGTTATATTTATGCCAAATTGCACTTGAAACACACCCAAAACCTTCTCATTTTGTTGTTGGCCATACAACAAAACAATTAAATCTTACCTGCACTGCAAATGCAAATCGGCACTAATCAACGTTAATAGGCGCTCCAGCCCAACACTAGCACATTAAGGCTTCTTTAAAACTCAATCTGTATTCACACTAAACTGACCGGGAACAACAACCGAAATTACTCCCGCGTATGTGCAGTTCAATGTTGCATCTGTTTTCACCAAAGGCTTGCCGCCAACTAGCACAGTCGCAGAAAATGGCATCCATGCGCCAACAATCATCGGCGTGCAGGGTTGCGGCGTTAAAACACCCATCGCGGCTGCTGTTGCAGAAGAAACTGCCGGATTCGCCATTGAGCTACACATGCCAAATGGTGTTATGTTAACATTAGGGACCGTGTTATCTGAACAAACAACAACCTTATTTTCGGCCAGCACTCCATGTTCCGGCATCACATTGAGTGGTGTCGGTGCTGCACCAAAAGAACAACACAGGGAAACTCCACCAGTCAAACAGACTCCCAAATGAACCCCTCCTACCCCACGTCAAGTCGCTTACTATCCGAATCCAAGGTTATATTTTTGAATCTGATTTTGCCACCAAGCGAAAAGCCCCAGATATAATCTTTGCATTCACTCGAAGCGCCAGCAAACATGCTAAAATTACCTTCACTATCCGCAATGCCGAGATATGCTTTTGAAATTAAATCGCCCTTCTTATAATTCCCCGTCAGCTTCTTGCTTATCTTATATTCCTCATAAGAATACTTCTTCAAAACGCAAAACGTCTCAAATTTCGCACTTTCGGAACAAAGAACTGCCAACGTTGCTCCCAGTATACTGAGCTTACCGGAATTACTCACTACCAAGACATTATCATCCTTGAACTCGGCAAATTGGATCTTCCCTCTTGGTTGATTCTTCGCAACATATACCTCAGTATTCGGGTCAACCCTCCCATATAAGTTAGAACAACTCAGCGGCAACTTATTTTGAAATTTGGGAATCAGTGGCAATTCCAACACAAAATCAAGCTCTGACACCTCATTCAAATTTACGTTCAGTTCTTTTGGATAAAAGTCACTATGTTCCACTCGCAAGTTAAATACATCTTTTTCAAGATTAATAAACACATAGTAACCAGATTCCTTTTTTATCGGGGAAAAGCGCACACCGTCCAGAAAGAAAACAAAACCGGCTTGCCCTATTAACCTATCACACCAACTGTCCCTTAAGGCAAGAACAAAACTAACTGTGTGTGTTACCACTGTATTCATTTCCAAAATCACCTGCTTCCTCACCACTTTATTTTTCTGCCTAAGCCTGCCGTTGTTGCGGCCGGCCTTTTCTACTGGCAAAAAAGAACCGCTTGTTAAGAATCTATTTACCCCCGAGCTCCCTAAATTTGTAGCTACCACGCATAACGCTCGGCGCATCCATTACCCTCTCTGACGAGATAAGAACCGGTGCGATTTCATAATAAATGGCCAATTGCATCGGCTTATTAAGTGCCGACCATACCTTAGTCTTTTCATCAAAAGTAAGCCTAGATTCCGTGATCTTAGCCAATTCGTCTAAACTACCGGGGTCACTATGAAAGCTGCCCACATCTATCTGCCGGACGTCATAGAGCACCTGCGCCGCCCTTGCTATTATTTTCTGAGCGTCAAGAGATTTAACTCCAATCTGTGCGGAAGCATTAACATAGAGCATGTAAAAAGTGGTAAAACTATGCGGGGGAAATTTCATTTTGCGGTTTTCCATCGGAACCATTCTGAGCTCAGTGTGCTCCAAATTTTCTTTCATGTCATAAAGGAAAATACCAAGAGTATAATCTGAATTCTCATCTGCGGGAGAGGCAAAATCAATCGATTGAGGATTAACAAGCGGCTCAGGGCATATCCTACTCCTCAACAACTTCAATATATGGTCTCCGATATCCGAAATAACAGTGTACCCAGCCAGATAACTCAACTCCCTCCCGCTCAATCTGCCTCATTTGCGGCCAGTTTCTTTTCCAAATCCTCAAGCGTTCCCTCCAAGTTACTTCTACACATAATAGCGTAGTTAGAATTACCTATTAGTTTAACATCCACCTCGAAAGTCTTGCAAACATAATCTCGAGGCACATACATTACAGATTTAAATTTCGCTTTTTCTGTCATATCTTCTTTCTCATATTTCATTTCTTTGTCGAATTTGCTAATGTCGGCAGATTCAACCACGTTGCTGCCATCCTTGAATTTGTATACCTGCTTACCCTTCACTAAACTGGCACTTGTCCCATCCAATTCCCACACATAATCGTATTTTGCATATCCCGCCAAATTCTCAAGTGGCACATAAAGATCCGTATTTGGTTGCTCGAATTTGCTTATTACCAAAATGTTCCCACTCTTTAGGGCTTCCATTAGCTTCTGGTTTTTTAAGCTGGAATAAATAGTCGAATCACCACGCTTTTCCAATCTGTCAAACAAAAGAATCAAAATTGCTTGTTCTTCGTCGTGCAAAAGCCTACTGCCTTCCAAAACATTATTGACCTCCTGCATAATCTCCGACTCAGTCTGCATATTTTCAACAGTTGTACTTACCTTTCCATCCAACATACCATTGATTTTGTCATAAGTTTTATTCAGAGCTGCTGGCACCGCGCCACCGCTACTTGCCACCTTCGCCGCAATCTCATCTTTAACTTCTTTTAGTGTCGCATCCACCCCAGCAGCGCCAATAACCGACACGGAATTCGCAACCGCATCAACAAATTCATCCACCTTTGTCACATCCGAGACCAATGTTGCACCTTCAATTAGTTCTTTCGTCTTCTCGATCTCTGCGTTCATATCACTCAAGGAGCTCCAAGTCCCAAAGTCCATTTCGGACTGCAACATCTTTTCGTCCATTTTCAGGGAGGTGAGCCTATCTTCTGCTTCTTGACCTTCCAAAATTTTTGCCTCTCCAAAATCTATTTCCGCCTCAATTTTAAAAAGGTCATCGATCATCGATCTCTTCTTCTTATCACCTAAAGTATCCAACACCTCTTTATCCATCCCAAATAGCAATTTCTCATCGCCCGTCTTAAAGAAGTCATCAAGCGTAGACCTTCCACTTGCATCATCTACAACATCTAGAATCGCCTGAGGCAGTTCATCCCGCAACGCTCCCGCTTTTGCCGTTAAAGCCGGAAGCTGGGCGCTTGCTTTTCGACCCTCCTCAACTTTTTTTTCTTCAACCTTTATCGCTTCTTTATTCTCCAAAAAGGCACCAATCTTGTTACTATCCCGCATTTTCTTACTCAAGGCATCCATCTTCAACTTTATCTGCTCTGCTTTTACAAGATCATTGGAATCCAACACCTTCAAGTATTCCGTTTGTAGAATTTTTAGATCTTTTTCCAGTTTATCGCGCTGTGAACCTCCATCCAACCTATTTTGAGCCTGCACCCTCAGCTCAAGCAACCGATTTTCCAAATTTTCCGCAATCGCCACCAACTCACGAGCAAAGTCATCCTCTACGATTCTCGATCTCGCCGCATTCAACTCTGCAATAATGCTGTCCAAATAAGTTACTCTATCACCATCACTTTCAAATCTCAGCAATTTTGCTTCCACCAACAAATATATATCATCAGCTAACTGTTTCACATTTGCCGTATCTGCTAGCTTCAAACCTTCAAGTATTTTCAAGTTTCCCCCACCAGTCTTGGTCGCTTTATATTCCGCTGATGCTCCCGCCCCAAGCGCCGCAGAATATTTCCCAAGGGTTGCCACTTTCATTTCATCTATAACTCTGCTTTCATCTTGTCTCGCCAAAACCATGCCCGACGAGATATTTCCTAAGTGAACTATCTCCTTAACTAATTCTCTGGCTTTTGAATTGGCCTCCCCCGCCTTTTGAGCAACTTCAGCCTCTTTTTGCTTTTTAGTCTGAGAAATCACATCAGGACCATCTGAAACGGCAGCCTCACATTTATCTCGAGATTCCTTTATATTCCGCTTGGATGTTTCATATTCCGAGACCAAGTCGGGATACTGTTTGTTATTTTCCTCATCTCCCTCACTTTTGGGCGCCATAGCATATGACAATTCCGCATCAACACGCTTATCAACAAGCTCTAAAATTAGAAGTTTCTGAGCGTCTCTCGCCCCAGCACACATCCTATCCACCTCGTTAAGCTCGTCAATCGACGCCCCTTGTTCTACCAAATATTGACGAAATTTTGAAAATGCTTCCACGTCCTTATCGGCTTTTCCCATCTCATCAGCTTTTTTCACATCACCAGCCATTTTCAGTTCCTCAGCCTTTTTCGTCGCCACATCTTTTTTCAATTCCTCGATTTTTTCCGAATTCGCAGGCGCCTCCAATTCCGCAGAAGCTTTTTCAAGGTCCGCAATCTCTTTTTCAAGCGACTCTCTCTGCACCGTCACTTTTTTCAACTCCGTGTTCAAAGCTGCGGTCTTCGGCACTTCTGCAAAAACCCTTTCAATAGACGCAATCTCCTCTTTTCGCTGTTCCTTCACACCAGAATCCGATTGCCAAACTCCCCGTTTATTTTTTAGATTTTCCAACTCCGGCAACAACGTTAAGTCATAAGGATTCGTCAAATTGAAAATATCGACAGGTTGCTCAGTTATAAGGCTATACGCCACTCCATCCGGCTTGACATGAGTGGTCAGATATATTTGATTCATTTGAGTATTACTAACTGGGTCCCCCTTAGTTGAAATGTCTGAAATATCGCTTAAGTGATTGATCCTATACCAAGTACCATCTTTGCGTATCCCATCACCACCACTCTTAGCCAACTCATCAAGAGCAACTACATCCGATTTGTAAAACATATCATTCTGATCCGTTTGTGATTCTTCCGGAAGATTCGGATCTGCTTCCCGCGCCGAATTTTTCGCCAATGCCAGCATCTCTGGCGTGAGCTTAGGGAGAAATATCAACCATCTGCCAACAACCAGCGTGCCATTCTCAACATCCCCCATATCCTGTCTTGCAGAAGTTTTCGCAAGCGGCTCGCCTTGCACCATCGTCAGCGAGGAAAGCACAACAATCCCCAACAAAATCGCCCTCACGCGGAAAGTTCTCAGTTTGTCAATCATCGTCGTTCACCTCCCCTGGACCAACCTCATCAATCTGCTCAATCCACCATGATTAACTTTCCGTTAACAAAATCTAACTCTGCCGTATAAAGTAGCTCTTTCTTCGATCCATAAAGCAATACTCTAATTTTAGAGAGATCCTTAAACATAACGTCAAATCCCAACATCGCACCACTCACCTCATAGATCTTATCACTCGTCAGTGGATCTTTATCATAATTAACAACAATTCTAAAATATTTAACTTCGTCTGATTCCGGAAGAACCCTGAATTTTTTAAGGGTCGTCCCTTGCTCAACCGTTGTATAATCTTCGATCAAATACTCACCTAGCTGTTTCGGCGCCAAATCCGCATCATCTGCCAACAGTTCTTCTCTTCTCCGGCTCTCAGCCTCATCATCCGCCAATGCATTCTCTGTTCCAGCCAATTTAAACTCCAAATCTCCACTTAACTCAAGACCGTCAAAATTCGCTTCGTCAACAAACTTATCTTTATCATAAAGCTTCACCGTTACCTCTTTGATCCCAACAATCTCAACTGGCAAAAGAATCATTGGTTCGGAGATTGGCTTTTTATCTCCAATTCTAAGATCACTGACCCACAACTCATAATCTGAGGCTGAAATCCCCGCTTCCTTCGGGATATTTATTTTGAACGTAGACTGCAAAAACTCTATATTATTTTCTATAACGTAACACGGCTTAGGTAACCCAAGTGAATTGCCAACACTCGTTTTTTCATTCAATATCTCTTTGCCTTTTTTAAAGGGAGTAACCCACCCACAAGTCTCTTCATCCAGCACTATTATGGCATCGTTGTAACTAACCAAACACTCCTGAACATCTTCCTGGGCCAAAACATAATTCTCTTCGGCTTGCATTGTCTCTTCAAAAGTGGCAAGACCTAACAAATTGTTTATCTTCACAGTTTCATAAGTTCGCTTTGTCATTGCACAAACAATCTGCGCATCTTCATACGCTTTATATGCTTCTCTAACAGCCTCATCAAAATTTTCCAAACTTTCTCTTACAGTCTTTTTTGTTGTCTCCTCTCGACTTCGCGCATTTTCCCTCCCCTGCAAGCTCTCTAACAAAAGATACTTTTCCCCGTCAAAATACCTGGTCCCATCATATTCACCCTTGAACCACTCCATTGGGATACGAAGCACAAAGAAAATAAGACACAACTTAAAAACCGGCGCCCATGGTTTATCGATTTTCTCAAAGATATCCTTATATTTTCTTATTACATCATCCCAATCTAGGGGAGTTTTGGACCGTACCGCGCTTTCAAGCGCTCCCACCTTGCTACCCCACTGCCTCTTGTATACGCCCCATATATTATCAACCATCATACATTCAAGTTTTCTGTCCATCTCTGCCTCAAAAACATCACTTCGGCGCAGCATAGCATAATCAATCATCTGACTCCTCTTCTCTCGAGGAATCACGCAGGTCACCAGTGGATTTTTAAAGATTACACCACTGAGGTTTTGGTTAGTCAAACTACCCAGTTTCGTCGTTTCTCGCTCGAAAGATTGCTTAAGGGACGCCAATTCCCGAGTTCTCTTATCAATCGACGCGTTAAGTGCATCCATATCTTTTTGCTGTGCTTTACCAAGAAGAACTAGTCCTCCCATTTCCTTTAGTTTTTGAGTTTTATCTTGAATTTCCTGAGAAAGTTTTTTAATCCTCTCCTGCAACTCATAGCACTTTACAACTGCATGTTCCACTTTCCCTTTCAGCTCGCGTTTTCTACTCTCTATCTCCCGCTCTAACCTAACCGTTTCTGAATCAATTTTAGGGACTGCAGTTAGTAAATCAATTTCTTTAGGAAGTCCGTGTTTTTCCGGCAGCTTTATATTAAGTAACAAACTGAAGCGTACAGTAGATTCCTTTTTCCGAATATCCTCTATCGCCTCCTGTGCCCGTTTGCGCTTGATGCTTTGAAATGCAACTTTCATTTTCAGGCTTGCAAGCTTCCCGTCGGCGTCTATTGCCAACTTCACCAGTGAATCCATCTCTAACACTGGGACGGCAGCAACAACTTCTAGGCACGGGTTCCCCAACCCAGACAACATAACACAGCCAGCAAGCAAAGCGCTACCCACCCTTCTCGATGCATTCAAAGGCATATCAACTCAACCTTTCAATCGAATAAAAAATGTAAGGCTTGTCCAGCGCTTCAAAGTAAAATGTATATACGAACTTTCCAATTTTATATTTGCTGATATAAAACTCGTCCTGCGAAGAAGTCTGCTTTATGTTGAAGACAAGTGAAGAAACCTCTTCTTTAGAAACGACTTCATAAGCTTTGAATTTGTGTGTTCCGCTCTGCCTCATCACATCTATCACACATAGCTCATTCGGTGTCAGCTTGGTGAATCCGTTCAAAAAGTTACCGCCAATGCTGCTGGCCAAACTCAGCCTGTTAGAACTCAAATCTGTTCCCGGGTAGAGACTAGGGTGCATAATAAATACTTTCTGCGTCATACCCACCGAATTCCCCTCTTTGTCGGCGGCAATCACACAATCAAGGTCAGGGTAACTCATAAGAATCCCATCTGCGCAATTATAAATTACCGTCTTCCCCAAAAACACATCTTTTAACCGGTCGGCCTCTATACCAAGATAGGTGCTCAAATCTGGCAAATCATCATAAAACGCTCCATTTTTATAAATCTCAGCACCGGTCTCGTCATATAATGTTCCTATTCCGTTTTTCCGCCCTCCCAAAAACGCCCCAACATAGCTTAGCTTTCCATTCTCAGAATAGAGTGTACCTTCTCCGCTGAACAAGTTACTCAAAAATTCCCCCCTATATTTCACCTGCCCATTCCCATAATATAACTCTCCATCACCGCTAAAACAGTTGTCTAAAAAGTTCCCTCGGTAGAGCAACTTCCCATTCTCATCATATAATGTTCCCAATCCTCCGGCGACTCCTCCCGTCAAGTTGCCTTCGTAGCGGGCACCGTTTTTTTTTGAAAACACGTGAACCGAACCCGTGTAATTCTTAAGACTATTTGCATCATGATAACATTCCTTTACTCCAGAAGTGGGATTTAACCCCCGCATCAACTTCAGCTTGGGCAGAAGAACAGAAATCATACTCCACAAACACACTATCAAAACCACCACAAGTAGCATCATACTCAATTTTTTCGAAAGCAAAAAGCCACCAAAACGGTAATATTCATCCAAACTCTTTGGCTTTTTTAACGAAAACAGTTTATCCCTCAAAGAATTCAGTTTGTCGGATAATTTCCGCGAAACATCGAGTTTATCTACGGCTTTTGCAGAAAGTTTCTGCAGCTCATTAGTGTTACGATTGGAAAATGACGAAAAAATCCCAGTAAAATCCCCTTTAACTCGGCTAAAAAGACCTTTAAAGCTACTAAAAATGGGATGCATGAAGGCTCACCTCCGATGAAAGAATCGGATTTTCAAAACAATCATCAGTAAATTTCGTCATTTAACAACTCATATGAGACCGCAGCATCGGGATTCGTGTAATATTTATCACACATCAAAAGGTACCACCTTGCCACCTCATCCCCAGCGCATTCTTGTATCACCTTAGAAAATTCCGACCTCGCCTCATAAAATTCCCCTGAATAGAACATTTTTATCCCATTTTCGAAGGTTGCCTTGGTCGACAGTTTTTGACTCTTCTCACTCGAATCACAGCCATCCAAAACCTCAAAAAATTCAAATCGCCTCTCAAGTCCCGGAGTTCCCACAAACCCTATATACCTCACACCGTGCCTTTTCTTGGCCTCGTCAACCAATGAGCGGGTAACAACCGTCCTAACACCAATTTTTCTCAGCCTTGGAACTATTCTCACTAACCTCTCTATGTCGCGAGAATTAAGGACCGGGAAAGCATTATTTTCATCCCCGATTATGCCAAAAACCGTCCGATCCTTGTGGATTAGTGTCACAAAATCCAAGCTCGTTATTTCGTCGAAGCTCGCCATAATGGCACCTGACACATCCAAAGAATAATCGATCGCTTCCTTTGCTTTGTCGTGATCAAACAAAACTCGTAAAAGACCCACTCCCAAGGTATTAGCAAGAACTGCTCCTCCGTTGCGCGCCGCACAAGTATTTACGACCCTAAACAACCGATTCAAAAAATCAACGGCACCACCACCGCTCATCCTAACAAAAGGCCGGGTTAGCTCTTTATCATACAAATCTCCAACACTTTGAAGCACATAGACGGAATCAGACTCAATACTATCTCCCACATTTATATTGTTGACATTCGTTTCCCTAAACATCTTAAACACAACTTCCGAAACGAACTTATTATAGTTTTCTTTAATCTGCCTCAAATTATACACACTACTTGAAATTTCTTCGCACATCTTGTTGAATGTCGAGTTGATGCTTGAAAATTCATCATTCAAATCACCCAGAAGCCGCACACCGTAGTTGCCTCTAGCAATCTCCTTAAACGATTCCTCCAGGGCGGTCAGTGGGATCAACACCTTCTTGAAGAATAAATATATTAAAAAGACCAACAAAACCAGTGCGCCACCTGCCACAGCGCAATATTCGAATATATCTACCGCAACCTTATAACGCACATCAGCATCCACCAGAGTAACTAGCACCCCAACAACATTGCTGCTTTTGTCCTTAATTGGCATGGAACACATTATCCACTCACCATAATCGTTGTTGACACGCCCCGTTTTTGTCTCATTTGCCTTTAATGCACCATAAAAGAGGTCACAATCGGCCCTTGAATATACATTCTCAACTGGGGTAAGGAAATCATTATAACTTGAAGGACCAATTAAAAGGTCCCCTTCCGTACTAAGCACTAAAACCTGGTTATAGTAACAGATTCCATCCCAATTTTTGGTGACACTCGCCTGCATATTCAAAATCTCAAAATCCTCCAACACAGTGTTATAGGATTCTGAATAACTCGATCTGCTCTCACCCAACTCCTTCACCATATCGCCAGAGATTTCGCCCAAAATCTGACCGCCGAGCTCGAAAGCCATTTTTTCCCTTGTGCTGTAATGAACTGTGAGAAGCTCTTGATATTCGTTCACTCCCAAAAGTATCAAAATGCTACCGACAAACACGGAAACAATCTTCATAAATTTGAAGACAATTTTCCTTTTCCTATTCATAACCCGGATGAGAACTTTATACATTATTACTGCAAACAGCGTTATGGCGCACGAAAACCAAATGAACCCTGCGGACATGCTTACTGCCACGCGGAAGGGTACCCGGAAGGCAGGAACGATTAGAGGAGCTCCTCCACTGTTCCAAGAATAAATTTGCACGTTATCATAAGTACTTAGTGTCGCAATTGCGGCAAAATTTCTTTCATTATCCAAACTGGCATAAAGTATGTCATAAGCACGTAAGTTATCTGCACCTATAAACTGTTTTACACTACTTTGCGTCGTTTCTCCCGTCAAGAGACGATATCTATAAATCAGATCTGTTTCAGATTCCGAGAAAACAATTTCTGAATCATTTTCCGCAATAAAACCTATGACGTTTTGAGCTCCACTTTCTTTTGGGCTAATAAGCGAATCCGAAGAGTCACTTGTGAGGTAAATCTTGCCAGTATTCGAAACCATAACGACCTGCCCGCGCAGATAAATTGCCCTGCTAACAGTTTCCTCGCCCGGAATAACATATTTTCTCGTTGACCTTGGGAACAATTCACCAGAATCGAGCGCATCAAATTCTTCCAGCTGAACCGTTTTCAAATCACTCCACAAAGAGGTAAGATAAACTTTCTCATCCTCAACTCTTATAGCACAAGCCTGTGGCAAATCCTTTCCCGGTCCCGGCGAATAGACATCTCTTGCAACCAATTGCAGCCCATTATCTTCCAATCTAACGATTTCATATTGTTCAATGCAACCCGTCTCCACATCACGGTGAGTTCTCAAAAAGTAAAGGTGCAACCCGTCTGAATTCATGACTCCTTCGAATGAAGTCTGGCGCAAAGATAAAGGCCATCTGTTCCTCTCTATGTATGTCTTCAAAATAGTTCCACTACTATCAAATTGAAAAACTTCAGAGCTGTAATTATTGTTCTTTATCATATAAAATCTGCCATCATCGGTCGGCTCAATGGTTCTTTCACACTCACATACTTCACGCTGATTAAACATGTTGTAGGCAACTCCCCCCACAACATAAGCCATTAACACCCCTACCAAAAAAATCCATTCCAACATCTTTTTCTTCTTGCTTTTCACCTGGCTCCACCTCCGGTTTGCTTAATCACTAACGAGATAACAGGGTGTTAACGGCACATAGAGCAACCTACCCCATTTATTTTTCCAACGTCATAACCACCGTGCCAATAACATCCAATTTCCGATTCTTAAACCCAATCATGAACGAACTCTTATCGAGCAACCAACTAGCCAGCATAAAAGCGGCGCAGATAAATATTGCGATCATTAATATCTTTCCTACTTTGAACAATCTACTCGGTTTTAGAAAAGCCGCATACCAATTATCGTAAAAATGAGGGACGGTAAGCCTTTTTAACTTAAAATCGTTATAAATTTCAACCACAGAACGATACGAACCGTTCCTGTATTTTTTGAGAAACAACTTTACAGCTTCAAGATTCCTATACTTCTCATCTTCTCCAACATCAAACTCCAAAATAATATTATTCACAACGTCTAAACACGCACTCAAGCAATCTCGTTCACGTGTCTCAAAATTCATCTTCTCAAAATCCAACAAAGTCCCAAAATACACGCTGCCATCCTCTTTGAGGTTAATGTTATCCTTGGCAAGCAACAATCTTATAAGTGGTGGCGGCATCTTCAAAGATATCAATTTAAAGAGAAAACTTCTTATCACGGATATTGTATATTGCGAAGAATAAGAATCCGACTTGATATAAGAAAACAAACGACGCTCCGGCAGATAGTTAAAAACTAACACCATGTCACCTTTGTTAACAACCCCACCAACAAAAAGTTCACCTGGCAAAAAACTGTTTCCGTCCCTGTTATAAAGCATTTTTAGAACTTTTTTTGTAATTTCACTCCCTTTTAATCTAACCACCACAAACTTGTCGCTAGTTTTGATATCCTTGCACACCGCGACTTCGTTAACATCATTGATCACAACCGGTCGAACTTCTTCCAAGGTTCTCCCAAATAGGTCAATCATCCTAAACATCCTTCTTTACAACGACTATATATGCATAGGTATATATATCCGGCTCGTTAGTACAAGAAATCTTAACTTCATAGACCCCCTCTTTATTCGGAGCACTATATACGCCATTCACATCAACAACTCCGCCATCTTTATCCACAACATCATATTTAAGCGCCGTCGCACTCATATTACTAAAGCCAACATCAATGCATACCACCTCATTAGGAACAACAACTAAGGTGTCCTTTTTGACGTATATCGATTTTTCTTGTGACCGATCCTCTTCGCCAACGCTGCTAAAGTCCGGTGTTTTAAACGCAAACCATTTCAACTTTACGCACGAGACATTAGCCGGTTCATCAAATCTGATCCCAACAACGAATGTCCCCTTTTCACACATGATTTTGACTGCCTTAGACGCGTTTATAGTTCCAGGCAAACTGTCCTTAAATATGCTACTATCTCCATAAACAACCTTCCTACTTACATTGTTTCCGTTGCTGTTCAACACATATTCAATCCCCACATCAACAAAAACATCTCCAACACCCAAGCTATGCATAATCTCATCGGAATAAACAACCCGACCCGGTTTGATATTTTGCGTAATAGGTATTTCGGCGCTCCCCGATGCAATCACGGAATTGAATGTGGAAATCAACTCTGCACCACCATCACATTCAGATTTCACACTTTCTACCACGGGGCTGATCCCGCCAACGGCGCTAGTTTTGGGGTAAAACTGCAGCATTTTAGCAATTGCATACTGCTGGATCGGTACGTATATTTGACTGTAAACATCTGGACGTGTCACTTTGCTTATAACATACGCCTTGGCATCAACTTTGATCAGTTCAATTTCTGCCACACAAATCGAATGGCCATCCCCCGTCAGCAATCGTTCCATCGACAAGTTTGTTATTTGTTCTTTAATCAAATCCAAAGGGTTACTCTTTCTTATCTCGATTGTTAAAAATACATTCTCGGCCACACTTGCCTTATTTTTGCCAATAACAAATTCGGCTGACCCTTCTTTAACAATGAAGGTCGTCTTATCCGATATAGTTGTCCCCTCAAATTTCACGCCTTGTGGGAGTTCAAATGTTTCTCCTTCTTCCAGCTTCACCTTATCTATCCTAAAAGCAACCCTATTATCTCCACCTTCTCCAACAAATCCGGGGGAATAAACTAGCCACTCACCCGAAAATTCCAAATCTGAATCTGAAAGTTTCTCAAGGCCAGCAACAATATTCACCTCATGGTCCCTACAAACAAATCGTGGGACCTTTATCTTCAATCTAAAATCCCCATCTTCATAAAGCACCTTGGAATCAATAAACTCCTCATCCACACCACCGTGCCGAGTCTCATCATCCTGCATATCTCTAACAGAAAACCTGAGTTCCTCACTTATCCGATTATATTCATATTCCTTCCCTGATTCGTTCCTTGCCAGCGAGTAGAGTGGATCAATTTCCCGTTCACAATATTCAACAAACAGCCCTAACCTTCCCGTCTTTATGTCATTGAAACCGTCGACTGTTGAAAGCTTTTTCACAAGCGATTTTTCTAAAACGACCTCTCGGCCAAGTGAATCCAAAGCGACCCCAGATTCAATCATCAGGGTAGTATCATCAATTGCATACGTATAAAAGCCGCTAACTACCCCTTGCCCAAACATTATCTTGTTTAAGAATCGCCTTTTGTTGTTGAGATATTTTTGCTCCTCTGTGAAGTCACTGGAAGTCAACAACTTACCACAATAAAACCTATTTTTAACAAACGGAAAAAAACTACTACCCAACATATCCACACTTTCCTTCCCCTGTAAGTTTTATTAGAGCTTCAGCCCCGCAAAGAATCCAAGTTTTCCAAATCTTGCCTGAACAAATCAACATCCTCCAAAATTCCAAAGTTACCAACCGCAACCTCATAAAAACGTTTTACCAAGAGTGTCAGACTACAGGAAAGCATTGACAAAATCAAAGATAGCAGCGCCTTAATATCAGTATATGCCAACTTCAAACTAATCACCGCATCATAACTCAAATGAACTTTAACACCACCATCGCATTTTTGTGTATAAATCGAACCTAACAGCATGTAAGGAGCTACCAACGAGACATATTCACACAACTTCGAAAAGTGCTCTGCCGTGTGCGGCCCCTCTATCTCTATATCAAATCGGAAAACACCAATCCCATTCTCTTCTTCACCCACCTGACAAATCGAGTAAATCACATTGGCCTTTCTTAAGTTTGTTTCAACGGCAGAAACAGCAATAAGCACGCTTTTGTTGCCCTGATCACCCAAATCCAATTCCCTTTTGAAAATGTTCTCGAACCCATTATCTCGAAAGATAAATTCAAGACATTCCAAAACTTCCTCTGCCGTCATCAAACCGCTACCATCCAACATCAACTCCAAATAACATCTAATACCTTTTGCGAGAAGCTTCTCAAAATCGGCAAAACCTCATCTGCGTCACCTTCAACCGCAAAACCATAAGGAACCGCGGGTTCGTAGCTCATTCCAACAATCTGCTTTAGCGTATCTATATATCGTTCACATGGTCTCGCCGTATCCGCAATGCATTTTTCAAAAATCGGCCTATCGACCATCCCACCGTATTCGTTATCCTCAAATCTTTTCCTGCGAACCATAAGAAGTCGGTCCAACTTTTCATCAACTCTGGCAAACATCTCGTCATAAAACAAAGAAACCCTAACATAAGCAGCCTGCTCATCAGTAGCTCTATACCTGCTGCGCATTCCCGCAGAGACCATTCCTGAATTGCGCCTGACTTTGACCCCACCATTCATCAGAGAAGCGCAATGGCCCTTGGCTTTTTGTTGCAAAGAGACCCTCGGAGCTCTGCGCATAATGTCCTTTTCCGCTTTATATCGCTTCTTAATCCCGGGATATTTGCGCTCTAATCGAGCAATTTCCCGTTCCTTACTTTCCAACAACCTCTTTTTCTCATCCAATAAATATTTAAACTCAAGTGAACCCACCGTAACATTATCATTCAGGTTAACCGATTCCTGATTTTCCACTTTGAAATTCGCCTCTTCAATGCCCCACAGTGTAACGCGCCACAGCATCCGCCTGATCTTATAAGGTAGCCCGTGCCACCCCTTCATGGACACCAACTGACAAATGTCAGACGAAATGCCTCTGACCTCCTCGGAATCACTAAGAGCAATTCGAACCTGCTTTGAGGTTTCATTCTTCAGCCCGAGATTTACTCTATTTAAATTTAGATACGACTGCGTAATTAATTTGGGAATTTCGTTATCCGTCTTTCTGTCAAGGAACCTCTCCAAATATCTCAAAGTCTCGTCTAACTTAATAATTCTGTTCTGATATCGAAGAGCCCCAACCGACCTAAAAGCTTTCGAACCCCTTGCCGCCTCAAATCGCCTTTGCAGTGAAAGCAACACGCCTTTCTTTGTTGACCAACCACCGTACCATCCGGCATTCTCCCACGCTGATTCCCTAAAATCTCGATTCCTATATTCAAACCCTAAATTTCCAAATCCAGAATTTCGTTTCTCCCACCCTTGGGACTCTGGGCTACGTGCCAGAAATTTGGGGTGCGTTCTTTTCTGTGCGGCCTGAGGTTTCTTCTTAGCTTTTTCGTCTCCCTCTTTCCCCGATTTGTTCGCAACGACCACACCTGCCACCTCCTATAAACCTACCAGTCTATAGTCACTATGCACTAAAATCTCTATCAAACACCAATTGTCCACTTTTACTCATCTCAACTTTAAGTGCCATAAACACCTGTTCCATAGAAAGAGGCTCATTTCTTTTAACACAAAAGAAGGTCGCAAGCAAAGCGGCTGATTTAATAACGCTCCCAGAAACCTCAAACTTTTCAGCAAGATAATCAAAATCTAATCTACTTACATCCACCTCTTTCGGAAACACGCCGCCCCACAATTTCAATCTCATCTCTTCATCTGGCAAGGCAAAATTCACCATTATCTTTATCCTTCTTTTAAACGCATCATCAAAATTCGAAAGAAGGTTAGTTGCCAGAATCACAACGCCAGAATAATCTTCTATCTTTTGCAAAAGGAACGATGTTTCCACATTGGCGAACCTGTCATTCGAAGTTGACACCTGAGTCCGCTTTGCAAACAGGGCGTCAGCCTCGTCAAAAAACAAAACTACCTGTGTTCTCTTCGCAATATCGAAGATTTCATTCAATCTTTTTTCAGTTTCGCCTATATACTTACTAATTATTTGAGAAAGATCTATCCTATAAAGCGGCAACCCCACCTCATTTGCAATCACCTGCGTCGCCATAGTCTTCCCAGTTCCCGGCGCCCCATAAAACAAAGCGGAAGTCGAACGCCCGTATGCCATTTTCCGCCCAAATCCTAATTCGTCATATACTACACCCGAAAACTTAACGAGATCGCAAACCATCTCCAAAGCCTTTTTGCATTCCTCGGTCACCACCAAGTCTTCCCAACCAAATGCACCATTCATCCTTTTTGCCTTTTCCCCAAAATTCTCCCCGGAGATTTCCTGACATATCCTCAAAACCTGAGGCAAACTTACTTCACCATTCGCCTCATCGAGTAACCTCATTCTCCTAGCAACCTGCTCGATTTGGCCCACCACAAACAGAAAGTTTCGGGAAACAACATCAATCGCGTCAAAGTGTAACCCATAAATATTCAAGAAATACTTCCAACACGACTCACAGACTTTGCCATGCAAATAATCCAACTTAAACCTTGTTACCGTATAACTCTCGACCACTTTTAAAAAATCAGCATCCTTTGTTACAGCAACGCTAAAAAAGCAGACATAACGCTTTAGAATCCCAACCACAACATCCCAAGCTCTCTCGCTTTCTACCTCTTTGCCGACCTTTTCAAAACACACCCAAGCATTTCGCAAAATCACTCTGAGGCAAACATCGAGCGAAGCGTTTTCAAGTTCCTCTCTTTCAAAAGTCTCCCAAATTTCAAAATCAACCAAAAACATTGGCATGCCGTTCTTCCCAGCCAACAAGGCAAACTGCACTTTCTTACCTGCAAACTTGCCGCCTTCCAGAATAAGCAGATTATTTCCACTTTCAAAGCTCTTGATCTTTGCCAAACAGATCCCCAATTCCTTTTGCACAGGAAGTTCAAACAGCTCCCCCACAGGCCTCCGCAAACAAAACCAAGAAACCCCGCTAGGCTGATCATCTCTGCTTTCGAGCCCTTTCACACACTCAACGAGCAAAATACCCACAGATAAAACTTCGACACCATCTCGTCTTTTTAGCCCCAAAAGCCTCATTTTTAGCGGTTCCCTCTGAATTTCCCCACACATTTTAAAGCAAATCTCAAAGACTTCTTCGCAAAATTCCAGTAACAAACCATTCCTCCAGGACCCGTGAACTCGCAGAACCTTACCTCTAACCTTCCGATTTTCCTTAAACAAAAAACCAAAGGCCAAACAAAATCTCTCAAATTCACTTAGCTTAAACAGCCTAAAAACATCTTTCAACCCACATTTAGGCCACAAATCCAAATCATTCAAAGTTCTAAATTTAGCTAGATACTCACTTACCTTATAATCACGCAAGCCCCGCAACTGAAAAACATCATTCCTGCTAGCCACTCCGTTTTCTGCCAAATCATCCAATAAGATGCAAACTAATTCACGCCATTTGTTCAAAAAAATGTCATTTTCAGACATAAACCTTGCCACCAATCTACATCGCACACTTCCACACACGATCATATATGGATAGAATTAATATTTTTTGGCCCCAACCAAATACATATTCTATACATAATGCTGATTGACAGTAGCTTACCATACTATCACTTTTTAATTGTTAATTTTTTGTTAAATGTACTTGCTTCTCCCCCCTGCCTCGGACTTTTATATTCTCATTATTAGAATAAAATTGTTATGTTAATGCAAAAAATAATCACAGGGGCACAATTGGTCGCCGACCCTGCTTTTCAGTCCGCAAAGAGCCACGCCAAGCAAGAAGGTAGCATTTAAAAATGTTTTTTGGTATAATTTATAACTGTAGGGAAGAGAAAAACTAGGGGAGATCAGTCAAAACACCAAACAAAAAACAAACAAAGGAACAAGATTAAAATGCTGGATGTTTCCGATAAATTAACCGAGCTCAAAAATGTGGGGAAAAAGAGGCAGGAACTCTATGCCAAATTGGACATACACACTGTTGCCGATTTAATTTGGCATCTCCCAAGAAATTATATAGATTTTAATTCCCCTCTGAAAATAGGAGAAGTTAAAGATGAAGGGACGTTCACAATAAGCGGCACCGTTATTAAAAAGCAAGCTACACTCAAAAAAAAACTAACCATCTACACAATCACAGTCACTGACGGTGAGGATCTGATGGATATTAAAGTCTTCAATGCAAGACAGATATATCAGGCACTCGTTCCGGGCGAAACGTTCGTGTTCTGGGGGAAGGTAACAAGAATATACGGATCGATACAAATGCAGTTGAAATCGTTTACGAAATTCAAAACAGATCTAACCATGCAACCTTTATACAGCTTGACTGCCGGGCTTAGCTCAAGAATGATTGCTGCAAACATCAGCGATGTTCTCCGCCAGCTCCACCACTTCCAAGATCTGATCCCGCAAAAAAGAAGGGAAGAAATGGAGCTCGTCACATTAGAATATGCATTTCAAAACATCCATTTCCCAAAAAATAAAGAGGCACTTGCGGCGGCGCAAAAAAGGTTGGCGCTAAATGAACTGGTCGATTTTAGCCTTAATATTTTAAAACTCACAGAAGATCGTGATCTCCAAAGTCAGGTGCAGGTTGAAAATGTTGATCTTGTCACGCTTTATGAGGCAATTGGACTCAGACCCACAAATGCACAAAAACGAGCAATCAACGAGATATTTTCGAATATGCAAGAAAAAAAGGTTATGCGCAGACTAATACAGGGCGATGTGGGCTGCGGGAAAACTCTGGTGGCCATAGCCAGCGCTTACACTGTTTGCAAAAATGGGTATCAAGCGGCAATCATGGCCCCAACCGAGATTTTGGCGACGCAACATTATGGCAACATTAAAAAGCTGTTTGAATCACTTGGGATAAGCACCCAAATCCTTTTGGGAAATCTTACGGAAAAGCAGAAGCAAAAAGCCAGGGAACAGATTAAAGCCGGGGAAATTAACTGCATTGTGGGAACAAGTGCGCTAATTTCCAATTTGGTTGAGTTCAAAAATTTGGGTCTGGTAGTTGTGGATGAACAACACAAATTTGGCGTTAAACAGCGGCAAAAATTAGGAACCAAGGGAATAAACCCGCACATTTTAATCATGTCGGCAACACCAATCCCAAGGACACTGGCTATGATGGTATATAACGGCCTTGACATATCAATTATTGACGAAATGCCGCCTGGTAGAAAACCGGCTAAGACCTGCTTCGTAGATTCGAGTTATCGCGGCAGGATCTATAATTTCATGAAACGGGAGCTAAAAAGCGGTAGGCAATGCTATATCATCTGCTCACTTGTCGAAACCGAAGAAGATCTGGAAAGTGAGTTATCTAAATCTTTAAAATCGGTAATAGAATACACAAAAGAACTGCAGGAAGGTCCATTCGCCGACTACAAAATCGGGTTCATTCACGGGAAGCTGAAACAAAAAGAAAAGGAACAGATAATGCAGAATTTCAAGGCGAACAAAACTCAGATCCTTGTTTCAACAACGGTAATCGAGGTCGGAATTGACGTCCCTAATGCGACGGTTATCCTCATAGAAAATGCAGAAAGATTCGGCCTCGCACAACTGCATCAACTACGAGGAAGAATTGGCAGAAGCGATCTGCAATCTTACTGCATTTTGCTGTCAGATAGTGGCTCCACCGCGGTGAAGAAACGGCTTGAATTTGTGGCAAAACACGCAAATGGCTTTGAAGTCGCAGAGTTTGATCTTGAGAACAGAGGGCCAGGCGAAATTTTTGGCATCAAGCAATATGGAGCGTTTCGCTTTAAACTTGCAGATTGTCACAATGCCAACCTGCTTTTGAAGGCACAAGAGATCGCGAAAGAAATCTTTAAATCTTCTAAACATTAGATTTTTAAAGCATTTTTAGCACATAGTCGCCAGCAAGAGGATTACCTCTTCCAAATTGCCCCCACATCTCAAAACAATAATCTTGGGCTTTGGCGGGAAAGTGTTAAGGGTAAGTTTGGCGGAAAACCGAAAGAAACTTGGGAAATAGGCTCTGTGCAAATCACAATTTTTATCACTCCGGATTCAAAACGACTATGCTTTCTTGCCACCTCTTAACGCACAAGAACGCCTCCCAAGGAGTAAGATTGAGCATGTTTAAATTCTGTATCTCTGCCACAATTTGCGATTCAACTCGGCCGGTTTGCGGGATTTTGGGTAAATTATTATCTGACTTTTGGGTAACATGATCTTCCCTTTTGAAGTTTTGCGCCAAGTTGGTGGAACTCAAGACTTCTTGCTTTTCGTACGATTTCTCATCAGCACTTGCGAGTTGACCTTTGTTTTTTAAAAAAGATGACGGTTGCACCGCCTCCTTCGAAGCGCTAGCTGCAATATTTCGAGTTCTTGACCTTAAAAAGCTGCCACCCGCCCTAAGAATTTTATCAACTTCCTCAACCTTGTCTCGCAGAGCAATTTCGCAGGTATTTTTCAGTTTCCCTTTGATGCTTCGAATTTTATTTCTGATTTGTTCGTCTGTTAAACCGCTTTGGCCACAAAGGATTTTATCAAGTTTTTCATTAGTGCTATCTATGTAATCTTTTAAAAGAAACAACTTTTCAGGGAATATGTCATAGCCTAAAAACTTGCAACCGTCGCTTACACCTCTCAGAAAAGATTTGCGTGCACTCAATTTTAATTTTAGCTTTTTATCAAGATAAAGTTCTATCGTCTCCCTCAAATCCTGAGCAGTTGCCATATCCTTACAAACCATCGCCATGTCATCAACAAATCGTATGTATGTTGGATTTTGAAGCGCATCTGTAACAAGGTGATCAACACTTGATAAATATAAATTACCAAACAAATTAGATAAGCTGCTACCCGAAAAAATCCCCTTCCCATCGTTACCAAAAACCGTTAACAAACTTCGGACCAGATCCACACTTTTTTTGTCAACATATTTCTCGAGCGCCAAAAGCAAGATTTCGTGATCGATGCTGTCGTAATACTTCTCAACGTCAAGACGCACAACAATACCGTCCGCATTTAACCGCATACTCTCCTGCAAATTTATTATGGCGTGTTTATATGATTTGTTCTTACGGTGACTGAAGAGATTATCAATAAATTGTGGCTCCAAGATTTCGCTCAACGCGGTATAAAGAAGCCGGATAACAAGCCGCTCGATAAGTTCGAACGAAATATATTTTCGTCGTTCACTGCCACTACCAGCAGTTAAATATTTCGGAGCAGCAAACTTAAAAGTTCCAGCTCCCAATTCTGCTTGAACCCGCGCAAGATCTATCTTGTCAAATTCCTCGTCAGTAACGCCTGACCCTTTGTAACAAAGTTCGAGTAAAGTTGTTTCTAATCTGTCCAAGTTAGTAATTTTGTCATAGCAAAGCAAACTCTCTCCCACCTTTTGATTGTTAAAACCTGTTGTTAATCTGATCTCTGAATATCACAAACAACTGCTAAAAACAATGGCAATACCAAAATGGCCACGCTGATGACTTACCATTATATCATGAGCAAACTGCAAGCGTTCGTCGCCCATTTTTCGCAATAAATCCACAAACTGTGTGGCATATCATTTGAATATTAAGTAACAGTTATGCTATACTGTGCTGCGAGATGTACGTTAAAATTCAATGCAGATCCTCCGCAAAAAACAAGTCATAGTCACCTGAAAGTTGTATTACAGAAGACACAAAATCTAGTTTTAAGCAAATTAGGGAATAAATGGTGGTGAAGACTTCTGGAACGTGAAAAAGTAAAAGACCCCCTCAAACCACTTAAAAAGAAACCCGCAGCAGTGAGGATGGTGGGCATCCAGAAGAGCTTTGGGAGACACCACGTATTAAAAAATATAGATTTTAGCGTGGAAAAGGGCACAATCCACGCACTTTTGGGTGAAAATGGCGCCGGAAAATCCACTTTGATGAACATACTGTACGGCCTTCACAAGCAGGATTCCGGTGACATCTTTATAAACGGCGAGTTGGTTGAAATAAAGAGCCCCAAAGTGGCAATAGAGCATAAGATTGGAATGGTTCATCAACATTTCATGCTGGTCCCGACCTTCACCGTTGCCCAAAACATAATGTTGGGCAGTGAGCTGACAAAAGGGCTAGGCATAGTTGACTTTAAAAAAGCGAATCGTGAGATTTCGAGACTCTCCGAAGAATATGGCCAAACGGTAAACACAAAAAAGAAAATAGAAGATATGGCAGTTGGTATGCAACAACGAGTTGAAATCTTAAAAGCTCTTTATCGGGGTGCAGAAACTCTGATCCTTGATGAACCAACCGCAGTGTTAACACCGCAAGAAATTAAAAAATTTATAGAAAACATGCGTAACCTAGCTCGAAGTGGCAAAACAATAATCATGATAACTCACAAGTTAAATGAGGTCAAACAGATGTGTGACTATTGCACCGTGATAAGGCGTGGGGAGAACGTTGTCACAGTCCACGTTGACGATTATAGCGAGCAGCAACTTGCTTCCATGATGGTGGGGAAGGAATTAACATTTGGCATCGAAAAAAAACCAGCTAATCCCAAGGAAATAAAGCTCGAGGTTCAAAATCTTTTGGTAAGCGATGACCGCGGTGTAAAAAGAGTCGACGGAGTTTCATTTGAAGTTAGAGCTGGTGAAATTTTAGGAATTGCCGGAGTGGACGAAAACGGTCAGCAGGAATTGGTCGAAGCAATAACCTGTTTGCGAAAGGTGACATCGGGCAGAATCAAAATCAACGGCAAAGAAATCCAAAACACCTCAATTGCTAACGTGATCAAATCCGGAATTGCAACAATCCCAGAAGATAGGCAAAAATCAGGATTGGTCATGACATTTTCGGTTGCAGAAAACATATTGCTCAAGGGATATAAGGGGAGGCCGTTTTCAAAATATGGGCGCATGAATAAAAGTGAAATCAACAAATTCGCGTCCAGGCTCACCCAAAAATTTGATGTCAGGCCCAAAGACTGCGCAGAACTCCCCGTTAAAAAGCTTTCCGGCGGGAATCAGCAAAAGGTGGTCATCGCGCGGGAAACAAGCACCGACCCCGATCTTTTGATTGCCATACAACCGACTAGGGGTCTCGACGTCGGCGCGATTGGATATGTACACAAAATTTTAATTGAGCAAAGAGATAAGGGGAAAGCAGTTCTCTTGATTTCTTTAGAACTCGACGAAATCATGGACGTCGCGGATAGAATTGCCGTGATATATAACGGGAAGATTGCGGCAATTGTTGATGCAGCAAAAACCAGCGAGGCTGAAATTGGGATGTTAATGACGGGCGGGGGTAAAAAATGAACAAACGTGACTTTCACAAAAAGTTCATTCCAATTGCCCTCGCTTTGGTCGGTGGGTTTTTTGTGGGGGGAATTTTCCTAGCCATCTGTGGATATAACCCGATAAGTTCCTACACTGCAATGATTGAAGGAATTTTTTCAAGACCCAAATATATAGCGCAGGTCATTATTAAGAGCACCCCGCTTATTTTGACCGGGCTTTCTGTTGCATTCGCCTTCAAATGCGGGCTTTTCAATATTGGTGCCGAGGGACAATATATGATCGGGGTAATGACGGCAACGCTTGTGGGAACAAAACTCTCGTTGCCGCCCGTGGTTCATTTTGTGGTATTGCTTTTACTTGCAGCAGCGGCCGCGGGGGTGTGGGGAGCAATTGCGGGGCTTTTAAAGGTCAGACTTGGCATTAACGAAGTTGTAACCTCAATCATGCTTAACTGGATTGCCTTTTACCTATATAGATACATTTTTGCAATGCCGTGGCTACATGTGAAAGAACTAGATGCCTCACTTGCAATTCAAGAAACCGGACGCTCTACCATTTTGCAAGGGTTCAAAAACACAGCGGAAGGAAGGGCGATAATGGCCAACAATTCCGCACTCTCAGACATACTTAAAACAGATCTTAATTTTGGAATTTTTGTCGCAATCTTAGTAATTATTTTTATATCCTACCTTTTGAACACAACCACGAAGGGATTCGAATTCAGAGCAATGGGAATAAATCAAGAGGCATCGCGCTTTGTGGGGATGAATGTCAGCTGGAATATGACACTTGCAATGTTCATTGCGGGTGCTATCGCTGGACTTGCTGGAATCCTTCAAGTCACGGGCATCTATCCATATCGAATGACAAATCTAGCTGGATTCGAAGGCTATGGCAACGAAGGTATCTATATCGCCCTTGTTGCAAATTGCTCTCCCATCGGCTGCCTATTCTCTGGGCTGTTTTTCAGTGCAATCAAATGCGGCAGTACCACAATGCAAAGTAAAGTGGGAACACCAAGCGAAATCATCAAAATAATAACGGGACTCATTATCTTCTTCATCGCAATTTCATTCGCATATAAGCTCTTGATTGCCAAAATGAAGCAACGAAAAGAAAGCAGGTGCAAAGGTGACGATAAGTAATCTAGTTCTACTTCTGGTAGGAACTTTGATGTACACCACTCCCCTTCTGTTTGCGGCGCTTGGAGGAGTTATTTCGGAACTTTCCGGTGTAATGAATATTGGTCTCGAAGGAATAATGACTTTTGGAGCGTTCACGGCGGCAGCTGTCTCTTTTTTTAGTGGTAACCCGTTTTTAGGTTTTTTTGCAGCAGGCCTAGCAGGAGCGCTGCTTATCTCGCTCCATGCAGTTGCAAGCATCACCTTTAGAGCAGACCAAACCATATCCGGAACCGCAATTAATTTTTTGGGTGCCGGAATCAGCGTCCTTTTGACCAAAAAATTCTTTCACACCTCAACCTCACCATCAGCACCCAAACTCCCGTCGGTCTTCCCAAAGTGGATTACCCACCACTTCGAAAGAACAACATTCCAAACGCTAAAAAGTATCAGCATTGCAACATTACTGGCTTTTATATTTGTTTACCTACTTTATTTCATCCTTTACAAGACAAGTTGGGGTCTTCGAATTTTGGCAACTGGCGAACACCCAGCAGCTGTTGACACACTGGGAATCAGCGTTCCAAAAGTTAGATATTTTTGCGTGTTAGCATCCGGTATGTTGGCAGGATTTGGTGGAGCATTCGTGTCAATTTCGGTTACCAGTTCATTTTCGAGCATCGTCATCTGCGGGCAGGGATTCATCGCGCTGGCCGCTATGATTTTTGGGAAATGGACTCCACACGGAGCTATGCTCAGCTGCCTTTTGTTTGGTTTTGCACGGGAATGTACAACCCTGTTTGAAAAAGAAGGCGGGTTGATTCCTCCCTCGTTGCTAGAAACATTGCCATATATTCTCACCCTTATGGCATTAATTTTGTTCGTCGGGAAATCAGCAATGCCAAAAGCAGATGGCATACCATACATATAAAGAATCCAGAAATTCCTCAACGTGACCCCTTTCTCGTTACAAAATTCCAGACTATAAGTGATTCAACCGTGCAATTTCAGGAGGAATGTGGTATAATAAATTTGCACTAAAGACAGTGTAAAAGGAGATGATTAGCTGTGGGAAATGTTGAGGTCCAGGAAGTTTTGGACGATTTTAGGCTCTCAGAGAGCGTTATTTCAACAATAGTGGCTCTTGCCGCCACGGAAGTTGCTGATGTTACCTGTGTATCTGAGTTAAATAATAATCTCAAGAGCATTCGGAACGGAGATTCCGCACAAAGAGCAACCAAGATAAAAGTGAGCGAAGACGCGATAATGGTGGATTTGTGCGTGAAAGTGCGTTTGGGGACAGATTTGAAAAAGACCGCGAGGGAGGTCCAAAGAAACGTTAAAGACGCCGTGCAAAACATGACAGGCTTTGTTGTACCAAAGGTAAATGTAATAATTTCTGGAATTTATGGCAACAACACACCAGAAAATGTTGAGAAAGAAGCTACCAACGAAACCGTAAATACTTGTGAAGGCGGATAAGTCTGAACGGGAGAGCAAGATGAAAATCAGCCGGAATAAGGCGAGGGAACAGGCGTTTTTGATTTTGTTTCAAAAAGCATTTGACCGGGAAGCAACGCTTGCCGAGCTTGCTGAGAAGGGAATAAGCCAAGGATATATTACAGAAGACGACTTCACATATCAGTTGTGCGATTTGGCCTTCGAAAAGATGACAGAAATCGACGGAATAATGGCAAAAAACACGGAAAAGTGGAATTTTGACAGAATTTCTAAAGTTGCGATTTCTGTTTTGCGGCTGGCCATTACAGAGATAAAGTACATGGAGGATATTCCGCTGAGAGTCTCTATAAACGAGGCAATTGAGTTGACAAAGAAGTTTTCGGGGGAGGAAGAAGCAGGTTTTGTCAACGGCATTCTTGCCGGAATAGTCCGAGGTTCGAAAAAGGCATAAAAGCATAGTTGAAGACTAAATTAGCTAAAAATCAAATTGGCTAAGGAGGAGACATGTGCGGATTTGTGGGTTTCACGGGAAGTTTGTGTGACGACGACAAGAAGTTGATTTTGAATAAAATGTTACGTGAGATTGCACACAGAGGCCCCGATGGAGAAGGTTTTTTTTGCGACGATGACTATGCCGTTGGGTTCAAAAGGTTAAGCATAATCGACGTCAGCGAAGACGGAAACCAACCAATGTCTAATGAAGATGGATCCATTATTTTAGTGTTCAATGGGGAGATATATAATTTTCAAGAGTTGAAAAGTCACCTCGTGGCCCTAGGTCACGTTTTTAAAAGTCAAACAGATTCAGAAGTATTGATACACGGATATGAAGAGTTCAAAGAAGATCTCCTCCCCAAGCTAAGGGGGATGTTTGGTTTTGCCATCTGGGATAAACCCGAAAAAAAACTATTCATCGCCAGGGACATCTTCGGAATGAAGCCCGTTTATTTTTGCCAAACAAAAAATAAGCACCTTCTGTTTGGCTCCGAAATCAAAGGACTTTTGCCACACCCCATGTTTGAAAAAAAACTGAATGAAAAGGCCATTAAACCATATATGACCTTCCAATACCCTGTGACAAACGAGACGTTTTTCAAGGGTGTTTTCAAACTTCCGCCGGGGCATTATTTAACATTCAAAGACGGAAAACTAGCCGTTCAGGCGTATTTTAATCACATCTTTTCAGAAAAGGACTTAAAAGAAGCGAAGATTGTGAAGAGACTCAAAGCAACGATAAGCGACTCTGTGAAGATGCATAAGATAAGCGATGTTCCAATTGGTGCGTTTGTTTCTGGGGGTGTCGATAGTAGCTATATTGCGGCGGAATCACAGCCGGAGAATGTGTTTTCGGTTGGCTTTAGAAACACAAACTTTGACGAAACCGAACATGCAAAAGAGTTCGCTAGGCGGATTGGCGCAAAAATGCACTCAAGGTATCTGGAACCTGAGGAATGTTTCGAAAATTTTGGGAAAATTCAATATCACCTAGATGAACCAAGTGCAAACCCTTCTGTGGTTCCTCTTTTTTTTCTTGCTGATTTGGCCTCAAGGCAGGTTAAAGTTGTTCTTTCTGGCGAAGGAGCTGACGAACTTTTTGGCGGTTATGAGGCATACGTAGTTTCAAAAAGCATGAAATGTTATCGGGCGCTGTTACCCAAAGTTGTGAGGCGTTTTATCGCCAAAATAGCGGAGCATACTCTAAAAGGCCCGTTGAAATTGAAGCTGATCAGAGGCAATAAAACCGAACAAGAGGATTTTATAGGGCAAGCTTATATATTCTCCGAAAAAGAATCGTCGGCATTGCTGAGGGAAGATTATGATTTTACGTTTACAGCTACGGATATCACCAATAAATATTATGCTCAGATCGAAGGAAAAGATAATCTCACACAGAAAATTTATTTAGATCTTAACCTATGGCTGCCAAATGACATCCTACTCAAAGCGGATAAAATGAGCATGGCGCACTCACTTGAATTGCGAACCCCCTTCTTGGATAAGAAAGTCTTAGAAGTTGCGAATAGTGTTCCAAGCAAGCTAAAAATAAAAGGGGGATGTTCTAAATATATTTTGCGCAAAGCCGCAGCGGAAAAGTTGCCAGGAAAATGGGCAAACAGGCCCAAAAAAGGCTTCCCCGTCCCCATCGCAATTTGGTTAAAAGATAAAACCTATTATGAGTTGGTAAAGGAGATGTTCGTTAGCAGGGCCGCAACTATGTTTTTTGAAAACGACAAGATTTTGAAACTACTTAACGATCACTACCAAGGGAAGCGCAATAATGCGAGAAAAATCTGGACAATATACACTTTTTTGGTGTGGTATGATCAGTATTTTGTCAAGAGGTGAAACTTTTGAAAAATGATTTTTTGCCGATATTGCTTGGTACTGATCTGAATTCTTACGGCATGGCAAGAGCTTTTCACGAAGAATATGGAATTAAAAGTTTGGCACTAGGGGAATTTTGGTTAACGCCAACGCGGCATTCCACAATCGTCGACGTCAGAATTTTGGAAGGGCTTGGCACGCAAGAAGGCTTTTTAGCCAACTTAAACCTGATATATGAGGAATATCACAATAAATTTGAAAAGATGCTGCTCGTTTCTTGCGGCGATAGCTACACCAAGCTCGTGGTTAAAAATAAGAAAAAGTTGGAAGAACGTTTCGTTACCCCATATATTGGAGAGGAACTATTCGAAAAACTTGCAACAAAAGAAGCATTTTATGAAACCTGCAAAGAATACGGGCTGGACTACCCTGCAACCCATATCATAACTCCCCAAAACTCAAAGGCAGATCTCCCGTTTGAATTTCCAGTTGTCCTAAAGGCCAGCAACGACGAAAAATATTCCAAGTGCAACTTCACAGAACAGGAAAAAGCGTTCTTTATCACGGGGAAATCCGACCTTGACCGAATGGTTGAAATAATATATAATTCGCCCTACGATGATAAATTAATTGTTCAAAAGATGATCCCGGGCGGCGATGATTTCATAAGAGTTTTGAATTGCTATGTTGGCAAAGATAACAAAGTGAAATTGATGTGTTTGGGGCAAGTTTTAATCGAAGACAAAGCATCTAAGACTGTTGGAAACTATCTTGCAATTATGAATGACTATAACCTAGAAATCTGCAACGAAGTCAAAAATTTTTTAGAAAAAATAAAGTATACCGGATTTGCCAACTTCGATATGAAGTTTGATGCAACTGACGGCAAGTTTAGGTTTTTTGAAATTAATTTGCGGCAAGGGAGAAGCAGCTTCTTTGTCACGGGTAGCGGCTTTAACTTGGCAAAATACTTGGTCAAAGATAGGATTCTGGGCGAACATCTAGATTTTGAAGTGGCCAAAACCGAGCATCTCTGGCTGGAGCTACCTAAAATATTGGCACTGCGAAACGTGGGTAAGCAACACAAAAAAAAGGTAAGGCGCCTGATAAAGGACGGCAAAGTCTGCACAACGCTTTCGTATAAAAGTGATCGGAATGTTTTTAGAACCTGGCAAAATGCAAAATCGCGTTTAAGGCGGCTGATCAAAAAAGAGTGGGAAGGTAGGTAACAGTTGATACAAGATTTTTTGGGGGTGGTTGGCGGCCTTGGACCAATGGCAACAGCACATTTCATGAAAAGGATCATAGAGTTTACAGATGCCAATACAGATCAAGAACACATTAAAATGATGATACTCAACGCCACCCAGATCCCTGACAGAACAAAATTTATTTTAGGCAAAAGTGATGAGGACCCATTTGACGAACTTTTAGACTGTTGCAAAACATTAGAAGCCGCAAGAGCCAAGCTAATCGCCATCCCCTGCAACGCCGCACACTATTTTTATGATAAGTTGGCCGCAGAAATATCCGTCCCAATCGTACATATGCAAAGAGAAACTGTAAAAGAATTGAAATCATTGAACGTCAGGCGAATCGGGATCGCGGCGACAACCGGGACTATTTGTGCCGGTTTGTTCCAAAATGCTCTAAAGAAGGTTGGCTTGAATTACCTAGTCCCTGATGATGAACACCAAAATAAGATTATGAAAGTGATATACGATGACATCAAAGCAGGGAGGGAAACGGCAAAAAAAGAACTCTTAAAGTCGATGGATTGGTTTTTTGAGTCAGGATGTGATCGGATTGTTTTGGGCTGCACTGAACTTTCCGTGCTAAAGAGTACATTTTCGTTAGACGCAAGGTTTGTGGATGCCTTGGATGTTACGGCAAAATTTGTGGTCAGATATTTTGACAAAAAAATAAAGGAATGTTAGAATTAAAAGGGTTTTAAAATGGCAAGTGAAGAGCTGGAAATACTGAAATTAAGGGAAGAAATAAGAAGACATAATCACCTCTATTATGTCTTAGACACCCCACAAATTACAGATAGTCAGTATGATATTTTAATGCACAGATTGAGAGATTTGGAAGCTAAACACCCAGAAATGCGTGATGAACTCTCGCCATCAGTGGTTGTTGGCGGGGTCGCAGCTTCGAAAATGAAAAAGGTAGAGCACCAAGTCCAGATGGATAGCCTACAAGATGTCTTTGACCTCACGAGTGTGCTGGATTTTTGTAACAAAGTGCGCGAGAGATTCAATGAGCAGGTCTCCTTTGTGGTTGAGCCCAAAATAGACGGCCTTTCGGTGGCGCTGGAATATGAAAACGGGGCCCTAGTCAGAGCGGCAACACGAGGAGATGGATTTGTTGGCGAAGATGTGACTCAGAATGTTAAGATGATCAAATCGATCCCACAAAAACTGAGACGTAGCGTTGAAAAGTTAACTGTTCGCGGCGAAGTTTTTATGCCAAACCACGTGTTTGAACAACTAACTGCAAAACAATTACAAAACAATGAAACATGCTTCAAAAATGCAAGAAATGCCGCAGCAGGCTCGCTCAGGCAAAAAGACCCAAAGGTTACTCGCGATAGAGGGTTGGATATTTTTGTCTTTAATCTTCAGCTAGCAAAGGGATTTAAGGCAAGGAGTCACAAGGAGTCAATTGAGTTCTTGAACAGCTTAGGATTCAAAACCATAGATGTTTACGGTCCGTTTGAAGAAGACGCGTCGATTACTGAACAGATCGAAAAAATCAAATTTGAGGACGGCAAAAAAGACTTTAACATAGATGGCGCCGTTGTTAAGGTCGACAACCTTGAATATCGCGATATTTTGGGGAAAACCGCAAAACATCCGAAATGGGCAATTGCGTTTAAATATACGCCTAAGGAAATGCAAACCGAAGTTCTGGGTATTGAAATAAGTGTCGGCAGAACCGGTGTTTTGACGCCTGTTGCCGTGCTGAGGCCGGTTCTGATTTCCGGTAGTGTTGTTAACCGTGCCATTTTGCACAACCAAGACTTCATCAAAAGGAAAATGCTTGACATTGGGAGTGTTGTACTTGTCAGAAAGGCAGGCGATGTCATCCCGGAAATTGCGTCCGTTTTAAAAAACCCATCCGGTGAATATTTCAAGATCCCAAGGATTTGTCCTTCATGCGGTGTGGAAGCATTTGAAGAAGAGATTGAGCTAAGTTGTCAGAATCCAGCCTGCCCAGAGCAGATGCTCAGAAAGTTAACACATTTTGTCTCAAGAGGTGCAATGAATATAGAGGGGCTGGGGCCGGGCATCCTGAAAAAACTGATCGAAGGGTCGCTGTTATCGTCAGTTGCCGACATCTACTACCTGACTTTCGAGAATCTTGTTGGGCTAGAAGGACTCGCCGGAAAATCAGCCCAAAACATCCTGCAAGCAATAGAAAAATCAAAAACAGTCGGACCAACGGGGCTGTTGTTTGGCCTTGGAATAAGGCAAGTTGGACTAAAAGCGGCACACGACATAATAGAACGTTTTGGAGACATAGAGCAGCTTTTTAAAGTAACGTTTGATGAGGTAGTCGCGATACACGGATTGGGCAAGGTTGTTGCCGCCTCTTTAATAAACTATTTCAGTTTACCTCAAGCCAGGACGTATATAAACAGGCTCAAGTTCGCAGGTGTGCAAATTAGGGAAGAAGCGCAGGAAAAGGGAATGTCCGGCGGTGTGAACTGCGTAATAACAGGCAGCTTTGCGGACTTCAGTAGGCAGGAGCTCGAAACAAAACTCAAAAGATTAGGAGCAAGGGTTTCTGAGAGTGTTTCGAAAAAAACAGATTATCTTTTGGCAGGAGAGAGGCCAGGCAAGAAGCTTGAAAAAGCAAAGAAACTTGGCGTTGAAATTGTGTTTGAAAATGGTCTAGAAGGTCTATTTGGAAACTTGGAAAACTAAAAAGGGGCGTATTAATACGAAAGGGGCGTGTTAACGTGGGGTTCGACGTGTTGCGAGTTGGCGAGCTTTCAAAGTTCGTGCTTACTGATAAAGAGGTCACAGATTTTAACTGTCACATAAATGAGATGATGAAAATGATTGAAATTCTTCCGGAAATACCCGATGGCGAAAGTACTAGCTTTAAGACAAAAAAATTAAGTGAACTGCGAGATGATGTTCCAAAAGAATCACTAGATGTCTCAAAAGTGCTTGAAAATGCACCCACGACTAAAGCCGGATTCTTCGTGGTTTAATACCTTTGATAGGCCCCAAAAAAACAAAAAACTGCTTAAAAATGCCGTGTGGAAAAGCTTGGTCGCGAATGGAAATTCGCAGGTGAGCATAATCCGCAGGAAATATGATTACTAAGTGAGATTTTGTGCATGAGGGATGCACCGAGAATTAAAGCGGCAAAAGGGCAAAACAGGAAGGGGACTAAGGTTTGTGGAACTGAGTTCACTAACGGCAAAAAAACTTTCGCAGATGTTAAGGGCAAAAGAATGCAGCGCAACTGAGATTTTGGAAAGTGTTTTGCAACAGATTAGCAAACGAGAAAAACACGTTGGTGCATACATAACAATTACAGAAGAGATTGCAAGGAAACAAGCGAAAAGTGTAGATGAAAAGTTTAAAAAAGGTGAAAAATTGAGCGATTTGGCGGGAATTCCAATTGCTGTTAAGGATATCATCTGCACAGAAGGGATTTTGACAACGGCAGCTTCAAAAATTTTAAAAAACTTTATCCCACCTTATAACGCAACGGTTGTGGAACGCCTACTTGAGAACGACATGGTAATCACTGGGAAGGCAAACCTAGATGAGTTCGCAATGGGATCTACTTGCGAATTTTCTCAGTTCAAACTAACCAGAAACCCCAGAGATTTGGAGCGGGTGCCCGGGGGATCTTCTGGCGGGCCCGCGGCCGCAGTCGCCGCAGACGAAGCGATTCTGGCGCTGGGTTCTGACACAGGCGGTTCGATTCGGGTGCCCGCCGCATTTTGTGGGGTAGTAGGACTCAAGCCGACCTACGGTGCGGTTTCACGTTATGGGGTGCTTGCCCTAGCATCATCTCTAGATCAGGTGGGCCCCATGGGAAAGACAGTAGAAGACGTCCACATGCTTTTTGACGTCATTGCCGGAGAGGACAGCAAAGACATGACGACATTTAAAAACAAAAAATACGAAAAAGAATTCGACATTAAAAAACTGAGAATCGGGATATACAAAGAGCTGTTCAGCGAGCGGATTAACCCGGAAATCGTAACAAGTGTTATGAATGTGGCAAAGAGCTTGGAATCACACGGGGCGACGCTCAAAACAGTTTCGATCCCCCACGTGGAATATTTGATGCCGCTTTACCACATTGTAATGACGATTGAAGCGGCTTCGAACTTGGGGCGCTACGACGGGATTAAGTATGGATACAAAGCCAAAGATTTCGAAAGTGTCGAGGAAATGTATTGTAGAACACGAGAGGAAGGGTTTGGAACGGAAGTCAAAAGGAGAATCATATTAGGAACGTTTCTTTCCAGCGCACAGTTCGGCGGCGCCTATCGGCAAAAAGCGCTTTTCTTCAGGCAAAAACTTGCCGAAGCTTATGCAAAGGCCCTAAAGGAGTGTGATATCCTTCTTTCTCCGACAAGTGCAACCCCAGCATTTAAACTGGGCGAAACAGTAGATCCAATTGAAATGTATACAACTGATCTATGTACAGTTGGGGCAAATCTCGCTTCAATCCCCGCAATTTCTATCCCGTGCGGACTGATAGGGAACCTTCCGATTGGTGCACAGCTAATTGGACCTGAATATTCCGAGCATTTCCTTTTCGCAGTCGGCGAATTTTATGAGAGCAACTGCAAGTAAATTAAATGAGGAGCAGAGCAAAAGGAGAAAATATCGGTGAAAGAGATTTATTATGAAGATAAATACGCAAAGGAAATTGAAACGACCGCCTGTGTCACTGCCCAAGATGAAGGCAGAGCTCATTTAAAATTCAAGGAAAACATCTTTTATCCCCAAGGTGGTGGGCAAAAAGGCGATAGAGGCAAGGTCATCCTGAATGAAAAGGCTTACAACATTGTGAATACCGTCAAAGATCCACAGCTGGGCGGTTCCCTTTCGATTGTTGATGAAAAATTTTCAAAAGAATTTGATTCTGTGAAGGTCAAGTGTTTTTTGGATTGGCCATTTAGATATGCTCAGATGCAGCTTCACACAGTGGTTCACGCACACCACTGCGTAATCGAAGAAGTCATGGGAACAAAGGTCGCTCCCCCAAAAGTCTCGTCGATTGAGGACAGGTTTGCATTCAACAAATATGCAGTCGAATCATTCGATTACGAAAAGTTGGGGAGAATAAATGAGGAATTTAGAAACTGGTTGAAGGCCGGCGCGCAGGTCAGGACATACGCGGAAGAGGGAACGAATTTCAGGTGGTGGGAATGCGCGGGACACAAAATCCCATGTGGTGGACTTCACGTTGATAACTTAAATGAAGTCGGCGGTATTGATATAACTTTTTCTAACAAAAAGGGAGATATAACCGTTAAATTCGTTCTGACAACTTGAATTTGGTTCTAGCAAAAGGTCCATTTGCCGTCAACAACGGGCACATAGGAAGGGCTTGCTCTGAGCTTTTGAGCTCAACTCAGGAGGTCGGACCTTTGGTTAATATCAACACTCACTGTTCTCTGAAGAGCATTCATACGTCGGGAGGGTTCTTTGAGTTAACAAGCAGATACAAGGGAGAAAAACTTGGGCGACACTTAAGTCGAGAGAGGGAAAGCTAATGGAGTTTGATGTTGTGATTGGCCTAGAGGTGCATGTTGAGCTTAAAACCGAATCCAAAATGTATTGCAGCTGCAAAAATGAATTTGGTGGTGTGGCCAACTCGCATTGTTGTGAGATTTGTCTGGGAATGCCGGGGACATTGCCAAACATTAACAAAAAAGCAATCGAATATGCAATAAAAGCGGGCCTTGCGTTCAACTGTCAGATAAATACAACTACCAAACTCGACCGGAAGAATTATTTTTACCCAGATCTCCCTAAATCTTACCAGATTTCACAAAGTGAACAGCCCCTGTGTGTTGGCGGTTTTATTGAAATCTTGTTAGAAAATGGAACAAAATCAAAAAGAATTAATCTAGTTCAAATACACGTCGAAGAAGATTCCGGCAAAACAATATATGGCGATGCAGACGGTAAGACGTATATTGATTTCAATCGGTCTGGTGTCCCCCTTATCGAAATTGTTTCAAAGCCGGACCTGTGTGATGCGACCGAGGTTAAAACATATCTTGAGACAATCAAAAATACTGTGCTTTGGCTGGGGATTAGTGATTGTAAGATGCAAGAAGGTTCCATGAGAGCGGATATTAACATCTCACTCAAACCAAAAGGAGCCATTAAATTGGGCACAAGGTGCGAAATTAAAAATGTTGGGAGCATTAACGGTGCGGCAAGAGCGGTTGAATGTGAAATCAAACGGCAAAAAGAAATTCTGGAATCGGGCAGGAAAGTTGAGCAGGTGACCCTTAAATATAGCGACGAAGCTAATGAAAATATCGTTGCCAGGAGAAAAGATGAGGTTGTTGAATACCGATATTTTGTTGAACCCGATCTGCCAGCAATAGAGATTTCAAATGAAGAAATTGAAGCTTTGAAGTTATCTATCGGGGAGCTACCAAACGCCAAAATTTCTAGGCTTATGGATGAATATGAACTTCCGTATACGGATGCCTATTTGTTGATGGAAGAACGTGAAAAAGGCCGCTTTTTTGAGGAAACAGCAAAAATTTCGAATGTTGAGCCAAAAAAGGTTGCCAACTGGATTTTAGGCGACATTTCTCGAATTTTAAACAAGCAAAGTGCTCCCCTTTCAAGTTCAAAACTAACGGCACAGAACTTTAAAAAGATGCTTGAGATGATTGAAAACAACAGTATTTCGAATACAGCGGGGAAAACTATAATTGAAACATTGATGGAACAAGATATCGATCCCGAACTTGTGGCCAAGCAAAAGGGCCTTCTGCAAACGAGCGATTTGAAACTTTTGGAAGATGTTGCAAGAGAGGCACTCGCAGAAAACAAACAAATTTCGGAACTTTTTGAAAAAGGGAAAACTAACGTTTTAGGATTTGCCGTTGGCGACTGTATGAAACGCCTTAAAGGCAAGGGGAACCCGGTTTTACTCAAAGATATCGTCTTAAAGCTGCTTGAGGAAGGGAAAAGTCGAAATGAAAAGAACTGAAATAAGGGAGATATTCGATAACCCCTCGCAGCACATGGGGGAAGAAGTTACTGTCTGCGGCTGGATTAAAACGGCAAGAGAAAGCAAAAGACTCGGGTTTATTGAGCTCAATGATGGCTCACAACTCAGGAATCTACAGATTGTTATCGAAAGTGAGAAGATAGCCAACTTTGATGAAATTTTCAAAGAGAATGTGGGAGCATCACTCATTGTAACAGGAACACTGGAAGAAACACCCACTGCCAAGCAACTCTTTGAACTAAAAGCGGAAACTGTTCAAGTTGAAGGGCACTCAGCACCCGATTATCCGCTGCAAAAAAAACAACATTCATTCGAATTTTTGCGGACTATTCCCCACTTTAGAGCCAGAAGTAACACTTTTAATTCGGTGTTTCGAGTAAGGTCAGTTGCGGCATACGCCATTCATAAATTTTTCAATGAAAACGGATTCATATATAGCCATACGCCGATTATAACGGGGAACGATTGCGAAGGGGCCGGTGAAATGTTTCATGTCACTTCGCTTGATTTCAACAATCTGCCACTCGATGAAGCGGGCAAAGTTTCTTACTTGGGAGATTTTTTCGGTGAGCCGGCGAACCTCACCGTTTCCGGTCAACTCGAGGGTGAATGCATGGCGATGGCGTTCGGAAAGATATATACTTTTGGGCCAACGTTTCGTGCAGAAAATTCGAATACTGCGCGTCATGCTGCGGAGTTTTGGATGATTGAGCCTGAAATTGCATTTGCAGACCTCGATGATGATATGGCGCTGGCAGAAAATATGTTGAAATACGTTATTAAATATGTACTCGAACATTGCAAGCAAGAGATGGATTTTCTTGATGAACTTGCCGATCGGGAATTGCTGGATCGGCTCACATTTGTTTCGAATTCCGAGGTAGAGGTAATCACCTACACAGAGGCTATCGCGCTGCTTGAAAAAAGTCCAAAAGCCTTTGATTTCCCCGTAAGTTGGGGATGTGATCTGCAAACAGAACACGAAAGATATTTGACCGAGCAGCTGTTTAAAAAGCCTCTGTTCATAATAAATTACCCCAAAGAGATCAAATCGTTTTATATGCGTCTAAATGAGGACGAAAAAACCGTTGCGGCAATGGACCTTTTAACGCCGGGGATAGGAGAAATTATTGGTGGCAGCCAGCGTGAAGAGCGACTGGATATCCTCATCAAGCGGCTTAAAGAGTGTGGTCTAAGCGAGGCAGATTACCGTTGGTATACTGATCTTCGAAGATTTGGAGGAACCAAGCATGCTGGGTTTGGTCTCGGATTCGAGCGGCTTGTTATGTACCTAACGGGCATGAATAACATACGCGACGTTTTGATGTTCCCAAGAACGGCGGGCGCCGCGTTGTGAGGGTCGAAAAATGCAAAGAATGCCGAAAATCTCGAATTTTAATCTCTAAGGCATAAGAAAGCCAGCATTCTAAGGGGGATCGTTGTGGGCAGAAAAGAAGACGACAAAATAGATTGGGGAAACAACATCATAAAACCCGAATGCTCCTCTGAAGATACCGAGGTCGAACCCACGCTCAGACCGAAAACTTTGAGTGAATATATAGGGCAGGAAAAGGTCAAAGAGAACCTGAAAATCTTTATCACAGCCGCGAAAACCCGAGGTGAAAATCTCGACCACTGTCTTTTTTATGGCCCACCTGGAGTTGGAAAGACAACTCTGGCGGGCGTGACGGCAACCGAGCTGGGAGTTAACCTCAGGATTACGTCAGGTCCTGCAATCGAGCGTCCCGGCGATCTCGCCTCTTTACTTACAAATCTTGGAGAAAACGATGTCCTTTTCATCGACGAAATACACAGGATGTCACGAAACATCGAAGAGATCCTTTACCCGGCCATGGAAGATTTTGGGTTAGATATCATTATAGGCAAGGGGCCCTCCGCAAGATCAATACGTTTGGACCTGCCGAAATTCACATTGATTGGAGCAACAACAAGAGCCGGTCAAGTTTCGCCACCACTCAGAGATAGGTTTGGGGTAATACTCCGGTTGGACCTTTATGATCCCGAAAGTCTTGTTGAAATTGTCAAACGCAGCAGCCGCATTTTAAAAATTGATTGCGATGAAGACGGCGCCCATGAAATAGCCATCAGGAGCCGAGGAACCCCACGTATCGCCAACCGGCTACTAAAAAGGATCAGAGATTTCACCGAATTTTACAACAGGGGGATAATCACAAAAAAAACAGCAGATCTTGCGCTTGGGGAGTTAAACGTTGACCACCTAGGGCTAGATCTCGTCGATCGCAAGATGTTGCTCACAATAATCAAAAACTATAATGGCGGGCCGGTGGGGATTGAAACCCTAGCTGCAGCGGTTGGAGAAGAAACTATCACCCTCGAAGATGTTTATGAACCATATCTTATGCAGATTGGGTTTTTAACAAGGACTCCAAGGGGCAGGTGTGTAACTGATCTTTGTTATGAACACCTAAAGATCAAAAAACCACACTGCAGCAATGAAAAATAAGATAAAAAAACAGGAAGTAGGTGATATCGCTGGGCAAATTCTTTGGTACAGATGGGATTAGAGGGATTGCCGGAGTAGATTTGACGGCAGACTTTGCCTTCAAACTCGGCAACGTTGTTGGAAGTTATCTGTTGAACAAACAAAAATCAAAAATCATCACAATTGGAAGAGATACTCGGATTTCTTCGGGAATGCTAGAAGCGGCGATCTCCGCAGGGATATGTGCCGCAGGAATGGACATCAATTTACTTGAAGTGGTCCCTACCCCGCTCGTTTCATTTGCAATTTTGCGTGAGAAGTTGGCAGGCGGAATTATGATTACGGCGTCTCATAATCCGTTTGAATATAACGGGATAAAAGTATTCGGTAGTAACGGGATAAAACTCGAAGATTGGCAAGAGCAAGAGATCGAAGCTCTATTTGAAAAGAGTGTGCTTCAAAATGTCAGCCATGTTGATGTCGGCGTCGTTCGTCGAGACAATCTGACGAAGATAAAATATGTCGAAAGTTTGAAAGGGCTGATAAGTTCCCTCCAAATCAGACCCAAAATCGCAATCGATTGCGCGAACGGGAGCGCGAGCGCAACGGCGAATCTGATCTTTGGCGAACTGGGTAATTTGGGAGATCTAAAAATTATTAATCAAAACCCAGACGGAATCAACATCAACAAACACTGTGGTTCAACTGATATGAGGAGCCTAATCGAGTTTGTTAAAAAAGAAGGAAGTGACATCGGTTTTGCTTTTGACGGCGACGCCGACAGGTGTTTAACAGTCAATTCATCCGGGGAAGTTCTTGATGGCGACAACATACTAATGATTTTGGCAAGGTTCATGATACAAAACAAAAAACTTGCAGGCTCGAAGGTTGTTGCCACAAAACTTAGTAATATGGGATTTCTTAAAGCAATGGCAGATTTGGGAATTGAAGTGACAACCACTGATGTTGGAGATAAATATGTTTTTGAAGAAATGGGGAGAAGCGGAGCGAATCTTGGAGGGGAAAACTCCGGGCATCTGATTTGCCTAGATTATTCAAAGGCCGGCGACGGCCAGTTAACGGCATGTTTGCTACTCAAGGCGATTTCTGAGCTTGGGCTTGATTTTAACGAATTGGGAAGCGAATTTAAAAAATTCCCGCAAGTTGGGAAGAACATTAGGGTAAAAGATAACAAAGCAATTATTGAAAAAAAAGCCCTAAAAGATGAGATAGAACGTTGCAAAGGTGCGCTTAAAGACGGAGGCAGAGTTATAGTAAGAGCGTCCGGGACAGAACCCGTGATCAGAATAATGGTGGAAGGTCAAGACCAAAAACAAATTGAGGAGCTTGCAGAATCCTTGGCAAAAACCGTTGAAGAGCTCAGCCCAAGTTAAAATCAAAAAGTATGTTATAATACTCTTCGGATACGAGGTTTGTTTAAATTGGAAACCAAAATTAGCAAAATCAAGGGATACGAGTTGCTTGACGCCTCGAGCGGCGAGCGTTTGGAAAGATGGGGAAATGCCATCTTGATACGCCCAGACCCACAAGTGATTTGGCAAACCCCAAAAGATCTCAGTTATTGGAACAATGCGGATGCCAGGTACGTCAGGTCTTCAAGCGGCGGAGGAACTTGGCAGGTCCAAAGCGGCAAAAACCTTTCGCAGGTTGTAAAATATGAAAATCTACAGTTCTTAACAAAGCCCATGAACTTTAAACACATGGGTCTCTTCCCCGAGCAAGAAGCCAACTGGGAGCGCATTGACAAAGTGATAAGAACAGCGAGGAGACCAGTTAGTCTACTCAATCTCTTTGGATATACCGGTGCAGCAAGTCTGGTTGCGGCAAAAGCCGGTGCGAAGGTGTGTCATGTTGACGCAGCCAGAGGAATGGTAAACTGGGGGAAGGAGAATGCGAAACTTTCTGGAATCGAGCATCTCCCAATCAGGTGGATTGTTGATGATTGCACCAAATTTGTAAAACGTGAGCGGGGACGCGGCAATAAATATGATATAATAGTGCTGGATCCACCATCCTACGGGAAAAGTCCCGGCAACGAATTTTGGCGCCTAGAAGAAGATATTTATTCTCTTTTGGAACTGCTCAAAGAATTACTGAGTGAGAATTTTTTGATGCTGATCTTTAATTTGTATACAACTGGGTTCGGAATTGGCGTTGTCAGATATTTACTTCAGGCAACAATCGGATCAAAGTTTGCATGCAAGGTCAATGTGGAAGAAAACGGACTTAGAGTAAAATCCTCCGGACTTATTTTGCCGTGTGGGTTCTCTGGGATATGTGTTAGACATGCAGGGCAGAAAGAAACAGAACATGATAGAACTTAAAAATGTACACTTTTCTTATGAATCTGCAACCAAGGACACAAAATTGGCCCTTAACCGCATAAACTTGAAGATCAGTTGCGGCGAATTTGTCGCCGTCGTTGGAGCGAACGGGTCAGGCAAATCCACATTGGCAAAGCACCTGAATGGATTGTTAATTCCAACTTCTGGCGATGTTTTGGTGCTGGGAGCAAACACCAAGTGCGAAGAGGATAGCATTTTCATCAAGAAAAATGTTGGAATGGTTTTTCAAAACCCAGACAATCAGCTTGTTTTTACCATTGTTGAAGAGGATGTGGCGTTTGCACTCGAAAATCTCGGGGTCCCGCAGCAAGAAATGAGGGAGAGAGTGGAGAAAACGCTCTCGCAACTGAACATTTTAGAATATAAAAACGCATCAAATGCTGAACTTTCGGGAGGCCAGAAGCAGTTAGTGGCAATCGCAGGCGTGCTTGTAATAAATCCAAAATTCATTGTCCTTGACGAATCGACTGCTATGTTGGATCCGCAAAGTCGGGACGACGTTATGTGTATCCTAAAAAAGTTGAATTCAGAGCTTGGCATTGCGGTGGTACTTATAACGCATTTTATGGAAGAGGCTGCGCTTGCCGAAAGAATCATCGTGATGAACGAGGGCAAAGTGGAACTGGATGACAGCCCTAGGCAGGTTTTTAAGAAGTTGGAGCTGCTGGAGAGCATCGGGCTTTCGGTCCCGCAGGTCACCAAATTTTGCCACGAATTGAACCTGCTTGGCGAAAATCTGCCGCTTGGAATTGTTGACGAAAACGAGTGTGCAATTGAACTTGCCAAAATATTAAAGGGCCCGCGGCGATGATAGTATACGAAAACGTAACGCACATATACAATCGAGGACTGCCCAACCAACAAATAGCCCTTGATGATGTTAATCTAAGATTTGAAGATGGCGAATTTGTCGGGATTATTGGGCGCACAGGTTCCGGAAAATCAACTTTAGTCCAGCACATGAACGGTTTGTTAAAACCGACAACAGGCCGAATTTTGATGGATGGCAAGGATGTTTCAATCAAGGGCCTAGGTATTAATTTCAATGTCGGGATTGTCCTTCAAAACCCGGAAGATCAAATTTTCGAACAGACCGTCTTCAAAGAAATTGCATTTGGTCCCCAAAATATGAAACTAGACTCGGGTGAAATAAAAAGACGGGTAGCTATGGCGATGGACTTTGTGGGGCTGCCTAAAGATATCCTTGAAACCTCACCATTTGACCTTTCTGGCGGCCAAAAGCGGCGCATTGCAATTGCCAGCGTGATTGCGATGCAACCTAGAGTTTTGGTGTTAGATGAACCAACATCAGGGCTCGATTCAGCTGGCAAAAAAAATATCTTGCAACGGATTTATGAGCATCACAAAAAAGAAAAAACCACCGTTGTTTTGGTTTCGCACAACATGGAGGAAGTTGCACAATATGTGGAAAGAGTTGTTGTTTTAGAAAAAGCCAAAGTGACGATGGAAGGGAAGGTCGATGAGATTTTCGAAAAACCCAACGAACTTAGGAAAATTGGCCTAGACATCCCCAGAATTTCCGTGGCCTTTTTGAAACTCAAAGAATTGGGATACGATGTGAAGAACGTCCACACTCTAAAGCAAGCGAAAACAGAATTTTTTAGGCTCAAAAAAACACTGCAAGAGAGGTGAACCCCATTTTACAAGAGGTCACTCTTGGAAACTTTCTGCAAACAAACTCAGTAGTTCACAAAATAGACCCCCGGCTCAAGCTGGGCTCCGTGTTTGTTTACACAATCTTGATCTGTATGTTTAGGGGCATTTATGCTCTTTTGTTGACATTTGTGGCCCTCCTCGCCGTCTACAAGGGCGCTAAGATCCCTCTTAAGGCATTGTGGAAAAATTTAAAGGTGATTGTCCCGATAATTACAATCGCCGCTATGGTAAATATTTTTCTCATCCCAGGGAGCGTGGTCTTTGAAATATGGTTCCTAAAAGTCACAAAGGAAGGTCTTATTTTCACCTTAATGATGTTTTTCAGAGCCTCCTGCCTTGTTTCCGGGACCGCATTATTGACCTTTACCACTTCACCGGGTTCCTTAGTTGACGCACTAGAATATTTTGCGAGACCCGTTAGGATGTTTGGAGGTTCACCAAACGAAATTGCAATGGCGATTTCTATTGCAATTCGGTTTGTTCCCACATTGTTTACGGAACTAGGCAAGATTATTGCCGCACAAAAATCACGTGTGGCACCTTTTGATTCTCCAAAGCTCAGAGAAAGATTAAGGGCCTACCTTCCAGTTATTGTTCCACTCTTTCACATCACTTCCAAGAGAGCTGAAGACCTCGCCTGTGCAATGGAAAGCAGATGTTACGCCGGAAATAACAAAAGAACCAAGTTCCGGATACTCAGGTTTGGTACACTTGATTTTGTGGCACTCGTGCTTATGTTAGTGTGTGCAGTTGGTACATTTTGGGTTGATAGATGGAGACTTTATTCGTGAGAAATCTGCTGCTGGAAATATCATATTGCGGAAGGAACTATCACGGTTTTCAAGTTCAAAAAAATGCAACTTCCGTGCAATTTGTTCTGCAAACCAAAATCCAAGAATTAGTTGCCCACAAAATAGAGATCAAAGGTTGCTCAAGGACCGACACCGGTGCACATGCCCTCGAATATTTTGCTGGGTTCAAAACTATGAGCACCATCCCTTGCAAAGGGTTTGTCCACGCGCTGAATTCACGGTTGCCAAAAGATATTGTAGTCCGAGATTGCAAGGAAAAGCCGCCAGATTTCCACGCAAGATACAGCACTCACGCCAAGGAATACACATATAAACTGCTAAATTCCAAATTTTATGATCCACTGCTCGATGGCCTAGTTCACTTTTATAAATATAAACTCGATTATAAAAAGCTAGATGAGCTCGCGAAGGCGTTTGTCGGGCAACATGATTTTAGGGCTTTGAGCGCAAAAGATGATAAGAAAACAAGCTTCGTGCGTGAAATTTATTACTTCAATGTGGATAGAACGGCAGATATAGTCGAATTTAAAACTGCTGGCGACGGGTTTCTTTATAAAATGGTGCGAATCATGGTTGGAACACTGCTTGAATTTGAGCGCCGCGGAAAAACAACTGCCAACATTTTGAGTCTAATTGAGAGCAAGGAAAGAAATAACGCCGGGAAAACTGTTCCGGCATGCGGGCTTTATCTGAGCAAAGTCATCTACTAATGGGGAGAGCCAGATGCAAAAAAATGAACTCGGGAACATAAGGAAAAAAAACAAAATAAAAAAGACCTCAAAGCTGCTCTTATCTCTCCTCGTGTTACTTGCAATCCTTTCGCTCTTTTGGAATTTCAGAAATGTCATCACCCATATATTTAATGGCATCTTTGTTGAATACCGAGAAATGAAACGTGGCGCAAAATTCCCCAGGCAATTAAACGGAAGGGTGCCGGTTAAACTTGAAAATTTTGACGGCAATTTGCTGCTGACGAGCGAAAATGAGGTCGCCGTATACAGCACATCAAACGCGGCCGAACGCTTTCGTGCTGTGCACAGTGCGCAAGATGGTGACATGAGGCACAGTGGCAGGAGAATGATAACTTATACTTATGTGAGCGGAAACATAAATATCTATGACAGATTTGCAATAACCCATAGAACACCAAACAAAAAAGTTATCTATGATATAGAAGTGGCAGATGATGGGAAAATTGCTATACTTGGCAGCTCTCCCCACTATGCTTCAAATGTGAAAGTGCTAGATAGCGAAAATAAGCAAATATTCGAATGGAACCTGGCAGAAAATTATGCCCTGACAGCTGCATTTTCAAAAAACTCTCAGAATATTGCAGTTGTGGCCCTGGGGAGCTCCGGAGGGGCACCAAGGTCTGGAGTTCGCGTTTTTGAACTTGCAAGCAGTAAGCTCAAATATAGTTTTGACACAGAAGATACCATATATCATCTGTCATATATCTCATCAGATCGCATAATTTTAATTACAGATAGCAACGCATATTTTTTGAACCCAAAATCGGGGTTAATCGAGAAGTTCCCATTCAATGGTGAGAAACTGGAGAAATTTGCTTGCAATGATGAATCTGTGGTACTATGTTTTGAAGGCTATAGCATAGACAACTCGTGGAATGTTGTGGCGCTAGACAGCAGTGGCCAGAAGTTAGGGACAAGCCGCATAAACGGGTCTGAAATCAAATCGTTAAAATGCTCAAAGGAGCACATCGGGATATTATCGGACAAAAATATATTTCTGTTTAACAAACAGTTGAAAAGGATCAAAACTTATAACTGCAATGTTCCGATATATGACTTTGTTTGCATCGGGAACGACATGTTTATTGTTGATGCGAGGGAACTGTGCAAAATTAAACTTTAGAACATGTTTGGCACATTTTAAAAGGTTTTGGCCACCCTCCCACTAAGTTGTATTTGACGGGTTGAGTAAGGGGCGTATACATATGGACTGCCCACATAAGAATCACAGAGCGAGGGTCAGACAAAGATTTGAAAATGACGGGCTCAAAAACTTTGCAGAGCATGAAGTATTGGAACTGCTCCTGTTTTTTGCAATACCGCAAAAAGATACAAATATACTCGCTCACAACTTGATTAAAAAGTTTGGGTCACTTGAGAATGTTTTAAGGGCACCACGCAGCCTCTTGATCAAAGAGAACGGAGTTGGAGGAAGCGTCGCCACACTAATAAAATTGGTGATGGCAATATCGCTTTACTGCAAAGCGCACGAATCAAGCAAGCGAACATTCAAAGGCATAAGAAACATAGCCGAATTTATGATAACAAAATTTGAAGGGCAGAGCAAAGAGCAACTTTACGTTTTGTGTTTAGACGCCCTTTCGAACGTTACCGCAATGGAGAGTTTATTTGAAGGTGAAATAAACTGTGTCGCGGTCTCGTGGCGCAAAATTGTTCAATATGTCATATTAAGTAACGCGTCGGACATCATATTGTGCCACAATCATCCTTCTGGATTGCCGGTGCCATCCAGTAATGATGTGTTTTTTACAAAAAGTTTAAGGGACATATTAAAACCAATCAATGTGACAATAGTGGATCACATTATTGTCTCTGGCAAAGAGTACGTCTCTATGAAAGAAATGGGGTTATTAGTTAATGATTAGCAGCGAGCTAAATGATGGTGTGGCCAGATATTCTACCTGGCATCTGGCAAGGTGGATATCGAAATATTTTAGGCCATATAAAAAATTACTGTTTTTGGATCTTTTTTTCTCTTCTGTCTTCGCGGGGTGTGCGTTGATTTTCCCAAAATTATTTGAATATCTAACAAGCAAAAAGGTCATGTTCGGCGACGGACGCGGACTCATGTTATGCTTAGGGGCATTTCTCCTTAATGCCATTCTGGAATCGACAGCTGTGTATAATTCCAGTATCTTTGGGCACAAAATGGGATTTTATGTGGAAACAGATATGAGGCGAGATTTGTTTTGTCACATACAAAAGCTCCCTTTTCCCTTTTTTGATAACAACAAAATTGGTCAGTTAATTTCAAGAATAACAAGCGACCTAAAAGATCTTGGAGACATAGTTCATCACTGTATCATAGATCTTTGGATTTTTGCGGTAAAAGTTGTTGGTTCGTTCACTATCCTGCTGTTCATGAACGTCCAACTGACTTTTATCGTATTTTCAATTATGCCGATACTATTTGGTTTTGGCTTGTATTTTAATAAGAGATTTTATAAGGTAATGTTAACTGCAAGGCAAAAATTAGGTGAGATAAATGCAAAAACCGAAGATAGTTTGCTCGGGATAAGAGTTGTTAAAGCTTTTTCTAACGAAAGAAAAGAATGCGACAAATTCGAAAAAAGCAGCAAAACATATCTGAATTCACGCCTGACACTAAATGTAAACGTGTCGCGATTCGTGGGTGGCATTACCTTGCTGGAAGGTATCGCATACATTGTAGCCGGAGCGTTTGGTTCTTGGTTTGTCATACATGGGAAAATAGACATGCCTGAGCTCATCGCATACATATTTTTTGTGGATCTATTAGTCAATGCAATGATTACACTGAAGGAAACTTTGGAACACCTTCAAGAGGGGATTACAAGTGTTTCGCGCGTCAGAAGCATCATGGAAGAACCAACAGAAGTCAACCCCAATGAAAAGACTGTGGAGTTGAGCGAAGTAAAGGGTGATATTCGTTTTGAAAGTGTTCATTTTAAGCACAAAAATGCAAACAAAAACATTCTGGATGGAATTGACTTACATATAAAAGCTGGTGAAAAAATCGCGATTGTCGGAGCATCCGGAATGGGGAAAAGTACATTTTGTTCCCTGATTCCGAGATTCTATGATGTTAATAAAGGCCGAATTTTGATAGATGGCGTGGACACAAGAACTGTAAATCTAAAATCGTTGCGGGAAAACATCGGCATGATCCAACAGGACGTTTACCTTTTTTCCGGGACCATTGCAGAAAATATTGCATATGCCAAAATAAGCGCAAGTGTTGACGAAATAATCCAGGCGGCAAAAGATGCTGGAGCCGATGAGTTCATCACCCAAATGGCAAATGGGTACGAAACGCAGGTAGGTGAACGAGGAACACGGCTCTCAGGCGGACAGAGACAACGAATTAGCATTGCAAGAGCGTTTTTGAAAAATGCGCCAATTCTAATTCTTGATGAAGCAACTTCAGCTCTAGACAATGAAAATGAAGTAATTATCCAACATTCCTTGGAAAAACTGTGCAAAGGTAAGACCACGATAACGGTAGCACAACGACTCTCGACAATCGCGAATTCCGACAAAATCCTTGTGTTAGATCACGGGAAGATAGTGGAAGCAGGCACACACAAGGAATTATTAGCCCACGGAGGTGTTTATCACCAACTTTGCGGAACTGACAACGCAAACTAAAACCTGAGCCCTTCCCCCTTTGGCTACACCAAAATTCGGTGATCATCCCCACTCAATGCCAACCCCTCCACTTCCCCTCCCAGCTCCTGCAAAAACGAAGTAAATTTCCCTTAGTCCCAGGGGAAGCACTAACATTGAAATACCGGAGAACAAGACAACAGCACGCAAGATTTGGGAACATTGCCGCATATTGGGTAGCCCGGCTGTTTAACCACAACATTTGCGTAAATGCAGGTACATGTGCTATAATGTTCGTGGTTGGAGGTATCGATGTGGAGTTTAATTTTGCCATTCTACTAGATACGATTGTTGTAGTTATTTTGATCTATTTTGTTGTAATCTCAGCAAAGCGGGGCTTCGTAGCGAACGTGATAAACCTTTTGCGTTACGCTGTCTCTTATTTCTTGGCAGTCACTCTCAGTAATCATCTCACAAAATATATCTACGATGCCTTTATAAAACACAATTTGGAAAGTTTTTTTTCGGAAAAAATAAGAACGTTATATGGTCTTTCTTCCGACGCGAACATAGAGGCAATCGGTGAGAATCTGAAGTTGCTGAAGCAACGGGCCCCGTTTTTGAACCTAGACGGCCCTTGGAACAAAGTGAAAGACCTTATGTCAAGTCCACAGACCCTAACTGACATCACGGTTTACCCTGTGGTCAGGTGCATTGTGGGCACACTGCTGTTCTTTATATTGATGAAGATTTGTAAAATAGTCGCAAGGCAACTGGTGCGCGCTGCGATGGGAATCAACAGAATCCCGCTCTTGGGTGGATTTAATGGGTTGCTAGGTGGCGTGTTTGGTCTTGTCGAAGCGCTTATTGTAATCTTTATCTTGGCGGAGCTGACTAATGCAATAGTTGTAGTCAGTGGGAACAATTTACCGTACCTAAACTTTGATGTGGTCAACAAAAGTCACCTAGCCAAGCATTTTTTTGAAGTTCACAAGTATTTGTAGCAGGAATGCTATCAAGTTAAAAATATTTAGGAGAAAATATGATGCTTTGTGCGCGCTGTAAAAAAAGGCCAGCAGCTATATTCATGACTAAGATAGACGCCGGGGAAACCATAAATGAGGGATTGTGCATAACTTGCGCGAAGGAACTCGGAATCAAGCAAGTCGACGATATAGTCAGGATGGGCCTCAGCTATGAAGAAATAGAAAACATGAACAGTCAATTGATGGGAATTGCAGAGGAAACCGATCCTAGCAGGGGAAATGATGACTCTGCAGAGGAAGTTGTAGCTCGCAAAATATTCAACATAATGAGCGTTCCCCAGGCAAGTGACGAAGAAGCCCCAAGGGGAAAGAATTTTCAGGAAAAAACTAAAAACAAAAAAGATCACAAGCGGAAATTTCTGGATAGTTATTGTGTTAATCTGAACAAAAAAGCTCAAGAGGGCAACGTTGATCGAGTGGTTGGACGCGAAAAAGAGGAACAGCGAATAATACAAATCCTCAATCGGCGAACAAAAAACAATGTTTGCCTGATAGGGGAGCCGGGTGTTGGGAAAACTGCCATTGTTGAGGAAATTGCGAAAAAGATCGTTGATGGCAAAGTTCCGTTTAAACTAGTTGACAAAGAAATCTTTTTGCTCGATTTGACGGCACTTGTTGCAGGTACACAGTTCCGCGGTCAGTTTGAAAGCAGGATCAAAAGTCTTGTGGATGAAGTTAAAATAGCGGGGAACGTAATACTGTTTATTGATGAAATACATAACCTAGTCGGAACCGGTGATTCAGATGGAACTATGAATGCGGCAAACATCCTGAAACCGGCACTTTCAAGAGGCGAGATCCAAGTAATCGGAGCAACAACATTTAGCGAATATCGCAAATATATAGAAAAAGATTTGGCGTTAGAAAGGCGCTTTCAACCGGTCAAGGTGGATGAACCAAGTGTGAAGGAAACAATCCAAATCCTAAATGGGATAAAAGGTTATTATGAACTTTATCATCATGTTAGAGTTTCGGAAAACATAATTGGTGAGCTGGTTGAGCTTTCGGAGCGCTACATAACCGACAGGTTTTTGCCAGACAAAGCTATTGATCTTTTGGATGAGGCTTGTTCACGAGTTGCCCTAAACAGTGCCAAGTTGACTGAATATAATATGGCGAAAGCTCGATTTGATGAATTAAACCGGCAAGAAGCTGAACTCGCAATTAACAATTCAAATGAAATTGATTACGAATTGATGGCGAAACTCAAAGCGGAACAACTCCAATGCGGAAATCACTTGGCAGAATTGGAAGAAGTCGTAAAAGACATCCAGGTAACTAAGGCTAATTTGGCTGATGTAATTGAGCTTTGGACCGGAGTCCCCGCCTCGAAGATAACAGAAACCGAAACAAAAAAATTAAGGGAGCTAGAGACGCATCTTAAAAAAATAATTATCGGACAGGACAAAGCGATCAAGTCTCTTTGTCTGGCAGTGATAAGGGCGAAAGTAAAGCTGGTTTCAAAGCAAAAACCAATTTCTTTCATTTTTGTGGGCCCAACCGGCGTTGGGAAAACACAGCTTGCAAAGTCGCTCGCATTCGAGCTCTTTGGTGAAGTCACGGAACCGTTAATCAAATTGGACATGTCTGAGTTCATGGAAAAGCACGCCGTCTCTAAGATTATCGGTGCGCCCCCAGGGTATGTTGGATACGACGAAGCGGGACAGTTAACGGAAAGAGTAAGAAGGCACCCCTATTCCGTCATCCTTCTTGATGAAATAGAAAAAGCTCATCCAGATGTGATGAATATCCTGTTGCAGATTTTGGACGAGGGAATGATAACCGATTCACATGGCAGAAAAGTCTCATTTGTGCACACAATTGTGGTTATGACTTCGAACGCGGGCAGCAACCTAAGTGGGGGTACTATAGGTTTTAACAAAGGACGCGATAAATTTGTTAACGAAAAGATGCAAAAAGCACTTTCGGACTTCCTGCGCCCCGAGTTTTTGGCACGCGTGGATGAGGTAATCGCCTTCAATCAACTCACACTGGAGGATTATGCTAAAATCACAAAGAACAAGCTTGACGAATTCAAAGCAGCCCTTGAAGCGCAAGACATCGAATTTTCGTTTGATAATGAGGCAATTGAATTCATCAAAGAAAAAGCATTCAAGGATTCCAAAACTGGTGTCCGCGGGATATTAAAGTTAATCCAGAACAATTTGGAAGATGAAATTTGTGAATACGTCGTGACAAATCCGGACCGAAAACCGAGTTTGGTCACAGCAACGATTCAAAATGAAAGGCTGATTCTTAGAATTGATCAGTTGGAGCCGATTCGTGTGTAAAATCAGGGTGACATTGCCGATTCTCGCCGTTTTTATATTTTTTACGAATGGCATCTGTGCACTTAAAGCTCCTTCCTTCAAAGTGACAGCAAAGTCGTGCTATTTCGCCGAAGCGCAAACGGGGCGCGTGCTGTTTGCCCAAAATGAGGACGCAAAAGTCCCGACGGCTTCATTGGCAAAAATAGTGACGGTTTTGGTTGCGTATGATAAGATCAAAGATTTAAACACAAAGATTGTTGCCCCCGAAAGTATTTTCGCCGAACTTTACGAACAAAATGCTGCAATGATCGGAATTTGCGCAGGAGAAGAAGTCAGGGCTGCCGACCTAATTTGTGCAGTTATGATCGCCTCTTCTTGCGAAGCTTCGAGCATTTTAGCCTACGAAATAGGGCACGGAAGCATTCCCAACTTCGTAAAGATGATGAACAAAAAAGCAAAAGAGCTGAATGCAACAAACACGCATTTTGTAGATGCTCACGGCCTTAGTGAAAAGAATTATTCCACCGCAAGGGATATGTATCTGATTACGAGGGAAGCGATAAAGAACCACCAAATTATGAAGATGGTTTCGAAATCGACCTACGAAATCCCGAGAACTAACAAACGCAAAGAAACTCTGATTTTCACAACAAATCAGATGCTGGTCGGCAACAGTATGTATCACTACAACAAAATAAAAGGATTCAAAACCGGAGTGCTGGAAGGTTTCCAGAATTTTGTGTCACTCAGCGACGGCGGAGGGATGACAGTAATCGGGGCTGTGTTGGGAGCGCCACCCAACGAAGAAGAAAAAAAAGCTGGTACAAGGTCACACCAAGCGTTTGTGGAAACTCGGTACATTTTGGACTGGATCTATAACAACTTTGAAAATCGGCTTTTAGCCGAGAAAAAAGCATTGGTTGATGAAGTCAAAATTGTTGGCTCCTTGAAATCTGATCATGTAGGAGTTGTAACAAATGTTGACGTTTATGGGATGCTGCCGAGCAGTGCAAAATCCGAGGACGTAATAAAAAAATGCTCCCTGCCTAAATCCGTTGCAGCCGGAACAAAAACCACCGAAAAAATTGGCAAGGTAGAATTTTTCTTTGCCGATGATAAATTAGCCGAAGCTGAGTTGTTCCTCGCCAAAACTGTAATCGCAAGCGCGCCAGAGAAAATCATCTATATGATAAAATCGCACGTAAAAGTCGTTTTATTAGTATTGGGCTGTGTGGTCGCGTTGATATTCAGAATAATCAATGTGAGAAACAAGAGATGGCACAAATGATTCATCCACCTATATTTCGAAAGGGGTTCGGAAATGAACGATTTGAAAGATTTGATATATTTTGATAATGCTGCCACAACAAAGGTCTCCGAAAGTGTTTTGGACGCAATGTTGCCATATTTAGGGCAGATCTATTTTAATCCCTCCAGTATATATTCCGCATCAAAACACGCAAAAGGTGCAATAGAAAAGGCAAGGGCACAAGTGGCAAAAGCAATTGGAGCCGAAAGCGATGAGATTTATTTTACATCCTGCGCAACAGAATCAAACAACTGGGCATTCACAATCGCACAAGGGCAGAATAAGCAGCCCGCAAAACCCACACATTTTATAACGACCCAAATCGAGCACCCAGCTGTTTTGAACACAGCCAAGCAAAAAGAAAAAGAGGGTTCGCAAGTAACCTATTTAAGTGTTAATGAAGAGGGCCTAATCTCTCCAGATGACCTAAAAAAAAGCATTCAGGAAAACACAGCGCTGGTTTCGGTCATATACGCAAACAATGAAACCGGTGTGATTCAGCCAATTGACGAGCTTGCAAACATCTGCAAAGAAAGAGGCATTTTGTTTCATACTGATGCCGTCCAGGTCATTGGAACGCTCCCAGTCGACGTGAAAAGACAAAACATCAGTATTCTTTCGCTTTCTGGACATAAATTCCACGCACCAAAGGGAGTTGGAATCCTTTATGTCAAAAAAGGGATCCCCATCACCAACTTTTTGTTCGGCGGTGGTCAAGAACGAGGAAGGCGTGCCGGCACCGAAAATGTGGCGAATATCGTTGCAATTGGCCAAGCAGTCGAAGAAGCAATTGAGTGCATGGAGGCAAAAAACGAACACATCAAAAAGCTCAGAAAACTGTTATTTGATCGCATAACGCAGATTCCCAAAGTTAAATTTAATGGTTCGATGGATCACAACTTACCAAACATCATGAACTTCTCGTTTGAGGGGATCGAAGGTGAAGGGATATTGCTGCACCTTTCCATGCAGGGGATATGCTGTTCATCAGGTTCGGCTTGCACATCCGGGTCGTTGGACCCGAGCCACGTGTTAATTGCAATGGGGCTTGATCACGCGCTAGCTCAGGGCTCTTTGAGGATAAGCCTCTCTAAATATAACACAGAGCAGGAAGTTATTCGCTTCTTGGAGATATTAAAGCCAACTATAGAGAAGTTGCGGGCAATGTCCCCAATTTGGAAACCGTAGCTTTCTGAGCGTTTCGGGATTGTTCTCTTTTTTGCTCGACCTTCAAGTCATTCCCCACCCTCCAAACATTCCGGAATCTGAAGAGAACTCCCCTAAAATGTTTTTCGAAATTGGAGAAAGGATAACGACAATGTATTCAGAAAAGGTCATGGATCATTTCACAAACCCACGTAATGTTGGGGAGCTTGCCGACGCCAATGGAATTGGCGAGATTGGCAATGCAAAATGTGGCGACATTATGAAAATGTACGTGAAAATCGAAGATAATACAATTATTGATATCAAATTTAAAACCTTCGGGTGCGGCGCGGCAATCGCAACGAGCTCAATGGCAACTGAACTGATAAAAGGGAAAAAGATAGAAGACGCTCTGAAATTAACAAACAAAGCGGTCATGGAAGCGCTAAATGGGCTGCCGCCGCAAAAGATTCACTGCTCTGTTTTGGCAGAACAAGCCGTCAAACTGGCTATCTCAAATTACTATAAGGGACAGGGAGTTGACCCCGAACCAATTGTCGGGAAGATCGTCCATTGTGAATGTGAAGATTAATTTGTTCTTTAGTCGGCAGTTGCCCTGAATCTTACAAAAAAATAGCCCCGAGCAATTTGGGACTTACCGGTCCTCTCTCGTTAAAGTTTGTTGAATGTGAAAGGAAGCAAATGACTACGGAGGAAATCAGAAGGAAATATGAAGAGTGGAGAACCCACTGCAAAGACCCCGACCTGCTCTCTGAGTTAGAGGCTATTGGGGAAGATGGTCATGAGCTTCGCGATCGTTTTTCAAAGGAGTTGGAGTTCGGAACCGGTGGGGTGCGCGGCCTTCTTGGTGTTGGCCCCAACAGGGTAAACAGATATACGATTCGAAGGATAACAACGGCTTTCGCGCTTTTTTTGAACGCACAGGCTCCCAATGAACCAAGTGTCGTAATTGGGTATGATTCGAGAAAAGCTTCCAAGCTCCTCGCGGATGAAGCGGCAACGGTTTTGGCAACAAATGGATTTAAAGTCCTGATGTTCCCAGAAATTATACCAACGCCTGTTGTTTCTTTTGCCGTCAGAAACCTTTGTTGTACAGGCGGTATTATGATCACAGCAAGCCACAACCCGGCCACCTACAACGGCATTAAAGTTTATGGCAAAACAGGGACGCAACTTTGTGACAAAGATACAACCACTATTTCGGAGATTGCCAAAAAGCTTGATTTTTTTGTTGATTTGAAAAGTTCCACAAACGCAGAAATCACACCAGTCCCGACCAGCTTGCTTGACACTTATTTCGAAACAATCAAAGCGGCACTTTCTCTTCGAGAGATTGAAGATTTCAACCTAGTCTTTACCCCACTCAATGGAGCCGGTAGTAAACCTATCAAAAGGCTCTTTGGCGAAATGAACTTAAAGAGCTTTTGGGTCGTCCCGGAACAAGAGGAACCGGACCCAGAGTTCAAAACCTGCGAATACCCCAACCCTGAGGACAAAAATGCTCTTAAATACGCAATAAAATTAGCCAAAGAGAAAAATGCACAACTCGTAATTGCAACTGACCCAGATTGCGATCGCATTGGGGTCGCGGAAAAAAACGGTGACTCTTACTATTTGCTCAGTGGCAACGACCTAGGAGTCTTGCTGCTTGATTACCTCTGCAGAATCAAAAACACAGGGAAATCCCTCACCGGGTGGCATATTATAAAAAGCATTGTCACCACTAACATGGTTGAGGCAATCGCAGAAAAATACGGGTTAACGGTTAATTTAACATTAACAGGATTCAAAAACATCTGCGGTAAAATGGACGAGCTTGAAGCAACAAACAACCTTGGAAACTTCGTCATAGGATTCGAAGAAAGTTGTGGCTATCTCCCGGGAACATATGCAAGAGACAAGGACGGAATCTCAACAACAGCCGTAGTTTGCGAAATGGTCGCAGAATATAATAAAACAGGCACAACCCTGTTGAATCGACTGAATGAACTTTATGAAGAATTCGGGTTCTATATGAGCTTTGCAACCTGCTTTGAATTCAAGGGAACAAATAGCATGGAGCTTATGGGCAACATAATGCAGAAGCTAAGAAGCGAAAATCCTAGCGATCTCGCCAACCACAAAATTAGTAGCATTCAGGATTACAAAAAAGAAGGCGTCTCACAGACCAACGATGGGTCCAGAACGGGATTCCCGACCTCAGATGTTTTAGTTTTTAACTTGAGTAATCGGACTCAGGTAGTGATGAGACCTTCAGGCACAGAGCCCAAACTCAAACTCTATTATCTCATCACCGCTTCGAGCAAAGATGATGCAATTTCCCAATTCGAGGCTTTACGACTTTGCATGGACAAAAAAATCAGAGAGATTTAAGAAGCGAACCCGGATATCTTGCCAACATCGTGGAATGCGTTACGTGGGAAATTGGCCCCTTAAAGCGGGTTAACTAAAACAGCTCGAAACGTGCCTAGTGAAGTGTAGGTGCAAGTTATGAAGTTAGAATCACAAAAAATGGAAGCTTCTCACCTTGAACATGTGTTAAAAATCGAGGCGGAATGCGGCAAAGAGACATGGAGCAAAGCGAATATTTTGAGCGAGTTGCAAAAGGAAAACAGCATTTGTCTTGTTGCAATCAATCCTGATTCTGATGCGGTTTTGGGGCATATCTTTGCGTATAGTGTTTTAGATGAGGCGTATATTAACAAAGTGGCAGTTGCAAAAGGTTCCCGGGGGCTTGGAATCGGGAAGTTCTTGGTAAAGATAGTGCTTGACAAAGCGGTTAATTTGGGATTAGAATCCGTAATGTTGGAGGTTAGGCAATCTAATCTCGCGGCAATTTCGCTTTACTTGGGGTGTGGTTTTTGTGAAGTTGGGAGACGTACCGGTTTTTATAAAAATCCGCATGAAGACGCCATTTTAATGACATTTTCCACGACAAATTCCAGTGGCAAATTAAGCGCCAAATAGAATGAAGAAAAGCACAAAAAATGCTTTAAAAATCATTTTTTTTGAACCGAGTTATGCAACTTATTTTTGGGAAGTTCGTAAAACGAGTAGGTGGTTTGTCTTCCCCGTGTTTCTTTTTGACCACTTTATTAGGGGCGGTTCATTAAAGTGCAGGGGAGGAAATTAATATGAAGATCAAAAAAAATAGGTGGTTGGCCTGTTTTATTGCGTTGAGTATGTTGCCATCCCACCTGACTTTAAAGATTTTGGCAAGCAGAAATGCGCTACAAAACCCAGAGCGGGGCAACTCTTTAGTTGGGTCGAATCCCCAAAGTTCGAATTTTGAAAACAAATTTGCGAACGGCGAATTGCTGCTCAAAACACTGGAGACCAGCACCAAAGATAAAGTGTTTAACGACCTTGACTCAGTTTTGAGAAACCATTTTCAGGCGATACCGCAAATTTATCTGAATGAAGCTTTAGTGTCATCAAGAAAAAGAAAATTAGCTGCAAACATTAACGATCTTTTGATAAACTATGGTGCCAATAAAGATCTCATGAGAGCGGAAACATGCAACACCGGTCTACGCAAGTTTACTAAAGAAAATCCTAATTTCTTCAGACGTAGCAGCAATAAGTGGTGTCAGCGAGACCGTGTACTTTCGAAATTTTTGTTGGATGAGCTGGGCAACCCCGAAAAAAAAGTTCCTCCTGTAATTCACGTTACTGGGTCGAACGGGAAGGGTTCTGTTTGCGCCCTTATTCAATCGATGCTTCAAGAAAGTGGCTATGTAGTCCACAAATACACAAATCCATACATTATAAGAAACAATGAAAACTATGTTGTATCCGGAAAAGAAATAGGCGACAACTACTATTACGAGCTAATTTGTGAAGTGAAGGAAGCTTATGAAAGGGTTAAAAATAAGCCGGAATATCTAAAAGCCGTGGAAGAGGCCGACAAGAAAGATATCGCAGAAGGGAAAAATGCGACTTCTCAAAAGTATAACGACGTTCTGTACTGGAGTTTTTCTATCCCAATAGCAATGCTCGCGTTCAGCCGGAATCTAGCTGATTTCACAATTGTTGAAGTAGTTGTTGGCGGGCTTAATGATTTTACTAATGTGTTCAGTGAAAAAGAAACCATATCAACCTTATTGACCCACATAAAATATGGCATTGGAAGTAATGATAACTGTATGCCTAAGCCAAACGCCCTGGGAGTTTTGGAATTCAACACCACAGCCACAGCTTATCATAAGGCAATGCTGGGGAAAAAGGGCGTCCCGATGATAGTGGCAAATCAAGAGCCAGACGGACTCAGCGAGATAAGAAGGGTTGCAAAAAATATAATAAAAACAAAAACAATAGAATACGGTCGGGACTGGTTTATAAATCGATCCACACCCCAAAATGGAGAGGACGAAAATCTCGTTTTTAGTGGCCTAGGGTACAATTTAAAGCTCAAAAAATCTAAATCTTTCTTGGATAGTTTCCAAATGGAAAATATCGGAATCGCGACGGCATGTTTATTGAATTTAAAAAATTCCAACAAAATAAATCTATCCGGAGAAGCTCTCCAAAACGGAATAGATAAAGCCGAAATAATAGCGCGGCCACAACGAATTTTAAACGGATTTTATAAAGATTTATTCGGTCCCGATACCGAAATAATAACGGGAATTATAAAATTTAACGCTCAAGGAATCACTCCTTTTGAAGATATGATTTCCAAGGATCCAGACTGCTACAATTACTTTATATACACTTCTGGGAGCGATAAGTTGACACGCAAGGCAACGCATTTTGTCCCATTCATAAAAAAGTGTACTGATGCCGGCAATTCCGAGCTTATTATATATAACCACAATCAAAAAATATTTGATATCATCAAGCACAATTTGGATCTGAATTCTGTAAAATACAATGCACAAAATTACCTATCTTCGGCACTTGAATACACAAAAAGTCGGATGGATGCCAGAAAAAACAAAAGAAACCGTGTGTTCATATTATGCGACTCTATGGTGAACTTTGACGCAAGAATATGGTTTTTGAATACTTAACAGAAACCGACCTTGCAGGCAGCAAAAATTTGTATTATCAAGTTTCACATGTATTCACCCTCTTTGGGGGCAAGAAAGTGGCACGAGAATAATGGAATATGACGGCCTGTTTTTGCAGATGGAACATAGTGGCAACAAGGGACAAGCAAGCAAAATGAGCGCTTATATGCGCAACCAATTCCCATTCCTAGGTCTCCCGGCCCCCAAAAGGAAAAACATTTGCAAAGAAGTTTTTAAGACTGCTCGAAAAGAGGATTTTACAGATTGGGATTTCATTAAAACTTGTTGGCAAAAATCATATCGCGAATTTAAATATGTGGCAATGGATTATCTCATTATTAGGCGTAAAACACTCACGCCGAATGACCTGCCAAAAATTAAAGAGTTAGCTACCAAAGAACCCTGGTGGGATACCATTGATAGTCTGGACAAACTGGTGGGAGGCATTGCACTTAACTTTCCCGAAATTAACAAAGTTTTGGCAAAGTGGAGCCGCGACGATAATTTCTGGCTTCGAAGAATTGCAATTGACCATCAACTTTTGCGAAAAGAAAAAACAAACACCAAGTTACTGGAAGAAATCATTGTGAACAACCTCGGACAAACCGAATTCTTCATCAACAAGGCGATAGGCTGGAGCTTGCGGGATTATAGCAAAACAAATCCCGAGTGGGTGCTAAGCTTTATTGAGAAATATCGAGATAGACTTGCACCACTGAGCATAAAAGAAGCAAGTAAATATCTATAATTGATTGAGAAAAAATGCACCCTACCACCCGCGTATACGACGGATCTGATGTTCACCCGTTTCGCCGGGCACCCGACATCTTTATCATCTATATCACCTATGCTCCTCACTTCGAATCATTCCCCCGGTTTTCAGCTTCACACCCCAAACTTCCAGCGCGCTAATCAGTGCTAATATGCCACGCAACGCATGAGGTACCGAGTCTCAGCTGTATAGAAGTGATCATACTATCTTGACAGGCACACTAGTATGTGATATCATGCTAATGTGAGAGGTGATGTAATGCGTATAAAAATGTCTTCCGATCTGTTGCGTGGACACACAGACACAATCGTCTTGAGTCTCCTAAAAGGTGGCGACAGTTACGGGTATGAAATCTGCAAATCTATCTTGGAGAAAACTGATAGTTCATTTGAACTCAAAGAAGCGACACTTTATTCGTCTTTTAGGCGTTTGGAGCAACTCGGGTGCATTTCATCTTATTGGGGCGATGAATCCAGTGGAGGGCGGCGAAAATATTATAAGATCACAGACGCTGGACTCGGGATGTGGGAGAAAAATATCGCCGAATGGAAATTTGCCAGCAAAATCTTATCGAATTTATTCGAGGAGGAACTGTTTGATGAACGAACAAATTGAACAAGCACTCGCAAAAATTTTTGAGGGGTATGAGGAAACACCCGACTTGAAGGATTTTAAGGAAGAGATCGCAGCTAATCTTCGGGAACGCGTAAACGATATGACAAAAAATGGGAATAGCGAACAAGAAGCACTTGAAAAGGCTATCGCGCAACTCGGGGATATCACAGAGGCTGCTGATTGCATCAGTCGACAAAAGCGCAAGGAAGTTATTTGGGACGCATATAACCAACGGACTGTTGTGGGCAAAGCACACGCAATCGGCTATTCACTCGCGGGATTGACATTTATTTTCGGGCTGCTAATTTGCGCTATTCTGGCTTTTTCCACCAGACAAATTGACACCGTAATTTACGCCGCAACTCCGTTTGTCGCCATCTCGTTGAGTGGTTTTGTTTATTTGGGATTAACGCAGGAAACAAGGACCCACTACGCCTTGGAAAAAAATCGTAGTCTTCTTTACGCACTGGCAGCACTACTGCTGATTTCTGGTCTATTCATTAGTTCCGCTCTGCTATTTTCTGGCATACCAACAAACAATCTGTTTGACCCATTTTTTTTTGGATTCGGAAGGAGAATAATCATCGGCAACTCAGTTTCGGCCTTCTCCGCCTTAATCCCTTTTGTTCTGCCAGCTCTGGCCTTTTTGTTCTTTTTGCTCATCACAGAAAAACCGCGGACGAAACCCGGAGCTTTAAACATTGCCCAAAAATACAACGAAATCTACCAAGACGAAAAATTCGGGCTGCTTTGCGCAACCCTGTGGATGACAGCCCTCGGAATCGCTATTGCATTGGGGATGCTTGTTTCCTGGCCGGTTTCGTTGATTGTATTCCCGTTTGCCATCGCCGCACAGTGTTCTCTTCAGTACTTTGCCATCACGCGGAGAGGGAAGAACAGTTGCGACCGGGCACAGCAGGAACCTAGGGACTGAGTAGATGTAACTTTGTGCATTCCCGTCACCTTGCAATTTGTTCCCCAGGCCATTAAAATATCGTAGCAGTGCCGCGCCCATAGCAGCGGCAGCAGGCAAATCACAAGTTGTGAAACATTGGCTCTTTATCCTTGAAAGTTGAATAATATCTAAAACCCAGACTTTTTAGCAGGTCGGCGACCCTCCCGAAATCAGCCCCAATTCTTTTGGGGGTGTGTGCGTCGCTGCCAACTGTGATGATCTCACCACCTAGCTCCTTATAAAGCGCTAGGATATCCTTGTGAGGATGCGGGTTGCCAAGGCCATAATGAAATCCAGATGTGTTCACTTCGATTCCATGACCATTCCCTATGATAATCCTGAGAATCGATTCAAGAACCTCATGATAATCCGCAATACGGAAATTTCTGCCCTTAGTTGGTCCATACCTTGCCACATAATCTAGGTGTCCATACACGCTATAGCAATCAAGATTTTTCACATTTTCGAGAATAGACTGAAAACATTCAAGGAAGGCCGTTTGTTCCGAACGACCTTCAAAGAACTCTAAATTAGATAGTTTTTTGCCGTTGGAGGAATGCGAAGAACCTATTATAAAATCAAAGTTATTCGCCGCCACAAAATTGTGCAGTTCCTCTTTTGAACTTTTCACTAACCCAAGCTCAACGCCGAATCTGATATCAATTTTGCCCATGTAGCGCTCTTTAACTTCCCGCAGTGCATCAAAGTAACGTGGCACGTCAAACAGTTCTTCCGCGCCTAGATCGTCACATTGCCCCAACTCGTAATGATCTGTGACACACAAAACCTCTAGCCCTAGTTCCATCGCTCTTTCCGCCATTTCTGAAAGCGTCATCCGCGAATCTACAGAAAATTCGGAATGTGTATGAAAATCCGCCTTTATCATAGTCCTTCCTCGTTCATCTTTCAGTTAAGTGACCTGAGTTCACCTGTTTCATCCAAGATGCACACATAGCTAAAACCTGCTTCTTCTAGGGATGCTAGCTGTTTACCTGGTTTTTTTGTCTTCTTAAAGAGCGTGACCTTGTAATCTTGCTGCTTCAACTCATTTGATTTTTTTATCGCATCAGCCACTCCGGAGTTTTCGCCATAGATCACCGCGACCGTTTCTGCAGCTTCGGGATTGCACATTCCATTTTCTAGCATGATGCTAGTTATCCTTTCGAAACCAATTGAAAACCCAACTGCCGGGACCTGATCTTTCATGAAGGTCCCGATCATGTTGTCATAACGACCGCCACCCGCTATCGAGGCCCCAAACGATGGGACAACGATTTCGAATACCATCCCAGTATAATACCCCATCCCACGAACAAGGGACTTATCATATTCAACCTTATACCTGCCCTCGGCGAGTTCATTCGATGTGTTGACAACCCGCTTTAGGCTCTCGACCACGCCAGTTTCGCTGCAAAAATCACTCAAAGTTTCAAAGCTCTCAAATGACGCATCCGACATAATTTTAACCAAATTCTCGACCGTACCAACATCAAACCCTTTTGTGATAAGTTCTTCTTTTACGCCACTCATCCCCAATTTATCTAACTTATCGATTGAGATGCAAACACTCGAAACTTCACCTGCACTAAAACCCGCAGAAATAATTATATTTTTCAAGATTCTTCTGTCGTTAACCCTAACAACAAAATTGGAAAAGCCAAGCCTTAAAAGAACCTCACTAGTCACAAAAATTAGCTCGATTTCAGCATCGACACTCTCATCCCCAATGATATCTATATCGCACTGATAAAACTCCCGTAATCTCCCCTTTTGCGGCTTTTCGGCACGAAAAACCTTATCAACTTGAATAACTTTAAATGGATTTTTCAAAAAATGCCAATTGTTCGCATAATATCTTGCAAGTGGCAGTGTCAAGTCGTACCGCAAACCGCTATCAACAAGATCGTTTTCTTTAGGGTTTTGTTTACTCAAATCAAGGTCAGCGCCACGTTTCAAAATTTTAAAGATTAATGAAAGATTCTCACCCCCATCGCTCCTATCCAGCCGTTCTATGCTCTCCATCATGGGAGTTTCAATTCTTTGAAAGCCATTTTGGCGGTAGATTTCCAAGATAAGGCTCTTTACATAATCTCGCACCATAACTTCAGGCGGCAGGTAATCTTTTGTCCCTTTGACCGGACCCGTACTTACACCCACAATCACGCACCCCTCTTCCAGAAACTTTTTAAATCACATCCAGCTTCACCACTCAACTTGTACCACGATGCCGTCTTTTCTCAAAAAACAAACTGTACGCAGCCTCCTCACTTTTGCCCGCAGCCAAGCAATAAATTACCACAAGCCACCGCATCAAACACGACTGACAAATACCCTTCGTGCCAAGCCTTTTAAGAACAAAAACTCCTCAGTCGTTCGAAACATAACCCAAAATACCGAAGTTTGCGCAAAAATGCTGATTATCCCGCCAATAAGCACTCTTGGCCAACCCAAAAGATCTAGCCGGACGCACATAAAAACCGAAATTATGCAAGAAATTCCAGTCATCAGGTAATATACCAACTGCTTTTTGAAAAACGGGACTGACGAAGTTTTAAAACCAAGTCTGAAGAGCAACAAAGGGTCCCACCAAAAACAAGTGCACAAAATACTAATTGTCAGCGCCGCAGAGATCCCGGCAACACCATAACCGCGAAGTAGATACCCCAAAATTAAATTCAAAACCGCTTCCCAAAACGTCACATATTTCCCAGCCCAATAAATCCCCATATTCCCCTTAAACATCAAGATAAGTTTTCTAATTGCAAACACATAAAAATTGGCGAATATCACAGCGCTTGTAAAATTGTCAAACACCGTAAGGCTAGGCCTCCAAACCCGGACTAACGGAGCGAAATTGGGCACAAGCACACACACGGCGCTACCAAAGATCCAATTGCTCAATAACAAAAGCGAAAAAAAACGTTTCTCCAGTTTTTTGTGCTCCCCTAGTGCTGCCAAATTTCCAACACTCGGCCCAATGGCTTCACAAAAATTCCAGTTGAATGTCTTAATCACCTCAAGAATCGCATCATATGACGATTGTATCCCGGCAGCCGAAAGCCCAGCAAACCTAGAAATATACACGCCGTTTGTAACATTAACAATAAGGCCAAACACTTGGCTAAGGGAGCCTCCCCAAGCATTTTTTAAAGACGCAGTGACTTCTTTACGCGAAAGACTACTTCCACCCTTTTCAGATAAAAACGGATATTGCCATTTGGAAACAGAAAAGACCATTAGTCCCTCCAAAAGCGTCGAAAATACCATGCACACAACAAAAGAGACCAAACTCGGTCTTTTGTCCAAGAAAATAATCTGCGCGATAATCCTGATTGAAACCGCAATAAAGTTAATTAAAACCACAATGTATTTCTTCTGGTCATATAAAATTACCGATTGCCGATGAGCAAAAAACCAAGGAAGAACGATATTCACCAAAGACAACAAATATATAAGCCTTATGCCGGGAATGGCATATATATTGTCAGCCTTGTTAACCACCAATTGCAAGCAGAAAGTGAAGGGGATGCCAATTAACATGAAAAGGGTTGCCAATGTCCAGCACAGATTCCTGATGAACTTTACAGTGGCTTTTACCTTTTCGATGTCATTTGCAGCTAATGGTTTATAAAGACTATATGAAATCGCTGGAATTAACCCCAGATTCGCGGCAGAAAAAAACATTAGGATCTTTTTAAATGTGTTTTCCACACCCACTTGATTTGCACGAAGAACATTCGAAAACTTCCGCCTGAGGTGAAATTCCAGGATAAGGAGAATAATCTGGCAAGGAATTATGAATAACAAATTACGCATTGTTTTTTGTGTTCTTGTTCGCTCCACCACGACCTCCTGGATAGTGATCACCTCTCAATATATTGCCTTGGATCGATTTGTGTTCCGTTTTTTAGAATTTCAAAGTGCAAGTGCACTCCAGATGCATTCCCCGTCCTCCCCATTGCCGAAATATGTTCCCCTTGAACCACAACCTGCCCAACTTTGACATATATCTCTGAATTATGAGCATATCTCGTAAATAACCCGTTTTCGTGCCTTATAACAACACTTTTCCCATAAGTTCCATCTAGGCCGGCACTAATAACCGTCCCGGCATCACTCGCCAAAATCGGGGTCCCAAACTCCGAACAAATATCAACACCGCGGTGGCCACCCGGGCTGAAATAACAACTCACATAGCCTTTTTTGCCATCAACAGGCCAAATGAAATTCGCATCCACCACATCCGAAACGATCTCACCATAGTCATAAATATGATTGCCACGCCGTTGCCCAATAATTATCTGTTCATCAACTGCTTCTTTTATAACATTTTGAGAAACAGCAACTCTGGCTTGTTGCTCATCCCTGATATAGGTGACATTATAAGTCACATCAGCCTCGCCATCAACGCCACGCTGCTTGCGAAATGACTCTCCAAGCGGATATCTGGAAGTATAAATTTTCACGCTTTTAAACGGGACCCTCTCACGCACTACTTCGGTTGCAACAACCTTGACTCCCAGAAGGGGGACCGCAGCTCGCACTCTTAGCCCATCACCCGGGTTAACGGCGACTGTGCCGGGATTCAGCTTTTTGAATTCCTTTTCCGTCATCTCGTATGAAGAAATAATCCCTTCGATTGTTTCGCCTTCTTCAACAACATGCTCAATTTCCTTCACTTCAGTCGAATTCAGCAGCGGCTTTAGAGCCGAAGCAAAAGGCAGCAGGCTCGATTTAGGATAAACAGCTTCCCGGATATCGAGAATCTTTTCCCAAAGTATCTCTCCCCTTTGTTTAAGCCCTTTTGAATTTTTAAGCTTGATCTCATCCAATTCTTTTTCTAGCAAAGTTTTTTCTGTTGTTGCACCTAGAAATTCGCCATCGAGATAGATGCCACTTGCCTTAACTATATCATCACTCAAAATCCGCATAATCCCATCCGCGAGATCCGAATGGCTTGTAATCTTTTGCGAGTTTAAGATGCAAACAGTGAATTCCGGCTTTATGTATATCTCTTCAGTAGGTTCCAAAATGCGTTCCCTAACGAGTTTCTGCGCTTGCCAAAAATCGAATTCATTTTCAACTAGCCCAACAAACTTTCCTTCACACCTAATTTCAATACCATATTCAATGTGACTGACATACCTAATTACAAAAAAACAAAGTAGAAATGAAAAAAAAGCCAAAACCGCCCTTATAAACCGCCAAAATGACCTTTTATACAAACTATACTTGAATCTACAAAACGCAACGAACTCCTTGAAAATAACACTTGGCCGTTCTTCCCTAGCCATCTTTCGAAAATGATCAAACGCTTTGTTCAAGCGGATAATCAACGACCGAGTGTCCCTTAAAAGAGCGAACCCTAAGTTCGAAAACAAGACCCTTATGTTCAAAATATCGTAGTAAATGCGCTTTATGATTTCACGCGACCACTTTCCCGTCTTCTTCACAAAACGCCCGAGCTGCAACCAAGAAAAAAAAGCCCAAAACCTTTCGCCCAAGCTTTCTAAAAAAAATACAGGCATACCCCAATATGACACTTTTCCCGCTATTAACACTCACCTCGTTTTTGCTCAGCCAAACCTTTTTTACCCTTTAGAACTCTTCTTTCGTTTGAACCTCGCTTTTCAAGAAGCAAATCAGGGAAGGGACCTAGATTTCCCCTCCCTGGACCCTCTTTTAAAACACTTTTACGCAACAAGGGGGATTTGCTGAACCGATCCTAAAGCACAGCTAAATACGCTTCCTCGCGGACCAATCTTCTCTTCCAGCACCTCACAAAATACCGCCCTTTTCATCAGCACAAAAATCGGCAATCCAAGAGCACACAACAAACAAACTCGCCGATCACAACCGACAACGAGGCACCACAAAAATATAGGGAACGTGAGGTGGCAACAGCATAATCCAGCAGCGAGAGGGGAAAAACACAGTCGGCAACGACGATGAGCGCGGTAAAAGCTGTTCAAAATCCTAGCAAACGCTTGCCGCCAGCAAAGGCTTTTAAAGCTTTTGTCCCCACCCGCACAATCGCCAAACCGTTCCAAGGAATCGGTTCCCTCGGCGTTCTTGAAGCAACTCGCCAGCCAAAAAATAAACTTTCTACTCTTTTTCTCTCTCTCTGGTTTTCAATTTATCTATCCCGAATTTCGTAACCACTCTACCGTCGAACTTGGCACCTAACTTTTGAGCCCGAGCAAGCAACATTGCCTCAAACTTTTTCACACCAACATCGTGAGCTATCTCTTCTTTTTTCGCCAGAAAATCCTCTTCGTCCTTTTGCAAGCTCATTACCACAACAAACGCGTTCTCCCTGGGAAAATTAAAAACAGCCGGTTCCCCAACAGGATACTTCCCGATAAGTTTCCTCTCATCCTCTTTGTAAGCTCCCCGCATTTGCTTTTCACTCATAAGAGAAACTGACATGCCATTGAGCCTTTTGAGTCTTTCTTCTCTGGATTCTTCCTTTTGCGGCTCAGCTGGAGCCTGGAATTCATTGCTTATCACATTTCCACCAAACTTTTCAGGCCCGGCAACAGGTTTATTTTCGGGCTTATCCTCAGTTTTGCCATCACTTTTCGCGCCAGCTTTGTCCGCAGTTTCTGCAGTTTTGCCATCAGTCTTTTCTTTGGCCGCTTTTTCCTTTTTCTCAGCTTCTTCCTTCGCCTTCTTTCGCTCCTCTTCTTCCTTCTTCTTTTTTCTTTCCTCCTCTTCCGCTTTTTGCTTTGCCTTTTGCTCATCTTCTTTTTTGAGAAGAGCCTCCGCGAACCCCAAAGATCTCACGTCTTTATAAAAATTAACAGCACTCACTTGTGCCTTTTTGTCATCTCCGGCCAACGACTCAGAATAATAGAACTTTTCAATTTGCAACTTAACATAGGAACGCTCAAAGAGATCACGAAGCTCCTTATCAGTAAGCTTATTCACCCCTTTATCGCCATAATAGTAATTATATAACTGTTCATACTTCATTTTGTTTTCAAAGTACGCAACAACAGATTCTTTCCCTATTCCATTCTCAGCGAGATCTTTCTTGTTTACTCCATACATCCGACTATAGTCTTCCAGTTGTTTCTTTGATTCTGCCGGCAGAGTCAGCTTCAACTCATCAAAAAGCGCATCCACCGCCAAATGCATCATTACCTTTTCCTTGGCACAAGCACTTATCATTTCCTTCACAGCAACTCCGCTAATCTTGCGATTATAGTCATTAACGTCATCACTAGGCAACTGTAAATTTTCATCCATCTCCGAAAGTTTTTGCATCACAGAACTGCATGCATCCGTCATCTCATACATAACATAAAGGCCAGTCGGAACATTCCCTTTTCCATGTGAAGCAACGTGTTCCGTGTTTACCGGGAAAAAGCAAGCATTACACGGCACTTCCATCGAAAGAATTAACAGCACCAACACACACTTTTTTGCAATTTTTACTAAGGTTTTCATGGCAAACTTTCCCTCACCTTTACCTAATAAATCTGTTTCGCAGTTCCCTCAAAAGCTTCAATCACATCAGTCGCCACCCCCGAGGTCTATATTGCTTGGTCTACACTCTACAAGCGCCTTGCCATTAAATTTAAAACCTAAAGTCTTCCCATGTTTGAGCAGTCTCTCTTCAAATTCATCGCCTTTAACGGCATGAAGTAACCCGTTCTTTCGTTGTTTAAAATCCGCACCGGTCAGTCCCATTCGCTCGAAAACAACAATCGCCATTCCCACATCAAGCGAGGCCACCTTATTCAAAGGAGTGTTTTTAATCACTTCCAAAGATGGATCCATCCTCAATTCTTCTTTTGAAGCAAACTGAACTGGAGAAACCATTTTGACCTTTTCTTCGTCTGTCTCCTTGCCCTCACTCTTTTGCCCCGACTTGGCTACTCGGCTATCATACTCTTTGACAACTGCTTTCTCGAATCCAAGCGTTTTCGCATCTTCAAGAAATTTCTCAGCCTGCTTTTGAACAACTCCTTTCTCTTCATCTCCTCCAGCAGTGTACTGAAACAGATAGCAGCGGAACTTTATATAGTTGCTATCGAAATACTTTCTGAGATCTTTATTGGAGGGCTTTTCTTTCCCCTTATCTCCGTAATAATAATCAAAAACAACATCGCGCTTCGCGTCGTTTTCCACGCAGGCGATTTGCGCTGCCCACCGTTTCCTTTCATCAGCAGCCCTTTGGACCTCACGCGCGGTTTGCTTCTTCTTCATTTTGGCCTCCGCTTTTTCGGCATCCACAAGCTGTTTTTTCATTTGGTCAACCTGCTTCAGGGTCTCTTTTGGTAGCTTCAATTTAAGCATATCAAAAAATGCACCCACCGCCACAAAACGATACGCCTCATCCTTTGTAGCCGCAGCAACCATGCTTTCCACCGTTTTCCCATCCACTCTCAGACCAAAAGCTTCACCGACACACCCCGACTGAACAGCAGCAGAAAACCGACCTACCAACCCAGGATCTCTCTTTGCAATTTTACGAATCACAGGGCCAAGTACCCCCTGTTGCAGATTCTTATAAACTTCAGCCGAAATCTTGCCTCCATCATATGACGCGACATAATCTGCACTTCGAAAAAAGCAAGCACTACACGGCATTTCTATCGAGAGAATTAACAACCCCAACACGCACTTTTTTGCAATTTTTTTTAAGACATCCATTAAAGAAAAACCCTCCTTAAACACCAAAAACCATTATGTTTTCGATGAACCTGCATAAACATCAGACTTGCGCCTTTTACCCCTTACCCTAAGAACTCCAATACAAGTCACCGCCGCGACGCAAACGACAATAAACACCGGCATCACCCAATTGTCGTTATCTTCGTCCCCCACTAAAACCTCAATCCACAACGATTCGATGAAGCCACCTAACTCCTGTGAACCAAAGCGGTAACACCGGGTATTTTTTAAAACCTCTGCATCTGGATAAGCAATCTTGCTGTTTTTTATTTCTTCCGGCAACATCTCAAAAGCTTTTAAGTTCGGTGTTGAACAATCACTATATAACGCATTTGCACACGCTACCTCCGGTTCATTCAAAAAATTTATATAAAGCTCAGCTGCTTCCTTCTTCTTCGAACTTATCGGCACGCACGCCGCATCAACAAAACGACTTGTCCCCCCGCTAGGCAAAACAAATCTCAAATCTTTGTTGCCCTTCATCATCGCCAAGGCAACCCCCGAATAACACGGCGCTATCCAAGCCTCCTCTGACTGCATCTTATCAAATATTTCGTCCATCACATAAGCCTGAACTAACTCCTTTTGTTTCTTCAATTCCCCTTGAGCACGCAATATTTCTTCTCTGTTTTCGGTGTTAAAAGAAAACCCTAATTTTTTCAAGGCGATTGCGAAAGCATCTCTGGAGTTACTGAACATCAAAATATTCCTTTTCAGCTTCTTATCCCATAATGCATCAAACCCATCAACCTCCCCCTTAATTTCTCTCGAGTTATAAACTACGCCAACAGTACCCCACATATACGGCACCGAATAAGCACCCGTAGGGTCATATTCTAGCCCACCGAACTCCGGCATCACATTCTTTGCATTGGGAATATTCAAAAAATCAAGCCTTGCAAGCAACTTTTCTGAGATCATCCTAGAAATCATATAGTCAGATGGGATAATAACGTCATAAACCACGCTCCCACTACTTATTTTTGCATACATCTCCTCGTTGGAGGCAAAGGTCGTGTAATTAACATGGATCCCCGTCAACTTTTCGAATTCCTTATTCACATTCAGTTTCCCGTCAGAACCATTTGACATATATTCGCCCCAGTTATAAACATTAATCGAAATCCCTTGACCTTTAAATTTGTCATATATTCCGACTTCCGCCGCGATATCTGCCGCAAAACCAGTTGACAAAAAGATAAACAAAGGTATCAGCGCAACAAAACACGCACATCCCTTCAACCAGTCTTCCTCCCCCGAACAACTTGTTTGCTTCGTAACTCCAGGCGTTGCATAACAAAAATGATTGATAAAACTAACACAAACATGATACTAGAAAACGCATTAATCTCCGGACTTACTTTCCGTCTAGTCATCGCAAAAATCGTAAGAGGCAATGCCTGAGACGTCGGCCCACTTGTGAAATAGCTAACCACAAAATCATCCAGCGAAAACGCAACCGCCATCAAAAAGCCAGCCATAACCCCCGGCAAAATTTCTGGCAGAATAACCTTGAAAAACACCTGAACCCAATTACAACCAAGATCCATGGCAACGTCACACAAATGTTTGTCCATCTGCTTTAGTTTGGGCAAAACGTTAAAGATTACATATGGGACATTAAACGACACATGCGCCAAAATCAATGTCTTAAATCCCGCTTCAATTCTCAAAAACTTAAACATAAGCATGAGAGAAACTCCGGTAATGATTTCTGGGTTGATGATTGGTAGATTGGTTAAAGTAATCATTATCCGCTTGAACCTTTTGCCCAAAAAATGCACGCCAACCGCGGAGATTGTTCCAAGCACAGTCGCAACAATTGGAGCAATCGTCGCAACAAACAGCGTGTTTAAAATCGCACTCCAAATCTCCTGGTTATGGAACAGCTTATTATACCATGCAAATGTGAAACCTGTCCAGTGTGATCTGCTTCTGGATGCATTGAAAGAAAACGCAACCAGAACTAGTATCGGGAGATACATAAACAACAAAAACAACGCAACATAAAGTCTTGATCCCAACTTCCTCTTCAATTCTAGGCTCCTCCCAACTTATTCTTCTAATCACAACCAAGATTGTATCACACTTTCAAGACAGGTAAAAGGCGTTTTAAATAATCCTCCCTTTTTGTGTTTTCACATTTTTCCCCATTGATGGGAACACCAATCAACGAATCGCGCTGCGTAAAAAGAAAAAACCAAGAAAGGGAGCTGCCATCTTCCCTCCTTGATTCCACATTTTAAGCACTTTTTGTGCAGCGCTTTGCGAGGTACCCTTCCTCAAACTCACTTAAAAATTTTCAAAATCTTAAATTTAACATGACCAGACGGAGTTTCTGCAACTACCTTATCTCCCACTTTGTGTGACATGAGCGCCTTACCAATAGGAGAATCATCTGATATCTTAAAATTAAAAGGATCCACTTCAGTTGTGCTGACAATGTAATAAGTCACTTCGTCCTTTTGCTCCAAATCTTCTAGCGTCACACCAACTCCGACTGAAACGGAATCAATAGAAATATCGCTTTCTTCCAGAATTTGAACATTTTTGAGCATCGCCTCAAGTTGCACAATTCTGGATTCGACCATCGCCTGCTCGTTTTTGGCCTCATCATATTCACTGTTTTCGGAGAGGTCACCAAAAGAAAGTGCCGTCTTAATCTTTTCCGACACTTCTTTTCTCCTGACGGTTTTTAACTCTTCTAGCTCCCTTTCGAGTTTCCTAAACCCCTCGTCAGTTGTTACTACCCTTTTCTTCAACCTCTAAAATCCCCTCTTTTTCTTGAATTGCACGCACCCAATTTTACGATTCAACTTCCCATCGACCCGGTTCCCCGAGGTCCATGGGATCAAGGAACTTTTTGCTGTGGAGCAACTTAGCCTTTTGAGCCCTGATTGACGCAATTTCACTGAGCGCCGCCTGCTGTTCCTTCAAGAAAATTTCTTTAATTATTGTATTTTTTTCCGTAATCTTTCTCATGATATCTGAAAAAGTTCTCATTGCCGCCACCATCTCTTGCTCCCCGGGCGTCAGGTTATCCGGCTCATTCATTGCCAAAATTCTTTTTATCCTACCGAGATTTCTAGAATCACTTTTATGGCTCAATTCCGAGAGTTTTTCGTCTATAAGCCTTAACTCTTCAAAACATCGCGCGACGACATCCAAAAGGGGATACACCGCTTCTATCCGCGACTTTTCTAACAAACTCTGCATATTGGTACTAATTGCAAGTAGCTTACTTGCTTCGGCGGTTCTCTCTTCCAACAACTGTCGAAAAGACGCCTCATCACTCACCAGCACCACACTCTCTTTCAAGCAGTTTCAGCCACATATCCTGAATACTCTCCATTAGTCTAATGACTGCCTCCAGCGTTTCACGATCTTTACTCCTTAAAATCTGGCCAATCTTTCTTTCGATAGATGCACACACAACCTCAAAATCCTCGACCCCTTTCTCTTTTGGGCCAGCAACAGCGTCAAACGCATCAACGAGAATCCCCCACATTTTGTATGCTGGGGTAATCGCATTATAAAATCCCTGATTATCCTTTTCCCCCAATGAGACTGCGGCTTTTTTCAGGTTGCCTACAACAAAATCAACGCATTTAACATAGTTCTCCTCAGGCGAACCCACTGCCAGCTCATTCTGTTTATATTTCCTTACACTATCCGAATCCGTCATCCGTTTCCCTCTCCCCCACACTCTGACCCGAAACTGAGCCGTAGGCGCAATTCAAAATTGAATTGCGCCATCCCATTTCACCGATAACGCCGCTCAAAAGGCTGGCTCCCACACGCAAACAACCCAAAAACCGGTTCCAACTACCTATCCCTTGGCAGCCTGCATGCTCATCAACATAGACTGCATCTCTTCAAACCGCCGCACCTTTGCATTGGCCTTGTTATATCTTTCCACCTCGCGCTGTTCTTTTTTTAAAAGGCTGTCATATTGCTGTTCAAGACGCATCCGCCATTCCAAAAACTGACGATCTTCGAGGCGTCTCTTATCTGTCACCATTTTCGAACAAACGGACGCAGCTTCGCACAATTGCGTGAGGAGACCTCCACGGAAGTTGGCCTCATCAGAGCGCACACCCGCGAGCCGCCGGCGGACCTCGGCAGCGGAGACCGCAGGAACGCCGTCAGCGCCTAGCAGTCCACGTTGCAACACATCAGCAAGCTTCTTCTCATCGGCGATTACCAACTGCAACCCGTTTCGTCTTTCTAACCTAAGGCCATACGACGCAAGATCAAAAGTAGAGCAAGAGGAACGAACAGTGCTCAGAAGAGTTTTTAGATGTTGGTCACTCGCGAACGCGCCGGCAACAACCTTCTGTTCCTTTTCCGCCCTGTCCTTTCTCTCTTCGAGTGTCATATTCTCTGGGTGGAGGGTAACCGGCAACTTCACCCGACGATTTGGTTTTTCAGCGACCAAGTCACTGACTTTTTTTAGCACAACATTCAGGCGATCTATCACCTCGCGAACACCAGACACGTCGGCAGCTGCAGCAGGGCCCCGCCGGAAACTAACAGCACTCTGATACTGATTTATTGCGTTTGCATCGTCTGTTCTTGCCTTCAAAAGAAAGCGAGGACCTGTTGGGCCACCAACTTGGATTCGATTACTGCCATTTTCGCAGGTCACATCGGGCTGCAAGACGTGCCCGCCGCACAGAACAGAAAAACGCGTACATACGTCGGCACCTCCTTGCGAAGGCGAGAAGCCGTCGTTCCCAGCCGCCGTCGTATAGTGCACCATGAAGCCGTAAGGCAAGGCCGTTGGCCCAGGCCTGATTACCAACGACGCCACGCCATCGCCACCATCAGGAGCAGACACAGCAAAGGCAGTCAGCGCACCGTTCGAGCGTTCAGTTATTTTGCGCGCTAGGGACTCAATCGAGTCACCTTGGCCTGGTTCCGCCTCCACAGAAACGGGACCCGCATCGGTCCCTTGCCAGAGTGCCACGCGAGTGACAAACCGAGCCGCTTGCGCAGCGGTCAACTGGGCAGTAGCGCCCTGAACGTCTGGCACCGTCCGAATCACGACGTCCTCGTGGTAACGGGTAACCGAAATACTCAAGGCAGCGGCCACTTCATCATTACCGCCCAAATATTCCACAGCATGCGGGTTCGAAGAAACAATTGGCCCCAATTGCCCGTCGTTAATGCCACGCAAAAGGGCTGCCGTTCCCGCACCACCAAGAGCGTGCAAACCTTCGGCAAGGTCACCCTGCACATCCTTTCTCCTCTCGGCAATTTTCAACTTTTTCTCGCTGTCCCCATATTTTTCGAGCTCACGCCCCAACTGCAAGTTAACATAATCCTTCTGACTCTCTTCTCCCCTTCGGAACTTTTCGACATAATCGGAACGCAAAGAATCCAAACTCCCTAACACAAAAAACCCTCCTCGTTACTAAATTCATTCCATCAACAAAAACACCGAGTGCACCAACATTATTCCAAAACAACTAAAAACTCGCATCAAATCATAGGCGACCAACAGCATCAAAATAGTCAACAGCCTGCGACATCGTGCGCCAAAGCTCCAGTTGCCACGAGTCAATCACGCGTCCTTGCGCGCTAAGCCCAACAAGTTCGGCTTGCGCCTCCAGCATATCCCGGGAAGCAAGCTTATCAGCACGCTCTTGAGCTTGGTCCGAACGGTCCTCTATCGTGTTTTCGAAACCATCAAACGTTCCCTGCAGCCCCCAAACGCGCGCTCTAGCCGGCCCCACCGTCGCCCGATTTATCTCACCGACCTGTGTGGCACACCTTGCAAGGTCGTCCAAGTCGTGCTGCGCTGGCACAGCGTTTGCAGCTAAGCCAACCAACAAAGTCTCAATCTTAGAAACAACAGAATAGCAATCACCGGAGATCTCGTTCGCACCAAATCCCCCAGCCGCTCCGTTTGCTGTATTCCCGTTCCTGAAATCGAACCGCCCGTTGCCACAGACGAAGGGCCCGCAAACGGCAACAGAAAGAGTTTGACCCAACAAACTAACTTCTTGCGCTTCTGCTACGTTCGTCGCTCCGGCGAGAGCAACGTCATTGGCCAGCACCGCCGGCGTCAAATTATGGACGTCTTGGCCGTGGTAGGTCGCGAAAGGGCCGACAACATCAAAGGTAAAAGGCACTGCACGCCTATCAGCTCCGCCAAAAACATAGCCTTCCGAATTTTTTGCATTGAGGTTTGTTTTTATTTCGGACTTCGCTTGGCGCACAGCCATCAATGCCGCCGCGAATCGCTGCGGCCCCGGCACCGCATTTTGAACTGACAAACACTCAGTCACAACGCTCTGCAAAGATTCAGCAATGTTGCCAAGCGCTTCTTCCGCCGTTTTCATCTTGCGCTGTTGCTCTTCTATTGTTTTTTTTTGCAAACCTAGGCTCAGCCGCTCTGCACGGCAAAAGGCCAAAGTCGCCCAAGCAGTGGGGTCGTCACTCGGACGCCGCACCCGTGCACCGCCGGCGTTTTCCCGCAACGAATTCGCTTTTGCTGCGGCGTTTTCCGTCCGCGCATTCGCAGCCCACCGGTGCTGGGATAACGCGTTAACTCTGCCTATTGGTCTGCCTTGCCCTGCACTCGTTACTGCCATATCTCAGGTCCTCCCTTTTCTTTTTGCTGTGTCCTCGCACTCATCGCATCAATTCAACGCACAAACGCAAGTGTCCAAGAACAAGACGCACCGTTTCCAATACAAATCGAAATAAACTATCAAGCTCTGACATAGTCGCCGCCTCACCACTCAGATCGACAGCCGAGGTTTCGTTTCGCCTGTCTTTGTCCACTTCCAACGCCTCTGTGTGCGCCTTTTTGTTTGCGTTGGCAGCATAGATATCACGGCCGAGGTCTGTGGACAGCCGGTTATAAAACCCGATGAACGTCGTGTCTGGGCCACCGACCCCACCAAAAACAATGGCATTCTCATTCGTCATACAATCAGCAACCTGCTGTGCGCGCTGGTGTTGGAGCTCATTGGGAGCACCCAGCCAACCAGGAGAGAGAGCAAAAGTGGCGACATCATTGCCAGCAAAAAGATCGTTGGCACCGCCATTTGCCGCATTGAAAGTCCGAACAATACCGCCAATAGGAACTGGCGGCGGCGGTCCTGCTGGGCCGGGCGGCAGAACACCTCCAACAAGCTCATTAAGCAACTGCTTGTATTGGGGAATTGTTCTGTGAGCCGCGCTCGCCTCCGCACCAGTCAAAACACTCCCACCCAAAAGATTTAAATCGCAAGCCAAACTGCCACCAAAAACGCTATTGCGTTTCAGATAGTCCTCAAAGGCAGTCGGGCCGGCATTGCCAACAGCGAGCCCGGGGCCCACCCCAATTCTGACGCCCGCGGCACCAGGTGCTTGTTCGGCGATCGAAAGCCCATCCACGCGTACGTTGTTGCCCGCGATGTGCTCCGCGAAAAACTTCATCGTCTCGCCTTTCGCATTCACCAGTAGGCGGTCTCCAACAACCAGCGGTGGATTTGGGCCACCAACGACAATGTCTCCGGCCGCCAATCCGTCTTCACGTTTAATCAAAACTTCACGCGTCCGCCTCTCAAATCCGTTAACCTGCTCACTCCTGAGCTGCACCTCCACGGGGATGTAACAGGAAAGATCCCGCACAGCCTTATCCCACTGATCCTCCAAATCGAACAAACGGCGCCCGGAACCCTCGTTCCTCGCTATATCTTTAGTCAATTTACCGATAGTACCCAAAAGTTCGTTGACCCTGACCACACTATTTTCCACCTTTGCCTTGAGTGTGTTCTCAACCTCGACAACATAAGAATCCGCCTGTTTGACAGCAGCAACCAACTTTTTGGCAGCAACGCGCACAGCTTCTTTTTGGTCCGCGTTATTCGGGTTGTTCCTAAAGCCGTTAAGCGCCCTTTCGAGATTTTCCAGAGCGCCACCAACGGTGTTTGTGCGAGCCTCCGCAAGCGGGTCAGCTGCGAGGTCTGTTTGGGCAACAAGTTTTTGCTCCAAAAGCGAAAGAGACTCAACAACCGCCTTGTCATATTCAACCAGAGAATTATCATCGCGAACAGCAGCAACAGCAAAGGAATCACAAGCCCGGAAAACCTTCCCAATAACGCCCCGTAGCGAATTCGCTGTCAGCTCCACATAGGTCCTAGAACGATCCTCATTGTTCGCATTCGCGCCGTTTAACGCCGCGTCGTCCCGCGCGCCACTAATCGTCTTCCTAGCAAAGCCTAACATGCACAACGCATTCGAACCGCCTACCTTGCAGACAGGAGTCGCAGGCGGATTAAGATAATTCGGCATACACTCTCACCTCATCGTTATCATTTTACGAAATCACATCAATATTCTTGCCACTTCCACTACCCAAGGTTTCACCATATTCTTCTGTGAAACACTCCACATACTTACCAGCCATCTCGGCATTTTTCCCGATCACATCGGCGAACCGCGAAACAGCTTCCCTCAACTTCGCATACCCCTCTTTTACCGCCAACTCTTCCGCGTCATTTGCGAACTTAATTTCACTCACAACAGTCCCAAGAGTAACATCGCCGAACCCCAATTCCTTAGTAAGAGCCTTGCGCCTTTGATCAAAACCCCTCACCTTCAAGGCAAACGGCTGCTCCCTGCGAGCAATCTCTTCGAGGCGATCACTCTGCAAAAAAGTTAAAACCACCCTTTTTTCTTCCTGAAATTTAGCAAAATCCTCATACAAAACCGTCATATCTTGGATTAGTTTCAGCAACCTTTCCACAACCGACAAAACCCTCTCCCCTTACGCTAAGTTAACCATATCAACTGCCAACTCCCCGCAATCAACAAGGTACTTTCCAGCCTCAATTGCCGCCTTAATGCTTTTCAGCTTTCCCTTGTCTGCGGGTTGGTCAACATCCTTCTTAATTTTCCCCTTGACTCTCTTGATAGTTTCAAAATGCTCCTGATATTCAGCAGAATACTCAATTATCACGGCACCGCCGTCATCACGAACCTTTAAATCAACCTTTCGCGGGTCACCGTTACCCTTATTTTTCCCCGACACGCCCACCGGAATCGGTGGCAGACCCGGCCTGATCCCGACATCCACAACAAAACCCCCCTGCAATTTACCTCACTCACCTCATGCAACTAATATCGGCGCAATTCCCGAAAAATTAAATTATTCCACAATTCTCCCCCGTTCGCATGATAAGCATCTCATTCCTCAGAAACATCCTCAAAAGCCGAGGAGTTATCCACTTCCAAGTGTTCCGTCCCATTATCAAAATCAACAACGAACTTCCCGAGGATTGACCCATTTATCGTGATTTGTACATTGTGCAAACCCTTATCGAACATCTCAACTGACCAGTAAGGGATCTCCGTTATATCAAGTTCTTGTTCATAAACGTTTTCCCCATCCTTTAATGCGACCAGCTTAACAAACTCATTCATCTTTGGCAAAGGAACCCGAAGCGTGTATTTTTTGTTATCAGAAACACCAGAGCTTACATTCACATCAATGGCATCGTTAACGTCAGCTTCCACGCCTTTGGCTAAACTTTGATTCAAGACGACATCTTTGGGCTTGTCGCTATTTATCTCAGAATGGCTACCCAGCTGCAGGTGATTTTCTTTTAATAACTTCTCAGCTTCTTGCCAAGTCATCCCGCGAAGATCAGGGACTTTTACCTTCTTATTCTCCGGACCATCGCTAATAACAACCGTAACCTCATAACCAACCAACACCTCAGTATCCGCCGGAGGCTCAGTTCTGATAATAATATCTTTTGCAACATCATCAGAAAAAACCCTCCGTTCATTTACAGTAAGTCCCAGATTTTTAAGATCTGCAATGGCGCCACCGGCCTCTCTCCCAACCACATCCGGCATCTTTTCCTTCCTCTGCCCGCGGCTGACTTTTACCATGATAAGTGTCGCCTCTTTCACGGATTTCCCCGGCCTTGGGTCTTGCTCACATATTTCCCCCTCGGCATATTTTTCATCAAACACTGTTGTTTCCAAATTTATCGTAAACTTTGAATATTCATTCGAGACTTTAACAGCTTCGTAGTTCTCGCCAAGCAGATCTGGGACCATCACATCCGGCGATGGAGAAAACAACCCGCTCAAGGCCAGCGCCCCAAAAACAATCGCAACAGTCATAAAACAGAACATCAAAGATATTATCATGAGCAACTTAACCCAAGATTTCGGGGGCGCTTCTTTGCCCCCCTCTGGTGGCGAATTCAAACTTTTGCCAGCTAAGTTGCTCGAGCTTTCGTGTACATCCGATCCCGTTCCAACCGGAGACAAATTACGCCTTGAAGCATATGAAAATGTCTTTGAAGGGTTCTGTTTGAGGATTATTAGCGCACTTAACATCTCCGCCGCCGATTGATATCTGCCATTTTGGTCCTTTTGCAACGCATTCATTATTATCTGTTCTAGGCCAAGTGGCAACGAACTGTTAATCTGCCTTGGACGCATCGGCTGCGACTGTATCTGCTTTAATGCCACCGACACAGGATTATCAGCTTCAAATGGCAATCTACCTGTTACCATCTCAAAAAGCATCACACCAACGGAATAGATATCAGTTTTCCCATCAATCTGGCCACCCGTTGCCTGCTCTGGGCTAATGTAATGAACCGATCCGATAGCCTTACCCGTCATGGTTCGCATATCATTTCTCGCGAACCTCGCTATCCCAAAATCCATCACCTTAACCGAGCCTTCCTTGAGCAACATGATGTTTTGGGGTTTTATGTCCCGGTGTACAACCCCTTTATCATGCGCATGTTGCAACGCCTTTAAAACCTGAATAGCAACATAGACGGCTTCTTGCCAAGCCAAAATCTTTTTCTTCGCGATATATTCCTTAAGGGTCACTCCGTCGATATATTCCATCACAATCCATTGACTTGTTTCATTAAAGCTAACATCAAAAACATTAACAATGTTGGGGCTAGAAAGCGCAGCAATAGCCTTAGATTCATTTTTGAACCTTCTGAGAAACTCAGGATCGGTCAGGTATTCATCGCGCAATATCTTTATTGCAACAACCCTGTTAGTAATTTTATCCACAGCCCTATAGACATTTGACATGCCACCAACACCGATAAGTTCGCCAATCAAATATCTACTGTTAAGTTCTTTTCCTATGTATTTATCCATGCCCTCAATATACCCCTTTTAGAACGCATCACTCACTCACCCATGAGCACTGCTGTGATATTATCGGCTCCCCCGTGTTTGAGCGCTATGTTTATGAGTTCGTTCACTGACTCCTCAAGACCAAAACCCTCCAGGACAGAAACCATCTCTTTCTTTATGACACGATCATGCAACCCATCAGTACACACAAGAATCTTATCTTCTCTTGACATTTGCCTACAAGTATAACTTGGTTCCACACCCGGTTCCAGACCTAGAACTTTAATCAAACAGTTTTTGCTTGGGTGTTTTTTTGCCTCCCTCTTTGTGATCTTGCCGCTATCAATTAAAACCTGCACAACCGAATGATCTTTTGTAAGCTGCTCAATAATACCATTTGAAATGCAATAGGCTCTGCTATCACCCACATTCGCGATGTGTAACAACCCACCAAAGAAAATCAAGCTGACAATTGTAGTGCTCATCCCGAAAAATCTCTCATCTTCACTTGCCTTCTTCAAAACGGCTTCATTCGCTCTTTCCACAGACTCAATCACCGTCTTTTTAATTTCCATGTGTTCCAAACTCGAAGTGAGATGTTCTTTCATGAAGGCACTAACACAATCAACTGCCGTTTTGCTTGCGACTTCGCCCGCGTTCTCTCCCCCCAAGCCATCACAAACAACAATCCAGGTTTTTTCATTCTGCTTGCCAAAGGCAAATGCATCCTGATTAATAAGGCGCTTTTTGCCTATGTTTGTTCCACCATAAACAACAAACGTGTCCACATCTTTGTTACCTTTGTCAAGTACTACCATCTTTTCCCCCTTGAACAACGCATCGCATCTGTCCGCACGCAGCGTTTATATCTGAACCCAGCGCCCTTCTTAAAGTCACCTGAACGCCCAAACTTTCCAAGTTCTCTTGGAATATTTTTATTGTCCGCAAATCCGATGTTTTAAAACCCTCCCGGCCACTATTTGCGGGGATTAAGTTCACGTGATTCGGAAATCCTGCAAGCAACTTCTTCAGTTCGGCAACACACTTCAGATCATCGTTGACCCCAGATAACATAATATATTCAAATGAAACCCTCCGGCGACTCTTTTCAAAATATTCCCTGCATGCCGCCATCAACTGAGGAAGGCCCCAAGTTTTGTTTATAGGCATCAATCTACTTCGAAGTGCATCGTTTGGAGCATGAAGAGAAACTGAAAGGGTTATTTGAAGCCGCAGGCGCATCAAATCATAGATTCTGTTCACAAGGCCGGCAGTTGAAAGCGAAATGTTCCGTTGCCCAATATTCAGCCCTTCTGGGCTAGAAACCAGTTCAATGAACTTGACAACATTTTCAAAATTATCAAGTGGCTCACCAATCCCCATCAATACCACATGACCAATTCGGCTGCCAGCAAACTTTTGCGCTAATATCACCTGCTCCAAAATTTCGGAGGCTTCGAGGTTACGCACAAAGCCGCCCGCACCAGAAAGACAAAATGCGCAACGCATTCGGCAACCGACCTGCGTCGAAACACAAACACTGTAGCCATACCTATATTTCATTAGAGCCGACTCTATCAAGTTACCATCAGACAACTTAAAAAGAAACTTTGCTGTATTCCCATCTCGTGACGTCAGCACTTCCCACAATTCCAATGAATTCAAATTAAACGTCTGTTTCAAAAAATCTCGCAAATCGAGTGGCAAGTTTGTCATCTGCTCAAAACTGGTTATATTAACGTCGCTCAGCCACCCATAAATTTGTTTCGCTCTGAACCGCGGATAGCCAGCTTTCAGCATTAAATCAGTCAACTCGGCCAAGTTCAAATTTCTTACGTTCATCTTAGCGTTAATCATATCAAGCTTATTATAGCACAAATCCCTCATCTTTTTGTCTCATTTGCTTCCAATTACTGACTATATTGCAGATACCACCGATGAACAAGCCAACCGTCAAACCCGAAGCGCTGCAGTATATGATGTTAAATCCAAGGTCCCCTAATAATTGTGGGTTAATCGCCATACATACATTCAACACGTACTTTACAATGAAATTTAGCATGATAACCACCAAGGGAACTGTGCTCCCAAGCCGGAAGAAAACGCTGCGGCGCACATCGAACTTTTGCGTTGAAGAGTAAAGTAAGTAACCAAATCCCGTGCCAATAGTCGTCAAAATGATATAAGCCACCAAAGCCCAGAGTGGAAAAGCAAAATCTGTAATCACTTTCCACAATCCCCAAACAATAAAAACCATTGGCATTAACATCGATTTCTTCACAGAAACAGGACCATCCTTCCTCAAGGATAGACCACGACTAACCAAAAATGCGAATATAACCCACACATAAATTGGCGTCCCTTTGATAATCGCCAATAAGAAATCCAACATGACCCATATTGCCCCTTTCACCTGCGCTTTTATTCCGCCTGTTCTTTCAATCGCTCGTATTTTTCATCCGCCGCAGTTTGGGCTAAATTCAGCAACCTGCCCCATTTTTCGGGCGCCACATCCTTGAGATGCGAATATCTCACTTCACCCAGCCAAAAATCTTCGATAGACCGAGTTGGTTGTCCACTATCTAATTGAAACGGGTTCTGACCCTTCAACCCGCGTCTCGGATCATATCTAAACAAATGCCAGTACCCAGATTGAACGGCACGTTTTGCTTCCAGCTGTGCAGCCTTCATCCCGGCCTTAATGCCGTGACTTATGCAGGGAGCATAAGCAACCACTATAGACGGCCCTTCATAACTTTCGGCCTCTGTTATTGCCTTGATTGTTTGGTTAAAATCCGCACCCAAGGCTATCTGAGCAACATAAACATGGCCATAACTCATCATTATTGCAGCCAAATCTTTTTTGACAGAACCTTTCCCGGCGGCAGCAAATTTTGCAAAAGCACCGATTTGTGTGGCCTTTGAAGATTGCCCCCCAGTATTTGAATACGACTCAGTATCCAAAACAAGGGCATTGATGTTTTCACCCGTTGCCATCACATGGTCCAGCCCACCAAATCCGATGTCATAAGCCCAGCCGTCACCACCAACCAGCCAAACCGACCCAGATTCTCCTCTCATTCTCTGTGCAAGATAGATGCCGTAGCCATATTCGGCGTTATCTTCAAATAACGAATTACCCCAAGCAGGACCTTGACCTTTTTTGTTTTTTGAAAATGGAATGAAAGGGAACGAAGCCCCCCAAATCGAAGAGCAGCCAGTTGCACACGCCACAAGCAACCGTTCACCAAACAACTGGGTAAGTAGCTTTACATAAGGTGTTTCTCCACAGCCGGCACACGCCCCGGGAAATTCCAGCAGGGGCTGCTTGAACTGGCTTCCTTTGACACTGCTAAGACCGAATTTTTCAAAAACTTCCAGCTTTTCACTCAAACTCAACCCGTAATCAAAGGATTTTTGTTGTTCCAATTGAGTTGCTAATGGCTTCATTTCAAGAGCTTTTTGCCCCATTTTGCCAGGGCAGGCTTCAACACATACGCCGCAGCCAAGACAATCAGAAACTGAGATGGTAACGCCGAAATGGTAACTCGGGCCATCCATTTTGGTTAATTTCATCTTGTCTGGCGCCTCGTCAGCTTCTTTTTGGTCTAGGACAACTGGCCTGATTGCCGCATGTGGACAAACATAACTACAAAAATTGCATTGGATGCAATTCTGTGGATTCCAGCACAGCACATTTGATGCCAACCCCATCTTTTCGATTGAAGAGTAACCAACCGGGAAAACGCCATCCGCAAATTGACTGAAACTCCCAACTGGAAGTTTGTCACCCTTTTGGGCGCTCACCGGCCCCAAAATTTCACGGGCGTAGTAATCACCATGCTCGGAGAATCTTTCTTTATCGCAGGCCCGCGCCCAATCCTCCGGAATTTTTACTTCCCTCAATCCACAAATTCCACGTTCCACTGCCCTATGATTGAGCTCCACGACCTCCTTACCCTTCTTTGAAAAGGATTCCGCAACCGCTTGTTTCACGAGCTCCACAGCTTTTTCTTCGGGCAAAATCCCAATAAGCTTGAAAAACACCGCTTGCAAAACCGTGCCTATCTTGTTCCCCAACCCAAGTTCCATTGCAATCTCATTTGCAGAAACAACATAAAATCTGACTTTGCGCAAGGCCAAGCATCTCTTAACTCTGGCAGGAAGATTATTTTCCAACTCCTCCGGCGACCAGCCGGTGTTGAGCAAAAAGATTCCGCCCTCTTTTATGTCCCCCACCACATCTTTAAGTGCATCGATAATATATGACACGTGGTGACAACCAATAAAATCCGCTTTTTTTATCAAATATTCGGACCTTATTGGTTTGTTGCCAAACCGCAGATGAGAGATGGTCAACCCCAACGATTTTTTGGAATCGTGATGAAAATAACCCTGCACCTGCATGTCTGTGGCATTACCAATTATCTCTATGATATTTTTTGTTGCGCCAATTGTCCCATCTGAACCGACTCCCCAAAACTTGCAGTTTATACTCTCTTCCGTCGATTCGACCTCAACATCCTTCAAAGACATATCCGTCAAATCATCGTCAATCCCGATTGTAAACTGCCTCTTGCCAGCAACTTTCATGTTATTAAAAACCGCCGCAATCTGCTGGGGAGTTGTGTCTTTTGAACCCAGGCCATATCGACCACCAAAAACCACAACATCTCGGAACTGAGAATTGGAAAGCGCGGCAACAACATCAAGGTGAAGAGCCTGAAAAACCGCACCCGGCTCCTTCGCTCGGTCCAACACTGTAACATTCTTTACACCCACCGGCAAAGCTTCAATAAAACGCTGAACCGGAAACGGCCTAAACAACCGCACCTTAATCAGACCAATCCGTTCACCCTTTGAATTCAAATAATCAATAACTTCCTCAATCGTACCACACACGGATCCCATCGCAACGATGACACTTTCCGCTTCTTTGTGTCCATAATAGTTAAACAACCCATAATTCTGGCCAATTTCTCGATTGAGAACCGCCATATATTCTTCAACCAATCCGGGCAAGGCGTTGTAATAACAGTTGCCAGCTTCCCGGTTTTGAAAAAAGACATCAGGATTCTGGGCAACTCCCCTGAGTGTCGGGTTCCCGGGGGTCATAGCTCTCCCTCTGAACCTATCTAGAGCCCCGTAATCCAACATCTTTTGCAATTGTTCATATTCCCAAACTTCAATTTTCTGCAGTTCATGGGAAATTCTAAAGCCGTCAAAAAAAACAAGAAACGGCACCCGTCCCTTAACAGACGCAACATGCGCAATCGGGCTAAGATCCATCACTTCTTGCACCGTGCTGCAACAAAGCATCGCAAAACCAGTCGATCTGCAAGCATAAACATCGGAATGATCGCCAAAAATCGAAAGTGCATGGGTAGCTATAGACCGCGCCGCAACATATATCACGCCCGGCAAAAGCTCGCCGGCAATCTTAAACATATTTGGAAGCATCAAAAGCAGACCCTGCGAAGAGGTAAAAGTACTTGCAAGTTTTCCGCCAACTAAACTTCCATGCAGTACGCCCGCAACGCCGGCCTCCGATTGCATCTCAACAACTTTAACCTGACTACCCCACAGGTTCTCTCTGCCCCGGGCAGACCATTCGTCAACGAGCTCTGCCATACCCGAGGATGGCGTGATCGGGTATATCGGAGCGATTTCGGTGAAAGCGTAGGCAACATGAGCCGCCGCAGCATTCCCGTCCAACGTTTTCCTTCCTCTCAACAACGCCGGCACCTCCAAAGCGGCAAAAAGCCTGAAATGGTGCGGATGAAGGGATTTGAACCCCCACATCGTTAAATACCAGATCCTAAGTCTGGCGCGTCTGCCATTCCGCCACATCCGCAACTACTCTAGGCCCCATTATACCCCAAACTTGAATCAGATGCAACCGCGAACATATTTTAAACTAAACACCTCTTTTTGCAAATGAAAGGCGCGAGACAAAACTGAGTAATCTTCCAAAGTCTGGCAATCACCCTCTTGCATTTTACCCAACCCTGAAATATAATGGGATAGCTAGTGTTCACAGTTGTTTTGTTGCGCTATAATAATTACCGGACATACTCAGATTTCTTGACTTAAGTTAGTTGACTCAAAAATTGGAGCGAGGTAGCATTCGAAATATTCTTCGTAACAAAGACCAGAAGCTTCAAGCAACGGTGCTAGGTCTCTGCCAATATACCGGTAATGCCAAGGCTCCGGGTTAATGTGCGTAATACCGACTTTGCCCTGTGGGTAACGCTCCACAAACCCGTATTTTGGAGCGTTTTTCAAAAGCCACTGGTAAGCAGCAGTTCCGCGAAAGCTCTCGTCCAGTCCCTGATGCGAAGGCGTCGCGATGTCCACGGCGAGCCCTGTATGATGTTCGCTGCTACCGGGCCTTGCAATCCAGGTAGCCGTTTCTTGTTCCGCTTCGTCTCTTTTCATGCCGTTGCTCACCCTTTCCTTCACGCCCTGCTCAAACAAAACTTTCTGACGCTGGAAGGAACGGTAAGCAGAATATACCTCTAGATCAATTCCGTCGTTCTTTGCATCTCCTAACATCTGCTCTAAATCATCAAGGATGCGCTCATCGACTTTAAGTGCGGTTCCATGTATTGCTTTAAGTGTCACGCTATCCAAGAAATCATCGGCCAGAGGATGATCGCAATTCACCAAAATCAACCGCCAGCCATCGTGCCGTGCGGTGAGTTTGGTCTTGGGCGCAAAGTCCCGTGCCATGTCGATCTCCTTCGTTTTCGCTTGTTCCCCATTTAATCCACTATTGCGCGCTAGCTCGCTGCTTTGCACCTTGGGGAACCTGCGTCTTCCAACAAAGAGCAATAGAGCTAACGCACACATTGTGATTACTACCGCGTTACGCATGACTCTCGCCATTTTCCCCAAACCCTTTCTCCGTAGCATGATTAGATCAACCCTAATTATAACACGTGGTTTGAGGTTACTGCAACGTGAAAATCTAGGTGTAGCGAACCAAATTTTAAATATCAGCACCTTAAAGGAGGCGCAAAATAAATTATGGCACAGCGGAACATTTTTTTGCAACATGAACCAATCCTGAGGAAAGTCTGCAAAGATGTTACAGATTTTAGCGAACATCTCTGGCAGTTACTCGATGATATGCATGAAACACTCGATTTCGCCGGCGGAGTCGGGCTTGCCGCAAATCAGGTGGGAATCCTACAAAACATTTTCATCCTGCACAATGAGGGCAAAAGGCTGGAATTCATAAATCCAAAAATAATTCGCGCTGAAGGTGAAGCTATTGGCATAGAAGGATGCCTTTCTTGCCCAAATGAATATGGGAAAGTTAAAAGGCATCAAACAGTCGAGGTTGTTGCCCTCGACCGGCAAGGCAGTGAGTTTTCGTTGGTTCTCCAAGACCTTGATGCAAGGATTGTCAGCCATGAAACGGACCACCTATTCGGCAAACTCTTTAAGGATATCGCATTCGACCTTCAAAAAGTTTGAAAAATGGCAAAAGCGGAAAGTAGAAAAAGGATCTGAATTTGATGAATACAGTTTTTATGGGCACGCCTGACTTTGCCGCAACAATCCTAAGCGGCCTAGTTTCTTCGAAACACCATGTTACCGCAGTCTTTACGCAGCCCGACAAGCCAAAGGGAAGGGGACACGAACTTTCGATGTCCCCCGTTAAAGTTTTGGCACTAAAGAACAATATCCCAGTTTTGCAACCAACCACACTCAAAGACGAAAAAGTTATTACTCAAATTTCTAATCTTGACCCGGACCTTATTGTTGTTGCTGCATATGGCATGCTTCTGCCAGGATCCATCTTGAAGATCCCCAAATACGGGTGCATCAATGTTCACGGGTCGTTACTCCCGAAATATCGCGGAGCCGCCCCCATTCAGTGGTCGATAATAAATGGCGAAAAAGAAACCGGAATCACCATAATGAACATGGAAGAAGAGCTGGATCACGGAGATATAATCTGCCAAGAAAAAATTCAAATAAAAGAATCTGATACTGCAGCCAGCCTCTATCTTACACTTGCAAAAGTCGGGAAAGACGCGCTTCTACACGGAATTGATCTGATTTCTTCACCGGAGTTCATCCCGCAAAAGCAAAACGACGCAGAGGCAAGCTTTGCAGCAAAACTCACCAAAGAAATGGGCAACCTCAATTTTAATGAATCTGCCAACACCATTTTGAACTTGATACGGGGACTTGACATCTGGCCAGTAGCTCGCACTGTTATTGCCGGGCAGAAAGTAAAAATCTATAAAGCAGCGGTGACGAAGGAGTTTAATCTCGCGCCGAACGAAATTTTTGTTAACAAGAGGTTGATTATTGGCTGCCGAGATCTTGCACTAGAGTTACTAGAAATTCAGCCTGAAAATGGCAAAAGAATGACGGGAGCGGCCTTTGTTAACGGCCTAAACGGCGGGAACTAACCACATTTTGATAGATACTTTTGCATTTGCCCTGTAGCATAGGCCGCGAATATCCCCCGGCATAGCCGAGGGATATTCTTACAGTTCCAGCCCCACTGTTTAACAAAACACTTTACCTCAAGAGTTGGAATTCCGTGCTACACATACCTAAAAAGCTGTCCCAAAAGTTATATTTGCGGATTGTGAACGGGCAATCCTTACCGTTGAAAAAGTGGTGCTGTTTGATTTGGTTAATGCCAATATTAAACTTCTTCATTAAAGAAGCAACCAGCTTTGTCGCATTTTTAACGGCTTTTTGGAAATTGGAGTCTTTGTTCACGCATATCTCGATGCCAATACCACTCATATTACCACCGTCAGCTTTTCGCCCATCGCCAGCATGCCAGGCGATTTCGTTATCCGGAATGTGTCTAATTATGTTCGTGTCATCCACAGTATAGTGCCAGGAAAGATATTTTTGATTTTCCTCCGCAAGTCGTTTGATGAATTTTGAGTGATTCAGAGCACCAGCTGTGCTACTTGTGTTCCCTGTTTCGTGGATCACAATCCACTTTTTTGAGTGAGTCTCTCCCGGACGAACCTTTGTACCGGGTTTCACAAGATCTTCCTGAATCAAAATGCTGTCCGCCATATTCATCTTCCTTCCTTTTTTTTAAGACAGTCCTGAAAATGTTCTTTACGTCCTTGAGATTCAAGATCAAACTCCCAATCAACAAACCTTGGGATAAAGCCTCAAAGACCAGTAAAAAAGCGCTTTTCGACTGCAAACCATAGCTTTCAGAAAACTTATAAAACAAACACAAAGCGACGCACAAAATATACCAAACATAAAATGTTACCTTTGAGCCATTTTCTTTTTTGAGTGTCTTCAGGCTCCGTAAAACAGAAAACAAAATTGGGATTAAAAATAGGAAATCAGATTCAATTAAAGAAACACATAAATCTTCCAAAGAACTCTTCCTTCCTCTGCAGGGGCTGGTAACTGCACAGCAACACAAAAACAAATCGGCAAGTTGCCTACCAAAAAGCAACTTAACAAAAAACGAGCAGGGCCTCTGCGCCGCACGCAAAAACCCCGCTACAATCCTTCAGTCCCTTTCCACCACTAACAACCCAACAATTTCCCGCTAAGCCGGCAGTAAACTCTGCCCCGACATCTCCCGTGCTGCCGCAATCACAAAAGAACACTCTAATCTCTTTTTTTGGATTTCACAACTTATTTCGTGCGGCTTTGAAAAATCCTGCCCAAATTTAACATTGTTGGCGTTGCATCCGCCGCCACAATAAAGCTTCATCCAACAATCGGCACACTTTTTCTTTGAACTGACATTAATATTGGCAAACTGTGCTTGCTTGCCGATATCAACAATCCCCTCCAAAACATTCCCCATAACATATTCCTTCATTCCAACAAGCTGGTGACACGGATAAATATCTGCATCTGGAGTTATTGCAACATATTCAGCTCCCGCACCGCAACCTTTAATCCTTTTAGACACGCACGGGGAATCTCCTCCTATGACAGAAAAATGATAAAAGTTGAACCCTTGCCCTTGTTTTTCTTTGTCAATCATCACCGCAGCTAATCTTTCATATTCCTTGAGGACTTGCGGCAACTCCCTTTCCGTTATTGCGTAAGGGAAGGCCCCATCGGAAACAACTGGTTCCAACGAAATCTCCTTGAATCCTTCATCCACAAGGTGCAGGATGTCACTCGTGAAATCCAAATTCATCCTTGTGAAGGTTCCCCTCACGTAATAATTCTTGCCACCTCTTTTTGCGACTAAATCCTTGAATTTCGGCAAAATTTCGTCATAACAACCCGAGCCGTCTGCGTGGACACGCATTCGATCGTTAATTGCCCTGCGCCCGTCAATCGAAAGCACCACACTCGCCATTTCTCGGTTGAGATATTCTACTTTCTCCTCATCCAACCCGATCCCGTTTGTTGTCAGAGTAAACCGAAAGCTTTTATTTGTTTTATTTTCTTGTTCTCTGGCGTAACTAACTACCCCTTTAACCACATCAAAATTCAAAAGCGGTTCTCCACCGAAGAAATCCACGTCAATATTCCTGCGAGAAAGCGACCTCTTCACCAAAAAGTCTATTACCTTCTTGCCAACTTCCAAGCTCATATTCATCCTCTGGCCACCAAACGCACCTGTTCCAGCAAAACAATATCTGCACCTTAGATCACAATCATGCGATACGTGCAGACACGCAGCTTTAATCGGAATCTTATGCCCAGTTGTATAGCTGCTGTTCGGTTTGCTGGGCTCCGAAAATAACAGCTTATTTTTATAAAGTTTATAAATTTCACAATAAGCTTCTTCTATGTCTTTGAGATCGTAATTCTGGCAAAAAAGCAGCTCTTTAGGCAAATCTTCAGAAAGAGGCCCCTCCTTGACGTGATCCAAGAGATCAAACACCAACTTATCAACTAGGTGAACACTTCCACTGTTGGGATCCACCACAACATGAAACCCGTGCAGACAGTATTTATGCATTATCGACTCCCCTCGTTTATGCGAACCACATCACGACTGTTTTAAATTTTCTTTACCCTTGAGCATTATTTTAGCCGCATAAATCGAACCAGCCAAAAAAAGCAAGCTTACACCAAACACCACAAAGATATTCCCTCCAAAACCCGCAACAAGAAATCCAACCGCGGACGCAAAAGCCACCGGGAGAGCATACGGCAGCTGCGTACTAACGTGCTTTAAGTGGTCGCAATCTGCCCCCGCCGACGCCAAAACGGTTGTTCCAGAAATAGGTGAAACATGGTCTCCAAACACAGAGCCCGCAAGCGTTGCCGCAACCGAAAGCACCAAAACATTCTCTGGCAAATCTCCACATAAATTCACAGCAACCGGTATGAATATGCCAAAGGTAGCCCACGAAGTTCCCGTGGCAAAAGAAAGTAAACATGACGCGATAAACATGATAATGGGGAAGAAGTTTGCAGGAATAGAGGTACCCAGAACATCTTTGACGAAAACTCCTGTGTTGAGATACCCACGGTCACAGATACCACCGATCGCCCACGCCAAAATCAAAATCAAGATGGCTGGCAGCATTGTTTTTACTCCAGCAACAAACGCCTCCATAAAACGCTTAAGACTCACAGCTCTTGTTGGAACAACAAGAAAAAGCGTCGTTAAAATGGCGAAAAAACTCCCCATAACGAGTGATTCTTCTGTCCTAGCGGTTTTTATAGCTTCTAATACTGAAACCGAGCTCGTGAAAAATCTCCCCGTTCCCAGCATCCATAGGATCGCGCCAACAACAAGGACACAGATTGGTAAAATCATGTAGATAACTTTCCCTTTTTTGTTTATCGATATCCCTTCCACCACTGCTTCCTCAGCCACATCTGTTGCCTCATCGATCGCACCCTTTCTTTTTGCCCTTTCTTCCGCAGCAGCCATCTCACCCATCTCGAACTTACTAACCGAAAAGAAAAACACCGTCAAGATCGTTAAGATTGCATAAAGGTTAAATGGAATCGACTTTATGTAAACACCCATTGGATCTTCCACACCATTCATCACTAAGAGCGAAACAATCACCACTGCCCAGCCGGAAACTGGCGCAATTACCGAAGTAGTCGCAGCGGTTGAATCCAGCAAATATGCGAACTTTTCCGGTGAAATCTTGTTTCTTTGCACAACAGGTTTCAAAATTACGCTTGCAGCCAAAAAGTGGAAAAAATCATCGATAAAGAACAAAAGGCCACAGGCAAAGGCCATAAGCTGCGACTGTTTCTTTGTTTTGATTCTTTTAACCGCCCAATCTCCATAAGCTTGCGCTCCGCCTGCCACAGTGAGAATTACAACCAACGCGCCAAGCAGACTTAAAAACACCAAAATCTCCACGTGTTGCACATCAGCCATTCCCCGTGAAAGTACTTTAAATGTTGTCCTCAGGCTATATATTAAACTCCACCTCTCATAAATCAACGCGCCAGAAAAAACTCCCACAAACAGCGAAAATAAAACTTCTTTCGTAACCAAAACCAGCGCCATCGTGACTACCGGGGGGACTATCGAAAGCCAACCATAATCCATATTCCACTCTCCGTTCCAAGTTAGTCTTATCTTCAAACCCAAGTGCCGTGCCGCCAGTGCAGGTAGCGCGAAACAACCGGGACGTATCTCCGCTTTTGGCCACACGGGCAATTCTTCAGTGACTAGGTCACCGCAAGCGCGCACCAACTATTGGCAAATCAGATTTCCCCTCATTAACCTGATTCTTCATCTCCGTTTTTACCCCTAAGGTATTTATTAGGATTTACATGCTTATTGTTTTCCCTTACCTCAAAGTGCAGATGCGGACCGGTGGAATAGCCTGTTGAACCAACCTCCCCGATTTTTTCTCCTCTTGCAATTTCCTGATCTTGACTGACACTAATCGCACTCAAATGGCCGTAATAAGTTGTGATGCCACCACCATGATCAACAATTACATATTTGCCGTAACTTCCATAACGCCTGTCACCGTCACTGTAACAAACAAAAAGCACTTTACCGCCGTTCGCCGCAACTACATTCTTCCCATAGATGTTGCTGCCAGCAATATCCATTCCTTGGTGAAAATCATTTAGTGTACCTGTGCCAGTGTCCAAATTTCTTAACCCGTACGGCGAAGATATAGTGTAATAACCCGGAACCGGCCAACTAAATTCACCGCCTACATACTTCCCGCCCTTTGGCTTTAACTGTTTCAGGATCTCGTCGATTTCCCTCTGATACTCTTCCTCCTCCTCTTTGAGTTTCTTACTGTCTCGTTCCCACGCCGCCTCTTGAAGTTGGAGATTATAAATCACATTTTCAACCGCAATGTTGTTTGCTTCGAGCTTTTTTTTGTTTGCTTCGAGCTTTTTCTTGGTTTCTTCCAGCTCTCCTTTTTCCGCCTCGAGTGCTTTTTTCCCGTCTTCTATTCGCGCTTTTTGCTTTCTAATTTTGTCGACGAGTTGCTTATCTTTATTCAAGAGTATTTTATCATAATCATCGTCCGTGAGAGCGGCATAAAAATCGCCCGAGCCGAGCACCAAGGCTAAAACGGCATCTTCATTAGACTTTCCATTGACATACATAGCTCTAAATCTTTTTGCCAAACACTCGTGTTCGGCCTGCACATTTCTCTCCTTCTCCTCTATGTCCAATTTCTTTTTCCCAATTTCTTTTTCGAGGATTTGCCGCTTAGTTTCAAGCAGATTAACTTCCTTTTTGAGATTTTCTATTTCCGCCTCTATTGATCTTTTCCTCTTCTGCTCTTCCGCCCGCTTATTCCCGAGCTGTTTCACTTGTTTTTGCGCTTCTTTACGCTCACTTTGCGCCTTCTTCCTCTCACCTTTCAGTTCATCCAATTCTTTCTGCAAGGCTTCCCTTTTTCTTTCAGACGCACTCTTTTCTTTGTTGCCATCATCATCGTCATCATCGCCGTTGTCATGTTTATCATCATCGTCGTCATCGTTCGAAGAAGACTGGTCATCAGCATCATCTTCATCATCCTCACCGAAATCTGTATCCTCCGCATACTCAGTGTCATCGTCATAATCATAGTCGTAGTCGTCTTCGTCACCTTCGAGAGGTTTGTCTGCCTTGACAGAGCTTTTAGGTTCGTTCACCGCAAAAGTCTGGATCCCAACGGAACCAACTACCCCCAAGGCTAGCAAAACAAGAGCCAAGCGCCTCACAAATTTTTCAAAAATATGACTCACCCCTCCGCCTTTTGTTTACACCTTTGCTTTTCAACATTTACGCCCCCTTCACACCCTCAGGTGCTTGCGCACAAAAAACATGCTACCAAACGCCCCAATAAGGCTTCCAACACCCACAAAACCAGCAATAAGCCAACCGCCAACCTCAGCAAACGGCACTATCCCTTCCCTCACCATTGGGCCCACTTCAACGTCGAACTCCTTCATAATATCCAGCATGTAAGAATAGCCAAGATATAATACACCATATGCCAAAAATGCGGCAAGAAGACCAAGAACTACCCCTTCAACAACAAATGGAATCCTGATGAACGTGTTACTTGCCCCCACGAACTTCATAATATTTATCTCTCTGCGGCGATCATAAATCGTCATCTTTATTGTGGTTGCAATGATAAACAACGATACCAAAAGCAAAAACCCAACAATGATATACCCTGCATATTTGACTGTGCTCTTCATTTGAGAAATTACTTTTGCAACGTCGTCAGGCGCGCGCACGCCCTCTACCCCTTTTATTTTTTCGATCTTTTTAACGGTCTTTTTCATTTCGCTAACATTGTGAAGAGACACTCTATACGAATCCGGCAAGGGGTTTGACTGGCTTAACTCGTTGAAAAGTTCGCCACCCTTATCCAACTTCGAAAACTGCATCTCCAGTGCTTCCTTCTTCGAAACAAAGCGCAACTTTGCCACATTCTTGATCTTTTCAAGGCGGTGCTTAACGGTCTTGACCATGTCGTCTTCCAAAAAAACCACAAGTTCATTCTTTTTTTCAACCTCATGCACAAAAGACCCCATGTTAAACGAGAAAAGGGTAGCAGTCCCAATTAAAAGGAAGCAGACCGTTAAAACACCAACAGATGCGACAGAGAGCAACCTATTGAGCCAGACGTTCTTGACCCCCTGCCTGAGAAGATAGCCCACATTACTTAGTCCCATTTCTTCCTCCAAGCCCTTTTAAAACTATTCGCCATATAGGCCACGTTACATTAGACAACCGACCTAGCTACGCTTTTGGGTTTTCTTCTACCTCACCCACAGGAACCCATTTTTCGCAGCTGGTATCCGAGACCACCGTCCCACTTTCAATGTTAATAACCCTTTTGCCAAGCTTTTTGACAAGGGAATGCTCGTGCGAAACAACAACAATGGTCGGTCCACACTTGTTAATCTCATCCAAAAGTCCCATCACACCGGTAGAAAGTTCGGGATCTATATTCCCCGTCGGTTCGTCCGCAATAATAATCGACGGATTGTTGACCAACGCCCGCGCCAAAGCCACACGTTGTTGTTCCCCTCCAGAGATCTGATCAGGGTAACTCTGGGCTTTTGGCAAGAGGCTTACCAAATCCAAAATGTAAAGAACGCGCCGCCTGATATCTCTGCCCGCAACTCCGGTAACCCTGAGCGCAAATGCGACATTTTCATAAACCGTCATCTTGCTAATCAACCTAAAATCTTGGAACACCACACCCAGTGACCTTCTATACTTCGAGATTTGCTTTCTTTTCATTTTCCCAAGATCGTAACCGTTGACCTCGATTACTCCTGCTGTCGCTTTTTCTTCATGCATAATCAATTTCATGATAGTGCTTTTCCCAGCTCCGGAATGCCCAACAATAAAAACAAATTCTCCGGAATTAACAGAAAAGCTAATCTGATCAACTGCTTTTGTCCCATTGGGATATGCTTTAGATACATTGGAAAACAATATCATTTCCCGCCTCCGCATCTACTTTTCTCCCGCCCAATCCCGGCGGGGAACAAAAAGTCGGCTAAAATTTGCTCTTATTCGCAACAAGATATTTCTTCACCATTAGCGCCACTTTAAAAACAATTGCATGCTCAAATTCCCTAAGGTCGAGGCCCGTCATCTTTTTGATTTTTTCCAAGCGATAAACGAGAGTGTTTCTGTGTACAAAAAGATTCCTAGCCGTTTCGGACACATTCAAGTTATTTTCGAAGAATTTCTGGATTGTGAAAAGTGTTTCGTATTCCAAGCCCTCAATCGAACCCCTTTTGAAAACTTCTTTGAGATACATCTCGCAGAGAGTTGGCGGCAGTTGATAAATTAGACGCGCAATCCCTAGGTTGTCATAATTAACAATTGGCTTTTCTGTGTCAAACACTTTGCCAATGTCAATTGCCGATTGCGCCTCCCTAAAAGATCGGGCAACTTCCTTAATCCCACTAACAACTTTCCCTATCCCAACAACAACTTTGGTATAAAACTCACCACTTAAGGTATCCACAATTGATCTTGCCAACTTTTCGAAATCTTTGGCCTCCAACCCGGGTTTGATTTCTTTTACAATAACAATCTCGTTTTCGCTTATATTAAAAATAAAGTCCTTTTGCCCATCCGGGAAAAGCCCCACCAAAACGTCATAAACCGAAATTTCTGGTGTAGTTAGCACCTTGACCAGAAACACCACTCTTTGGACATCAGTGTTGAAGTGCAGCTCTCGAGATTTAACATACACATCACCTGGAAGAATGTTATCTAACACCACATTTTTCAAAAAACTTACCTTATCGTATTTCTCGTCATAGTAGAACTTTATACTTTCAAGAGAAATCGAAATCAGATTGCAGTAGCGCGCGGCCGTTTCGTCGTTACCCTTTGCAAATGCGACGTATTCACACTTGGACTTTTTGAGTGAAAATGGTTTATAAGTATAGTTATCCACAGAAACAGTTTCACACGATTCCAAAAGCTCACTCGTAACATGATTATTTGGCTCACCCAGCCTATCTATGTCACTGCACGCAATTATTATCCCGTCAGAATCAGCAACACCGACTATTCTATCCATAACATCCTTCATTTGATAGATTACACCTTGGAAAAGTTTATTTGACATAAAAATGCACCCCTTTTTCTACCGATTAGCCATCACCTTGCATCACTCCGTTACATTATACAACTTTTTCTTTCCATTTGCAACATTGTGCCGGGAGACTTATGAACACCAGTAATAAGTATTTCTTCCCTTGCCTATACTATCCGCACATCACAAAAATCGGCCCCCAAATTTTTAACTCACACCAAGTAAAAGATTTCTTGTCTCTTTCGCAATTACCCACTCTTCGTTTGTCGGAATAACCCAAATGTCCTTTGAACCTCCTTTAGATATGCGTCGGCATCCACTGTTTGTCTCCATGTTTAGTTTCTCGTCCAATTCCAGCAAAAAAAAGTCCATATCAGCACATACGAGTTCTCTTGTAAAATACGAATTTTCTCCAATCCCACCAGTAAAGAGAAGCGCATCCAGTCCGTTCATGACGGCGGCGTACCCCCCTATATATTTCTTAATTCTGTGACTTTGCATCTTAAGTACAAGGTTCGCCAACTCGTTGCCATCGATTGCAGCATCAACAATCACCCTAGAATCACTTGCCAACCCGCTAAGTCCCAAGTAACCAGACTCTTTATTGAGTATTTCTTCCATCTGGTCGCTCGAAAGGCCCTCTTTCTTCATTAAATAGGTGACCACGGACGGATCAAGCGTACCACTGCGCGTTCCCATCAAAAGGCCATCCAGTGGAGTGAATCCCATACTTGTTTCAACTGACCTGCCCCCATCAATCGCCGTGACCGAGCACCCATCGCCAAGGTGACAGCTGACAATCTTGAGCTCTTTAAGGCTCCTGCCTAAAAGGTCACTATACTTCTGGCTCACATATCGATGCGAAATCCCGTGAAAGCCATATTTTCTAATCTTATATTTCTCATAATATCTGTATGGTAACCCAAACATGTATGCGTAATCTGGAATCGTCGAATGAAAAGCTGTGTCGAAAACCGCAACCTCCGGAATCCCCGTAAATGCCACCATGCAACAACTGATCACCGAAGCACTTGCCAAATTATGAACTGGCGCCAAATCCGCAAGTTCCCCGATATTGCGCGTCACTTCCTCGTCTATTGAAACTGGATCAGAATAAAGGTCAGCCCCCTGAACTACGCGATGCCCTATTGCAGCAATTTCATTTATATCGTTTACCACGCCATATTCTCGATCTGTTAGCAGCAAAATCAGTGTCTTCAGTGCATCTTCGCAGGTTTTAATCCCCCTTTTTACTATTTCTTTTTCATTCCCTGTTTCCGCATCCCTACAAATATGCGCAATAAAACAACCTTCGGCACCGACGTTTTCACAATTACCCTTTACAAGAGTCCTCTCTGCCTCCATGTCAAAAAGCTGATACTTAAAGGAAGAGCCACCCGTATTGATTGCTAAAATTTTCATCTTTGAAACTTCCTACTTTGTGGCACAACATCGCACTTTTAGCTACATTCAAAATGAATTCAATCCGGAGACTTCATACATCAAGGTTTTGAACATATTGCGCATTGCGCTCAATAAACAACCTCCTAGGCTCAACCTTATCACCCATCAAGATTGTAAAAACTTCATCCGCTTTTTCTGCATCTTCCATGTGAACTTTGAGCATAGTCCGCGTCTCGGGGTTCATCGTTGTTTCCCAGAGCTGATCGGGATCCATTTCACCAAGCCCTTTGTATCTCTGAATATCTATTTTAGATTCAAAATCTCCGGCCAATTCCCTGATATATTCATCTCGTTGCTTATCAGAAAAAGCATATCTCACATTTTTGCCGCGCTTGAGCTCAAACAGCGGCGGTTGCGCAATATATACGCGCCCATCTTCGATAACAGGTTTCATGTATCGGAAGAAGAAGGTAAGCAAAAGGGTTCTGATATGCGAACCATCAACATCTGCATCCGCCATGATAATTACTTTGCCGTAGCGAATTTTCGAAATGTCCAGATCAGGCCCTGCGCCACACCCCAAGGCCCTGATAACAGGTGAAAGTTTTTCGTTGCCATAAACTTTATCCAACCTCGCCTTCTCCACATTTAGCATCTTGCCCCAAAGCGAAAGGATCGCCTGAAATTTCCGATCCCTTGCACCTTTTGCAGAACCTCCAGCGGAATCCCCTTCCACAATGTAGATTTCGGTATATTCATTGTTACGGTCTGAACAATCGACCAACTTACCGGGCAAAGAGGAAGATTCCAGCAGGCTCTTGCGCCTTGTGAGCTCTCTTGCTTTTTTAGCAGCTTCCCTAGCTCTGCTTGCATTCATCGCCTTTTCAAGAATTTCTCGGGTTTGAGCGGGATTTTCTTCAAAAAACTCAGATACTTTTTCGTAAACCAAAAGGTCAACTGTCTTTCGAAGTTCTGTATTGCCAAGCTTTGTTTTCGTTTGCCCTTCGAACTGTGCATCCATCAACTTCACGCTGATGATTGCAGTCAAACCCTCACGCACATCTTCACCAACGAACGGTTTATCACTTTCTTTGAGCACTCCAAACTTTCTCGCATAATCATTAAAAACTCTTGTCAACGCACTTTTAAAGCCAACCTCATGCACACCGCCCTCCGCGGTATGAATGTTGTTCGCAAACGAAAGGATCAATTCGTTATAACTCGTGTTATATTGCAGCGCCACTTCTACGGACTGTTCATTTTTGGTACTTTTAAAATAAATCACATCTTCGTTAACGCAGTCGGCATCTTTCTTCTTGTGGATATATTCCACAAAACTCGCAAGGCCACCTCCATAACACAACCTCTCACTTACTCCTTGCCTTTCGTCACGCTCGTCCGAAAAAGTAATGTTCAAACCTGCATTCAAAAACGCTTGTTCTCTGAGCCTCTTCAGCAAAACATCCGCATCGAATTCCACTTCTTCAAATATTTTCCCATCCGGCTTAAACGTTACTTTTGTGTAGGTTTTATCTCCGCTTCCTATAACCTTAAGCTCACTCACATTCTTGCCGCGCTCAAAATTCTGCTCAAAGATGTTTTTCCCGTCACAAACCTCAACTCTGAGCCACTCCGAAAGCGCATTGACTACCGAAGAACCAACTCCATGCAGCCCCCCGGCGACCTTATAGCTGCCACCGCCAAACTTCCCGCCGGCATGCAAAACCGTAAAAACCACCGTGACCGCCGGAATCCCAAGTTTTGGATGTTTCCCCACCGGGATGCCACGACCATCGTCAGTCACGCAAATGACGTTACCCCTGAGCACCTTTACATCTATGTTCTTGCAAAAACCCGCCAACGCTTCGTCGATTGCATTATCAACAATTTCGTAAACCAAATGATGCAAACCCTTAGGGCCAGTCGATCCAATATACATCCCCGGCCGCTTTCTTACTGCCTCGAGCCCTTCAAGAACTTGAATCTGACTTTCATCATATTTTTTAGGAGCACCACTCATTCGCCAAACCACGCCTCCCCAGCATCTAACCCCCGACATCTAATCCCCTTGTTTCACCACGACACATTATATCATTTTCCATAACGTTTTGCAACCATCACGTCCTCCAAAAACAAGATGACATCAAAAATCTAGCGAGTTTTAGAGCCAAGAACTGGAAGGATTAAACGTGATAAAAACTTGATATAAAACGTTTGCAAAATTTTACACAAACGCGAGAGCTACACCTCATGCAACGCATCAAAAGCGGTCCGCACCCGGAGTTTTGTTGTTATCACCGGTGAGAGAATCATCATCCACAGATGGTATATTAACACCCTCTGCGTCGCTTGACGGTGGTATTTGTGCAGCCAGCGAATTATCCAAGAGCATTTTGTAAATCTTGTTCCTGCTCATCTTTTTTGAAACTAAAAGCCTCGAAATCTCTGGCAAGCTCGCTCCACTTTTAAAGAGCTCTAGGGCCTTCTCTTTAACGTCAACCTCATCCTCTTCTTCAGTGGATTCTTCCGGCGATTCCTGCCCTTGGACAATCAAAACAAATTCGCCTCTGGGCAAAGTCGTTTCGAAGTAACGAACGGCCTCACTAAGAGACACTCTTAAGAACTGCTCATGAATTTTGGTAAGCTCTCTCGCCACACAAACCGTCCGGTCCCCCAAGAATTTCAAAAGGTCTGCCAAAGTTCGCCTCAATTTGTGGGGCGCCTCATAAAAAATAATCGTCCTTTTTTCACTTCTGAGTTCTTCCAGTTTTTTTTGCCGGCTCTTTCTGTCGGTAGCTAAAAACCCCTCAAAACAAAAAGAGGCGCTCCCAATCCCCGAAGAAACAAGCCCAGTCAGTGCAGCATTAACTCCAGGAATTGGGACCACTTCGACGCCATGCTGAATACACAACTTAATTAATTCCTCTCCAGGATCTGAAATACACGGCATCCCGGCATCAGAAACAATCGCCGCGGTTTCTCCTCCCTGCAACTTTTTCAAAATCAGGGCAAGTCTTGAATTGTTGCAATGCTTAAAATAACTTATCATCGGCTTTCGAATCCCCAGATGATTAAGCAATTTAAGAGTCACTCGACTATCTTCGACCACCAAAAAATCAACCTTTTGCAAAACATCAATTGCTCTTAGCGTGATATCTCTTAGATTTCCAATTGGCGTCCCAACAACAAACAATCTCCCAAACAAATCTCCACCCACCCATCACAGTTTCCCGTAAATCCCTAGCAATTCTGGTGTTGCCCTAGAATCAGCTTCCAAAAATAATGGGGGATCAATCTTTAAAAATGGCCTTCCGGACCTTCTGCCCTCAACCAAGAAAAGCCAAGGGGACCTACCCATCTTGAAACTCACAAACCGAATCCTTTTAGGTTCAATTTTGTTCGCTCTCATCGTCACAAGAGTATCTACCAAACGCTCTGACCTTTGGCAGAGGCACAACCTGCCGCCAACTCCCAAAAGCCTACTGGCAACTTTGCAGATGTCATCAATTGTGCACATCACTTCATGCCGTGCAATCGCGACGTCCCCTCTTTTGCTCAAGAGTCCCGAGAACTCGGCTTTATATGGCGGGTTGCAGACAATTAAATTTATATTTCCTCCGTGAAACGCATTACTATCCAAATCTCTAAGGTCAGCCAGCCGCACATCAAAATTCGTCAATTTGTTTTCTTCGACTGTGCGCCTCATTAAATCCACAGCCTCTTTTTGAACTTCGACCGCATGGATCAATTTGGGATTTTTTGTTAAAAAAAGTAAAAATCCAACAATCCCGCAACCGGCGCAAAGGTCTAACACAACTTCATTGTGCCCCAAAGCTGCAAAGTTGGCAAGAAGAAACGCATCTGTTCCGAATCGGTGACTCTCAGAGATATACACTTTGAAGCCATCAGCCAATTCCTCTGTTTCAAACATTCAACATATCAAGCAACATCTTCTTGCTTTTAAGGCCAACCGAACTGTCGGCAAGTGTTCCATTTTTCAAAACGGCAACAAACGGGATATTCATCACCTTAAACCGTGAAACCAGCCCCGAATTTTTGTCAACATCCACCTTACCAATCTTAACTTTTTCTTTTGTTTCATCCATTTCGGCAGCAAGTTCTTCCACAATTGGCGCCAGCGCCCTGCAAGGACCACACCAAGGAGCCCAAAAGTCTAGCAGCACAAGACCCTCGAAATTTGCGACCTCCTGTTCGTAATTATCATCCGTAATCTCAAGTATTTTCACAATAAGCTACTCCCTCTTGCCTTCCTTTAAGATTATAGTAAAAAGTGAATGCACATGCGCATTCGGACAAACAGCGACCACTCCCCACAGATGGAGTGATCGCTATGGCACGCCCGCATCAGTTACCTAGCATTTTGCGCCTCTGTGTTTTCGCATTTTTGGTTCGAAACTGCCGAAGAAGTCTTGCTGGCAGTCTGACAAGAAAGTGTACACTCCCCGCAGCCAGTCTTATCACAGTTGTTAATTGTGCTATTCACCAGAGTTTTAATGTGCGTCACTTAACAGATCCTCCTTTTCGTTCACTCTTTTCAATTTCTTTTCGCTTTGCCATCCTTGCGGCAGCAGTGATATTTGATTTGATCGCCCATTTTTCAATTCGTAACTTACTGCGATCACTGCCGGTTTCGAGGGTAAACACATCGTCTCTGACCCCCACAACAATTCCAACAATTCCGCCAATAGTCGTGAGCTCATCGCCAACCTCAACATTCTTGCGAATTGCACTTTCTTCCTGCTCGCGCTTTTTTCTGCTCTTCCCGCTGAACCAAAAGAACACAAGACAAAACAAAAGAGTAAGGAGCAGAACGCCATTGGGCCCTCCGAAAAGTGAACTCGGAGCGACCTTACCCGCTGGTTCCCCCTGAGGTGGTGCCGCTTGAACTGCTTGGTTGGCCACGCCGGAATCATTTGCCGCCATTTTCTATCGCTCCCTCTTTAGCTGCTGCTTTCCCACCATAAAAAACCGCAACACAAATAACAAGCAAAACAAGAGCCATGAAGCAGCTAAAAGGAACAGGAGCTTGCCATCCCGTCAGAGCTCCACCAGAAACCATTACCAAAGCGCCGAACATTGCCATAATAGGACAGACATAACCACGGAAAGCGCTCTTTATTTCACCCGTCCTCTTGAGTCGCACCGCCTGCGCATAGAGAAGAATATACAGCAGATAACAGCTGGAAATCGCAAATTCTGTAAAGTCAAAACCAGGATCGATCATCCCAGTTTGCTTGAGCAAATAGGTAACAAAAGAAAAAACCGAACTCAAGATGAAAACCAAAATGAATGCCGCCTTTGACGCACACAGCTTCCCGCTACTCTTTGAAAAAACATTGGCTCCCGGGAATATACGTCTTTCTGCAAGGGGAGCCACAAAACGCAACGCACTCATAATGTTGCCGTTTAATGCGCCCATGACTGAGACGATAATGAAGGTCATTATGACATTACCGCCATACTTGCCAAGGAATTTTGTGGCGGCAACTAAAACATATCCGTCACCTCTAGCCAAAATTTCCTGAGGCCCTAGGTAAAAACACATCCCAACGAAATAAAGGACATACGTCAACAGTATTATCAGGGGAGCAATTGTGAAAGCCAACGGTATGTTTTTCTTTGGATTCTTAACTTCATTGGAAATCGAGGTGGCCATCATCCACCCTTCAAAGGCAAAAGCAATGGGGCTCACCGCTGCAAGCCATGAAAGAGAACGGCAGGCTGTCGAAAGATCACCGTAATGAATTGCCGAGGAATCCCCCCAAAAAATGCCCACGATAATAAACCCGACTAGCGGCAAAAACTTCAATATCGCCGAAACGTTCTGGAAAACACCACCGAGACGGGGAACAATATTCATCGCAAAAAAGAACAAAAAGCAAATACTTCCAATAAGAAAGCCGTTCGTGAGTGAAGCTTCCACCCCAAACAACTGGCAGCAATACATACCGCAAACAAAACTTTCGATACTAATAGCCGCAGGAAGGTAAAGCAAAACGAGCAACCAACCAACAGCGCTCGCAAACCGCTTGCCAACAAATGTATCTGCATATCCGATAACACCACCAGATCCGTCAGACCTAGCCGCGAGTTCCGATACCGTTAAACTCCCAAAGACAATGCTTATACCAGCTATGCAAAACGCCAAGACGCCGAGCATAACGCTGCCATCGGTTGCCTTCAAAACATTAGTTGCTTTAAAGAAAATGCCAGAACCGATAACTATCCCGGATATCATGGCTATTGTAGAAAACAACCCAAACTGCTGACCCTTGGCCTCTGTATTACTCATCTTCATAGCCTCCCTCTTCCATATGCTTGTACCCTACACCTTGTCCGTTGTTCGAGGTTCGAAATTTCCAAAGGTACAAGGCTACCAAACGATAAAACAAACCAACATTTCCAAGCCGCCGCCGCAAATTATAACACACACTTGAACAAAATGCAATATTTACCTCGCTCTGTAAAGAGAATCCCGCTGAAGTAATTATCGTTGCCTCAAAATAAAACAACGCTGAAATCTGTACCCCCGCGTGTTGCACTACGCAGAAGTGCAGAGATGGCAACCGCGAGCATAAAAACACGCAAGGAAGTCATCGAAAAACACCTAGCGAAACCTAAAAGCGATAAGAATAGGGAAAATCAGGATTAAAATGAACCACCTCCAGAAGATCTCAGCGTTTGTGAAATTCGACGAATATTCCTCTCACCCACAAGAGGGCGAAAGAATACATACTCTTACACAGTGCGATGCATAATTAATCAACTTTTATACTCGACTAGTCATTTTTATTTCACATTTTTCTGGATATTATTAGTATTATTTGACTTAGTTGCAGCTATAAAACCTCAACAATCCCTAAATTGGTCAATTGCTAAGGTAAAACCGTTATTTTTTCGTTTTATTCTAATTAAATTTTGTTGAAATTTTATCAATTATGCGATAAAATGATCGAGGATGATTAGATGTTCTTCGCTAATAGTAATAATTAACAAAAGTTATCAGAGGAGGGATGAAAATTGGAGCATAGTGTGTGCGTTTTAATCTCCGATGAGGACTCTTCCTTTCAAGGAATCTGCCAACGCTTTTTCTCGCGCAACCAAATTCGTCTTTTATCCTTAGGAAACGATGGTAGAATGGTTATGGACGCCATAAGGCGCGACAAACCGGATGTTGTTGTTTTGAATGCCATTATGCCCTTCTTCGACGCATCCTCCGTGATACACATCGCAAATGAAAACAGGGCTTTTGCACCTCAATTTATCGTTCTTTCTGACATCGAAGATGTTGTACTAAAGCGTGAAAATATCGAAGCAGGTGCAAGAGAGTACTTGTTAAAGCCGTTTGATAATAATCTGTTATTTGCCAAGATATTGCACCTTATCTCCTGTGCCAAAAGTTCCAACAAGAAAAATATTCTCGCAAGCTCCTATGCAACGAGATATTTGTCCCACATATCTCGTGCAAACCTCGACCTTTTGATCACAGACATCATTTCGGGTTTCGGGATTTCTCCAAAGGTAAAGGGGTGTGCATATCTAAAAGAAGCTGTTCTGTTCGTGTTTGATACGCCCTCTTCCAACGTCAGCATCACCAAAGACATATATCCCACCATCGCGCGGCTACACGATTCAACTCCGTCGTGTGTCGAACGTGCCATTCGGCACGCAATCGCCATTGCTTGGCCAAATATAAGCAAATCCATGGCAAACCACTTAATCTCCCAATCGTTTGTTGCACGACCAACCAATTCTCAATTCATCTACCATATTTTTAATGAACTGAGTGTAGCTGCCCAAAAGATTGAAATATCTCAGGATTGTCGCGAACCGCAGCGAGCGCTTTGAATTTTCGGCGAGTTGAAAAGTTTGTTGAGGCGTGGTATACTGAGCTGAGGTATATTGCGCCGAAAAGAATTTCTCGGCTTCAGCCGTCGGGGAAATCTTTGCTCTGTGCAAATAGATTGTTTTGTGGCGGGGGTAAAAAGGAGTAAAGATGATATTAAAAAAAATGTTTAAATCTTATTCGACGAAGGAGCTAAAAAGGATTAACCCTATCAAAGAGTTAGTTCTTTCCCTTGAAGAAAAATTCAAAAACATGTCCGATAGCGGACTAAAAGAAATGACCGGTATTTTAAAGGAACGTCTTTCGAACGGCGCAACTTTGGATGAGCTATTGCCAGAAGCTTTTGCCGTTTGTATTGAAACTTCGTCCCGTGTTCTGGGTATGCGGCATTTCCCCGTTCAGGTCCTTGGGGGGATTGTTTTGCATCAAGGAAGGATTGCGGAAATGAAAACAGGGGAGGGGAAGACTCTTGTTGCGACGCTTCCAGCCTACCTCAATGCCCTTACTGGAAATGGCGTTCATATTGTCACCGTGAATGATTACCTCGCTAGGCGTGACGCGGAACAAATGGGAAAGATCCACAGGTTCCTAGGACTTAGCGTCGGCGTGGTTGTTCACGAATCAACTGCCCCACAGCGCAGAGAAGCTTATGGAGCGGATGTTACATATGGGACGAACAATGAGTTTGGATTTGACTACTTGAGGGACAACATGGTACCGAGGAAGGAAGAACTTGTTCAGCGTGGCCAAAGTTTCGCGATTGTGGATGAAGTGGATTCGATTCTCATTGATGAAGCGAGGACCCCACTTATTATTTCCGGGCCAGGCGATAAGTCAACGGAACTCTACCAGATGGCAGATGTTTTCGTCCGTACTTTGAGCATGATAAAAATCAAAGAACTTGATGAACGTGAAGATAATGAGCACTACGAAGCTGATTATATTGTTGATGAAAAAGCAAAAACCGCGACGTTGACGAAGCATGGAATCGAAAAGGCAGAAAAGTTTTTTTGCGTTAAGAACCTCATAGAAGCAGAAAATATTACACTTCAACATCATATAAACCAAGCAATCAAAGCCCACGGAACGATGGCCCTTGATGTTGATTATGTTGTTAAAGATGGCGAAATTATTATTGTTGATGAGTTCACAGGGCGTCTTATGCACGGCAGGCGCTACAGCGAAGGGTTGCACCAGGCGATCGAAGCGAAGGAACGTGTGAATGTCCAACGCGAATCGCAGACACTTGCGACAATTACCTTCCAGAACTACTTCAGACTATATAAGAAGCTTTCTGGGATGACCGGAACGGCGCTCACAGAGGAGGCCGAATTCCGGCAGATTTATCACCTTGATGTTGTTGAGATCCCAACGAACATGCCCATGATCCGGGTGGATCACCCAGATGCTGTTTATAGGACCGAGCTTGGCAAATACGACTGCGTTATTAAAGAAATTCTCAGTTGCCACGAGAAGGGGCAGCCAGTTCTCGTTGGAACCATCTCAATTGAAAAGTCAGAATATCTCGGTTCCTTGCTGCGAAAGGTCGGTATCAAGCACGAGATTCTAAATGCCAAGCATCACGAAAAAGAGGCAGAAATTATCGCACAGGCCGGTAAATTGGGTGCCGTTACAATTGCCACCAACATGGCCGGCCGTGGAACCGATATTATCTTGGGCGGCAACGCGGAACTGAGCGCAAAAATTGAGCTGCGTCGTCTGGGCATTGCAAAAGAGATAATCAGTGAAGCAACTGGGTTTGCAAGCTCCGAAGACCCACAAGTTCTTGAGGCTCGCGAGGTCTATAAACACCTTGTTGAAAAATTCAGGGAAGATGTCAAAAAAGAAGCAAAAAAGGTTATTGAGGCCGGCGGGTTATTCATCATTGGAACCGAGCGTCACGAATCGAGGCGCATCGATAACCAGTTGCGCGGTCGTTCCGGGAGGCAAGGAGACCCCGGAGAAAGCCGTTTTTTCCTCTCTGCTGACGACAGTTTAATTCGTCTTTTCGGTGGCGACCGTATGCAGAAGGTAATGTCTATGTTTAACTTGCCGGAGGACGAGGCAATTGATAGCAAAATACTGAGTAATACGATTGAAACTGCGCAAAAAAGAATTGAAGGCCGCAACTTTGAGATTCGGAAAAACGTTCTGCAGTTCGATGACGTCATGAATAAACAACGCGCGATCATCTATTCTCAACGCTCTAAAGTGTTAAATGGAGATGACATCCATTCGTATATTTTAAAGATGTTAGACGATGTTGTGACAGCAACGGTCAATTCGTACCTTTCTGCGGAGATTTCCCCCGAACACTGGAATTTGGAAGGGTTGAAGGATCATTTCCTAGGTTGGATCACCACCGAAGATGACTTTAAATATACGCCGGAGGTCTTAGAGGAACTTGAACGTGACCAAGTTTGCGCGGAACTTAAAAGCCGTGCGCAGGAACTTTATTCACAAAAAGAGGCCGAGATCGGCCCTGATATTATGCGGGAGCTAGAAAGAAGTGCTATGCTCCGCAGTGTCGATGAGCATTGGGTTGAACACATCGACGCTATGCACGAACTAAAACGTGGAATCTATCTACGCTCTTACGCGCAGCGCGACCCTGTTGTTGAATATCGTTTAGAAGGATTTGATATGTTTGACAACATGATTGCCAACATTCAGGAAGATACCATTAAGATGCTACTACTCGCTCGCCCGTTTAGGCAGTTCGAAACTATTCCAGAAGCAGATGGAACTGATGAATTTTCGAAGTTGCTCAAGGCAAGAGCGCAAGCAAAACAGCAAATGACAGAAACTCTAGAAGAAAGCATTGCTCCACCTAAGGCAGAGGAATCCAAGAATTCGCAAAGAAAATCCGAAAAAATTGATCGCAACGGTTTGTGCTCTTGCGGAAGTGGCAAGAAATACAAAAAGTGTTGCGGCCGGGAGCGCCCATGAACTGCTTCCAACACGTGAGATGCGGGAGCGGCAGACTTGTGTAACTGGGACATCGTCACCTAAACCGTGGGGGCTCAGGCCCCCTAGCTTGCGAGAAAAAATCGGCAGAGACAGCAAGACTGGTTATGCGCACAAGGAGAACGGGAACTGGTGTGAGAACAAGGCAGAAAACTTTTTAAGATTTTGCCGCAAACCAAGTTGGTCCAAAACCGACGTCAATTTTAAGAGGCAATTTGAATTTGGGAAAGGTCTCCATTTCTTCGTGAAGGATCTTTTCCATTTGTGCTTGTTCGGCCGTTGGCACCTGAACAATTATCTCGTCGTGAACTTGAAGGATAATCTTCGAATTAAGCCTCTCCCTTTCTGTGCAAGTCTGCAGGTTGACCATTGCAAGTTTTATGATATCTGCAGCGGAACCTTGGATTGGCGCGTTATAGGCGACCCGCCGCCCAAAAGAAATCAGTGATTTGCTGTTCGACCTCAATTCGGGGATGTATATCCGGCGATTGAAAAGCGTCTTCACATAACCATTTGCTTCGGCGAAAGAAACGGTCTGTGCCAGATACTCTTCGACCCTTGGAAATTTTAAAAAAAACCGCTTAATATGTTGAGTGGCTTGGGACAAACTAATCGCGAGCTCTTCTGCTAACGCAACCGCGCCCATTCCATAAACAATTCCAAAATTAACGGTTTTAGCATCCATTCTCATCTGAGCAGTAACCTCATCTAATGGAACGCCAAAAATCTCCGAAGCCGTGATTCGGTGGATATCTTCATTGGATCTAAAACTTTTTATTAAAGCCTCATCCTGACTGATTTCTGCAAGAACCCGAAGCTCAATCTGCGAATAATCAGCATCTGCGAGGAGACAACCGGGCTCCGCGATAAAAAATCTGCGGAGGTTTTTACCGAGCTCCGTTCTGATCGGCACATTTTGAAGATTAGGTTCCGCGGAGCTGAGCCGCCCGGTTTTGGTCTCAGTCTGTTTGAATAAGGTATGAACGTGATCAGTTGGATCTGCCGCTCCAAGCAAGCCATCAACGTAAGTAGTCTTCAACTTAATCAATTTCCGCCGCTTCAAAATAAGCTTGATGACCGGATGAAGGTGCAAAATCTTTTCCAAACTTTCCGCGTCGGTCTTAAACCCACTTTTATTCCGACCTTGAGCCGGTAGTTTCAGCGTTTCAAAAAGGAACTGGCCAAGTTTTTGAGAGGAATTCAAATTAAACTTTTCAACGCCATTATCCAAAAAGATTTCTTCTTCCAGCGCCTGGGTTTCTTGTTCAAGGTGACTGCCAAAATCAGAGAGGCTAGGCACATCCAACAAGAAGCCCTTTTGCTCCATTGTAACTAACACTTCCGCAACCGGAATTTCAACTTCTCTTAGGAGCGCCAGCTGTTCGTTTTCTGCAAGTTTTTGTTCCAAAGTTTCGCAGAGCTTCAGGCTATTAATCAGACCAAAAACAAAATCGTCGCCGCCAAAGTTAATATAGTCACTAGGCTCTAGATAAATTCTAACAAGGCGATCCACTTCGTATTTTTTCCTCAACGAATCCAGAATGTATCCCGCAAGTGTAACACAAAAAGGCGGCATCAAGAACGTTAAAGAGTTCTCCTTATCCCCGGGATCTTCTTTGAACAAAAGAGTCCAGAACTCTTTGATGTCGTCGAAGTATATCTGCCCGGCAAATTTCTCAAGTGCCATTGCAAGCGTTTTTAAATTTCCGTTTAGTGGCAGAATATACACGTTATCCCCTGCGTTAATTCCCAATCTGTTTCCCGGCTCATCAAACGATATGTAGAGTTTCGAGGTGCTTTTACCCTCTCTAATTTCTTTGATTTCGTCAACACTTGCCACAAAGTGAATTGGAACGGGAGGCTCCTTAAAAGAATCAAAAACATCTTCCTGATCCGCCAAATGTGGAACCAACAGATTGACCTTTTGGATTGCTGTTTTCATACCGAGTTCCGCCAGTTTCAAAATCAATTCCTTTTTGCTGGTTACCTTAGGTGCGTATTCCTCAATGGAACAGTTAATCGGAGCGTCCAATCTAATCGTGGCGAGGACTTTACTCAAGAAAATATCTTCTCTCCCCGCAACAAGCTTGCTTTTGAGTGATGCGGATTCTATTTGCTCTAAGTTTTCAAAAAGAGTTTCAACACTTCCAAACCTAGAGATAAGTTCTAGCGCAGTCTTTTCGCCCACACCCTTGCAACCGGGAATGTTGTCGGACGCGTCCCCAGCCATTGCCTTGACGTCGATGAGCTTTAAGGGCTCCAAGCCATACTTTCCTCTTATTGTTTCCAGCGTTATTGTTTCTTCAACCGAAGTTTTATTTCTTATAGTCGGCAAAATCACTCGCACGTTTTCCTTAATAAGTTGATAAGCATCACGATCTCCCGTTAACAAAACACATTCAACAGATGCGGGGCAACACCTGTGACTGAGCGTACCCAAAATGTCATCCGCTTCGAATCCCGGGCAGCGAAGAACGGCAAACCCCATCAGTTCCAGCAACTCCTGGATCACTGGTATCTGCCTTTTAAGATCGTCCGGCGTTCCCGCACGAGTCCCCTTATAGGTTTGGCAAAGATCAGATCTGAACGTTTTTCGACTAACATCAAAAGCAACCGCAACATATTCGGGTTGCAGTTGATCGATGAACTTGCGCAAGATGTTAACAAAACCGTATATGCCATTTATGTTCTGGCCACGACTGTCTCCCAATGATTTGATGGCGTAGTAGGCACGGTTTAGGATGCTGTTTCCGTCTATGATCAAAAAAATCAAAAAAGGTTTCCTTCCTGGTTAATTCCCGATTATACTTCAGGGGAATCCGCGAATTTCATTACGAGTACCTTCTAAAAGGCAGAGTGAGCAAATCCAATATCCCACTTGCAGCACCATTGAGGAGCCACCGTATAAGCTCGGCAACTTTATCGATAGGGACAAAAATTGGGGTCAAAATACGTGGTGCAAAAGAAATGAGAAGAATAAATCCAATGCAAATTTGCGTCCTATATGGTGCGAGTTCATTCATGAACTTGGGGAAAAAGTATTCACCGATTGCTTCTCCCGCGAATCCGGGAATCGGAATGCACGAAAACAAGGAAATGTATATGCTAAATTCCGCGGTCACCTGAAACACTCCAGAAACTATGGCACTAAAATAACGCCCAGAAATGTTTGCCGCAAAAAGGAAAAAGAACGCAAAAACCAATAGACCTGCCGGCCCCGCAAGTGCTACAAAAAGCCTTCCGGTACGTCGATTTTTCACTTTATAAAAATTGGCCGCATTTATCGGAAGTGGTTTGGGCCAGCCAATGTAGCTGAGCAAAAGGAGCACAGTCCCGAGCGGATCCATATGTGCTAGGGGATTAAAAGTCAATCTTTTCTGCATTTCAGGGGAGTCGTCGCCCAGTTTACAAGCGACTAAGCATGTAAAATATTGCAAAACCGGGAAGATCAGGAAAATCACGATAGCTTTAGGTAAAAACCATGAATAGAAAACGCCTGCACTTGAGTTACTAAACATAAAGGGTCCCTCCGATGACACTCGTGAAATCGTGAAGTAACAAAGGTTGTGGGTAATCACCCTCACTATTATAGCATTAAACGTCAGAAAGTAAAACTTATTTCTGCAGCTCACCAGAGAATCTTTTGGGACATTTGTTTTTTTGGTGGTGGGTATGCTAGACTTAGAAGGGTTTTGAAAGTTTGCTCAATTAAAATTGTTGAGGTGATTGTTAATTGTTTTGGAAAAGCAGAATAAAACAGGTTGTTGTTGGCTTGGGAAACCCTGGCATTTCCTATGACGGAACTAGGCACAATTTGGGATTTTGCATTGTTGACGAAATGGCAAAACGGCAAGGCGTTAAAATTGACCGCAAAAAATTTGATGGAGCTTATGTGAAAGTTGCTCTAAATGGCGTAGATATCGCCTTGCTAAAACCACTCACATATGTGAATAACTCTGGAATCGTTGTGAGGGCGTTCACCAGATATTTCAAGGTCAAACCTAAAGACGTTATTGTTGTGCAAGACGATATCACTCTGGAACCCGGATTATTCAAGATCAAAGTCGGAGGCTCTGACGGTGGACATAACGGGATCAAAAGTGTTGGTGATTTTTTGGATGAAGATAACTTCATCAGAGTTAAATGTGGCGTTGGTACAAAGAAAAACAAAAATATGGAGCTGGCAGATTGGGTTCTGACGAGATTTGATGCAGGGGAAAAAGGCAAAATTGAAGCAATGATACCGCGGGTCTTGGAATGCTTAGAATGCATCGTCAAGGATGGGGTTTCTCAGGCGATGAACAAGTATAATTAGTCTTTAAATTCAAAATAAAACCCCCACTACTCTCACCCTTTGTTTCTCAAAGGGTGAATCTCCAAGTTTGGGAGAGTAGCCCCTTCCGTCTACAATCTACACCTCTTTCACAAGAGAGTTTAAAAATTTGACGGAGTTGATCCTTTGAGTGCTATAAAAAGTTCGTGACGGAATTGCTAAGCTGTTAGCACAAATTTGCTTTTGGTCGCCAGCGAAGCCTTTGACCCGAGATTGGAAAGGATAAGACAGCTGAAGAGTAGGTGGCAAAACTTTCCCAGCTGGCGAGTTTGATCCCTTGCTAGGTTCGGCCCGTAAAAACAAGGATAAGCACGGGCTCTTAGAAGTTTTAGGCGCACTTTAAAGGACACACGTGCAAGGCCTGTTCGATGTCAATGCTCCAAGGTGAAAAGGGGAAGTGCTCCAGATATTGATGAGTCATCTCGGGGGTGAATTGATTAGGCGATGAAGCCCGTGAGCGTGCCGAAGTTGATCTATTCGCCGTTTTTGGACGTAAAAAGTAAAGAGTTTGCTGCACTCAAAGACAAAGCAAAAAGGCTGCACATCTCCAAGATAAAGCAGCCCCAAAAATCACTAACTCATTTTTTAATGCAAGCACGGAAAACCCGGTGTTAACACAGCCTAGGAAAAACGTGGGAATTCACAAAAAGTGTAGCGAAGACGGCCAAGCGCCCTGCAGGCCAACCCTAAAACTGGTGAAGGCAACCGAGGAGCACTCAGCAAGTCCGTTAGATGGGACCCGGATTCCATTGGCAATTAACTGCGAGAAAAAAGATAATCTCGCGCTACATCCTCTATGTGGACAGGAGAAACCGCGTACCTTTTGCAAAGCTCCATTATTTCTGTAACCTGCCCCTCATTTTCTGAAATTGCGGGAACCCGCACTGTGTCAAAACTGGTGACAACCGATATGCCATAGACCGGGCGCGCGGCATCACCACCCCTGAAAAGTTCAATGTTATAAAAACTCAAAACATCCACCCACAATACTGCAATATTTAACCATTACTAACTTACCACCTAGGTCAATTCTATCACAGAAAATGCGTGTTTGGGCGGCAAATATTTCGACATTTTTCGACATTAACGACCGACGCACTTTAAACTTTTGAAAACAAAATGCTCCAAAATCTTGTCAACACTCTTCAAAGCAAACCCTCATCCCAGTGCTTCCCCAACATTTCGGGGCACAAAATAAACTTACCTTCTCGAACTTCTCCCAAGTTGAAAACCCACTCCTTCTGTTGAAAAACCAAGATCTCTCTTACACCGAACCTGCCACTAAAACGCTTTCTCACAAGATAAAAGAACCAATTCTTATTTGCACCGGGGAATTTGAAGTTGCGAAAACCCCCAAAATAATGTAAAATAGTGCTCTGGTTGAAAGCAACGAAGAAAGATGTGGTTTTGTGGCAAATATCTCGATAATGGGGGCTGGAAGTTTTGGCCTTGCTCTTGCTGTAACCGTTGAAAAGAATGGGCATGATGTGACGGTTTGGTCATTTCAAGAAAAGGAAAAACTGGCGATCCTTGAGGAAAGAGAAAACAAAGAACGGCTGCCCGGTGTTAAGATCCCAAAAAACATCAACATAACGTCGGATCTTTCAGAAATTAGAGATTCGGAGTTTGTTGTTACCTCTGTTCCCTCCTCTGCCGTGCGGAATGTTGTAAGAAACTTGAAAAAGCACATCAAACCTGATGCAGTGGTGGTCAACGTCTCTAAAGGCTTCGAAAAAGAGAGTTTGAAGAGTTTGTCGCAGGTCATTGCGGAAGAACTCACGAACGAAATCGTCGTCGTATGCGGACCATCACACGCTGAAGAGTTGGCGAGGGCAGTTCCAACGTCAGTGGTTGCCGCTTCTGCGAACAGGAAAACAGCGGAAAAGGTAGCGGCTCTATTGCAAAATGAAGCACTAAAAGTGTTTGTTTCTGATGATGTGAAAGGGCTGGAAGTTGGCGGCACCTTTAAGAACGTTGTGGCAATTGCGACTGGCCTTTGTGCCAAACTCGGCGGTGACAATCTGCTAGCGATCTTGCTTGCTAGGGGGCTTTGCGAAATCGGGAAATTGGGGGTTGCCATGGGTGCAAAACCTCAAACCTTCGCAGGGCTTTCCGGTCTTGGGGATTTGATTGCAACCTGCATTAGCGAGCACAGCCGAAATGTAAAGTTCGGGAAGTTAATTGGCTGCAAAGTCCCGGTGGATGAGGCATTGAAGCAGGTGAACATGGTCGTTGAAGGGTATGAAAATACCTATTTGGCCAAAAGGTTGATGGAAGAGTATAATTTGGATTTACCAGTTATGAATTGCGTATACGGGATCCTTTACGAAAGCAAAAAAATTGACAGCATTCTGGAAACATTGCAAAGCAGCCGTGCGTCGGAGGATTGTTGGTTTTAGGAAGTGTAACGTTGTTTGAATATGATAACAAATTTTGGAAGTTAGCCAGAGATGTGGAGGAAGCGTGCGCCCCACAGTTCCGGTCGGTTGACGAGATATTCGAAAAGAATCAGATCAGAGTTGTTGAAGCGTTCATAAAAAATCGTGTGAGTGAACGGCATCTGTTTGGCACAACCGGCTACGGGTATGATGATGCGGGCAGGGCAATAATAGATAAGGTCTACACGGACGTGATGGGAAGCGAATCGGCTTTGGTTCGGCACAACTTTGTGAGTGGAACCCACGCCTTGGCAGTTTGTTTGTTCGCCATCTTGCGGCCAGGCGACGAACTGGTATGTGTGACGGAAGACCCCTATGACTCACTTAAAAAAGTGATTGGCACTGGTGGTTATAAAGGCGGATCACTTGCCGATTTTGGTGTGCGATATTCACAGGTAAATTTTCTTGATGGGGCGCCCGATTACGAGGGGATAGCCAAAAAGTGCCGGGATGCAAGGCTGGTTTATATCCAGCGGTCGCGGGGTTATTCGTCGCGCGGGTCACTTAGCGTCACTCAGACAGAGGAAATCATCAAAAAAATTCGGGAATCCAGTAAAGAAGCGGCGGTTGTGGTTGACAACTGCTATTGTGAGTTTGTGTCAGAAAGAGAATCCACAACGGCAGACCTCATAGTTGGGTCCCTCATCAAAAATCCGGGCGGCGGGCTTGCAAGAACAGGCGGGTATATTGCTGGCAAAAAGGATTTAGTTGCCCTTTGTGCCAACAGACTCACGGCACCTGGCATCGGGGCCCAGGTGGGCTGTTCACTCGAGCAAAACCGGGAAATTTTGATGGGATTGTTTATGGCACCGCAGGCAGTGGCAAACGCACTAAAAACCGCAATTTTCTGCGCATCTCTTTTTGAAAAGCTCGGGTTCAGCGTGAGCCCCGGCAGCCTTGACACTCGCGTCGACATCGTTCAGAGCATAAAGCTAGGCAGCAAAGAAAAAATGCGAACCTTCTGCGTAGGTGTCCAAGCGGCTTCACCGATAGATTCCTTTGTAAAACCGCAGGAGTGGGATATGCCGGGTTACGAAGCGAAGGTTATTATGGCGGCTGGCAACTTCACGATGGGTGCAACAATTGAATCTTCTGCGGACGGACCAATGAGAGAGCCGTACACCATTTATTATCAAGGTGGTCTTAACTTCCCAAGTGGCAAGCTTTGTGTTATGGAAGCGGCCTGGAGACTAACAAGATCAGGGCTAACCGGTGAACCTTGATTTTAACAAAAAAGTTGTTGTTTGAGTTTTAGCAACATGTATTGCAAAAGAACAAAGGGAAGTTTGTGACGGCATAAAAAAGTTAAGGGAGAACGGTTATTTTGAAGAAAAATTTGCCAGAAAACATTGATTTGCTCTCACAATTTGATTCGGAGGTAGCAGATGCAATAAAGTTAGAGCTTTTGCGGCAAAATGAAAGTATCGAGCTAATTGCCTCAGAAAACATTGTGTCTGCACCTATTTTGGCCGCGGTTGGCAGTATTTTGACAAACAAATACGCAGAAGGCTACCCAACCAAAAGATATTACGGCGGTTGCCAGCATGTAGACGTAATTGAGGATTTAGCTAGGGAAAGGGCCAAGCAGCTCTTTGGTGCCGAACATGCCAACGTGCAAGCACATTCTGGATCTCAAGCGAACATGGCAGTCTATTTTGCGATGTTAAAGCCACAAGATACCGTTTTGGGAATGAATCTCGGGCATGGTGGACATTTAACACACGGCTCGCCGGTTAACATTTCCGGTTCCTATTTCAACTTCGTTCCGTATGGCCTAGACCCCGAAACAGAGCGCCTAGATTATGATGCCGTAAGAAAACTGGCGGCCAAACACAAACCCAAGCTAATTGTCGCTGGAGCGAGTGCATACCCGAGAAAAATAGATTTTAAAATCTTCGGTGAAATCGCTAGGGAGCAAGGCACTCATCTTCTGGTTGATATGGCGCATATTGCCGGCCTTGTGGCTGCCGGGTTGCATCAATCTCCAGTTCCCCACGCTGATTTTGTCACTTCCACAACACAAAAAACACTGCGAGGACCAAGAGGGGGACTTATTCTCTGCAAAAAGGAATTTTCGGAGAAGGTAGATAAAGCGATTTTCCCAGGAATTCAGGGCGGACCACTTATGCATACCATTGCGGCAAAAGCAGTATGTTTTAAAGAGGCTTTGACCCCAGAATTCACCGAATATCAAAAAAAAGTCGTTAAGAACTCGGCGGTGCTTGCAGATGAGCTGGTCAAATTAGGGTTCAAACTCGTTTCGGGAGGAACCGACAATCACCTTATGTTGATTAACCTCAGGAACATGAAAATCACCGGCAAAGAAATGGAAAAGAGACTTGGCGAAGTCAACATAACCGTCAACAAGAACTCTATCCCGGATGACGAAGAGAGTCCATTTGTCACAAGCGGAATCAGAATTGGGACTCCTGCGGTGACAACGAGGGGATTTGACGAATCAATCATGCGGCAAATTGCAAAATGGCTCTTTTTAGTTGCCACGGATTTCAACAACTCAAGGGCACAAATTGTGTGCGAAGTTAAAAGGCTTTGCGACGAATATCCTTTATTTTAGGGGCTGTTTGAGGAAGATTTGTGTTTTGCGGTGAAATAGAATTTCAACCTGACTTACGCCGCCAGTGTGTACAAAAATTGGTCAATTGTTAAACTCCAAAAATGCCGAAAAACCTGATTGCATAGCCAAATATAGGTGCAAAGCTAAACTGCTTTAACGTTGCAAGGTTTGGCAGGAATGTGGAAAATTCGAGAAATTAAAATTCACTGCGGCAAGAGTAAAAATAAGGTTCTTTCCACTTTTTCCACAGAGTTTTCCACATTCCTAGGGAATCTGTTTTCGGTGGGATAGAGAACAAAAAAACACGCGAATTGTGGTTCTAAAATAGGTTGTACATTGGGAGAACGGAGGGAAGAGTTTGCCATGCTGGATATCAAATTGATAAGATCAGATCCTGATTTCGTTAAGGCTGGGCTCAAAAGAAGGGGCAAAGACTACGACAGAGAGATCGATGAAATTCTTAAAATCGACCGGCAGCGAAGGGAAATCAATTCGCAGGCCGATAGGCTCAGATGCGAACAAAATGCAGCCAACAACGAAATAGCAAGGATGAGGCAGACTACTGGGCTCACAGAGGAAATTATGGCAAGAATGAAGCGAATTTCGGGCATTCTCAAGGGGCACAATGAGGATATTGCCAAGCTCGAAAAAAGCCAGAACGATTTGGTCTGTTTGCTGCCAAATCTCCCTCACGAAAGTGTCCCCATGGGGATTGATGAAACTGAAAACAAAGAGATTCGCAGGTGGGGAAAACCAAGAGAATTTAATTTCAAGCCGGATTCTCACTGGGATCTGGGAGCAAAGCTTGGGATAATCGACCCGGCGAGAGCTGCAAAAGTCACAGGGTCAAGATTTCACTATTACGTTGGGCTCGGTTCACGATTAGAACGGGCAATCACGAACTTTTACCTTGACACACACGGCAAACGCGGGTATAAGGAGATTTTTTCGCCATTTATTGTAAACGGGAAATCGATGTTTGGAACTGGTAATTTCCCGAAATTTGCCGAGGACGTTTTTAAGCTGGAAGGATTTGATTATTACCTGATTCCAACCGCAGAAGTTCCGCTTACCAACTTTCATCGCGATGAAGTACTAACGAAAGATGAGTTGCCAATTAAATACTGCGGGTATACGGCATGCTTTAGAGCTGAAGCTGGAAGCGCCGGAAAAGACACAAGAGGATTGATCCGGCAGCATCAATTCAACAAAGTTGAGCTGGTTAAATTTGTGGCCCCAGAAAATTCATATGAAGAGCTGGAAAGCTTGACAGATGATGCCGAGCATGTTTTGCAGCTTCTTGGCCTTCCATACAGGGTGACAGCCCTTTGTGCCGGCGACCTAGGTGCAAACAGTGCCAAAACTTATGACATAGAGGTCTGGATGCCCTCTTATAACTGGTATGTTGAGATTTCAAGTTGCAGTAATTTCGAGGATTTTCAGGCACGGAGGGCAAACATTAAATTCAAAAGTAGCACAGAAGAAAAAGCAAAACTACTTCACACCCTAAATGGCTCTGGAGTTGCAATAGGACGGACTTTTGCCGCAATTTTGGAAAATTTTCAAAATGAAGATGGAAGCGTGGATGTGCCGGAAGCTCTTCGCAGTTATATGCAGGAAAGCGTAATTAAGGTCTCCAACTAAAATCTGTGACTTCGGTACGCAAAAAGACATCAAAAACGCCCCCAAAATTGACTTTGGGAACGCTGGCTGATTCTCTATCTTTGCATCAACATTCGCTGGAAATCAATCCCTTAAGGCTCTGTTTCTTATTATTTCTTTTGGGATGAATTTAAAGGACAGTCGGCTTGCAATGAAAGCCAAGGTCCCAAGTGCTGGAACAACCGACACCAAAACAATACTTCTGGCAGGTTCTCCAAGCAGCAAAGCACAAAACGGCGCATACACTGGGAGAATCAATAATATTGAAAAGCGAGCGGGGACAAAAAAGCAAACCATATTTACAAATAATGCCCAATAGTATATGAAAAACGGAGCGACCAAGAAAATGGCCACGCTAAGTGGCTTTGGGGAAAAGATTTGTTCTGGTTTGTTGTAATACAGGAATGGCATTGCCAAAACGGCATAGAGAAAAGATTTACACTCAGAAAATAAAGATCTCCCCTTTGCAAAATCTTTGACGCCTAGGGGTGTTGCCATGATTGCTTCTATATCGTCTACACGAGCGGCGTTAGACTGTTCGTTCGTGACGAGCGAAAACCATCCTATTAAAAGCACAAACCAAAAGTCCTTGACCAGCAGAGAAAAAACCCACATCGTTGTGCAGACAACAAAAAGCTGTAATAACACACTAACAACGGAAACTGCCCCAGAATTGATTGTCTCCGTTTTTTCACGCCAAAAAACAGGACTACTCAAAATCTTCATATTTTCACATCCTTCACATCAATATGCGAATCATAAAACTCCAAAAGATTCATGCTGCTTTCGCCTTTTACCCAAGGTTCTCCTACAATTTTCCCTTTGTTTATGTATACCGCCTTTGGAACCAACAGAGAAAGATCTTCAAGTTCGTGGGACGTTATAACAATCGTTGTGCCTTTTTCTGCAAGGGCAACTAAAAGTTTATTAAGAACCACTTTGCCTTCTCTGTCTAGCCCCCGGTTGGGTTCATCAAGAATCAAAAGCTTAGGGTCATTAATCAGAGCCCGGGCCAAGGCAACTCTCTGCTTCATACCTCTTGAGAAATTAAAAATTGGCTTTTTGGAAGAGGGATCCAGCCCAAACACATTCAGAACTTTGCTTATCCGTTTTTGCCTGTTTTCCATCGTGTCATTTTTAAAATAGATTCTGTCAAAGAATTCAATATTGTTCCAAGCACTAAAAGCTTTGATCAAACTTATATTATCTAACAGAAATCCTGTTTGCTCTTTGATTTTTACATAATCTGGGGAACAAACATCTATGCCATCGACAAAAACGCAGCCCTTGGGCGAATCATAAATTCCCAAAATGATTTTCGCCAGAGTCGATTTGCCAGCACCGTTAGGTCCCAAAATGCCGAAGATTTCTCCATTTCCAACGGTCAGACTAACGTCATCTAAAGCCTTAAAGTTTTTGAAACTCTTAGAAAGATTTTTTATTTCTATCTCCACGCAAGGTACCCTCCTCTCAAGCCCGACATCCGTAACAGTATATCACAAAACGAGAAACACAGCTCACGATGATGAACACGGCCCCCACAACGCTTTTCCGGCGCAGGAGGAAATGACCACCCCAATCCAATCCATTTTACCGCTTTATTTTTTGCCCGCAAACCAAATTTTTTTCAACTTGAATTCCTTATTCTGCAGATAATCAAGAGGACCAGCACTAAGCTCAAATTCAAACCTCAGTTCGTTCGCACACAGGGCTTGAAATTTAAAGCCACAAGCCTTATTTTTCTCCGGGTCACCATATTTGTTGTCCCCTATCAACGGATGCCCAATAGAGGCGAGATGGGCACGAATCTGATGAGTCCGCCCAGTAATAAGATTGATTTCAAGAAGAGACTCTGACCCGCTTGTTTCAAGCACTCTATATTTCGTTTTGATGATTTTGTAACCTAGTTTAGGGGATTTACTTATTTCAACCAGGTTGTTGTTTTTGCCTTTTCGCAAATAACCCGTAAGTAAATCCTCTTCTTTTGGGGGGCAACCGTGAACAAGGCAAAGATACGTCTTTTTGACTTCACGGTTTTTGATTTTCTGGTTCATAATTCTGAGTGCCTGCGCATTTTTTGCCGCAATAACAAGCCCTCCCGTATTTCTGTCAATCAGGTGGCAAAGTGCTGGCGCAAAGCTATTTTCCTGCTCCGGATTATATTCCCCTCTTCGAAAAAGGTAAAGCTTAATCGAATTAACAAGTGTGTTGATTTCTCCTGCCCCATTCCCACAGGCCAACTGTCCAGGTGGCTTATTCACAATCAAAATGTTTTTATCCTCATAAAAAACGTCCGGGATTAACGTGGTCCCAAGAAAACCCGTTTTTTCGCTCTGCACAAAAAACTCGTCATCAACGAAAAGTTCCAAAATGTCGCCCTTTTGCAAAATCACTTTGTGTTCGCACCTTTTATGATTTAACTTGATCCTCTTTTTGCGAATATATCGATGCATGAGCGATTCCGGCAAGGTTGTTATTTTTTGGAGAAATTTGTCAAGTCTTTGACCTTCGTCATTCGGACCGATTATTAGCGTTCTCATCAAAGCACCTAGCCTTTGTTAAAAATGCCGCCAGAAAAAGCCCATGGAGGGGGAATCCAGACCCCCCTCCACGATTTGTTTCCTTTACTTTTCCCAGCAAGAATAAAAAAGGCACAAGAAAACGAATCCAAAGAACGCCCAAAAGACAAAGCAGACCCCAAGCCAAAAACAGCACTTGTTTTACGGCTTTTTGGAACTGGGCCAGACATTTGACTTGGGGCTCTCTTCCTCACAGGAACACGTCAAACCGAGCTCATCGTATCCCTAGCTCCAGTTCGCTCTAATCTAGCAAGGCTCGCCGAATTCATGACCAGTCTCCAGTCTAGGTCGCCCCGCTCCATCCCCAAAATCATAAGTTCTGCTGCCGCCATGTTCGTTGCCATTGGGACAGAGTGTACGTCACACACTCTTGCAATTTCAGTTTCTCTTAACTCCTGCGCGTTCTCGGTTAATGGGTCTTTAAAAAATATAAGCAAGTCCGTTTCGTTGCAAATAATCCGAGAAGCGATCTGCTGATACCCGCCCCTTTGTCTTGTTAAAAACGCGCTTACATGGCATCCGATGGCATTAGCAACTGCCTTGGAAACATCTTCGGTTGAAAAAATATTATGCTTTCTGAGAATGCTGTTATAGGCATCGCAAAACCTAATTAACAACTCTTTTTTTCTGTCGTGCGCGATAAGCGTTATATTCACCACAAGCCCCCTCTTTTAGAAAGCACTATAAAACCCTGCTTTCGTTCTCAAAACATAAAATGCACAGATATGGCTGAAGGTACGACTAGCGAGGGGATGGATTGACGAAGATGGTCCTAAAGTTCACATAAATCACCATACCTGGCTTCCCGCCCGGCATCTTGCGGACGTTCCTGACTGCCGTGAAATCTACAGCAACAAGTGACCCTCCCTGCGCTCTGCTGTTACTAGCGGCAACTCTGGCTGCCTCTTCAATTTCACAGCTCTGAAATTCTTGCCCATTTTTAATACGCAAAACCACGTGTGACCCCGGGATTTTTTGTGCATGGAACCACAGGTCATCTTTCTTCGCGGCCTTAAAAGTTACATACTCATTTTGCAAGTTATTCTTTCCAACAAGCAGCTCTCCACCTGTTTTAAGGAATATCACCTCCGGCAAAAATTTATTCTTCACTTCCTTTTTTCTTTTGGTATGCGTCTTAATGTACCCTTGCTCCACAAGCTCCTGCCGAATCTCCTCCAACCGCGATTCATGCACAGCCTGATCTAGTCCAAACACAACCGATTGCAAATATTCAAGCTCTTCTTCACCTTCAAGAATTAACTCGGCTAATTTTTTCTCAGCCACCTGTAACTTACGGTACCCCTTATAATATTTCTGAGCATTCTGAGAAACCGTTAATCTCGGATCCAACGCGATAGTTATTCTGCTTTGTCCTTCGTCATAAAAGTTCTCAAGTTTAATTTCTGAACAATTCCCAACATCCCTTAGATTGCCCAAATTTGCCAGCAAAAGATCCCCCTTTAGTTTTTTTTCTTCTTTTTCTTTGCACTGCTCGAGTTCTTCGCTTTGCGCTTTGATCCTGTTTTTCACTCTTTTCAAAAAGACATTCACAATCCCTCTCAAATCGCTTGTCCGTTGCTTGATTAAGTCACTTCGTACTTTATCTTTGAAGAATGCCTCCAATAATTCACAAAACGAGTCAAAATAAAGCTTGTCGCCCAACACATCGAAATCGAAAAACACGGGGAGTGCTTCTTCAGTCAGCATCACTGGTTTGACATTCTTGTTTTCGTTTAACGCCTCACAGATAAAGGTGATTACAGCTGCATCACTTTTCAAGCCCTTTTTGAGTAGCGCGTATGTCCGGCCTGTGAGCCCCTGAATTGACTTGCTCGGCTCTCTTCCATCATCGGGCCACCTTTCCGTCACAAGATTGATTTTCCCCGGTTGCGTTTGCTTTTCATAGTTTCCGCCAACAAACACTTCCCGTTGCCCATGAATTATCTTTACCGCTCCCAGCACTTTATCAGTGCTCCCAACCAAAACGATGTTAGAATATTTCCCCATCAGTTCCGCAACAAGACATACACGAGTTCTCTCTGCAATCTGGTTAAGGACGTCAAATTCAATATATATAATCCTATCCAAACCTTCTTGACTTATTTTGGTAACGATCCCTCCCATTAGATGCTTTCGAAGCAACATGCAAAACATAGGGGGATTAATCAAGGGCACAGGCTTTTCTGCCGTCAAATAAATTCTGGGGTATGAAGAGGACGCGCTGATCAACAGGCTATATTCTTGATTCCTCGTTTTAAGTGTGATAACAACCTCTTCTTTGAGTGTCTGAATGACCTTGGTTACTCTGGCACCATAAAGTTTGGCAGCTAGTTCTTCTTTCACAAAATGCAAAAAAATGCCATCTATCAAGATTTTTCACCCTTTTGGCACAGATAGTTTTTTAAGTAACAGCTTTTCTTAAAACAAGAAAAGAACCAACCTGCAAGTTGATTCAAACACCCTCCACGCTCCACTTCCTCTCCACTTCCCGCTCACTCTCCACTCACTCTTTAGCTCCCGTGATTGTAACACATGAGAGGGATTTTGTCAATTTCCCAAAAACTGTTAGTAAAGATCAACACAAAGTTGCAAATTCTGAATCGGCCGTGCTGTTGCACTTTGTTTCGAAGCAGCGCAAGGGGGGTATTGACAAAGCAAAAATAAGGTGCTAAAATGGCGGAGCCGTCTCCGTAAAAGCCCGTCAGGGGAGACCCGTCAGAAGTGTGGAAGGGGTTTATGGAAAAGCGGAAAGGGCATGTACATTGAAAATTGAACAGCTAAGAAGTGCGAAAGGCTTTAGGAAATTGACCTGAGAGTAAATCACGGGTAAAGAACAATTGAGCTAGTGGAAGCTTGAGATAAATTGAGAGTTTGATCCTGGCTCAGGACGAACGCTGGCGGCGCGCTTAACACATGCAAGTCGAACGGTCTAGACCATGAGAAAGAACACATCAATTGGGGTGTGTTGTTTCTTGTGGTCGGGATAGTGGCGGACGGGTGAGTAACACGTGAGCAACCTACCTAACGGAGGGGGATAGCGGCTGGAAACGGCCGATAATACCGCATGATGTACAGAAATCGCATGGTTTTTGTATGAAAGGAGAAATCCGCCGATAGATGGGCTCGCGGCCAATTAGGTAGTTGGTGGGGTAATGGCCCACCAAGCCGACGATTGGTAGCCGGACTGAGAGGTTGGACGGCCACATTGGGACTGAGATACGGCCCAGACTCCTACGGGAGGCAGCAGTGGGGAATATTGCACAATGGAGGAAACTCTGATGCAGCGACGCCGCGTGAGGGAAGACGGTCTTCGGATTGTAAACCTCTGTCTTAGGGGAAGAGTAGAAGACGGTACCCTAAGAGGAAGCCACGGCTAACTACGTGCCAGCAGCCGCGGTAATACGTAGGTGGCGAGCGTTGTCCGGAATTACTGGGTGTAAAGGGAGTGTAGGCGGGCATGCAAGTTGATTGTAAAAGTGCACGGCTCAACCGTGTGATGCGATCAAAACTGTGTGTCTTGAGTGAAGGAGAGGCAGTTAGAATTCCTAGTGGAGCGGTGGAATGCGTAGATATTAGGAGGAATACCAGTGGCGAAGGCGGACTGCTGGACTTTTACTGACGCTGAGGCTCGAAAGCGTGGGGAGCAAACAGGATTAGATACCCTGGTAGTCCACGCCGTAAACGATGATTACTAGGTGTGGGTGTGATGAGCATCTGTGCCGCAGTTAACACAATAAGTAATCCACCTGGGGAGTACGGCCGCAAGGCTGAAACTCAAAGGAATTGACGGGGGCCCGCACAAGCAGTGGAGTATGTGGTTTAATTCGACGCAACACGAAGAACCTTACCAGGTCTTGACATCTGAGGAACCGGGTAGAGATATCTGGGTGCCCTTCGGGGAACCGAAAGACAGGTGGTGCATGGTCGTCGTCAGCTCGTGTCGTGAGATGTTGGGTTAAGTCCCGCAACGAGCGCAACCCCTGCCGTTAGTTACTACGCAAGAGGACTCTAACGGGACCGCCGTTGACAAAACGGAGGAAGGTGGGGATGAGGTCAGATCATCATGCCCTTTATGACCTGGGCAACACACGTACTACAATGGCCACAACAGAGGGAAGCAAACCTGCGAAGGTGAGCAAAACGAGAAAAGTGGTAACAGTTCGGATTGTAGGCTGCAACTCGCCTACATGAAGTCGGAATTGCTAGTAATCGCGAATCAGAAAGTCGCGGTGAATACGTTCCCGGGCCTTGTACACACCGCCCGTCACACCATGAGAGTCGGTAACACCTGAAGTCAGCATCATAACCGCAAGGAGTGAACTGCCGAAGGTGGGATTGATAATTGGGGTGAAGTCGTAACAAGGTAGCCGTATCGGAAGGTGCGGCTGGATCACCTCCTTTCTAAGGAGCAAAGAGCACTTAGGCTGTTCAATTTTGAGGGTACAAACTCCGAGGCTATTTGGCTACTCGCATTGGGAGAGTTGCCGTCAGCCTTGTGTAGAGGCTATTTTGACGAACGGAGCAGGAAGTGGGCTCATAGCTCAGGCGGTTAGAGCGCACGCCTGATAAGCGTGAGGTCGGTGGTTCGAGTCCACTTGGGCCCACCAGCAAGAACGAAGTCTGGTTGGGTGGGTCGCCGTGTTGGCGAGGTTTGCCGGCCTGCAAAAGCGAAGAGGGAAAACCGTCGCCGGAACGGACAAAGTGGATTTTGGGTTATCCACTCCAGCCGTTCCGGCGACAAGCGTTGGGCCCGCACGCGACCGCACAGCTATGAAGCCGGCGGGCAGCAGACCCAACCTTTTAGGACACATAAAAGACACATAAAAAATCCCATCAGAATAACTGCAACAAGCGCACAGGCCAGAGACGGCTCTGGTATTGCAGCGGAAAGAGGAAAGCCCCACACCAACGACAGATCAGACAAGCCTCCCGCCTTCCATTTGTACCATTCGTGTGGCAACAGACTCAGCAAATCGCGAGTTATGCGTTGTTCCCACTATAGTCACCCCCGATTTGCACAGATCCCTTACAACATCCCGGACACCAAGTTGCATCTGATTATCTAAGGCCGACGTGGGCTCATCAAACAAAATGACGTCGGGAGACATCATCAGTGCCCTGATGATCGCGACACACTGCCGCTGGCCGCCAGAGAGGCGGCAAGGCAGGCTGTAAATTTTATCCCAGATTCCAAATCTCTCAAGCAGTTCACAGCCCTCATTTATGGCTTCTTCCGCCGGTTTTTTAAGAAGTTTAATGGGTGCAAGGGTAATGTTATCCAAAACAGTATAGTTCGTAAATAGATCGAACTCCTGACACACCATGCCCATCCTTTGCCGCACCTTACTGACATCGCAATCAGGAGACAAAATATTTTGCCCAGCAAAGACAATGTCTCCGGAAGCCGGCCTCTCCAAAAGATTTAGACACCGCAAAAACGTACTCTTCCCCGCACCAGAAGGCCCGTAGATAAACACGCACTCCGATTTCTCTATTTTGATACTGACATCGTCCAAGACGGTACAGCCATTAAAAACTTTGACCAGACGCTTTACCTCAATCACTATCTCTTACCCTCAACTATTATATTCCAACACCAGTTTTCTCAACAAGCCGCTCCCTTCGGATTTCTCTAGCGGCAACCGCTCGCCTAATCCGATTCAATCCGCAAGAAACGACGAGAGTAACAATAAAATACAACACCCCAACCAAAACATAAGGCCACGCCCTAGATGAGTTGCTATTCATCACTGTCGCGACTTGCGCCAAACACTGGAACCCTACCACTCCCGCGACAGCAGTTTCCTTGATCAACGAACAAAACTCATTCAAAAGAGCCGGGACAGAATTTTTGATAGCCTGTGGAAGCACCACCAACCTTAAGGCCTGGTAATCAGAAAAACCTAGAACACAAGCGGACTCATACTGGCTGCTGTCGACTTCTCCAACGCTGGCCCGCAGGATCTCAGATACATACGCACCGGAGTTGAATCCAAATCCCAAAATTGCAACGAGCCAAGGCGACAACCTCCACAAATTACCAAAAACCAGGAGCTGAAGCATGACAGGCGTACCACGGAAAATTTGCACGAAGCAAATCACAGCTCTGTTCGCCACACGCCACCTACCGCTAAAACGGTACCTCACCCTAACGAAGGCAAGCAACACACCAACAACCAAGCCCAAAACAGCGGAACAGCACGTCAAAACGAGAGTATCTCGAAATGCTCGCACGAGAGCAATATAACCCGCACGTGCTACGAGAACGCCATACATACTGTTCGTCAAATCACTCATGTCCATCCTTAATACTCTCACCCGTCTTATCTGTTTTCACTTCATGCTTTGCATAAAATTCACTAAGCCTTCCGTCTGCTCTAATCTCCGTTATAATGTTATCGACAAAGTCGACCACCTCTTGCGACGTGCCCCTCGCATAAAAGAACACATACTTCTCTTTCCCAAACCGCTCCGGAAGAACCTTTAGAGTATCTGAATTTTCTCTCGCATAATTCTCGGCAGCTCTAAAATCCAACAAAGCTGCATCAACGTACTTATTTCTGAGATTATGAACAACCATACTGTTAGTGACATACGAGAGAACTTTGGTCTTGGTGTCTTTTAAAGATCCAAAGTCTACTGCTTCCCGCACACAATTCTCAGAAGTAGTCCCCAAAGGAACCCCCACCTTTTTGCCCGCAAGATCTCGAAACTCTTTTATGTCATCGCAATCCTTCGGAAGCAAAATTTTCTGACACGCGTCGGCATAAGGTTTTGAATGCGGGAAATAGCCTTGGTTCTCTCCTGTAAGGGAACGCGCAGCCATAATAACATCGCCTTTATGAGAATTGAGGGCAGTAAACAGTCCGTCAAACTCCCACGGCACAACACGGAGCGAAACACCCAACCTTTCCGCAATCAGCCCTGCGATTTCCAGATCAACACCGATTATCTTTGTCATACTGTCGTCGTAATATTCGTACGGGCGGAAATTGGGCTCTGTAAGAACCACCAGCTCTCCCTTTTTCTTTAAAGCCGCGATAGTCAACTCTTCGGACGGACCTCTGCACCCGGAGAACCCCACGACACAGCCAACAACGAGAACAAGAACTAGAACTAATCCCGCAAATATTTTATCTAATCTCTTACTCAATACCTTCATCCGTTTTCTCTGGCCCCCAATCGAGTAGGTACCAACCGCCCTACGAAAGTGTCACACACACACCACTGATTAAATCACCCGCCTTCATCCGCATTCCCCAAACCGTGTTTAGCATAGAATTTATCAAGTGTGCCATCCGCCTTAATTCTCGCTATAATCCTATCGATAAGATCAACCACTTCCTTTGACATGTTTTTCGAATACATAAACGAGTATTTTTCATCACCAAACCGCCCTGGCAAGACCTTCAAACCAGAGTCCCTCCCCCCGTAGTACTCAGCAGTAGGAGAATCCAGTAGAATCGCATCAACATGACGGTTCTTGAGAGCTTGAATAGTCGCTATGGTATTTTCGAAGGTCTCCACTCTGGTATCAGCGTCAGCTTCAAAAGGGCTATCGGCAGCTTTCCGCAGTTTTTGAATAAAAGTTGCGGAAGTGGTGTTCTGAGGAGCTCCTATCTTTCTGCCCGCAAGATCATTCAACCCTTTTATGTCGTCGCAATCGCCCGCCACCAAAATTTTTTGGCACACCTCAGAATAAGGTTCGGAATGCGGATAAGCGCTTCCATTCTCCGGAGTGAGAGAAATCGCGGCGGCGGCGATATCACCCTCGTTGCTGTCTAGAGAGGGGAGAAGCCTTTCGAATGACTGCTGGCGGACTTCAAGCCGAACGCCCAACTCAGCGGCAATTAAATTTGCAATTTCTATATCAATACCAACTATCTTGCCACTATCACCATCCCAATACTCGTACGGGTAAAAAGTAGGGTCCGTAAGAACCACCAATTCGTTCCTCTTCTTCAGGACTTCAACAGTTAGCCCCTCGGACGTGTCTTGGCATCCAGAAAACCCCACAACACAACCAGCCGCAAGGACCAAAAGCAACCTAGCTAATATTTTCATTTGTTCCCTAACGCCCCCCCAACCAAGTGATCATTCACACCACAAACCTCCGGTTTGGAACATTATACACCACTATTACTACAAATGCAATAGGGTGCAAGCCCACCCTGTCGCCTCCGCGAAATGACCTAAAAAGGAATTCCACTTACCCACGGTACAATTGCAACACAAATTTTGCATTTTGCAAATACCTGACATACCAATACCGACAAAATTTTAACTAAATTAGGAAAAATCACACTTGCAAACACGTGCCGACATCAACGAAAATATTTTTTTAACCTTTCATTAACTAGGAATAATAGCATTAAGTGCATGTATAATCTTCCGCTACTAAAATCCTGCCGGAATTGGGAAACATTTTGGGAAGCAAAAGTTTTTTGTTCCGAATTAATGGGCACCCGATGCCGCAAATCAGATTTCAACAATTGTGACGCCGGATTCCCCTTCGCCAAAAAGTCCTAATCTAAAACTTTTAACTATCGAACATGTTCCTAAATATTCATGTACAGCCTGCCTGAGTTTCCCTGTACCCTTGCCGTGAACAATTCGCAAATTATGCAATCCAAACATTGCGGCATCATCAAGAAATTTGTCGAGCTTATCTAGCGCTTCATCAACCGAAAGGCCAAGTAATTTGATCTCGTCACCGACCCTTTTCGAAGCTTTGAACCCCCTGACAGCTTTTGTTAAGATGGGGAAGTTTTCTGTAGCTTTTCCGATCTTCTCAAGATTCGAAATATCGAGTTTCGTAATCACGTTGCCAGATCTTACCGAAACCATGCCATTTTTGTCCGGGTCATTAATCAAAATCCCTTCCCTTTGCAGGCTTTTGATTTTCACCGAGTCTCCCCTTTTTAGGCCAGCACCCAAATTAGAAACGACTCCTCCGCCGCCTTTCCAAAGCTTTTTATATCCACCTAGGTCACTTCTAACCCTATTTCTCAACTCTTCCAGTTTCCCTAGGTTCTCTTCTCTTTGTATTTCTCGGATTTCCACGGCAACTTTGTCGAAAGTTTCTTCTATCAGTTTGATTACTGGTTCTGTTTTGGCCTTGAAATCTGCAGCCATTTGATTTTCCTTACTGAGCAACTCCTGCGCAAAACTCTCCATCTGGCTCCGTTTTTCACGCAACTCTTCCTCCAAAATCCGATTTTGTTCAATCTTACTTTGCAGCTCCACTTTAATCTTATCCAACTCCTGCAAAACATCTTCAAAAATAATACTGTTTTCGTCCAAACTTTCTTTTGCCCTTCTGACAATCGTTTCAGAAAGACCTAATCTTTGTGCAATAGCAAATGCACTTGAGCGGCCAGGAACCCCAATTGAAAATTTGTAAGTCGGCGTCAAAGTCTTAAGGTCAAATTCACAGGACGCGTTCTCAACCCCGTCACTGCTCAGCGCATAGGCCTTGAGTTCCGCATAGTGGGTAGTTGCAATAACTCTTGTACCCCTTTTGCGCAGCTCTTCCAAAATCGCAATTGCTAGCCCCGCCCCCTCAACGGGATCTGTCCCTGCACCGAGTTCATCGAGCAGAACTAAACTTTTGCCATCCGCTACTTCAAGGATCTTCACAATGTTTTTCACATGCCCAGAAAAGGTCGAAAGGTTCTGTTCAATGCTCTGTTCGTCACCGAGATCAACCAGAATCTGCGAAAAGACTGAGGTGACACTGCCCTCCTTCGCAGGAATCGCCAAACCACTCATCGTCATCAAAATCAATAGGCCAACCGTTTTCAGGGCCACCGTCTTGCCCCCTGTGTTGGGCCCAGTTATCACGAGTGTTGAAAAATCAGAACCTACCCTAATGTCGATTGGAACCGCTACTTCTTTTGGTAAAAGCGGGTGCCTTGCCCCTTTCAGATCAACTGTGCCATTTTCAACCAAAATAGGAGGGGAAGCATCCATCGCAATCGCAAGCCGCGCCTTCGCCATAATCACGTCGAGAAAAATCAACAATCTATGGTTGTTTTGAATGTTCTCGAGTTGCTCAAAAGCTTGATCCGAAAGTTCTCGCAGGATCCTTTCGATCTCTTTACGCTCCTTTGAAACGAGCTCCTTCAAACGATTATTCTGTTTAACCACACCAATCGGTTCAACAAACAAGGTGGACCCGCTTGCTGACACATCGTGGACTAAACCCTTGATGTCATTTTTACATTCAGTTTTAACTGGAATCACAAAACGTTCGTTCCGGACAGTTACTATTCCTTGTTGAAGGCTTTTTTGAATTGTTGGTGAGCGCAGAAAAAAGTCCAAATCAGCGCGAATTTGGGCTTTGACTTCAACGATCTCGCTCCTAAGCTTGGCCAATTCATCACTTGCCGAACTGCTTATTTCGTCTTCTGAAACAATCGCCTTCCCAATTGTGTCACTAAGCGATCTTAGACTTCTCAATTCATTGAAATATTTACTCAAAATCAACTCGGGGCCGTCAAAGTTTTTACTCCAACTGATTAAATTTTGAACCGTTTTGAGCAGCATCCCGACTGCAAGCAGCTCCCCAGCCGAAAGGGTTGCTCCCTTTTCGAGCCTCGCGACAATCGGATGAATCTCACCAAACGGGAGGATTTCCGGTTCATTGTATCGAAGGATTAAGGTTTGAGCACACGAAGTTTGTTCTTGTTGTTTTTGAACCCCTTGCAAACTTACGCATGGTCGAATCTCCTTAATCTTTTGTTTAGTTTCTTCGCAGGTTGCCATCTGCTCCAAAAGGCGCAGAACTTCGTCAAATTCAAGGGTTTTGAGATATTTCTCTACCATAAACAACAAACTCAACTCCCGCCCCAGCCTTATTCCTCCCAGAAATAAAATCCAGCGCCTCACATATCTAACCCGGCCAAGGCCACTGCATTCGCGGCTATGCAACCATTGTACCTAAATTTATAGCTAGGGTGGCCCCTTTATACGCGCCCGCGATTTGTCACTCCAGCTCGTTTAACACGGCGACCTTTCCTCTTTTGATCACCCAATGGATTTTCTGCCACCTGTTCTCCTGTTGGAGTTGCCGTAGAAACCGCCGGAGAGGTTGCAGGTATAGTTGCCTGTTCATTGGGGAGCGGCTGACCTATCTGGGCGGCTTCCTGTGCCGCCTCTTCTGCTGGGGTCGTATGGCCACCACTGCACATTCCCGGAATGTTTTTACTACCGGAAAGACCCGAACTATAAATCCCATCTTGGCGTCTGGGACACTTATCGGATGCAAGCAAGCCCGTATCGGCGCAATACATATAATGGATAACGCTTTTGTCACCTTCAAATTCAAACTTTTTAGGTTTTAGATCTTGGTGTACTTTTTCCATCACCTTACGCCACAAATTTGTCGGCGGGTAATCTCTCCACGCGAAATTCATTGGCTTTGGTCGTCTATCGTAACCAACCCAAACGCCCCCGATGTAGTAAGGCGTTGCCCCAACAAACCAAACATCCTTACTCTCCGTTGTGGTTCCAGTCTTGCCAAAAATATCGAACCCTCTAAACTGTGCAGCCGTACCTGTTCCGCTCCTGATTACATTCTGCAACAGCTTCCTCATAATGAGGGCCGTGGACCTAGAAATTGCTCTTTTAGGTTGTATTTTATTTTCTAGAATCACTTCACCTTTGCTATTTAGGACTTTGGTGTAAAAGTATGGTTTTGTGAAGTTGCCGCCGTTGGAAAAAATTTGATAAGCTCCTGTAAGTTCCAAAACACTAACTCCGCTTGTCAGTGCACCAAGTCCCATCGGAGCCAAATCCGCATCGGTGAATATTCTGCCGTTACGTCCGCTGCTTTCAACTAATGTGCTTATTCCCAGCTTTTGTTTCATAAAGTTAAAGCATTCTTGTGCTCCCAATTGCTTGCACACTTGGACGGCAACGGCATTTGAAGAGTGCGCTATCGCGTAGGGCAGCAAAATATTGCCATTATATACTTGATTTACATTTTGCGGCCAAGCAGGTGCCTTGTCCGTCTTTTCTATGATCGGTCTGTCAGAAACTAGTGAGGAGTAATGCAACAGATTGTTTTCTACAGCCAAGGCATAAACTGAGATTGGCTTTATTGCAGAACCTGGCTGCCGAATGGCCCCAGTTGCCCTGTTTAGGCCACGATTAATCTTCTTCTTACCGATTCCACCAACAATCCCCTTGACTGCGCCGTTCGGATCCATAATAACCATTGCGGCTTGCAAATCTTGCCCACCTGTTACATGTGAAAAAACCGAGGATTCTGCGAATTCATCCTGCAGAATATTTTGGATTGACCCGTCCATAGTCGTATATATTCGATATCCTCCGCTGTATATCATTTTCACTGCATATTGTTCTGTCCACCCGTTTTTCTTCATCAAATCTTCGGCAACATTCTCAATAATGCGATCTACAAAATAACTATTCACCCCATCTGTCTTATTTTTGGGGTTGTTTCTATCAGCCAATTTCAGCTCTGAAGAAACAGCTTCGTCATATTGTTCTTGTTTAATAAAACCTGCACCTAGCATGCATCGCAAAACGTATTCTCTACGTTTTTTGTTGCGTTCGGGATGCAAAAACGGGTCGTAACTGACTGGCGATTGGGTAATCCCGATAATCGCTACGGCCTCTTGCAACGTCAGATATTTCGCGGGCTTATCGAAATAAAGAAGTGCTGCCGCTTCGATCCCGTTCGTATTGTTCCCAAAATACACTACGTTGAGATATTTTTCAAGAATTTCCTGTTTTGTAAGTCTTTTTTCAAGATAAAGAGCCCTTATTATTTCCCGAATCTTTCGAGCCGCAGTTTGCGCCCTATCTCCTGTAATATTTCTAACCAACTGCTGCGTAATTGTGGAACCACCTTGCCTCCCAGGGAGAATGGGGAAAATCTCGTTAAAGGAGGCTTTTGCCGTCCTTAAGAAGTCTATCCCCCTGTGGTGCAAAAATCGTTTGTCTTCGACCGCAATGGCTGCATTCCCGATGTATTCAGGAAGCTCCTCAAAATCCACCCATATTCGGTTCTCGGAGCCATGCAATTCGGCCACTGTGTACGGATTCTCCTGCTTGTCATTTGCATAGATTATTGTCGAGCAACTAAGCCCCGACATGTCAATATCCCTTTTGTTTCTCACTATGCTCGCTACATATATAGTCAAGACCACCCCTATTATGCAACAAACAATGATTCCCATGCAAAACATCACGGTAATAGCATTCAGTAGCTTATTTTTAAAACGCTTGAATTTTTCTGATTTGATTTCGAATTTGACCAAACAGAACCCCTCTCCTCGGAAACATACCCCAAACGGGAGCAAAAACAACCTGATGTTGCCTAATTATAATATTAATTTCACATTTTTACAAGCTATCGTTTTGAGCGCTTCTATGCTATAATGTTGTGGCTTACCAAGTATCAATTCGTTTTTTGAACTGCCACCGATCTCGATCTAAGTCATGCGTTGGAGTTCTCGATTAAAAACTAATATCGCTTGTTTGGAGGTGAGTGCACATCCAGTTAATTCCAGAAAAAGGGAATTTCTTCAATTCACGTGTACAGATACTAGTCGTGTGTTTTTTAATTCTTTCTTTGTCAATTTTCCTTTATCTCCAAAACAACTTAATAGTCATCTCTCACATTGAATATGCGAGTGATAAGCTTCCGCCTGCTTTTGATGAATGCAAAATCCTCCAAATTTCTGATCTTCACAACAAGCAATTCGGCAAAAATCAGGCAAGACTAATCAAAAAGATCTCCAGTATAGCCCCCGACATCATAGTCATAACAGGCGACCTTGTTGATTCGCGTCACACAGAAATTTCAAAGGCAATGGGGCTGATCAACAGAATCGCAGGGCTCGCACCTGTTTATTATACCCCGGGGAACCATGAGGCAAGGAACAATATTTATGAAAAGATAGAACCGCTGCTAATAGCCTCTGGAACTCACGTTTTGTTCAACAGATATGAAAATTTCGAAAGGGCCAATCAACGCATAGGAATCTGTGGTCTTGCTGACCCTAACTTCCTTTTCTCTCAGAACTACGAGCAGCAGCTCCACGAAAATTTAAACGAGCTTGCCGCAGAATCGAAGGCCCAGTTTAACATTCTTCTGGCACATGATCCTGCCCTTCACAAAATATACGACAGACCCGAGTTCGCCTTGGTTCTTTCTGGTCATGCTCATGGCGGTCAGTTCAGAATTCCGTTTCGGCGAGGCCTTTATGCACCAGGGCAAGGGCTGTTCCCCAAATATACCAGCGGGTTACATCAATTGACGCACACCTCTATGGTGATAAGCAGAGGGCTGGGCAACAGTGCCTTCCCTTTGCGACTCTTCAATTTGCCAGAACTTGTGGTAGTTACTTTGAAATCTAGTTAAGAGGTGATTTTTATGGCATATAAAATATCTGCAACTTGCATAAACTGCGGCACCTGTGCAAGTGTGTGCCCTGCCGGCGCAATCACGCGCGGGCAAACTGCTCACGAAATAAACCCGGATCTCTGCATAGGATGCGGCGCTTGCGCGGCCAGTTGTCCCGTTAGCGCGCCGATCGAGGCAGATTAGACTGGAAAGCCTGCGTATATGTAATTAGGTGACATGTTTTACATTGCCATCTCCCAGAATTTTCCGAAGCTCCTGAAGGAGCGTCTCGTTAACATCAACCCACATCTGGCTCGGAGCAAGCTTTAGTTTCTTTTCACCTTTGAAGAGCACATATACCTTTGTTTTCCCATCGAAAATGTTCAAGAGGTTTATGGCTTTTTCATAAGGTTCCGAATCTTTTGAATCAAACTTTAAATAGAGTCCCACCTTCGTCGCATTAGATTCTCCCTGTGCAACGAAGTCTTCTGGCCTCTGAATTTTGGAAACCAACATCTTGGGAGAGTTTTCCTCTTTCATGTCCAGCTCACCAGATGCAACAATAATTGCTCCTTCAACAATAAAAGCCCTAAAGAGGCTATAGACCTTGGGGAACAAGATAAGTTCAATGCTCGCTGTTTGATCTTCAATCGTACAAAAAGCCATTTCTTCGCTGTTTCTGGTGAGGATCCTTTGAATCGAAACGACTACTCCCATAACCTTTCCCACAACTTTCCCTGATGGCGAGAGATCTAGGTCACTTATCTCGGTTATTTCTTTGCAATCAAACATCTTTTCGTATTTTTTAAGTGGGTGAGACGAAAGATAAAGGCTAAATGCTTCTTTCTCTAAAACAGCCAATTCGAATTCTGAAAATTCTTCGAGTTCTTCTTTGGGCCTAATCTCGCTTTCTTCGGTCCCAAACAAGCTGATCTGCCCAGGGACCACGCTTTTCGTATTGCTGTTTACATTATCCACAATTTGTTCGAAATTCGAAAGTAAGGCCTTTCTGGTCTCTCCAAGCGAGTCGAAACATCCGGATTTTATAAGGTTTTCAGCCGCGCGTTTGTTGAGTTCATGGTCGTGCAGTCGTTCGCAAAAGTCTTTGAAACTTCTGAAATGGCCCTTCTTTCTTTGTTCCTCGATGCACTCGATGAATCTTTGCCCCACTCCTTTGATTGCAGAAATCCCAAATCTTATCTTGCCTTCCTCAACACTAAAATCGGCATTGCTCAAATTGATGTCAGGAGGGAGAATCGTTATCTTCAACCTGCCGCATTCGGCAACGTGCTCTTTGAGTTTATCCTTGTTGTCGGTAACACTTGTCAGCAATGACGCAAAATATTCACATGGATAAAAACACTTAAGGTACGCTGTTTGATAAGAAATTGTCGCATAAGCGGCGGCATGCGATTTGTTGAAGGCGTAAGATGCAAAACTACTCATGTCGTTGAAGATTTCATCCGCAATTTCTTTAGAAACGCCATTTGCCACCGCACCAACACATTGCACACTCCCATCCTCAAGAGTATGTCCGTAAATAAATTTGTGCCGTTCTTTTTCAAGCACGTCGGCCTTCTTTTTGGAAATTGCGCGCCGGACAAGGTCCGCTCCGGCATAGGAATAACCGGCAAGTTTGCGGAAAATCTCCATTACCTGTTCTTGGTACACAATGCAACCATATGTAACTTCTAAAATTGGTTTTAAAAGCTCGTGCCTGTATTTTATCTTTTCTCTATGGTTTTTGTTTTCTACATATGTTGGGATTGATTCGATTGGGCCTGGCCTGAAAAGTGAGATGATGGCGATGAGATCTTCAACTGACTCCGGTTTCAGGTTAATCAGGACCTGTCTTATCCCACTTGAAGCTTCAAACTGGAACACCCCTCTGCCAAGACCAAGTGAGAGCATTTTAAAGACTTCTTTTTCTTCATATGAAATCTTTTCTATACTAAATTCCGGATTGTTCGCCCTAATTAATTTTTCGGTGTTACCTATAACGGTCAAGCATTTTAGGCCCAAAAAATCCATCTTCAAAAGGCCAAGCTCTTCGAGGGTCCCCATTGGGAATTGAGTTATAATATTTTCCTGCATCTTTTGCAGCGGCACAATTGCATCTATCGGATCTTTTGTGATTACGACTCCTGCGGCGTGTGTGGAACAATGCCGAGGCATCCCCTCCAGTTTAATTGCCATATCGATAATCTCTTTAACATCCAAGTTGTTTCCATATGCTTCTTTTAATTCCGTGACAATCTCGAGTGACCTTTCAATTGAGATTCCAATTTCGGTTGGGATAAGCTTTGCGGTGCTATCTGCAAGTGAATAAGAAAAGTTCATCACCCTAGCAACATCCCTGATTGCAGATCTCGCCGCCATAGTTCCAAACGTTGCAATCTGTGCCACGTGACTCTTCCCATATTTGTCAACCACATAATCTATAACTTCTTGCCGCCGTTCATAGCAGAAATCGATGTCAAAATCCGGCATGCTTATTCTCTCGGGGTTCAAGAAACGTTCAAAAATCAGATTATATTTTATCGGATCAATTCCAGTTATCCCTATGCAGTAGGCAACAATGCTTCCGGCACCCGACCCCCTACCTGGCCCAACCGGAATGCCGTTCCTTTTGGCATATTGGATGAAATCCATCACTATCAAGAAGTAATCAATATATCCCATGTTTTTAATAACAGAAATCTCATATTCTAAGCGATCTTTTAAAGTTTTGTCATGACTCTCACCATAAATTTTCTTGAACCCAGACAAACACAGCTCCAAAAAGAACTCCTCGTTAGATTTCCCTTCGGGAGCCCTAAAATTTGGGAGCTTTGTTACGTGAAACTCAAAATTCAGGTCACATTTTGCCGCCACTTCAAGCGTGTTAGATACCGCCTCCGGCACATCTAAGAAAAGTTCACGCATTTCGTTTTCGCTCTTCATAAAAAACTCATCGGCCACAAATTCCATGTTTGGCATATCAACCGTTGAATTTGTCTGGATGCAAAGAAGAACTTTGTGCATCTTATGATCATCTTTATGGACATAGTGCACGTCATTTGTCGCAACGAGTTTTATTTTGAGTTCTCTTGCTACTTTGATAAGTCTCTCATTGACAAATTGACATTCCGGCGTGCCATAGTTCTGTAACTCGACGTAATAGTCATCCTCAAAAAGATCTTTGTAAAACTGAGCCACATTCAAGGCGGCCTCATAATCATTAGCTTGTGCTCTTTTGGCAAGCTCACCACCCACGCAGCCAGAAAGGCAAACAAGCCCTCGATGATACTTTTGCAAAAGTTCTTTGTCTATTCTTGGTTTAACATAAAATCCCTCAGTAAATGAAAGTGAAACCATCTTGATAAGGTTCTGGTACCCCTCATTATCTTTGCACAGAAGTATAAGGTGGTTGCTCTTGCCATCTATTTTGAACTCTTTGTCAAACCTCGTCCTCTGAGCAACATAAACTTCGCACCCAATCAGCGGTTTGATCCCCTCTTTTTTTGCGGCTTTATAAAAGTCAATAACCCCATACATAACCCCATGATCTGTGATTGCGCATGCAGGCTGTTCCAACTTTTTCGCCATTTCCGCAATCTGACCAATCCGGCAAGCGCCATCCAACAGGCTATATTCACTGTGTAGGTGGAGATTAACAAAATTTTCCATAAATTAGCCACCTTTTCCCCAGATTAAAAATTGACACATAGTCCCCGTCAAACGGTGCTTCTCACTGGGTGAATATCGTTTTTTTGTAGCAGGGCACGAATTTGATCACGTAATTCCACGAGTTCTTGGAATTGCTCAAAGAACTTAATCTTTTCCCGGCCATTTCCCCTGTCCTCGCCAGTTAAAAATCCAGCCTCCTCGCCAACTACGAAAAAAGCAAATGACTCGGCAAAATCATCGTCGTAGTGGCTAGCTGCATAAACTGAAACAAATTCACTTTGATGCCGCAGATAAAACAAATATCCTTCTTTGTCGGCACACTGATCGTCATAAACGTACTTATAAAACCGATCATAAAACTTCTTCATATACGAATTTTCTTTGAATTGCATTTGCTCATATGGCGTCTGATATTCTAGAGTCTGATCTTCTCCTATTTTACTGTCCCGCTGAGAAGAATTCAGAGATATTACATGTCCATATTCGTGACATAGAACGTAGGACAGGACGGACAAATCTGGATCGCGAAGACGCAGGTTAATTCCCAAAATGCTTTCTGCCTGACCACCGACAAAGTTGATGAATCCTCCCGTTTGACCGGCAACCGGCGTTTCCGTTCCCTCCTCCTTTTCTCGTTTTGGTTCGACAAAAGGTTCAAAGTAGGTTATTTTCTTTAATGCACTAAGTGGAAGAATCTTTTTAATATTTTCCCAAGCCTTATTAATTTCCTTTTCAAATTCAACCGCCAAATCTTTGTTACGATCAGCAATTTTCTCTATTCTAACCCCGTCCACTATCTTATAGCTAGAGATCCCTATCATACTTATCGCATATTCATCGCTAGTGATCTTGCCAGAATGCGCAGTTTTATAGTCCTTCATTGCTCCCTTAGCAATCTTAATGGCCAAAAGATTTGACTCTGTTTGAGGCATCTTCGCCAGCGTGTACTGATTTAGTAACTCGTCCAGCTCAATATTCAATGGGCCCAGCAACTTATCACGCTCATCTTTGCCCAACGACGGATTGTTTTTCAAGCTCAAAATTTGTTCAACCAAGTCCGAAACTTTTTTGTTTTCCTCAGCGGAAAGGGGTAAATTCCCTACTACTTTTTTCGTCATTTCCGCAACTTCTGCGGATCGCGCAGCTTCTAAAGATTTTTGCGGTTCTTCCCGCCGTGCATTATTTTTCAGAACACCGCCGTAAAATAAAGCGGCAATGCACAAGACAGATGATAACAAGACCCATCCATAAAGTTTGTTCTTGTTTGGTGTTGAAATAGGCACAAAACACCCCTCCTTTTTGTTCTTTTGACTTCAGCCAAAACAAAAGCACCTTAAAAACCGTTTTCTCAAGGTGTTTTTCACTCTATATCTCATTAGCCTCACAAGCTACCCTGGCCCACCCAGCAGGACTCGAACCTGCAACCCTCAGAACCGGAATCTGATACTCTATCCAATTGAGCTATGGGCGGACACGGCTGAACAGCGGGATTCGAAAAGCAGTAAAGCAAAAAGCTAACGCTCAGCGCTAGCTAACTAAGTATCTCCTCCATGCCCACCAACAAACGGGGCCATATTAACCTTTATCCCCGGTCCCATTGTGCTTGCAACAGTGCAGGATTTAACATACTGTCCTTTAAATTCTGCCGGTCGTGCCTTTACTATTGCCTGAACCAGCGTACTAAAGTTCTCTTCGAGCTTTTCCTTCCCGAATGAGACCTTCCCAATCGCACAGTGCACGATATTGGTTTTATCCAGACGATATTCAATTTTGCCAGATTTAATCTCCGTCACCGCTTTGGCAGCATCAGCTGCAACCGTTCCAGCCTTCGGCGCTGGCATCATCCCCCTTGGTCCCAAAATCTTACCTAACCCTCCAACAACACTCATCATATCTGGTGTTGCAACGACCACATCAAAATCCATCCATCCCTCGTTTTGGATCTTGGCCACCAATTCGTCCGCTCCAACAAACTCGGCACCCGCCTTTTGCGCCGCAGCTGCCTGCTCACCTCTTGCAAAAACCAAAACCCTGACTTTTTTCCCAGAACCATGCGGCAAAATAACCGCACCCCTGACCTGCTGCTCCGCATACCGCGAATCAACACCAAGTCTCAAATGTATTTCAACTGTCTCGTCAAATTTCGCTTTTGCCGTCCTAATACAAAGATCAAACGCTTCCCCCGGTGTAAATAACTTATCCCTATCTATCAACTTAGAACTCTCAACATATTTCTTACCATGTTTCATAAAACGTCCTCCTAAGTGGTATTCGAGACCTCAAGCAGTCTCTCCCACGCAATTCACTCAACCAGCGGACCGCCGAGCTCTAAACGACCTCAACGCCCATGCTCCTCGCCGTGCCGGCGATCATCGAAACGGCGGATTCGAGGTTTGCCGCATTAAGATCAGGCATCTTTTGAAGCGCAATTTTCTCAACATCCGCGCGTGCAATCTTCGCTACTTTGGATTTATTCGGCTCTCCGGACCCCTTTTCAATTCCGCACGCCTTTTTAATTAAAACGGGAGCTGGTGGCGTTTTTGTGATGAATGTAAAAGACTTATCCTCATAAACAGTTATCACAACGGGGATAATAAGCCCTTCATCATTTTTCGTCCTATCATTAAACTCTTTTGTGAACGCAACAATATTAACTCCATGTTGCCCAAGTGCAACCCCAACAGGTGGGGCAGGCGTCGCCTTCCCCGCCGGAATTTGGAGTTTAATATAGCCCTTTACTTTTTTTGCCACAACATCCAATCCTCCCAAAAAATCTCAATTATTCTCTAAAACTTTCTTCCCTCAAACCTAACTAACACAGGCTTTTAAGTCTTTAAACTCGAGCTCTGCCGAAGTCTTCCGGCCAAACATGTTGACCAAAACCTTAGCACTTCCCCTATCCCGATTAATACTTTCCACAAGCCCTTCGCAACCTTCCAGAGCACCACCTATCACCGTGACAACATCCCCAACATCAAAGTCCAATTTAATATGCGACTCAAAACCTTTTGCGCCAAACTTATTTACTTCTTCATCAGATAAAGGGCGCGGCTTCGACTCTATCCCTACAAAACCGGTGACCCCGCGCGTATTCTTAATAATATACCAAGAATCGTTATTCATTTCCATCCTAACAAAAACATAACTTGGGAACAACTTCTGCTCAACTTCTCGTTTTTTGTTATTCTTAACCTCTGTAACAGCCACCGTTGGAACTTTAACCTCTTTTATCATTCCGCCCAGTGCTCCGGTATCGATAATTTTCTCTATGCTACTAGCAACCTTATTTTCATACCCCGCATACGTATGCACCACATACCACTTCGCTTCTCCCGGATCCGCACTACCATCTGTTCTCAAACGGCCACGCCCCTTACCATCCCCGCAATCTGCTGTCACGACACAGCGTTATCCAAAACAAAACTCAACAGTTTCGTAAGACCAAAATCAAAAACCCAAACCAACGTTCCAAAGACAGCAATCATCAAAAACACGATGTTAGTTCCGTTGACAACTTGTTTTCTTGTTGGCCACGTAACCTTCTTAAGCTCACTCTTAGTCTCCGAAAACCACTTTTTAAACCCATTTTTCGGCTTTAAAGCTCTCTCTTTTGCCACTCTACCAGGCCACCTCTCCCCACAGACTACTTCGTCTCCTTATGCAACACGTGCTCGTTGCAAAACCTACAATATCTCCTCATTTCGAGCCTGTCCGGATCATTCTTCTTGTTTTTGAACGTATCATAATTGCGCTGTTTACACTTTGTGCACGCAAATGTAATTTTTGTTCTCACTCTCCGCACCTCCTGCTAATCTGCGCTGTTCAACCCACAAAGATCGACTGGACCCGCTTCATGACGCACGCGCCCTCCGAAAGAGCCAAAACCAAACCTTATGTCAGTTCCTCTGCTAGACTTTAGCTTAGCTACCCACCAAGCCGTATCACCCCTCGAACGCAACGACCCCTTCGCAATATATTCCGCACCAAAACAGTCCATCTCCGCCGATATTTAAGAGGGTTAACGACTACCAAGCCTTGCCAAGAATTATACCACGCGGGTTGCTTCGTGTCAACAGCACGCATTGCTTCAAAAGCACACCGCCGAAAGTTGAGTTGATAGGAACAGCCCCTGCCGCCCTCAAACGTGATATGATAAAATCACACAGGACACATGAAGCGGACAGACCGCATCTTTACGCGGCAAAATGGTTTTGCAAAACTGAATAGTTTCTTTGTTTGACAGCTCTTCGCAAGTTGTGCTAAGATTTGGGTTACTTCGCACCAAAAATTAAGTTCCAGTCTAACAATTCCTTATTAAACTCCATGAGGTTCGCTTGATTATGAAAAAATTCTTCATTATTTTAAGCCTCTATTTTTTGTTAGTTATGTCACTCGATCTGGCTACCTTTGCCGAAACTGTTTCTGATAACTTCGAAGGTTTTGAAAGTGGTGATGCAGATTGGGTTCAATATGTAAATCTAGTTCCCTACACTCATGCACACCTGAACAATACAGTTTTAAACGGCCAAAAAATCCTAGCAAGGGACATACTATCTCTCGATAATGGAACCGTTGTTTACCGTGCTCACGGAGTGCAAACACTAAAAGTGAAAATCTTTCACAGCTCGGGAACATTCGCTACCAGAAAAAGAGACGACCAAAATCCCGAAGAAGGCAAATACATCCTTGGTAGCGAAACAGATCAGTGCCGTGACCCGTTCAAAGTTTATTATTGCAAAAAGGACGACAAACTTTATCTAAACCACCTCAACAAAGAATGGCGCGAATGCTACTATGATCCAGTTTCCCACTACCAATTCAAGAAGTCAGACGCTGAATTCAATGCCGAAAATTTCGGACAGGAGTTGGTATTTTATGGCGTTAACGTCTATACATCCAACGACAATTTCGAATTCAAAATCGTTCCGGACTGCACAATAGAAGCGGCAGAGCGCGTGGAACTGTTCTATGGTGGCAACGACAATCGCCAAATAAGTCACTATATGGAAGTACTCTCATTTTCCATCCCAGAAAACGTCACTACCATAAAAGTAGTGATTTCTAACTTTGAGCGTTACTACCTTGACGATGGAACGAAGCACGAATTAAAACCAGAAAACAAACAAAAATCTTTCATACTGTTAGCCAACATCGAGTTGATTGGTGATAAAATTGACTTAAATTATTACGGGGACCCGGGAGAACCTGTAAACGGGAAAACCATCAAAGTTAGGGAGAAAACTCCCCCAAAGGCCAAGGGACCCAAACCTGCCAAAGCAAAAAATTTAAAAGAAAAACGGAAGGGAGAAGGCGAGGAGGACGAAGAGCGGGAGGTAAGAGAAGACGGAAAAATCCAAAGGGTAAGCAAAACAACCCACTCCGACATTGTAGCCGTTGGGCTCGGGCCGGCGGTCAGCGAAGTTGCTGCGGATTTTAGGCCCACGGTAACCAAGCCCATAACCAAACCCGTCAAGAGTGAAAAAATCAAAAAGCGCAGAGAAGTAAAAAAATCCACGCCACGCAAAAAGCGGCAACTAACTGAAAAAATCACAGAAAAAGGCTCTGTTCCCCAAAATGAAGAAAAGGCCATCTTCTTGCGGTCAGACTCAAATCGCAAAAAAGAACTCCCGAAAAGCAACAAACTGCTCAGCACCTCTTATGTTGTGTCTGCCGGCAGTGTTGCTGCGTGGCTCATCTTTGAAGATCATTTAAAAGCTTTGGCAAGCAAGGTCATTTCTCATTTACACAAATTTAGACACTGACCACAAGGTCCTAGTGGCTCATCAGTTGTGTTCCCTCTGCTCAGGCAGCGAGCCACCCTAATGCGGTCGAGCGGATTCAAACCAAGCCGTACTCCCCTGCGCACCGGAACTCACCACTAGTTTCTCTTTAATCCTTTCTTTCAACTCCGATACATGCGAGATAATGCCTATAAGTCTGCCACTATCTTTTAATTTCATCAGAGTTTCAATTGCCGAATCAAGGGCTTCTTCATCCAATGTTCCAAACCCTTCATCAATGAACATCGTGTTCATATGCGTTCCACCTGAATAGCTTTGCGTCACCTCCGAAAGGCCCAGAGCCAGTGCTAGCGCCGCCTTAAAACTCTCGCCACCAGAAAGTGTGTTAACGTCCCGGGCCCTTCCTGTAAAACTATCCATCACCTCGAGATCTAGCCCAGAAAGGTACCTTTTGCTCTTTTCTTGTTTTCTTCGCAGCTTAAAACGCATCATCGTCATGCCCCGCAATTTGGCGTTTGCAGCGTCAATTATATGGTCAAAGTAGTGCGAAAGTACATATCTTTCAAATGAAATTTTCAGCGGGTTCTGACCCGATGCCAATTTATATAATGCATCAACTTTCCCCCACTCTTTGCGCCCCTCTTTGATCTTGTTCCACTCATGTTCAATTGCACAAAAGATCTGCTTGCCAAATTCCAAAGTACTCTCAAGCTTATTTTTTTCGGCATCCAAGCCATTAATCTGCGTCTTCATCAAAGCTAAGGTGCTTGCAAGTTCCTCGGGATTCTCTTCGACCACACCCGCAAGTTCTTTTTTGAAGATGTCCAGCTTAAAAGAAATTTCTTGTTTGCTCTTCTCATAGCTTTTCACCTGTTCTTCGAGTGCCACACCATCCATCTCGAGAGCCCACAAAAAGGAATTCATTTCGTCAAATCCCTTTCCCTTCCGGTTATTCACAAATTCTCGTCTGTTCACTTCAAATGTCTCTTGCAACTTCTCGTGATTAACTTTCAGCCGTTTCAGCATGTTCTGATTTTCAAAAACTGCACTTTGCCTCTCACTATATTCATCTCTGACTCTCTCGAACTCTTCATCTTGCCGGCTCAATTTCATCTGCAGCTCACTTATTTCACGCTTTGCATCCTCATAGGACACAGATTCTCCCTTGTGCGGTGCTGTCACCTGCTGCAAACTAGTAATTTGAACTTCAAGGTTAGCAATTTCCTTTGCAATACCAAATCTTTCTTCGTCAAATTCTTCTTCACAATAGTTCGGTAACGGCAACCCTAATAACTTCTGGCTCTGCCAAGTTGCCGCCTGCATCTGGCTTAGCTCATCAAAACACGCCTGCTTTTGGGCAAGCATTTTCAAAGCATCCTCTTCTTGAAGCGGTTGTAAGTCTGTTATGCCTGCTTTTTGTAGCATGGCAAGTTGCTCTTTTATTTCGAGATCCGTCTTGGCAAGCGAGCTTTCAAGTTGCTCAAGGGTGGCTCTCGCTTCTTCGAGTTGATTGCGATTGATCTGCTCCCCACTAACAACCGCTTTTCGCGGATGACTTTCTGAACCACACACGGGACACGGCTCTCCGGACTCGAGTTTCAGCGCCAGCAGCCCAGCTTGGTCTTCTAAAAACTTGTTATAAAGCACCGAATAAACTTCTTTTTGTTTCTCGCAAGATAAACTCAAAGCCTTTCGTTTTTTTGTGAATCCCAACACAAGCCTAATTGACTCAATCTGGTCAGTTAACTCTTTTAATTTTCGCTCGTTTTTACAAGCAAGTTTGCCTAAATCTAATGCTTTTTGACGCAATTTCAGGGCTTCCAACATCTCTTCTTTTTGAAGCAAATCCCTTCGAAGTGCCTCTGTCTTTTCGGCGTTTTCCAACAAGTTCTCGAGCTTCAAAATCTGTTTGTTAACTTCAATCGGATCTATTTTATTCTCCTTCAACCGGCTAAACTCTTCGGCAAGCTGTTTCAACTTTTCTGAGTATTGCCCCAATTTGACCTCTTCCTCTGAGATTTCAATGGCCATCTGATTCAACTGATCTCTTTTCTCTTTAAGCAAAAGGAAATCTGATTTTAATTCCTTTGCAGCAGTAATCAAAACAAGTTTCTGGCGAAGCAAAGCAATCGCATCACCTTCTTGTTCTAATTTTTGCAAAGCCTCTTCAAGCTCTCTCTTCTCCCTCATCTTGTTGCTAATTACCTGAGCACGTTCCATGTGAACCAACGCTTCATTTTTTTCTTCTTCAAGCCGGTTGCTCCTTGCCTTCAACTTGCCGAGCTCTTCACCACTTTGTGAAATCCAATGCTCAAGTCGCTCCAAAACCGCGCCAACTTCGAGATTAGCTTCCTGATCGGGTGCCGAAAATTCCTGGCTGCCCAACCTAGATGGCAAATCTTTCAGGCTCATCGAAATTAAATTTTGTGAAGCAACAATATGCTGTTCAATTGCCCTCGACTTTTCTCCCAACCTGTTCGTGAAATCAGCAAAGATTTCGGTTCCAAAGACTCTTCTGAAAATAAGTTGTTTTTCGTCACTCTTAGCTTCAAGTAATCGTTTGAACTCACCCTGCGGCAGCATCACAATCTGTTTAAATTGCAGCTCGTTAAGCCTCAAAATTTCTTCGATGCGAGTGCCTACTGCATCAACTCCTGTTAAAATCTCACCATCCGGAAGAGTTAAGGAGGCCTTAGCACTGATGGTCCTAGTGGTTCCTTTTGCAGTCGTCTTTACGTATGGTGCATCTCTTCTGACCTTGAATATCTCCCCTTTGAGCTTGAAGCAAAACTCCACGAAACAAACATCGGCCTCACTGGCAAAATCGCTTTTCAAATTGTCCGGTGTCCTCGAATTACCACTCGCCTTACCAAAAAGAGCGAATGATATGGCGTCGAACAATGATGTCTTCCCAGCACCCGTTGACCCAGTAATCAGGAAGATATTTCCCCGAATTTTGCTAAAATCTAAAAAAACTCCCTTTGCGAACGGGCCAAACGCAGAAATTTCTAATGTTAGTGGCACCATCTCAAATTCGACCCTCCTCACAATCGGCCAAGGATTGACCGCACTCCGCGACCCGCTTAACAATTTCCGACTGCTCCTGCGTTAAAGACTTACCGGTCAATTTGGCGAAAAATCCGGCAAAAAGCTCCAACAAATCTTGAGATTCGCTCAAATCCCTTGTCACCTCAAAGACTTCTTCACTCACATTATTCAAAAGACCCAAACCCAAAACATTCTTAAACACCTGACGCAATCGGTAAATCCCGTCAAAAACACTCTCAGTATCAAGCAATTTTACAAAAATATAATCAGACCTATCCAAGCAGTAAACATCGGGATGTTCCAATATATCATTGATAAAACCGGTGATAACCTTTAGATCGTGCAATGGAGGCAGCGTAACCATCTTTGTCTCAAGTGTTCCTTTTTGCTCAAGAAATACCTCAACAACACCCTTCTCTTGGTCAGCCTCACTAAGTGAATATTTCAGCAACGAACCCGCATAACATATGTTGTCGCTATAAACTTTTTGGGGCGAATGGAGATGTCCAAGAGCCACATAATCAAAAAAAGCGGCCGGCGCGACATCTATCACATCCATCCCGCCAACCGGAAGCTCATGTTCTGTTACAATCAAATCACTTTTCCCACCCAAGAAACACGAGAAGAACCCGTGCGCAATGAGCACATTTCGCTTCGTCTCATCGATCCGAGGCCTGTTATGTTCAATAATCAACTTGAAGGCTTCATCAACGCCTGTTACCTTAACCCTGAGCTGCTGTGCAACCCTTTCTGGCACAAAATGAGGCAAAAAGAAAAAGTTAACCTCGCCATATTCATCACAAAGAGTAATTTTGGGCAGATTAACGTCGAACTCTCCCGCAATATACGGGTTGTTCTGATAAAGTCGGTTGCCAAAGGCGAGCCTCGCAGCATTATCATGATTCCCCGCAATTATAAGGACCTTCGCACTTGTTTCACTTATCATTTCAAAGAGAACATCATCCAACAGCCTGATGCTTTCGGTTGTTGGTATCCCCCTATCATAAACATCTCCCGCCACAATCAGCACATCTATGTTCTGTTTTTTGACATAATCTTTGAGTTGACCCAAAACATAGCGCTGATCTTCAATTAGTGAAAAACCTGCCAGATTTCGCCCAATGTGCCAATCTGAAGTATGTAATATTTTCATTCAATGTTTCCTTCTGAAAACCTAGTGAGTGCGTTTGCCTGAGTGATACAAAAGGTCAAAATCGGGGCCCCCTCCCATGTTACGCCATTAAATTATACCTAAAGTCTTTATCGTTTGCAAGCTGCGGCTTGTGGTGATATAATCCTAGAGAAATCAAGATGAATTGAGGCGACGATTTAATTTTGGGCAAAGATAATACATACATAATCTATGGTTCTGACAGCTATTTGAAGAGCAAATTTGTCGAGGACCTTTTGAGAGAAATTAATATACAGCAACCCTGCAATCTCACAACTTTTAAAGAAGATTTTAAACTTTATGAAATAATAGATGCCACACAAACAATCCCCTTTGCCGAAAAAAAAAGATGCGTCCTAGTTTATGACTTTGCCTGGGAAAACTTGAACAAAAAGGAAGTAGCTAGTTTCTTAGCTTTTTTGGCAAATGTTTCGGACCAAAGCTACCTAGTTTTTTTAAGAACCGAAAACAAGTTAAATGCCACCGCTACCCGGCTGCTCAGCTCCTTTGAAGAATTCGTCACGCTAAAAGAACTAAACGCGATGGCAGAACCCGCACTCGTTAATTTTGTGGTTTCGAAATTCGAAGCTAAAGGGATAAAAATCTCGAGGACCCATGCATCCACCCTAGTCAGTCTTTGTTCTCATGACCTTCATTTCATCATGCTCGAAATTTCAAAGCTTTGCGCATATACAAGCGCATTCAAAAAAGACGCGCTGGAACAATCTGACATTGACCTGATGATAAAAACCAATCTGGAACAAAGCGCATTCGAAATCTCAAAAGCCATTGTTCAGGGGAACCTTAAGCTGGCTCACCAAACACTTTCTGGCATGATGAAAAACAATGAACCACCGAGTTTAATAGTCGCAGCCGTTTCTAGCCTGTTCATCGATCTGCTGCGCGCAAAAATCGCGAGCCTTTGCAAAGTTGCACCCGAAACGGTTCTGACTGATTTTGCAGATGTTTATAAAAACAAAATGTTCCGAATCCAAAACGCATACAGGCTCGCATCAAAACACTCTTTAAATTCGATTATCCGGTGCATAGATATCTTATCTACTTTGGATGTATACCTAAAAAACAACTCAGATGATTCGCAAACTTCCATTCAAGAAGCTCTTTGCCGCATACACATGTGTCTAACTTAGTAAAGGGACTTGGCAACAACAAAAATAGCACGCCGCCAAAAACAGTGGGGAAGGGAAGCAGTGGCCACGGGTTGCAACGCGAACTCTATCTGGCGGAGGGGGAGGGATTCGAACCCTCGGTTCTTGCGAATCACTAGTTTTCAAGACTAGCTCCATAAACCACTCGGACACCCCTCCCAAGCGCGCCCCAACATGATAACACAAACCTTATGAACGTGTCAAAAGGGTGATTTTGTGGAAATAATCAGCAGCAAAGAAAATGAAACCATAAAAAGCATCCAAAAGTTGAATCGATCTTCAAAAGATAGATTTGAACTTGGTCAATTCGCTATCGAGGGTATTAAGCTCGCCGAAGAGGCCTTAAAAAGCCAAATGAAAATTGAAGTTTGTCTTGTTACCAGCAGCTTTTTGGCGCAATACCAAGCGTTCGTCGACCAGCTAGCATCCCGAGCAAAGCGCCTATGTCTGATTGACACCAAACTAGAAACTAAAATCTCAATAAATCCCTCTCCACAGGGACTTTACTGCATTTGCCAGTTACCAAATTTTATTACTCCAAACCACAACATTCATGCTGGGAAACATCTTGCGCTAATCCAAATCCAGGATCCCGGGAATCTTGGCACAATAATCCGCACTGCAGAGGCATTTTCACTCGATTGCCTTTATATTTCCGCCGACTCCGTTGACCTATTTGCGCCAAAAGTTATCCGCGCTTCTATGGGGTCGTGTTTTAGGCAAAAGATCGTCATCTTAGACGACGTTTACGCATTTTTGAAGGAGTGCAGCAACACCAAGACCACAACCTATGCCGCAGTCCTTTCGGAAAAAAGTCAAAACATAAGCCAGGTTAAATTTAGTGAAAATTCGGTAATATTTATCGGGAATGAAGGTAATGGATTACCCACAGAACTAACAAAGAACATAGAACACCACATTAAGATCCCTATCGCGGCCCACGTCGACTCACTTAGTGTTGCAGTCGCATCGGGGATCGCAGCTTACCACCTCACAAAGAAAGAAAAAGTGTAAAAACTCGAAACGGCCTGACTAAACATGGTTATACCCAATTGCAACCCTATCGATTCCGTTTAAGTCTTTCACCCGTCTTGTTGCAAAGCCAGGTTCTTTCAACAATTTTGAAACGGCATCCATCTGCCCAAACCCCACTTCAAAAATAAATCTGCCACCCGGAGCAAGAAACCTTCCAAAACTCTTTATAATCCATTTATAAAAATCAAGCCCATCTGCACCGCCATCCAGTGCCATCCACGGTTCCAATAAGACTTCTTTTTGCAAACCCTTAATCTCAGCTGTCTTGATATATGGCGGATTTGCCACAATGAGATCAGCTTTTGTTTCCGGCGAAAACTCAAAAATCCCCTCGTTTATTGGCACTAGGTTATTAAGTGCATGCAACTCGATATTCCGCTTCAAATATCCAAATGCCGCCGCACTCTTTTCCACCAGATAGACTTTTGAATCCTCTCTGTTTTTCGCAATGGAAATGCCAATGCACCCTGTCCCACTGCAAAGGTCAAAAACAACCGGGAACGCAGCAGAAGTCAGCTCCTTCAGTGCTTCTTCCACCAAGCTTTCGGTTTCTGGCCTCGGGATTAAAACCCCTTCGCCAACAAAAAAATCCAGGCCAAAAAAACTCCAGGAACCGATTATATATTGCAGCGGTTCGTGTTTTGCTCTTCTTCCAAGCATTTGGCGAATTTTCGCCATTTGTTCCTCTGATGGCCCGGCATCCGAGGCCCACCACCCTTTGCCAAGCACCTCTTCAAAAATCACACCAGTTTCAAACTCAAAAGAATCTATCCCCGCCTGTTTAAGAACTCTCTTCGATTCGGTGTAAAATGTCACTGGAGCAACCTCCATTTCTATTGGCCTACCCAAAACGATAGGGCAACCCTCTGAAAGTTACCCCCTGAATTCCACCCGTTCCGTGTAGCACCCCACCGGTTAACCGTTTGTCAGCTGACCAGAAAACTGTGGTGTTCAGGCGCACGCACATTCAGCCACCAAAGGGAGAGACGTTGCCATATTCAAAAAGTTAAAATTTCTTCAAAATTACAATGGAGCGTCGGTTGCTGTTTGGCAACGAAAATCTATCCACACCGCTCAATTTCAGCCCCGACTTTTGCATCATTTTTTGTGCACTGTTCAATTCCGACTCAACTTCATGACCCTTGAGTGCAACAAGATGCCCGCCACATTTCAAGAATTTCGTAGTAAGCTTGATTAACTTTTCAAGATCCATCACAGCACGGCTTACCACTATATCATAGCAAGCCTTATACCCAACCTTCATCGATTGCTCCCGAGCCGACGCATAAACTACTTCGCACTCGAGATTCAACAGAGGCAACAATTCATTCAAAAACGCGACACGCTTGCCCAAGGAATCCAACAGAGTCAATTCGAGACTAGGTTCCATAATTTTGAGCGGCACTCCTGGGAATCCAGCCCCGGTACCAACATCAATCATCTTCTTTTGGCGCACATCCACATACTTACTCACAACAAAACTATCTATGAAATGTTTGGTCAAAACCTCACTAAGGGCAGTTATAGCAGTGACATTTACCTTCTTGTTATAGGCAATCAAAAATTCGTAATATCTCTTAAATAGCTCAAGTTGGCAGTCCTCAATTTTAAAGCCAAGTTTTTTTGAATCTTCCTGAAACTTAATCCACTCGTTAATCCTGTCGCCCCCTATTCTTAAAAAGCCACACCAGCAAATTCGAGATATCTGCAGGGTTCACACCAGAAATTCTTGAGGCTTGCCCTATGTTTTGAGGTTTGACCTTGTTAAGTTTTTCACGTGCCTCAAGGCGCAAACTCCCAATCTCACTATAATCAATTTCCGCCGGAAGGACCTTGGTCTCCGATTTTTTTAACCTTTCCGCTTGAACCCTTTGCCGGCTTATATACCCTTCGTATTTTACATCTATTTCAACACGCTCAATCACACTCTTCGAAAGTTCGCTCCTTTTCTCCCCGGTGATGCCTGTCCACAGATCAATAGCATCCGCATACATGATATCCGGCCGTTTGAGAAGATCTTTTAAACTAATCCCAGAGTGAGCCTTTTCACTATCAAACTGTGTGAGCAAATTGTCCAGCTTCTCACAGGGCGGAATCGTTGTTTTTTCTAACCAAGCACACTCTTCCTGAATTTTGCTCATCTTTCCTAAAAAGTCTCGCCACCTCTCGTCACCAATCAAACCAAGGCGCCGCCCTGTCGGGGTGAGCCGTTCATCCGCATTATCTTGCCGGAGTAAAAGCCGATATTCTGACCTTGACGTCATCATCCTGTACGGCTCTTCGCAGCCCTTAGTCACAAGATCGTCTATCAAAGTTCCAATATATGAACTAGATCTTGGCAAAACCAGCATCTCTTTGCCCAAGACCTTTTGGGCCGCATTGATCCCGGCAATAAGTCCTTGTGCAGCAGCTTCTTCATAACCACTCGTTCCGTTGAACTGCCCGGAACCAAACAAACCTCCTATTTTCTTTGTCTCGAGCGTTGGCAAGAGATCAAGAGGATCACAACAGTCATATTCAATTGCATAAGCCGGCCTCATGACTTGAGCATTCTCGAAACCTTCAAGAGAACGATAAAGCAAAACCTGAACGTCCTCCGGCATTGAAGTTGACATCCCTTGGATATACATTTCCTCGGTTGAAAGTCCCATAGGTTCAATGAACAACTGATGTCTTTTCTTATCTGGGAACCTCACAATTTTATCTTCTATACTCGGGCAATAGCGAGGACCAACACCTTTAATGTTCCCCGAATAGATCGCCGATTTTTCTATGTTTTTTCTAACTATCTCGTGCGTGACCTCGTTTGTGTAAACTATATGGCAGACAACCTTGTTCGTTAGCTTTCCCTTCGTCTCAAACGAAAACGGAATTATATTCTCGTCACCTTTTTGTTCTGCCAAGTTGCCAAAGTCAATGCTTCTCCGCAGAAGTCTTGCCGGCGTTCCCGTTTTAAGCCTGCGAAGGTTAAGCCCAAAACCCAGCAGCGACTCACTTAGTCCAGACGCCGCCCTAGACCCGGCAGGCCCTCCAGAAAACATCTTATCACCCACAAATATAGTGCTGTTAAGTATCGTCCCCGTACAGATTATCACAGTTTTAACAAGATATTCACTACCCAAATGAGTAACAATTGTTTTAACAGAATTATTCCGATCAACCGTTATACTCTTGACTTCTGCCTGCCCCAAATCCAAATTTTCTTGCTGCTCCAAAACACTTTTCATGCTCTGGTGATAAAACATCCGGTCAATTTGGGCACGAGGACTATGCACCGCCGCGCCTTTGCCGAGATTCAGCATCCTAAACTGTAACATTGTCAGATCTGCCTGCTTTCCCATCTGGCCCCCTAGTGCATCGATCTCCCTCACCAAATGCCCCTTTGCAGAGCCGCCAATCGAAGGGTTACACGGCATATTCGCAATACTATCTAATGACATCGTTAGCAAGAGAACTGAACATCCAAGCCTAGCACCCGCCAAAGCTGCTTCACAGCCAGCATGTCCTGCCCCAATCACCGCAATATCATATTCACCGATTATCAAGGATTATTATTACCCCTTTTTTGTCTGAGATACCCCGGTTTTGTTACCTGCCTTGCCCGCGCAATTGCCAGATCACCCTCGCCGACATCATCGGTTATTGTGCTACCCGCTGCGATGAATGAATCTTTGCCAATGTTGACAGGAGAAATCAAATTTGAGTTGCACCCAACGAATGCGCCAGCTTCCACCTTGGTTTTATATTTATTTTTGCCGTCATAATTAACCACAATCGAACCACAGCCAAATGTGACCTTTGAACCAACTTCACAATCGCCCACATAGCTAAGGTGCGCAATGCTTGTGGCGTTCCCGATTACCGATTTTTTAATTTCAACGTAATTCCCAATCTTGACCGCATCACCTATGTCGCACCCGGGTCTTATGTGCGCAAACGGGCCAATCCGGACACCATCGGCAATACGCGAATCCTCGATATATGATGCTCTAATCTCGCAATCATTTCCAATAGTGGCGTTTTCAATAAAGCTCCCGGGAGTTATTACACAACGCTCCCCAATCTGACACTTACCTTTTAGCGTCACATTTTGAAAAATGCGCGTATCCTTACCAATTTGCACTTCCGGACCAATCACAACACCACTTTCTGACAAAAACTCCACGCCGTTTTGATTATGTGCTGCAATTATCTTCCCCCTTGCAACTTCATTCAAGTGCAATAGCTGTTCATTCGTATTGGCGCCCAAGATCACGTGACTGGCACTTGCAATATAGCATCCGGATTTAGAGAGCAAATTCACTGCGGTAGTTATATAATATTCGTTACTAGCGTTGTTGTTATCTATTTTATCCAAAACCGAAAGTAACGCCTCAATACGGAACCACATCGCGCCTGAATTCACAAGGCTTATCTTGCGCTGTTCCTGTGTTGCATCCTTCTCTTCAACTATGCTTATCCTTCCGGAATCATCTACAATTCTCCCATAACCAAATGGATTTTCTAAATTCGCCGCGATAACTGTCACTTCATTTTTCTCAGATTCATGAAAGACGTAAGCATCCGCGATCGTTTTTGCATCAACAAAGGGGACATCACCCAAAAGAATAAGCACATCTTTTTTGCCACCACTTCTCAGGAATGATTCTGCCTGGGCGGCCGCATGAGCGCTTCCGAGCTTTTCTTCTTGGATTACATACTTGGCACCGCTGCCAAAATAATCTTTCAGCCTACCTAATCCATCTTTCGAGCAGACCAAGCAAATATCCGATATCCCCGTCTGCTTGCAATTTTCAAAAACCCAACAAATAAGCGGTTTGAATAAAACCTCACAAAATATCTTTACCCGTCCCAAACACATCCTTTTCCCGTCGCCCGCCGCCAAAATCACTGCACATGTATCTTTAACTTTTTCACCCCACAACAAAGTTCCCCTCCTGTTCTAAAGTTAAACACCTTCAGATCTCACCCAAAACGAAGTACCCTTGGGGGTGCGAACACACAGGACATGTTTCCGGCGCTTGTTTCGCCAAAATTGAATATCCACAGTTGCTGCAAATCCACATTTCTTCTTTTGGTTTCAAAAAAACCGTCCCACATTCGAGATTTTCAAGCAGCTTTTTATACCGTTCTTCGTGCGTCTTTTCGATCTCCCCAACACGTTCGAAGAGCAACGAGATTTCATCAAATCCTTCTTCTTTTGCCTCCCTTGCAAATTGCTTATACATCACAGTGTTTTCATAACTTTCGGAAGCAATCGAATCTTTTAAGTTTTCCTTGGTTGACGCAATCCCGGAATTCAGCAGCTTAAACCAAATTTTAGCATGTTCTTTCTCGTTTTCTGCACTTTCCATAAAGACCGTTCCGATCTGGTTATACCCTTCCTTTTTGGCCTTCGAGGCATAGTAGGTATATTTGTTTCTAGCTTCTGATTCCCCCGCAAATGCAGCCTTTAGATTCCGGTATGTCTTACTCTCTTTAAGTTCCATGTTTTTCGAATTCCTTTCTACAATTTTAAATTTTCTTTGCGAAAAAAGGTTGGCCACCACCTAGGAAGCGAACCTTCCACAAACGTCAAGAATGATCGGAAGTATTTTTAAATTAAAACTCTTTTTTCGATTTTTCATCGCGACCAATTTCTTCGATTATCGGCAATATCATCGGGCTTCTCTGCGTCTTTTTATAAAAGAAATCTGAAAGTTTCTCTTTTATCTTACTTTTCATATCACTCCACTCCCTCGTATTCTTGAGCTTACATTCCTCCAAAACGCTTCGTATTAACTCTTTGGCTTTCTCAATCATTTCTTCAGATTCTCTCACATAGACGAACCCTCTTGAAATAACGTCAGGTCCAGCAAGAACATTAAGGCTGCCATTTTCAAGAACCACAACCACAATAATTAACCCGTCACCCGCCAAAATCTTCCGTTCTCTAAGGACCACGTTCCCAACATCACCAACACCAAGGCCGTCAACCATAACATTCCCAGAATGAATAAGCTTGCCATATTTGATGCTATCAGAGGTCACTTCGATCTCCCTGCCAAGTTCGGGAATTATCACATTTTCGGAACTTATCCCCATACTCTCGGCAAGCATCGCATTTTTCTTCAAGTGCCTATATTCACCATGCACTGGAATGAAAAACCTCGGTTTTAGTAAATTTATAAGCAGTTTTTGCTCATCTTGATACGCATGCCCTGAGACGTGGGTGTCATGTATCTTTTCGTAAATCACATCGGCACCAAGCAACATCAGATCATTAACGACCTTATTCACAAATTTTTCATTCCCGGGGATTGGGGTAGCCGAAATGATAATGAAATCATTACTACCCACATTTATTGTTCTGTGTTCCTTGCTCGACATCCTGCGAAGCGCCGAAAGGGGCTCACCCTGGCTACCGGTTGTGACAATAACCATTTCATTATCTGCAAATCGGTTTGCTTGCTCGATATCTATCATCGTGCCACGCTGCGGCTTTAGATAACCGAGCTCAATCGCCGTAGCCACAACATTAACCATACTGCGCCCAGAAACCGCAATCTTACGACCGTAGCTTTCTGCAGCTTTGATCACCTGCTGAACTCGGTGCACATTAGAGGCGAATGTGGCAATTATTATTCGCTTGTTTTCGGCCCTTCTGAAAAGTTTTTCAAAAGATTCCCCTACCAACTGCTCGCTTGGCGAAGAACCAATCTTTTCGGCGTTGGTCGAATCCGCCATCAAAAGCAAAATGCCTTTTTGCCCCAATTCCCCGATGTGTGCAAGATCAATCGCAGAACCCTCAATTGGCGTATAATCTATTTTGAAATCCCCTGTGTGAAAAAGGACACCCACAGGAGTTGAAATCGCAAGAGCACATGCATCTGGAATCGAGTGATTCACATGGATAAAAGTTACTTCAAAACAACCAAGCTTTATGCTTTCTCCCGCTCTTTTCACATTCAACTTTGAGGAATTCAAAATGCCGGCCTCTTTGAGCTTCCCCTTCAGCAGACTAATTGTAAGTTGAGTACCATAAACTGGAGCGGAGACCTTTTTTAAAAAATAAGAAACCGACCCTATGTGGTCCTCGTGACCGTGCGTCAAAACAACACCCTTTAGTTTATCCTTGTTCTTCTCGACATAAGTAAAATCCGGGATTACAATGTCCACACCAGGCATATCCATATCGGGGAAGGCAAGTCCGCAATCGATAATGAACATATCGTTCCCATATTCAATCACCGTCATGTTCTTCCCAATTTCATTAATACCTCCAAGTGGGATAATAGAAACTGCTCTGCCACCATTTTGTTGCTTTCGGGAGTGATTTCTCTCATTTTTGCCTGAGTTATTGTTCTTCTGCGAGTTATTGTGCATGTTCAAAGCCTTACTCGAATTGTTGCCATTTTGCCCCTTACCTTGCCCTTTGTTTGAACTACCATTCCCTCTCAAAAATTCTTCTCTTCTCATCAATTTCCTTCCCTTTATGACTCCTCTATAACGACCGACCCATAATCAACTGGCACCGCCAAAAACACATCTAAATAGTCCTCCTCAAAGGCCTTAAAACACCTTTTCGCCTTCAATTTATTTTCAAAGATCCCAAAAACGGCGGGGCCACTGCCAGTCATACTCGCACCAAGAGCTCCAAATTCAAGCATCAAATCCTTTATCTTCTTGACTGAATTGATGCAAACAACCTCTTCAAAAACATTTTGCATATGACTTGCAACCACTTCGAGATTCTGCGCAACTACCCCTGCTATTACCCCATCTATATCCGGTCTGTTAGTTATATCAATCTTATCATAACACGCAAAAACCTCTTTAGTACTCACTGACTCATTGGGTTTAGCAATCACAAAATAACATTCTGGCAAACTCGGCATTGGGGTGAAAATCTCACCAACCCCATCTGCCAACTGGATTCCACCAAGAACACAAAACGGGATATCCGCACCCAATTTTAACCCTATATCACATAGTTCTCCCAAGGAAAAATCTGCCTCGTAAAGCCGATTTAGGCCCACCAAAACACCAGCAGCATCGGCGCTGCCCCCGGCTAGGCCCGACGCAACCGGAATCGATTTTTTTACACAAATATCAACCCCATAATCGTCAATTTCCGCTTCTTTAAAAAACAACTGCGCCGCCTTATACGACAAATTTTGATCGATAGTAGATGTTACTTCCGGGTCACAAACAAGATTTATTTGCCCTAAGTTATTTCTTTTAATCTCGATGACATCATATATATCAACCGTTTGCATAATGGTTCGCAAAAGATGATGGTCATCGTCCGTAGATCCCACGATGTCAAGCCCCACATTTATCTTTGCCGGTGCCTGGACAACTACGCTACTTAGCAAAATAAAATTCCCTTCCCTTTCGTTTTCTGATCCCTTCTCTATAGGATCAGATATCTAACCGCCCTGTGAGCGCCGCACGCAGAGTAATGTCATCTGTATACTCTAGGCTCGAACCAACCGGAAGTCCATAAGCTAACCGAGTAACCCTGATCCCCACAGGTTTGAGCAATCGGGATACATAAGCTGCCGTGGCTTCACCTTCAACAGTTGGTCCAGTCGCCATTATCACTTCCGAAATCTCGCTGTCTTTGATCCTTTTGAGCAGTTTCGAAATCCCAATATCCTCAGGACCAATATCATCCATCGGAGAAAGTAGCCCTCCAAGCACATGATAAACGCCACAATACCCATTGGTCCTTTCAAAAGCAAGCAGATCCTTCATGTTTTGGACCACGCAAACAACAGTCTTATCCCTCGTGTCATCGACGCAAAGGTAACACAGATCGTCTTCGGTGAAATTGCCACACACTTCACATTTTTTTATCTTCTGGGCAGCTTGAACCACGACATTTGCAAAATCAGCAACCACATCTTTGGGGAGATTCAGGATATGGAAAGCCATTTTCCAGGCGGCTTTTTCCCCCACTCCCGGGAGCGACTTGAATTTTTCAACAAGATTGTTCAGCAGCTCACTTTTACAATTCATCATAGACCCGGAATGCTAAGATTCCCAGTTATTGCACTGATTTTCTTATCGTGGTAATCAGACGCCTTTTCCAAAGCGCTGTTAGTTGCAACAATAATCATATCTTGCAACATTTCAATATCCTCCACAATCTCCTTGGAAATCTTTACCTCTTTGACCTTTTTGTCACCACTCACAGTCACCTCAACAACCCCGCCGCCAGAAACCGCACAAAATTCCATCTCAGCGATTTTCTCTTCTGCCGCTGCCATTTCCACCTGGACCCTCTTGGCGCTTTCAATCACACTGTTCATTGACTGTGACTTAAAACCCTCAGGCAATCTGGATTTCATTAATTCAAGCCTCCGTTCGCGTTAATGTTATCAAGTCCACTAATTCGTTCACCAAGCACTCTTCCCGCACTTTTTTAATGATCTTTCCCTCCCTAAAAATCACCCCTTCTCCATCACCACCGGCAATCCCGAAATCCGCATCTTTTGCCTCCCCAGGCCCGTTGACCGCACAACCCATGACGGCAATCTCCAAATCTGCGTCAAGCAAACCACATTTATCAAGTGCCCGCCTCAAATTGTAGGCAATCTTTTTGATGTCAAGTTTTGTTCTTCCGCACGTCGGGCACGAAATGATATTCAAACCTTTTCTTAACCCTAAGATTCTCAGGATATTCAAGGCAACTTCAACCTCTTTCACCGGCTCCTCAGTTAACGAAACCCTAATTGTATCTCCCACACCACCGGCAAGTAACGATCCGATCCCAATCGAAGATTTTATGACTCCCACATCAAAGGTGCCAGCTTCTGTTACGCCCAAATGTAGTGGATAGTCGCAAGTGTCAGCCAGTAAGGTATACGCTTTTATCATTTCAATCACATTCGATGATTTAACTGAGATTATTATATTATCAAAATCCAAACTGTTCAAGAGCTTCACATAATCCCGCGCCGCAGCAACCAATCCCTCCGGCGTTCTGCCCATAGCTTTAAGGACGTAAGAGGGAATAGACCCCGAATTCACTCCAATTCGGATTGGAACTTCTTTTTGTGAACATGCAGCCACAATCAACCCCAAGTGCTCTTTATTACCCATATTCCCAGGATTAATGCGGACCTTATCAGCACCAGCATGAACACTTTCGATAGCCATCTTGTAATCGAAGTGGATATCCGCAACCACTGGAAGATCAAATTCATTTTTCAAGGCAAAAAGTGTATTTAGGCTCTCTTTGTTCGGGATACTGACTCTGATAATATCACAACCGGCTGCCTCCAGTTCTCTGGCTTGAACCAGATTTGCCTTCACGTCTTCACTCGGTTTGTTTAGCATAGACTGCACAAAAACTCTGTTATTCCCGCCAACTGCCAGATTCCCAACCTTTACAACTCGTTTGCTAAACACACCATCTATCCTCCAAATTAGGCCCCACAAGAGACCTTAAGATTTTTTGTTGGGGTCCGCCGTTGCGGCAATTGTCGCACACAACACTTTTGATGCTCCACCTAACTTCAGTACTCGCGAACATTCATTGAGCGTCGAACCGGTGGTCACGATATCATCAATCAACAAAACCGTTCTGCCCTTTGCAAATCCCGGGTCCTTTAGGGCATATGCCCCTTTGATATTCTCTAATCTGTTTTGCAAATTTAACTTATGCTGCTTTTGGTTTAATTTCAGCTTAACAAGGCCACAAACAAACGGAATATTAAGGGATTTTGAAACGCACGCAGCCAACATCTCACTGTGCTTAACCCTTTTGTCCCGCTCTGGGACGAACATCAAACAATCTATTTTGGAATCCGCATAATTTTCGATTATCACACTAGATATGAAATAGGCAAGCGTGGCTGCATACGCCCATTTGTTCCTAAACTTAAAATCACGAATGGCATCTGAAACCGGGGACGCGTAACAAAACATCGCAACACAAGCATCAAAATAGGGTTCACCATAATCAAAACGAATCACACGTTCGTTTTTGATTGCGTCAAATTCCCGCGCACACGCACCACAAAACTCTAAATCACTTCCGACAAGTTCCTTGCAAAAAACACATCTCCGCGGGAAAACTGCCCGCGATAACCACTTCCAACATTCCAAAAACACGTCAAACATGGCTCACAACATACTTTCTCGCTAGGTCATCTGCTAACATCAAGTTTTCTTCATTCATCTCAATATTCTTAAAATTAAGGCTCTCTAAACAATCGCTTAAAACCTCAGTCATGGCGGCAAATTTAACTTTGCCAGACAAAAACATCTCAACCAACTGCTCATTCGCTCCATTTAGTGCACAGGGGTAAAGCCCGCCGAGCGCCGCCGCCCTCCTTGCAAGGGAAATCCCATGAAAGGTATCATTGTCCACTTCAAAGAAATCCAGCGATTTAATTTTGGCCAAATCCAATTCGGCGATCACGCTTTGCGCGCGCTTTGGAAATGTTAACGCGTAAGCGATCACACCAGTCATATCGGGGACACTCATCTGGGCAACAACAGAATTGTCAACAAACTCCACCATCGAATGAACAATGCTCTGAGGGTGGATTAAAACCTTAATTCTTTCAAGATCAACCCCAAATAACCAACCCGCTTCCAAAACTTCGAACCCTTTGTTTATAAGAGTTGCAGAATCAACCGTAATTTTTTGCCCCATCTTCCAACTGGGGTGCCTTAGCACCTGGGACACAGAAACATCTTTAAGAAACTCACCGGATTTGCCAAAAAACGGACCACCCGACGCCGTCAAAATCAGAGATTTCACTTCTGATTTGTGGCCTGCCATCAAGCACTGGAAAATAGCCGAATGTTCACTATCTACCGGGAGAATCTGCACAGAAAGCTCCTCGACAAGCCTAGTTACAAGCTCCCCTGCAACCACAAGCGACTCTTTGTTGGCAAGTGCCAATCTCTTTTTTGCCCTCACAGTCGCCAAGGTGCAGCGCAACCCGGCAATCCCCGCGATGCCATTGACCACAATGGCAGGATCCTCCTCTGCAATCATTTCTCCAATCGCTCCAGGACCACACAAAAGACGCACATTTAAATCTTTTACCCTGAGTTTCAGTTCCTTATATTTTTCTTCGTCAGCAACCACAGCACAACCCGGGGAAAACTCCCGGATCTGGTCTTCGAGCAATTTTATGTTAGCATTAGCCAAAAGTCCGCACACGCGCACGCCCAAAGACCTGGCCGCCGCCAGAGTCTGCTGCCCAATTGACCCGGTCGAACCCGCAACAATAATTTTCTTCACATTCACTTAATCACACTCGCCACAAGATAAAAATAAGGAGCCACAAAAATTAAGCTATCCAGCCTATCCAGCACCCCGCCATGCCCCGGCATAATGGTACCAAAATCCTTTATATCGCTCTGCCTTTTCACTAGCGACGCAAAAAGATCTCCAAAAACCGCCAAACCCGAAGCCACAGACAAAAATACCATCAACCTAAAAATCCCAACCACGGGGAACCCGTAAGCTTCACCAAAACCAAGATACATAACAACTCCACAGGCCACCGAACCAAAAACTCCGCCGGCTACGCCCTCCCAGGTCTTTTTGGGACTAACATCCTGGAAAAAACTATGTTTGCCAACCGAGATGCCGACCAAATAAGCACAAGTATCGGTTACCCACGCGGAAGCAAAAACCAAAAGGATCCACAAAAGTCTGCTTTTTTCTGGCAAAGCATCCCTTAAACACACTAGTGAAAAAAAAGAGAAAGAAAGCCCAAGCGATGCAGCAAAAACAAATAACCCCTTTTGGACAGTCACAACTTTTCTGCTAAAAAGCAAACAAAAGCAAACAAAGAGCAAATATATAAAACAAAAGGGAAGCGGGTAACTTTTGAACACCTTAAAAAACAAAAGAGAAATGGCGGGGAGGGAACACATCACTACCATCGAGCGACAGGCGCCCTTAAAAACTGCTCTATTTAGCTCCCAGATTGCTAAAACAGAAACTGTAGCCACCGCCAAGTTGAAAACCCAGCTTCCAAGAAAATGCAAAACAATGCCAAACAACAAAAGCCCAACTGCAGAGGAAATCAAACGCTGTTTCAACCCTGCCTTAACCTCCCCCATACCTTCGGGTCCTACCTTCAATTTCTGAAAGTGCGAATTTTAGGTGCTCCTCAGGTTTGAAATCCGGCCACAAGACATCCAAAAAGACAAACTCAGAATAAGTGCTCTGCCACGTAAGGAAATTGGAAACCCTCTGTTCGCCACCCGTACGAATAATCAACTCCGGATCTGGAATTTCTTTAGTGTACATGTAACCCGCAAGCAGGTCCTCATCTATTTCATCCAAACTTAGCTCCTTCAAAAGAATCTTCGCAGAAATCGCCCTGACTGCCTCAACAATCTCTTGCCTTCCGCCATAATTAAAAGCTAAATTTAAGTTAAAACCCGTACATCTTTTCGTGTCTTCTTGGATTGCGGTGATAACACTTTTCAGCTCGTCTGATAAACGCTCCCTAGTCCCCAAAACCCGGACTCTAACGTTCTTTTTTAAAGCTTCCTCGCGGTATTTAGAGAAGTTTTCGACAATTGCCGACATCAAAAAATCCACTTCACCCTTAGATCGTGACCAATTTTCAGTCGAAAAAACATAAGCTGTCAAATACTCAAGCTTGCATTCAAGGCACCAATCAATCACCTTTCGAAAGATCTTTATCCCTTCTCTGTGCCCTTGCTCCCCCGACATATTCCTATTTTTAGCCCACCTCCGATTGCCATCCATAACAATCGCAATGTGCTTCACATTAATTGACACAAATCACATCTCCATTACTTCTCTTTCTTTTTCTTCACACATAACATCAATCTCTTTGCAGTATTTATCCGTCAACCCTTGCATCTCTTTTTCATGAAGCTTAACATCATCTTCTGTAATCTCGTTTTCCTTCTTCAGCCCTTTAATTGCTTCCATTCCATCTCTTCGAACATTTCTGATTGCAATTTTTGCTTCTTCCGCTTCCTTGTGAGCAGCCTTAGAAATTTCCTTCCTTCGATCTTCAGTCAGTGGTGGGAACACAATCCGGATAACATTCCCATCATTTGCCGGATTAATACCAATTTCCGCAGTCTGAATTGCCCTCTCAATTTCTTTCAGTGCCGATTTGTCCCACGGCTGCACAACGAGAATCCTAGCCTCAGAAACACTGATCGCCGCCAACTGTTGCAAGGGAGTCGGGGTCCCGTAATAATCAACAACAACTTTGGCAAGAACCGCCGGATTCGCGCGCCCAACCCTCATCATTGCATATTCTTTAGTTAAATTTGCAACGACTTTTTTCATGTTGTCATCAAACCGTTTGCATATCTCAGTCATTCTCTTTCTCCTTTGTGTTCAAACATTAATCAGTGTTCCAACCCCTTGCCCACGAACTGCCCTTGTGATATTTTTGGGGTCCTTAACTCCAAACACCAGCACCGGGATCCTGTGTTTCACGCACAGAGCAACAGCTGCCAAATCCATTATCTCAAGGTTATTTTGGAATACCTCGTTAAATTTAAGGCTGTTGTATCTAGTGGCCTCCGGGAACTGAGCGGGATCTTTGTCATAAACTCCATCAGCCGAATGCGTTGCTTTGAATATGACATCCGCACCAATGTCTATGGCCTTCAGCGCGGCAGCCGTGTCTGTTGAAAAATAAGGGCTCCCGGTCCCGCCACCAAAAATGACAGCGGCTCCATGATTGAGATATTTCACCGCCTTATCTCGCACATAACTTTCGGCAATATCCGGCATCGAAACGACCATCTGAAGCTTTACGCTGACCCCAAGCCCAAGAAAAATATCATAAAGGACCGTGGCATTCATCGCAGTCGCAAGCATCCCGACATAATCCGCACGTGCTCTATCCATCTGCGAAATGCTCTTCCCACGCCAAAAATTTCCACCACCAACAACAATGCCAAATTGCACTCCAAGCGACTGGCACTCCTTTACCTCAGCAGCCAAGGTCTTAACCGCTTCAAAATCTACCCCCTGTTCCTTTGCCCCCGCAAGATATTCACCGCTCAACTTCAAAAGAACCCGAGTATACCCACTTTCCCTCATCTAATCATCTTCCCCGCTTCTTCCATCAGCTTCAAAACAAGCCCATAATCATCACATTGATCGGTATTTTCAGCTACTTTATTTAACTTTTCCTCACCACACTCTAGGCACCTGTGAAGAATTTGCAACCACTTCTTGGAAGTTAAAACAACACTAACTGGCTCCATAAGACCAAAACACTTCGCCATTCTATCGCCAGGCTGATTGTCAACGTGCTTAGAGTAAAGGCAAGCCGGGCAATGATTCCTAAAGCTACCATTACTAAGAGGGCCAACCTCACACCCGCAATTCTCACAAACAAATCCCACATTCTCTGTCTCTTTGCTCAAAACACCAAAACCCCCCCCCCGTCAAAACCCCAGCAACACGTGAGCAGATTTGATGAATTCAAGTGTTTCTTCTTCAGAACGAAAAATCAGCAAAACCGTATCATCCCCAGCAATCGACCCCAACGCCTCACCCCTTTTGAGGCAATCTAAAGCCCTACAGGCAGCACCCGCACCACCAGTAGTACACTTGACCACCAACATGTTGTTGACAGGATGAAAATCAACCACAGTCTCTTTGAGAATTTTGACATGTTTTTTTGCCCAACTCAAATGCTCATCTTCATCATCACGTGGCAGCCTGACATATTTTGATTTGCCACCTCTATCGGCCACCTTGGTCAAACCCAACTCTTTGATATCCCTAGAAATCGTCGCTTGCGTCCCCTCAAACCCGGCAGCTCTAAGAAGATCAAGAAGATGCTCCTGCGTTCTAACCTGACCCATGTTTATTATTTCCACAATTTTTAGTTGTCTCGTTTTTTTACCCTTCCCAGAATCCACTACAGATCATCCTTTAACTCGAAAAATCAAACTTTTAGCTAAAACCGATATTTCACGACACCACCAACTGCGGGGCTCATTTGCGCTTCACATTATATCAGAAAATCAATCATTTTCCAATACTCACGAACCTCCATTTGCAGTAACGGACAGCCCATACTCTGCACAAAACATCAAAATCTTAGTAATATTTTGCACTAATTCAGATCACCATTTTGGAATTAGCTTTTTCTAACAGAGAGGGACTCGCACGTCACATGAATTGTGCTAAACTTGCAGACACAGGGGTCTGGAAATTTTGGTCCCCAAATTAAAAGGTCTGAAGACAGACTTCATTTTCGTATTCTACAAACTCTGTTCAAAGCAAGTCAAATATTCCAAATTACCCTTTGCCCCAGCAATTGGCGACGCCGTCAACCCACACACATAAAACCCGGCTGCTCGCAAGAAGTCTAGAACACGTCCAACAACCTCCATGCGCAATTTCTCGTCCCGGATAATTCCATTTTTGCCTACTTCGCCCTTCCTCGCTTCAAATTGTGGTTTAATAAGACAAAGAAATTCGCAATTTTTATTCACTAACTCCCGGATGGGGGAAATAACCTTAGTGAGAGAAATAAATGAAACATCTATCATAACAAAATCAATATCGAATCCAGAGACGTCCCCAGCTTTGAGATAGCGCACATTGGTCTTTTCGAGCAAGAAAACCCGCGGATCGTTTCGCAATCGCCAATCAAACTGACCATAACCAACATCAATCGCCAAAACCTTCTTTGCCCCATTTTGAAGTGCACAATCCGTAAAACCCCCCGTTGAACACCCCACATCCATACAGGTTCTGCCCGCAAGCTCAATGCCAAAGAACTCCAACCCCTTTTCGAGCTTAAGCCCACCCCTGCTGACGTATTTTAGTGGCGAACCTCTGCATTCAACCAAAGCATCTTCTGGGAAAAACTCCCCGGGCTTATCGGATTTTTGATTTTCAACATAGATAAATCCAGCCATAATTAAGGTCTTAGCCCGCTCCCTAGAGATTTCGAAACCCCTTTCAAAGACCAGAACATCAAGTCTCTTTTTCATCAGATTTCTTCCCAAATCTACCAAAGTTTTTCTTGCGGTTGCCCCTCTTAACTACTGCAAGAGAAACAGACCTGACAAAACTCTCTATCCCGGCAGAATCCAACCCCAGCATGGCAAGTTGTTCATTTATGCTTCCTTGGGGGACAAATTTATCGTCAATTGCTCTCACAAAGTAGTTGACATCCCCGTTCATTTCGAGTAATTTTGCCCCGAATTGTTCGGCAATCGATCCTGTCCTAATACCCTCTTCCAAAAAAATGACCGTACGATACCCCACCGCAATTTCTAAACAATCACTCAAAATCGGGTGGATCTTTATCATCTTCAAAAGCGAAACCGAAAGCCCAAGTCTTCTGAACCTTTGAGGCAACGCAGACACAAAACCAAAGAGCCTCCCATAAGTAACAATCAAAATGTCTAAATCATGCTGCGGCAAATGGATATAGTCTCCGTGTTCTTCAACCAGAAACTCTGATACGGCAAATTCCTTCCCTTTAGGGTATCTTACCGCACAAAGCCCGGTTCCGTGAACTGCTTCGTTTAAACACTGCTTCAATTCAAAAAAGTCCGAAGGGGAGTAAATTGTTGTATTTGGCAACTCACTCAAAAACGCAACATCAAACACCCCTTGATGGGTTTCTCCGTCCACACCAACCACACCAGCCCTGTCAACTCCCAGCACCACATGAAGATTTGAAATCGAAACATCATGCAACAACTGATCATAAGCCCTTTGCAAAAACGTAGAATAGACCGCGACAACAGGGACAAACCCACTTGCAGCAAGGCCAGCTGCAAATGTGATGGCGTGCTGCTCCGCAATTCCAACATCAAAAAACCTTTCGGGAAACACTTGCGAAAACGGCAAAAATCCCACACAATCCCGCATTGCCGCAGTGATTGCGCAGATTTTTTCATTTTCTTTTGCAAACTCCAAAATTATCTTGCCAAACTCGGAAGAGAAGGTTCTCGATGAATCCTTTCGGGAAACACTATGGTAAATATCCGGATCCGTCTCCGCCAATTCGTGCCCTTTACCCTTTCGTGTGCCGACGTGCACGATGACCGGAAATGAACACTTTTGAGCTTTTTTAAGGACGTAGGAAAGACTTCTTATGTCGTGCCCATCCACCGGCCCAAGATAATTAAAACCAAGATTTTCAAAGACGTTCCGTTGATAAATCAAATGCTTCAGCAGATTTTTAAAACACCTTACAGAAAGCACCAAAAACCTTCCAATTAGCGGGATCTTTTCCAAAACACAGGCCAATTTACTTTTAAATTCAAAATACTTTCCACTCAACCTAATCTTGTTTAAGTACTTTGCAAGGCCTCCTATGTTTTTGTTAATCGCCATTTCGTTATCATTTAGGATCACAATGAAATTCTTCGCCGAATGCCCAGCATTGTTAAATCCTTCAAAAACCTGACCGCCGGTTAATGATCCATCGCCGATCACAGAGATCACATATCCCGGCTCCTTTGCCATCTCCTTTGCCTTTGCAAACCCTAAGGCAGCAGAGACAGCCGTGCTACTGTGCCCAGCAACAAAGCAATCGTGTTCACTTTCGCCCATGCGCACAAGCCCAGAAATACCGTTTAGTTTGCACAACGTGTGAAAGTTTTTCGCCCGACCTGTCAGCAGCTTATGTGTATATGCCTGATGCCCAACATCCCAGATAATTTTGTCATTAGGAGAATCAAAAACCCGATGCAAGGCAATCGTAAGCTCCACAACCCCGAGGTTCGAAGCCAAATGCCCACCGTTCTTCGAAACCGTTTCAACAATTCGACTCCTGATCTCCGCCGCAAGCAGACCCAGTTCCCTCTCACTCAAAAGCTTCAGGTCCCGAGGCGACTCTATCTTATCTAACATCTCGCATCTCAAGTTATCACAGTTCCTTCATTTACCACAAACATTCTCACATTTCCAAATACTTCCAGAGCAAAACTAAACACTTCTGAACAAACCTAACTTCCTCTTCCCGTAACGGTACTCTCTGATCAATTTGTACTTGCCGAATCTTTCATCCAAAGTGTCTGCCTTTGCCGCCTCACAAATAATAACACCATTTTCTGCCATCAGACGGACAACAGATGGCATGACCTTATTGATTATGCCTTCCGCATATGGCGGGTCAAGAATCGCTATGTCAAAGAGCACACCGGCCCTTTTCAAAAAAACTTCCGCCAACACATTTTCAACTCGAGAAAATCCAAAAAATCCCGTTGATCTTAAGTTTCTCTCAATAACCTCACAGACCTCTTTGTTGGATTCAACAAAAGTACAACCAGCTGCACCACGACTCAGCGCCTCGATCCCTAATTGGCCAGATCCAGCAAACAGGTCTAGTACTTTTGCCCCCTCAACCTCAAACTGTATTATGTTAAAGATGGCTTCTTTAACAACCCCAGCAGTCGGCCTCGTTACGTCATTCGAAGGAGAAAGCAACTTTCTGCCCCTTGCAGTTCCCGTAATTACATTCATCACTCAGACTCTCTCTTTAAGTCAACATCCCGTGAACCTCTTACAAAACCTAAAACCTTGACAAAAAGCGTACCACTAACCCTAAAAGGCTTGGAAAATAAAAGAATCACTTTGACCTAGCCAGAAACCTTGACTGCGTTTTCAAGCACCTCAAGAGCTTTGGCCAGCTGTGGGTCTTCACGCAATTTTGATCCTTCTACTTCTTCTTCCTGTTCAACCGAAAGAGGGACCACAAAATCCGGAGTAATCCCTATCTCGTCAAAGCTACTGCCATCCGGCAACCCCAGTTTGGCGATTGTCAATTCCACAGCAGATCCGTCCCGTAGCTCAAAAATCTTCTTCAGTTTCCCTTTCCCCGCCGTTTTTTCACCAACAAACTGCGCTTTTTTATAGTGTCTCAGAACCTGCACAAACAGCTCTGCAACCCCAGCGGTCTTCCCGTTGGCAAGCACAACAATCGGCTTTTTTACCTCATCCTCTCCATCACTATAGAATAAATTTTCGCTCTCACCATCACTTTTTATCGCCGAAGCAATCAATCCCTGTGGCAGCACCTTGCGAAGCAGCTCCGCAGCACAATCAATAGACCCGATCGCAGTGTTTCGCAGATCGAGAATAATCGCCTTGCTTTTTGAAACAAATTTGGGGAATCGACTTGAAAACTCCTTTTGAGCTTGCTCACTGAACGAGACAATTTTGACGTACCCAATATCGTCAGAACTTTCCATACGCAAAGGAGAGATGGTGACATATCTGACCACAAGCTCTTTTTCAAGTTCCTCAATACCTCTATGAAGAACAAGGTTCACCTTTGTCCCCTCAGCAGCATTCAAAGCCTTACGGCACTCCTCAACATTCTCAGATGTCACATCAACCCCGTTAACTTTGACGATCAAATCTTTCTGCTCTAAATCGCAGCCTCCCACCAAAGCTTCTTCATAAACTTCAGCCACCTTTAAATACCCGCCGTCAACAACCAGCCGCACGCCCCAAAGCACACTTTGGACCTGCAAATCTTTCTTTAGCTGTTTATATTCTTCCGCAGATAAATACCTCGAATCATCATCGCTAATCCCAGCCAAATACCCGCGTCTTATCGCATCAACTAAACAATCCTCGTCGATCTCACCACCGAAATTATTTCTAACAATGTCATCCAGCTCATATATTTTCGAGGAAATCTTCTCATACCCATATACATTCTTCATTTTCTTGTTGAATCGCGAAAGATCCCACATCATTGTCACCGAGATGGTTCCAATAACAGCTAAAAAAATAACAGTCAAAAACAAACCAAACGGCACCCTAATCTCCGCACGTTTCTTCATAGATTACACTCTTCAAACCCTCACAAATCTCTTTAGGTAGTCAAAACTTGCCGGACGCGCCACCGCCGCCAAAATGGCCACCACCACCGCGATCCGATTTGCTGCTACCGCCGCCGCCAAAAACACCCCAGTGACCTATATGTCCCCAAGTATAAATATCATTTTCGTGATTTTGAGCATTCCGGCTGCGGTTTCTCCTAGAAATGGAGAACAAGATAACAACGAGCAGGACAACCCCCGCCATCCTCCAGTCCGAAAAGGGATCCATGGCGTCCGCTTCGCCACCCAAGGCAAAGCCAGAGCCACCCAATTCCTTCACAACCAGATCATAAACCATTCTGATTCCTGCGTCCAAGTTTTTCTTCAACGTCTCGCCGCTTTTCCTGATTATTCTGCCACCTTTGGCGTCGTTGAAACTGCCCTCAAAACCAAGACCAACCTCAATCCGAATTTTACGATCTTTCTCAGAAAGGAGAATCAAAATCCCCTTGTTGGTTTTGCTATCACCAATTTTCCATTTCTGAGCCACGGCAACTGAATACTCTTCAAGAGATTCCTCACCCAAAGACTCAATTGTCACAACCACGACCTGGGCACCAAACTCTTTGTAAAAGCGCTTGCTAGTGCTATTTATATGCCTTTGGGTTTCATTTGAGAGAACTTTTGCAAAATCACCGACATAAAAGTCAGAAGTGGGCTCAGGGACGGTGATGGCACAGCAGTAGCAACAAACAAAACTCGCCAACAATATGAAAATCGCGCCGGCTTTCACCAATTTATTCCCAAATTTAATCACAGCAGCACCCTCAAAACAGATCAATCAAAGCTCACAGTCGGAACAGTTTTCGCACTTTTACCGGCAGCAAACACGGCAACCTCTTTAAACCCAAACATCTTTGCAAACAAATTTTTAGGGAACAAGTTAACCATGGAGTTAAACCGCGTTGCCTGCTCATTAAACGCACGCCGCGAAACCGCAATCCTGTTTTCAGTCCCTGCAATTTCGTCCTGCAAGGAGAGGAAAAGCTCATTCGCCCTGAGTTCGGGATACGCTTCCGCAACCAACAAAAGTCTCCCTAATCCCTGCGTCAGTTCAGCATCTGCGGCACTCATTTCCTCCGGCGTTTTCGCTCCCATCATTCGTTCCCTCGCCGCTGTCACCGCGGAAAAGACTGACTCCTCATGTTTTGCATAACCCTTGACAACATTTACCAGACTAGGAATTAAGTCATTCCTCCTCTGCAACTGCACACTAATATCGGCGAGTGACTTTTCCACATCAACCTTTGCCAAAACAAACCCATTGCGAATTGATACAGCATAACCAATCGCCGCCAAAACACTCACAATAAAAACCGCAAGCAACGTCATTAAAACCCGATTCTTACGTTTAACTTCTTGCATAAAACTCCTCCTACACAGCACAGGGATTGTATCACACTTTTGTGGCATTGTCAAAATGCCACGCTGCCCCAAAAACAATCCCGCTTCCCGCCGTCCGGATCGTCGAAGATCTACTCTCAAACCCATTTTCGCAAAGCAACAGCCGGAAAGAGGGTTCTGCGCCAAACATACCTCCCTGAGCTCTCTTCATATACCGCCCATTCCCTCTATAATTTTGGGGGTTGACATATCTAAAAAAGTAGTGTAGCATATATTTGGCAGTTGAAGCGCTCGATTGCCAATTTGTTTAATTTTGTTAAGGAGGTATCATGGTATGACGATCAAACCCCTTGCAGACAGGGTTGTTGTTAAATTAGTCGAAGCAGAAGAAACAACTGGGAGTGGAATTATCTTGGTCGGGTCCGCCAAAGAAAAGCCACAGGTGGCGGAGGTTATTGCAGTAGGTCCCGGCGGAATGGTCGAAGGCAAAGAGGTTACCATGTACGTTAATGTTGGCGACAAAGTATTGTTCGGGAAATATTCCGGCACCGAAGTCAAGTTAGATGGAGAAGAATACACCATATTGCGGCAAAATGATGTCTTGGCAGTTGTTGAAGCTTAACTTTGCTTTGTTGAATATTGATTTTTTTAGGAGGGAATTAAATGGCTAAGCAGATATTGCATGGGGAAGAAGCAAGGCAAGCCCTTAAAAGGGGCCTTGACAAGTTAGCCGATACCGTTAAAGAGACCCTTGGACCAAAGGGAAGAAATGTGGTCTTAGATAAAAAATATGGGTCCCCGCTAATAACGAACGACGGTGTTACAATTGCAAAAGAAATTGAACTTGAGGATCCGTTCGAAAATATGGGAGCACAACTAGTTAAAGAAGTTGCAACAAAAACCAATGATGTCGCCGGGGACGGGACCACAACAGCCACGTTACTTGCACAGATATTGGTCAAAGAGGGGATGCAGGTTGTAACAAGCGGTGCCAATCCTGTTGTAATCAAAAGAGGGATCAAAAAAGCCGTGGACTGCGCAGTAAAATCGATTAATCAAAATTCGAAAAAGGTCGCAGGTTCTGCAGATATAGAAAGGGTCGCGACGATTTCGGCAGGGGACCCACTCGTTGGAAAGTTGATTTCTGAGGCGATGGACAAGGTTACCGCAGACGGAGTTATTACCGTTGAGGAATCTAAAACGGCGGAGACATACAGTGAAGTTGTCAAGGGGATGCAATTTGATCGCGGGTACGTCACTCCGTATATGGTAACTGACACAGAAAAGATGGAAACCATTATTGAAGACGCCTATATACTTATTACGGATCGCAAAATCGGCTCTATCCAAGACATTCTGCCCTTGCTGGAGCAAGTCGTTAACTCCGGGAAAAAGCTCGTAATTATTGCCGAAGATGTTGAGGGAGAAGCTTTGGCGACGTTAATTGTTAACAAATTAAGAGGAACGTTTGTTTGTGTTGCCGTTAAAGCCCCTGGATTCGGGGATCGCCGCAAGGAAATGCTAAAAGATATCGCGATTTTAACAGGCGGAGAGGTTATTTCGGAAGAGCTTGGATTCGACATTAAGGAGACTAAGCTTGAACAACTTGGGCGCGCAAGGCAAGTAAAAGTCCAAAAAGAAAATACTATCATTGTTGACGGCCTGGGGGATAAAGCGCAAGTTCAGTCTAGGATTTCACAAATCCGGGCACAAATTGAGAATTCCACATCCGACTTCGATAAAGAGAAATTGCAAGAACGCCTAGCAAAGCTTTCTGGCGGGGTTGCCGTAATTAAGGTCGGAGCGGCAACAGAAGTTGAAATGAAGGAAAAGAAACTCAGAATGGAAGATGCTTTGGCTGCAACAAAAGCCGCAGTTGAAGAGGGGATTGTTGCTGGCGGTGGCGTCGCTTTGATTAATGCGTCTGAACCGGTCTGCTCTCTTTTGCAAACGTTGGACGGCGATGAAAAGGTTGGCGCAAAAATTGTCCTGAAAGCTCTTGAAGAGCCCGCTCGTCAAATTGCAATCAATGCCGGATTCGAAGCTTCAATCATTGTGGAAAAGATAAAGGAAGCTAAAAAGACTGGTTACGGGTTTGACGCATATAATGAGAAGTATGGTGACATGGTGGAAGCCGGGATCGTTGACCCCACAAAAGTAACAAGAAGCGCTATTGAAAATGCCTCGTCGGTTGCCGCAATGATTTTGACAACAGAATCGCTGGTCACAGATGTGAAAGAGGAAAACCCCGCACCGGCAATGCCAAATCCGGGGATGGGTGGCATGTACTAAAGGGATTGAAAAGAGAGGAAGGCTCTGTTAGGATTGTTCTTGACAGGGTCTTTTTTTATATTATTAATTTTGCCATATTTTTAAGAAATAACAGATAGTAGTATTAGTAGGGGCCTTTGAAAATGTGGAAAACCTAGGGGATGCGTGTTGTCAACTGGGAACGGGAGACACAAAAAATAAAGAAAACTCTCTTGAAATAAGGTGGAAAATTAATGATGTTGCGAAGTGCAACTTGAAAGGATGAAAAACAAGGGAATAGTTGTGGAATCTTGTATTCAGTGTGGCGCTGAAGGCCAAAAGAGATGAAAGGGAGATAAGATTGGGGATTTCGGGGGTTGTCTTTTTCCCCTTTTTGTGCTATGATTGTGCCCGAAGGAGGGGTTTTATGAGATATCGCCACTTGGGCGTCCTTCTGTCTTCATTTGTCTGCCTTGGGCTCGTCTCTGCGGCGGGGACGGTTTCTAAAGATCACTCTGATATTTGTGCTGTTGCCGGTGCACATCATGATGATTTTGGTGAACCACTTGATATAGATAATGAGGCTGGCTCGACGTCTCCAAAAGCTGAGCTTGTTGTGCAGCTTGCGGGAGAAATAGAACCTTTTTCGGCGGACCAGATTGAGATCGTCGGGGATGGGGAAGATCTAGAATTATTTGTTCAATCCATGGATGAGAGCAGACGAAGGTATAAATCTTCACCGATTAGAATAAAGAACAATTCGCGACATCATGCTGACGTGTATATTGACGGCATTGATGTATATGTTGACGGGATTAAGGTTTCTGACAAAAGCGAAGTTGATGAGTTTGAAAATGCCAATGAAAATAGTGTGACAGTAGGCATTTTAGACCCGAAAGGGAATGTGGTAAGTTACAAAGAACGTCAAAAGAATCAAGGGCCTCGATGGGAATGCAATCTTGCAGAGATTCCGGGGAGGTACCTCCTTTGCGAGAAATTGCCGCCGGGTGAGAGCTGTGAATTATTTGTAATAACTACGTACCGTTGCGGTTCTGGTGAATTGTGTAAAGTTAATGCTGATCTAAAATTCAGTTCCCGGGAGGTTCCCCCTCCGTCGGCCGTTCATGATAGCTCGAAAGCGAGAAGTGCTGACCTTTCGGAGATAGCGTTTGGTGACGATAAGGAGATAGTTCCACAGTCGCGGGACGGAAAACCCAAAGATGACGGAGAAATTGATCCCCACCCGGAGGCGGATTTTGCCGCGGTAGGTGATACGGAAGCAACTCTCGGACAACACGGGCAGCGGTGTGAAAATGCCAAATGTAGTCAGGGAAGTGGCGAGGAGGATGAGCAAACGCAGCAAACTTTGCCAGTGGTAAATGTAGAGATGGGCGAAGTAAGTGATAGTTTAGGTGGCACCAGCGATAACGAGGGGCTGTTGGGAGTGGCGCGTGAAATTGACGAGGGGAAAGATGGCAAGACATGGGAAGATCTGGATGAACAGGGAGCCTGGGATCTTTGGTAGGGCAACTCCGCAGATATTGCCTCATGCTGAAATATTCTTGTTGCGTGCCTCTTGTCTCATGATAGGTTTCTCTGGGATTAGTTGGATTAGTTGGTGTTTGTGTTGCTCGGGCATTTAGGCGAGTGCCCGGGCCTCGTTGTGTCCAAGACTACTCATAAGGAGCGGTCCCACATGATCAAGTATTTGAAGACAGCGCAGTTGTCCGCGTTTGAAAAAACAAACGGTGGAATCGTTTATTTGCTGCCAGATGTCATCGTCAAGATATGTACACTCATCCCCCTGGTCTTTTTATGGAAGGTGGTCATGTCGTCGGGTGCAAAAGTTGATATGACCACCGAGCAGATGCTTACATACGCCGTTCTCAGCGCACTTCTGGCGGATATGCTTGTTGTTAAAACCCCTGCGTCCGGATGGCTTTCCGAAGGAGTATTGCTGAAACTCTACGGCAGACCTCTCCCGGTGCTCGGCCAGCTCATAGCATTGACGGTAGGTGGCTGGGTTCCGATGCTGCTGTTGTTTTCACTGCCGATGGTTATTCTATCACCGTTGTTAGATGTCAATTTGGTACCCGCTTCGCCGTATTTTTTACTGAGCTTTTTGCTTTGTATTTCCCTTGGCTTTGCCGTAGATTTTTTATTTGCTTGCCTGTCTATTAAGTTGAGGAACATGACCTGGCTGATTTGTCGAATACGTGCGGCAATTGTTTCATTTTTTTCAGGGACGATTATCCCTATCAACTTGTTGCCATACGGACTTGCAGAGGCTGTGAAGTATCAACCCTTTGCTTCGCTCGGTGGGGCGCCTTTGTCAATATTTGTAGGCGCGGCGAACGTAGAGAGGACAATTGCTTTGCAAATCCTTTGGAATCTCATCCTTTGGCCGCTGGCACTGCTTGCATTCCGAAAATCTCAGGAGGGGATAGTGAGTTATGGCGGATAAAATTACGTTTACACGCGTTATAAAACTGCTTGGCATATCGGCGAAGATGGATTTAGCGTGGTTTCTGCGTGACACAAAATATGCCCTAGCCATAATTGGCGCGGATATCGTTTCCAACCTTTCTGTGGTATCCGCCGTATTTCTAATCTCAGCGCGGTTTGGCGGTATCGGTGGTATGAGTGTTGATGAAGTGTTGTTTATGATGGCTTATTCCACGTTGATAACTGGCATTTTCGTTATGTTCGGCTCCCATAATAATATCCATATCTCGAGGATTATTGGGAGAGGACAGCTTGAACACCTGTTTATCCAACCATTGCCGATAAATGTCCAGTTGGCGACATGCAGCTTTTCTCCATTCACGGGCGGCAGCAATTTTTTTGTTGGTGTGGTACTGATGATTATCGCGGAGAGAAGATTGGGGTTGCAGGTTTCATTTGGCTGGGTATTATCTCTGGCTGTATACCTGTTTATTACGATGGTAGTTATTGTGGCGCGGTCCTACCTCGTGTCAAGCCTAGCATTTTACGCCCCTGTGGCTATGGAAGAAATTTCCTATACGGCAGTAGAGGGAACATGGCTCTTGAGCACGTTCCCTCTATCTGGCATGCCGCCGTTTGTTCAAATCCCGCTATTGACTGTTCTCCCTGAGGGATTGATGGCATGGTTCCCGTCATTATGCCTCTTGGGCCGTCCTCCCCTAGGGTTAAGTGTTTACTATCCCGCGCTGTATGTTATCATCCTATTGCCTATTACAAGTTATATTTTCAAGAGAGGGCTGAGCTACTATGTCAGAAAAGGCTCTAACCGATACGTTCCCTACGGGTTTCGCCGTTAGCCTACACAATGTGACAAAAAGCTTTATACAGTGGCAAAGAGATAATTCAGGGAAAGGTATTTTGCGGAATCTTATAAAGCCCGAAAAGAAGGTTATATTGGCACTTTCAGACGTCACCTTTGACATTAGGCAGGGAGAATTCGTTGCTTATGCGGGGCCGAATGGCGCGGGGAAAAGTACGACCTTGAAATTATTGTCAGGTATGTTGCTACCCACTTCTGGCGAAATCTCTGTGTTGTCGATGTCCCCTCAGAAGCAGCGCAGAGAGTTGATGTCAAGGCTGGGGGTGTTGTTTGGCAATCGCACCGAACTTTGGTGGGATCACCCAGTCATCCAAAGTTTTGAGTGGAAGAAGGTGGTGTGGAACATTCCGGAGTCGGTGTATCGCAGAAATCTTGAGATGGTGACGGAACTTTTGGACATTGGCGGATTACTAAAAACGTTCGCGAGAGAGCTCAGTCTTGGGCAACGCATGCGGGCGGATCTTGCCATGATGCTGCTACATTCACCTGAGATCATCTTGCTTGATGAGCCTACACTCGGACTGGACGTTGTTGCAAAACGCCAGACGATTGAGTTCCTCAAAAAGATTAATCGTGAGGATGGCGTTACCATTATTGTTACAAGTCATGACATGGATGACCTTGAGGAAATGGCGCAACGTATTCTAATGATTTCAGGTGGCAAGATCGCCTACGACGGTGATTTTGACGGCTTGCGGGGAATTACGGGAAACCTGACCCGCGTTGTTGTGACCACGGAAAATGGATTTGTGCCGAAGCTTAAAAATGCCGCACTATTGTCGTCGGAAAATGGTGTTCATGAATTTGAGATTGACCTTGCCAAAACTTCTATCAAAGCCCTCATGCGGCTTTTGTCTGAATTCGACGGGGTTTGTGATGTTGAAATTAAAAAAGCTCCCATCGAACAAGTGATTGCCAGCGTGTATTCAAGTTGGAAATAGTGCCCTAAGTTTCCCTTGCCTTTGACTTTCTCTCTGCTGTTGCTTTTTACGCATTTTACGGATTTCCGTATTACCCGCTCTGAAAGGATATGACTTTCTTAACTTACAGAAGGTGCTGTTTTGCAGGGATGGTTATGAAGTTTGGTTGCTGAATGAAGAGAGGTGCGGTAAATGACCCGACAGGAGATTATAGACTTTTGCCTGACCTTCCCCGCTACCTACGAGGACTACCCGTTTGACAGCGTCGCCAACTCTGGTGCGTGGACGGTGATGCGCCACAGGGTGAACAAGAAATCCTTCGCGCTGATTTGCGAGCGCAAAGGCAAATTATGTGTCAACTTGAAATGTAACCCGTTTGAAGCGGATTTCCTCCGGCAGGCGTTTGAGGGGGTGACACCGGCGTACCACATGAACAAGGTGCATTGGAACACGGTGGTAGCCGGTTCGGATGTGTCGGATGAGGAATTGAAGCGGCAGATTCAAAGTAGCTATGATTTGATCTGTCCGAAAGAAAGGAGAACAAAATGAGCAAAAAGCTCCGCAAAACATTCGGTGACCTAAAGGCACCGTTAACCATCGCTTTGATGCGGTTGATTGAAACTCAGAGCAAAACGACAGTGGTGAATTGGACACTTAACTATGCCGAGCAGAAGGTCCTTCCGCTTTTTGTGAAGCATTGCCCGAACGACGAACGGCCTGCACATGCGATAGCCGCCGCTCGTGAGTGGCTTGGCGGAAAAGTGAAATTGCCATATGTCAAAAACATCATTCTGAATGAGTGCCACGCTGCCGCCCGTGAACAGGAGAACAATCCGGTCGCGCAGGCTGCCGCAAGAGCAATCGGACAATCGGCGGGAAGCATCCATGCCGTGCCGCATTCGCTCGGTTGTTATTTCTACGCGGCCGCTGCGTTCGCTTACGACCGATTGGGCCTAGCTGCGAGCGAAACGGAGTTCGGGGCAGTGGCTGATGAAGTCTGCGCCGAATATATTGCTGCGCTGAGGGCAGTTGCGAGGGAAAACGAACCGAACCCGGCACCGTGCAAGTGGCGTTTCGATAAACTCAACTCTTAACGAAAACATCAGAGATCGGCAAGAACACGGCGAAGCACCTGCCTGCGCCGCCGAGATGGCTAAATACCGTCTTTATCAAACTTTATCAAAGTGCAAAATACCAGCGAGATTTGTGCTAAGGGCCGCTTTGGTTATGGCGCTGTTGCCCGTCGCGCTGTCGCCGCTCGGCATCGCTCACGGCGACTTCGAGACAGTTTCCGGATTCTGCGCAAAATCGACGATCATGCGGGCGGGCTCGGTCACTGGTGTTGGTATTTCTGCTTCTTGCCGGGACACTTTTGGGTCATTTCCTTTTGTGTTTTGTAACCGTGTACCACAAGTTGGTGAGCAAGGTGGTCCCAATCGTTAACCCCACCCCTATTTCGGCTAGGATTAACCAGATTTCCTTTTCTTTTTTCCCCGCCAACCGTCCACTCAACTTCCCAAGACGCCTAGAAGTTGCTTGCTGTTGCTGCGGTTCTGTGGCACTTTTGCCCTTGCAGATACCAATAAGGCAAGAACAACGCAAAACGGCGACTACTAATATCACAAAGGCAAGCCGATTAATTACTCTTTTAGTATTTTTATAGTTCATAACTCACTATCCTAATTTGCAATTTGCCCTACTCTCGATTTCAGCCGATAACGGCTTTGCAAAAGTCTATTCTGTTTCTTCTTCTGTTTTGCCGGGAGGCCCTTGTTCCGTCTCGGCTGTTTCGGTGCTCTGTGCTGCAATTTCGTGCTGCCAGCTGGGCTCATCATCTTTTGTTTCTGGCCCTTCGCTGCTGCTGACGGTGACAAATTCGTTTGGTACTTCCCCAAGATCAACCGGAACTTCTTCTTGGATGCTTTTGACTGACATTTTCACTTTTTGATGTTCACTGTCTATTTCCAAAATCTTTGCTTTGATAGGGTCCCCGACTTTAAAAAATTGAGAAGGGCTGCCTGTAAAGTTTTTCGAAAGTTCCGAAACATGAATAAACCCATCGACTCCCGGCACGATGCCAGCAAAAACTCCAAAGTTTTTCACAGCCACAACTTTGGTCTCCACCACATCGCCTTCTTTGAATCCTGCATTAAAATTTAACCAAGGGTTATCGGATTCCCGTTTATAAGAGAGAGCAACTCGTTTCCTTTCTTGATCAAGGTTTTTAACCTTTACCTCAATTTCTTCGCCAATTCCCAAAAACCCCTTTACATCCTGCACTTTCCCCCATGACAAATCAGAGACATAAATAAGCCCGTCTAACCCTCCAAGGTCTACAAAAACACCAAAACTGGTTAACGATTTCACAACCCCTCTGCGCGTTTGGCCAACTTCCAGCTCTTGCCACAACTCTTGGGCCTTTAGTTCCCTTTGAGCAGCTTTGGCAGCTTTCATTGACCCCTTGGCAGACCTCCGCCGGTCGTCAACGGCAGACACCTTAAAAGAAACTTCTTTGCCAAACAACGAATTGCCGGTGACATTTGGGGGGTCCAATTGAGAATTGTGTATGAACACCTTTACTCCCTTGTAACTCGCAATAATTCCTGCATCTAGAACTCTGATCACCTGTCCAGACAAAATTTCTCCGGATTCCATAGCTTTGCGAGTTTCGTCAGAACCACTCTGGTTAACGACTCTTTTTCGCGAAAGCTCAGCGGAACCATCGGCATCGTTTATTTTGATAACAATTGCCTCAATTTCATCTCCAATATTGAACTGCTCCTGCAACTTGAGATTGCTTCCCGCGAACTCATTTATCGAAATGTAACCCGTGTATTTTGCATCCATATCAAGTTGTACTTCTGACGGATCGATTTTTGTCACGGTCCCTTTTATTTGATCACCTATTCTCAGTTTTCGGAATGACTTATTCAATTCCTCCTCAAAGTTGAATTCCGTTCCATCAATTTCACCCACGTATTTCTTTACCTCCTCAAACAGCCCTTGAGGCACAGATGTTCCTGTGACAATTCCAATCCGCCTACAATTGCTGAAATCAACCTCATCTAAATTCGCAGTATCTTCCACCAGGACTGTTCTTTTCATCGCTCGGCATATTTCAAAGAGTTTCATTGTGTTAGAGCTGACCCTTGAACCAAGTATCAAAACAAGGTCACTTTGCTCTGCAACCCTTTCGGCTCCTTCTTGCCTTGCCTTTGCTTCGTGACACATCGTATCAAAAAAAATAATATCAAGACCCATATCTTTTGCGCAAGCTTCGCATTTCTTTTCTTCCTTTTCCAAAAACGTAGTCTGAGAGACCATGTAAATTTGTCTGCCAAAAAGCTCTTTGGCATTTTCCAGCAAATTTTTAAATTCATCGGAATCTTTGCACACGAAAACGTCGCCTGGAGCACGGCTTTTTATCCCTTTTGTTTCACAGTGGTTTTTATCCCCCAAAATGATCAACACGGCGTCTTTTGGTATTTCCTTAACGGTGTTGTGTATCTTCGCAACAAATGGGCAAACACTATCAAAGAAATACTTCGCACCAGCTTCAATTTTGTCATCGGTGCCACGCAACCTGATATAACCGGCGCCATTTATATGACTGTATGTTTCTTCTGTGGAGCCATGAGCTCTGAGTACTAATATCTCGTCTTCACTCGCATCGTCTATAGATTCTATAAACCTGACGCCACGGGATTTGAGGTCGCCGAGTACCCCTTCGTTGTGAATAATTTCCCCCAGCACACACAATTTGTTCCCCTTTAGTAACAGAGCTTCAACGCTTTTTAAGCAACTTTCAACGCCGGAACAAAATCCGATTCTTTCAGCTATCACCAATTCCAAGGTTACTCATCCTATCAATTCCGATATTTTTGCCATAACAAACTTGCTCGCTTGCCTTAGTTCACTGTGTGTTCTTTCCTTCACCATCAAGTCTTCATATCTAATCATTTCGCCGCATTTCACAACGATTTTTGACCTTTTGAGCCATCTCTTCTCAAATGTTATGCCCATTGGCAAAATGTCTGCTTTTGCCGCTAGGGCGACAAACACTGCCCCCGACTTGGGTGGTTTGAGCTTTCCATCCTTTGAACGCGTACCTTCCGGGAAAATGCCCAGCACGCCGCCGGATTTTACCACTGCAACTGCTTTTTCTAAGGCAGTGCTGTTTCCCTTTCCACGCGTTACAGGGATTACATTCAACTTCCGGAAAGCAAATGCTAAAAACGCGTTTTTAAAAAGTTCTGCTTTCCCCAAAAAGTTGATTTCCGCATCCACCTTTATCGCGATCGCGACGGAATCTAAATTGCTCACATGGTTACAACATATTATATACCCTTTGCCACTAGCTACTTTTTTCTCGAAGCCAATAAATTCAAGTTTAAAAAATATTGGTAAGAGTTTTGAAACAATCCACTTTACATTGCGATAAAACCCCATTTTAATCTTCCCTTGCAAGTTCATATAGTTCTTGCAGCGTTTCTTCAAAACTTTTTTCGGAGCTATCAATCAAAATAGCATCATCTGCCATCTTAAGTGGGGCGATCAAGCGATTTGTGTCGTTATAATCACGTTCTTTCATATTTTCAAGAACTTCGTTATAATTCACTTTCTGTCCCGCTCTTTCGAGCTGCTGCGTTCGCCTCTTTGCCCTGACTTCGCACGAAGCTGTTAGAAACAGTTTGCAGTCCGCGTTTGGGAGGACAACTGTCCCAATATCCCTTCCATCCATTACCACATTGTTCCCTTTTGCTACGTCCCTCTGCAAAGCGAACAGGAAGTCGCGTACCCTTTTGAACCCCGAAACACGCGAAGCTGCCGCCGAAACGGCATCGTCTCTAATAACAGCCGAAACATCTGACCCATTTAAATATATTTTAGTTGTATCACCTGCAAGCCTCTGCTCAATATTGATTTCGCCCAAAGTGGCAACCACGTCTTCTTCACTATACGTATTGCCGTACTTTTTCAAGACGTAGTGGCCTACTGTCCTATATAACGCTCCGGTGTCCACATATACGTAACCGAGCAACCGGGCTAACTCTGCCCCCAGCGTACTTTTGCCAGCTCCCACTGGCCCGTCTATTGCTATGCTCCTCGGCAAAACAACACTTCCTCCCCGCGATCACCAACATGACTCACAGTATCATCCCTCCACCAATCACGAACTCGTCTTCATAAAAAACAACATGCTGACCCGGAGTCACTGCTCGTTGCTTTGCCGCGAACTCTACCCGGACTTTGCAATCTTCCAGCGGATATATTGTGGCAGATTCAGGTTCTTGATTATACCTAACTTTGGCCATTACTCTCATCGCCGAGTTCAGGTTATCAAATGGAATGAAGTTTACCATCCCGGCAACCAGACTGTTCGAATAAAGCTCGCTTTCGGTGCCAAGGACAACAACGTTTTCTGCGGCTAATTTAGCAACCACATATTTCGGCGCACCAAACGAACTTCCAAGCCCTTTGCGCTGCCCAATCGTATAGTTGATGATTCCGCCATGTGTTCCCAATTCTTCCCCGTCTGTCCCAACGAACTCGCCGGGCGGAGAATCCTTCCCGGAATAACTCTTTATGAATTCAGAATAGCTCATCTTTTTAACAAAGCATATATCCTGACTTTCTGGTTTTTGATGATTTGGCAATCCCTTTTCTTTTGCCAAAATTCGCACTTTATCCTTCGTCATGTTTTCCATCGGGAATATGAGTTTTGAAAGTTGCTTTTGAGTCAGTGGATATAGCACATAACTTTGATCTTTGCGCTTATCACTTGCCTTTTTCAGTAAATAACGCCCCGATGCACCGTCATATTCAACCTTGGCGTAATGCCCAGTTGCTAGTTTGCTGCAATTAATGGAGCTTGCAAAATCCAGCAATTTCCCAAACTTAATGTGTCTGTTACAATATACGCATGGGTTAGGTGTTCTTGCATCAAAATAATCATTTACGAACTTACTGATCACGTCCCTTGCAAACTCGGCCCTAAAATCCAGAACATGATGCTCAATTCCAAGGCTAGCTGCGATTCCCTGCGCCAATCCGATATCTGAAATAACTCCCAGAGCTTTTGGGTGCTCATACAACTTAAGGGTTGCCCCTATAACCTCAAACTCTTGTTCACAAAGAAGTGTCGCCGTTGTGGAACTATCCACACCGCCACTCATCGCAACTAAGACCCTTTCCAACTTCTATCCATTCCCCTCAACAAATGCCGGCATGATTGCTTCTCATACTCCGTCTAACGCCCCTTCAGTAACCATATAAGTATCACCATAAGCTACTTGAAAAGAGAGTCTGCCGGTTTTTTCATTGAATTCAAGCTTCTGATCTTTTTTCCCTACTGTGCCCGATTCAAGGTCAACGCTATAAAGATTCAAATTACCTTTATCAAAAGCATCTAGGTTAAACTTGACGTCTACCTGGAATTTACTCCCGAGATCTCCATGTTGATGCATAGTTATTGTTTTATATTTCACCTTGGCATATTTTTCTGCCATCAGGTTGTCTACCCCTTTGTTTGATCGCGTGATCCGCATATTAATTTCTTTGGGATTCGCCACGTTGGTCGGTGAAATTTTCCACTCGTAGAGTACCTTTTTAGAAGAGCTTTTTTTTCTGAATGTTACCACACTGTTGCTATTTATTGTCCGCACTGCTGCAATAACACCTGAGTCAATGACATTTCCTACTTCGTTTAAACTTATAACTGGTGTGGTCGCTTTTGACTTGTTTTTGGTTATAAGTTCAATCATTTTCTGTATTTTTTTCTGTGCCGCTGGCAACCCTGAGATCGTCTCTGTACTAGGTTCCTCAGTTGTTGCTGCCAAATTGTTGTTTTTCAATTCGCCAACGCCAATGACAAACCTCATAGTGGCATTGTTGCTGCTTTTGGCATCAATACCAATATCATAAACTTTAATTTCCACAAGCTCGGGTTTTTCTTTAAGCGTGCCGCCAAAGCATTTTGCCAACTTCTTGTAGGTCTCAGTTTTTCTGTTATCTTGCTCTTCAATGTTGCTCTTTAGGTTCAGGTGTCTCGCAAGCGGAGCAACACCTTCATCCGAATCTGGCACAGAAACAAGGAACTCATCAAGTGCATTGAAAAACGCCGTCCCGCTTGCACCCTTGAATTCTTTTCGGGTGACATTCTTTAAACCGAACTCCTTTTGCTTTCCGTCTGTTCCTGTTAGCGTTAATGTTTTTTCATGCAGAGCGCTGAAATCTGACATCGTCTTTATGCGCACTTCACGATTAACCCCCGCTTCGCCAAATATACTTCCGGTCAGTCTCGCGTTTGCCGCACTCGCTACATTCGCGGTTGTGCAAATCAAGACTGTTGAAAGGAAAATATCCACAGCTTTCTGGATTCTTTTGGATTTGCTGTTTTTACCGCTCAAAGTGAAGTCCTCCCACATCTTTTCTAACTTTTACGCCACTTGGCGTATCTTCCACAGAGACTCCCATTCTTTTCAGTTCCTGCCGGAGTTCGTCTGCTCTTTTAAAATCTTTGTTCGCCCTTGAAATTTCCCGCTGGTCCAGCAGCAACTTTACCTGTTCATCTTCAAAAGTCTCTGGCTCGGTTAGGTCTAACCCTAGAATTTCCAAAAAATCACCCAGAATTTTTGTTGCTGCCCCAATATAACTTTGCTCAAAAGATTTTGCTCCCGCAAGTCGCGAATTGACCTCTCGCACAAAATCGAACAGCACACCAATCGCTCCACTTGTGTTAAAATCGTCATCCAACTCGCAAAAGAATTTGTTCTTTAAAACTTCAAGTTCTTCAAACCTCTCAATCGGTTGTTTTTCGCTTTTTAGCTCCGTTGTCTGCTCTTCTTTCTCTCTCAGGAGCTCTAGGCAGTTACGAATCCTTTGCAGAGATGAAAAACTTTGTTTCATCGCGTCTGCACTATAATTTATTGGTGTCCTATAGTGTGCCTGGAGCATCAACAACCTGATTGGCATATAACCGAACACATTTGCCACTTCCCGCACTGTGAAAAAATTGCCAACCGACTTTGCCATCTTTTCGCTGTCTACTGTAACGAATCCGTTATGCATCCAGTAATTTGCTAGAGGCTTGCCGCAATAGGCTGTGTATTGCGCCAACTCATTTTCGTGGTGCGGGAATATCAAATCGTGGCCGCCACAGTGGATATCTATGGTATCTTCAAAAATACTGTCGATCATTGCAGAGCACTCAATATGCCAACCAGGCCTTCCGTTGCCCCAAGGTGATTCCCAACAAGGTTCACCTTGTTTTGCCACTTTCCAGAGAACAAAGTCCAATGGATCTTCCTTTTGCTCATTTGTTGGAACCCGGATCCCGGCCTGCAAATCTTCAAGCACCATCCCCGAAAGTTGACCGTAGTTTGCGAACTTACGAGTTCTGAAGTAAACAGTCCCATCCCCTTGCTCATAGGCGAACCCACTTTCGAACAACTTTTTGATGATTTTTTGCATTGCCGGGATGTTCTCGGTTGCCTTCGGCTCATAAGTCGGCGGCAACTCTCCCAGCCCCCGTGCATCAACGTAATATTCTTTTATGAAGCGCTCGGCAACTTTATCCCAAGGAACGCCGTCATCATTTGCTCGCTTTATTATCTTATCGTCTATATCTGTGAAATTTTTAACAAAGATAACATTATATCCCAAGTATATCAGATATCTTCTTAAACTGTCAAAGACGCACAGCGGTCTCGCATTCCCAATGTGTATGAAGTTATATACAGTAGGACCACACTCATAAATTTTAACCACATTGTTTGTTCCGGATTTAAATAATTCCTTCTGCCCAGACAACGTGTTATGTATAACCAACCAAAAATCACTTCTTTTCTGTTCTTTTTCCCAATTACCCTAACAAGTCCAGATGGCGCCAAACATAATTTGTTCCCGAAATAACTGTAACTCCTGCCATAATCCAGGGTAGCCAACCACATATAGTCCCTAATGTTCGGGTACTTGCGTTATCCAGATTACGCAAAGCTGTCCAGATAGTTAAACATAAAACGCAGCTAACCTGGACGACGGTCTTTGCCTTTCCCCAGGCATCTGCCGCAATGACAACATTTTTGCCGCTCGCGAGCAGCCTGAGCGAAGTCACTCCAAACTCACGCATAACAACAATTATAACGGGCACAGCGCCAATTATTCTGAGTTGCACAAGGCAAATTAGCGCACAAACAATCAACATTTTATCCGCTATGGGGTCCAAGAATTTCCCGAGATCCGTCACCTGATTGAATTTCCTTGCTACCCAACCGTCTAGGGAATCGGTCGCACACGCGACGACAAAGACCAAAACTGCCCACCAAAAGTTGTTTTTGATTGTGGGTGACAGCAAAAAGAATGTGAGTGGGATAACCAAAGCCATTCTGCCGAATGTCAACCGGTTTGCCAAGTTCATTTAAACCACGCTCCCAAACAACTCATATCCCTCAAAACTTTCGATTTGGACCTTCACAATATTCCCGATTTTGCTTTTGTTCCCACCAAAAATCACGGATCCATCAACTTCCGGGGCATCCATATACGTGCGTCCACAAGCCATTCCATCCGTATATACCTGTTCTACCAAGACTTCAAAGATACTCCCGACTAGGCTTTTGGAAAATTCATCAGCAATGCTTGCTTGGATGGCCATCAACTTTTCTGCTCGGCTTGTTTTAACATTTTCTGCAACCTGACCGGGGAGTTTGGCCGCTTTCGTGTTTTCCTCCTGCGAGTAGACAAAACAACCAAGTCGTTCGAATTTTATTTCTTTGACGAAGTCGCAGAGCTCTTCAAACTGCTCGCCTGTCTCACCCGGGAATCCAACAATAAAAGTCGTTCTGAAGACAATTCGCGGTACCCTTTCCCGGATTTTTCCAATTAGCTTCCTAAGCGATTCTGCGTTACCAGTTCGATTCATCTCACGAAGGATATTTTCGTTGACATGCTGGAAAGGGACGTCTATATATTTGACTACTTTTGGGGTTGTTTTCATAACTTCAAGAAGTTCGTCGGTTATCCTGTCTGGGTAGCAATAAAGCAACCTTATACGTTTTAGATCTTCGAGTTTCGAGAGCTCTGACAACAGCCGCGGAAGCTCCAAAGTACCATAGATATCTTGCCCATAACTCGTTGTGTCCTGTGCCACCAAGTTTATTTCACGTACGCCAGATTCAACCAGATCTCTTGCTTCGGCCAAAATATCTTCTTGTTTCCTGCTTCTGAAACTGCCTCTTAGTAGGGGGATCGCGCAGTAAGAACACCTATTGCTGCACCCATCTGCGACCTTCACATGTGCGGATGGTGAATCGAAAATTCTGTAACGCGCACCTTCCATATTGAAGTTGTTTGGGGACCCAAACAACTCTAAACCTTCGTCATGATCTAAAGAACTTTTAATTAGTTCTGCGATTCTTTGATTTGCACCAAGACCCAAAACTACATCCACTTCTGGGATATTCGCTTTGATTTCTTTCCCATATCTCTGGGCCAAACACCCTGTTACAATTACTTTTTTGAGCTTATTATTTCCGCCTTTCAAGGCGCACATCTCAAGGATGTTGTTAATTGATTCCTGTTTTGCGCTTTCAATGAACCCACACGTATTTACGACTATAAAGTCACACAAGCCGGGATCGCTGCAGAACTCGTACCCCGCGCGTTCAAGGCTCCCGAGCATCTTTTCTGCATCCACCTGATTTTTGGCACACCCCAAGGAAACAAGGCCGATTTTCATTAAAACTCAGCTCTTTCTAGACTTTCCAAAACATTTTGGATCTTATCTTCGGGGTACCCAAATCTCACGAGTGACCTTGTGATTTTTTCTTTCTCGTGATCTATGAACAACCTGCGTCCATATTTCCCGAGAATAACATATTTTATGTGCCGCTCTTCATATCCTGGATCCAATTTTTTCATGACTTCATCTACGACTTGTGGAGAAAATTGCCTTTTCTCTAACTCTTTTTGAACTCTTGCCCACCCAAATTTCCGTTCAAAGAACAGGTTCTCTCCCAATTTTAATGCCTCTTCCATCTTCCTATGACGCCCTCACTTGCTAGAAATTTATATTACGATTATTTCCCGGCCGCTTTCTTTTCCGGAGCCTTGCAATTTGACGAATCTTCCGCTAGATCAACTTTTCCTAAAACTTTGTCGCTAATTTCTGCCATCAACGACGCGTCGTTTTTCAAATAGTCTCTGGAGTTGTCTCTGCCTTGCCCTAGCCGCGTCTCACCATAATTGAACCAAGCCCCGTTTCTGACTATGATGCCTCTCTTTAGTGCCATGTCCAAAAGCTCGCCTTCCCTAGAGATTCCCTTCCCATACATGATATCAAACTCGGCTTCCCTAAATGGAGGGGCAACTTTATTCTTTACAACTTTGCATCTCGTCCGGTTTCCAATCACTTCTGTTCCGTTCTTGAGGTGTTCGATGCGTCTTACATCAAGCCTTATCGAAGAATAGAACTTCAATGCTCGGCCTCCTGGGGTGGTTTCCGGACTCCCGTATACAATTCCAACTTTTTCTCTTAACTGGTTGATGAAAATAGCAACGCTGTTGGTTTTAGAAATTATCGCCGTGAGTTTCCTGAGTGCCTGCGACATCAATCTTGCCTGCAGTCCAACATGTGCATCTCCCATTTCACCTTCGATTTCCTGCTTTGGAACAAGTGCCGCAACAGAATCCAAAACAACGGCATCAACTGCTCCTGAACGCACTAGCGTTTCGGTGATTTCCAAAGCTTGCTCTCCGGCATCCGGTTGCGAGACGAGCAGGGAATCCACGTCTACTCCAAGCGCTGCGGCATAAACAGGGTCCAAAGCATGCTCAACATCAATGAAGGCGGCTGTGCCCCCCAGCTTTTGTGCAGATGCCACTAGATGTAGGGCAACCGTTGTTTTCCCCGAGCTTTCTGGCCCAAAAATTTCTGTGATTCGCCCCCTTGGTAATCCGCCAACTCCAAGCGCCAAATCGAGGGAAATTGATCCGGTTGAGATTGATTCCACATTGAGTGCACTTTGGCCAAGCGTCATTATTGAACCTTTCCCAAATTGCTTTTCAATTTGCGCTATTGCAGTTTCTAAAACTTTTTGCTTGTCATCCATTTGCTTTCCTCCAAAAATCAACTAAGTTTCGCGGTATGGTCCAATTCTATGTTTCCTTCCAAGTTCTTTGAATATTGCTTCCTTTAGGGAAAGTTTCGCTTGTTCATCCCTCCTAATCAAATCTAAAAACGAATCACATTTTGCATCTATAAGTATAACATCATCTCTCAAGTAGGCCTTAGACCCCACCAATGCGTCGCTGAGCGCGGCATTTATTCCCGAAAGACGTTTCAAAATATTTGGCCACTTCTGCAAACTAACTTCACCCTGCTGCACTTTTGTAACAGTTCCACTGCCCACTGCTTTTTTTTCTGCCAAAGATAAATTAATCACGCACAACTCGAGGTCCATTTTGGGGTTTGCCGACTTTGAGATATTCATATGGCAATTTTTCAAAATGTCAATATTCCTGAGAATTTGTTCAGTTTCGATTATCTTTTCGATCTCCTGGATCTTACGCAGATCTCTCTGCGGGATTTCAAATAGGCCTAATTCATTACGGCACAATTTTAGCAACAATATATCTCGATAACTCTTTAGCAACATTTCGCACATGCTTGCCATGTCAACTGCCTTGAGGTAGCAATCCCCGATGACCTTTAAACTCTCTTCAGTCTTTTTCTGCGTGATCAACTCGACTAAATCCAAACAAACAGAACCAAAAGGCAAGGCAGCAGTCTTTTCTACCAACGCTTCATCTATGAGTGCATCGCCAGCGACGCTGCTGCAAACATCCAAAAGCGAAAGGGCGTCGCGGACCCCTCCTTCGGCTAGGACTGCAATGAGCAACGCACCTTCTTCATTTATGGAGATTTTCTCACTGCTTGCTATTTTTATGATGTGCTCTTTTAGTCCTTGCGGAGTAAGCCTTGAAAAATCAAACCGCTGGCATCTTGAGAGGATCGTTGCTGGGATCTTGTTTATCTGAGTTGTTGCCAAGATGAACACTACGCCTTTCGGCGGGTCTTCCATGATCTTTAGAAGTGCATTAAAAGCTCCAATGCTCAGCATGTGTGCTTCATCTATGATATAAACCCTGCATTTCCCCACAGTTGGCGCGAACTTGGCATCTTCTCTTAACGACCTTATGTTGTCAACTCCGGTGCTGCTTGCCGCGTCAATTTCCAGAACATCTAATATATTACCCGCATCGATTCCCGCGCAAACATGACAGGTGCAGCACGGTTCGCCATCTTGGACGTTAACGCAGTTCAAAACCTTTGCCAGGATCTTTGCCGTTGTTGTCTTCCCCGTCCCCCTGCTGCCCACGAAGATGTAGGCGTGCGAAACGTTGCCGGTCAGTACCTCGTTCTTTAGGGTCAAGGAGACATGCTCCTGGCCTATTATCTCGTCAAATCTGGAAGGTCGCCATCTCCTATACAACGCTTTATACATATATTTCTGCTTCCCTTCCACATCCTCCGCAATGCAGAGGCACAACGCCTACACATAAGACTTCTGCTTAATGCTGCTCGGTTCCCCGCCTGACATGGTTCACAGAGCCTTATTGTGACATATGTGCATCTACATTGCGCAAAACGTCAAAAGCCTTCTTGTTTCTTGTATCCACTGCTTCTGCGCCGCTTAGAAAACCCGCTAAATTCCGGAATCTTTCAGGATTGCATTTATCCTTGCTGTCAGCTTGGTATTGTCCAGCCCGTCTTCCAATTCTGTCAGAGTACGCCCCAAATTCTCAATTCTCTCGTCGATTAAGCGCGTGGTATCCTTTGAAATCTCACAAAGTTTAGAGAGGTCGCCTTTTATGATTCTTATCTCATATTTCATCTTAAGCACGAACTCTGTAACCTTCGAACCAATTGACTCAAGATTCCCTTTTACTTCGGTAATCAGTGACTCAGCAGCACTTTGGGCTGCGATAATTGTCTCTCCTGCGCGCAGAGCCACATCGTCATACACCTTTTTTTTCTCAGCTACCGCTGCCAACTTATCGCGCAAATGCTTCAACTCTTCCTCAGATTCACTCAGGTGCTTCCTCTGTTCTGCAATCAAGATTTCCCTTGACGAAAGTGTTCTCTTTAGTTCCTTGTTGTTTTTGGTAAGCTCTTCGAGCTGCCCCCTGAGTTTTGCTTCTTTCTCGTTAATGTTCTTTATCAGGCGCGTGATATATTTGGTTACCTCTTCCCTGTTGAAGCCTCTCATTGCTGTTTTAAACAGATCCTTTTGCAAAAAATCAACCCCCTCAACTCAAAAATGGCGGCAAAGCCAAACCGAACCTCATTTACACAACTTAGTAAGCTGGGATTTTTTCCTTGCGGCACAATTTTTATGAATAACTCCCTTTTTGACTGCTTGATCTAATTTTTTTATGGCGTTTTTCAATGCATCTTGCCTGCTTTCCGCTCCACTCGCGACTGCCGAGAACACCTTTTTAGTCACTGTTTTTAGGTTGGTCTTCAAAATCTTGTTCCTGAGATTTTTTTTCGCTGTGATCTTAACCCTCTTCTTGGCTGATTTTATATTTGGCACAAATATCACGCATCCTTCCGAACGAAAATAACACTTTCCTTTTGCCAAAGCACAAACTCCCTCGGCCATTGTACCACGTTTGGGGTTTGATAGTCAACCTTATTTTGGTTACGCCAAGACAATTTTGCATCGCCCCAGAAAATGGGAATGAAATTTTGTAAAGTATCCTATGTTTGGGTGATTTTCGGCATGTAATTCAGCTATATGGAGCGGGGATAAACATGTGATATAATCATACGGGATAAATCTGTTGGGGGTTTGCTGCTTTGAAGATGCTATCCCTAGGGGCAAAATTCGAAGGGAACAGGTGAGAGACTTTCATAAGGATGTGAGTTTGTGATAAAAGTGTTTTTGGCAATTATTGTTTGCAAGTGGCTTAGGTCTGTTGGCAAGGTTTTTGGGAGGGGAAGTAGTTTGCCGGGGAAAATTGCACTCAAAATTTGTCCGGAAGTTTTGAGTAAAGTCAAGTTATGTGAAAACGTTGTGGCGATAACAGGAAGTAACGGCAAAACTTCAACTACGGAGCTCATCTGTGATACTCTGCAAAAGTGTGAAATTGACGTGGTTTGCAACAGAGAAGGCTCAAACCAAATTGAGGGTGTAACAACACTAATTCTTTGTAATTGTGATTTAAGGGGGAGGTTCAAAAAGCAAGCAATTGTGATGGAAACTGATGAGAGGTTTGCCAGAAAGATATTTGAGTTTTTTGCCCCCAAATATTATATAATAACAAATATTTTTAGGGACCAGCTGACGAGAAATAGACACCCCGAATGGATTTTTGACGTGGTTAAGAAGAGCATTTCAAAAACTACCAGATTAATTTTAAATGCCGATGACCCATTGGTTTCTGCGTTGGGTCAAGGTTGCGAGAACGCCACTTATTATAGTGTTGATTCGAATATTTTTCTGGGGGAGAGAATTAGAGAGATTTATGATGATGGAAGTTTTTGCCCAATTTGCAAATGGCCTCTGAGATATGAAGGCCGAAACTTTGGCACTTTAGGGAAGTTTACATGTGAAAATTGTGGCAACAAAAGTCAGCACAGTAGCTTTACTGTGACTTGCGTAGATGCAGAAAACAAAGCTGTAAAAATTAGTGGTGATCATGGTGACGAGCATGTGATTAAGGTACAAAACCTCAATCCGCACAGTGTTTATAATGTTTTGGCGGCGTTTGTTGCTTGCTTTCACATCGGGGTAGAGGGAGATAAATTAGCCGGGGCACTAAGTTCGCATGTTTCTACTTCAGGGCGGCTTACAGAATTTGATTTTTGCGGTCACAGGGCGACATTGCTCATTTCTAAGCATGAAAATCCGGTTTCTTATGATAGGTCAATTGAATATGCGCTGAACCAAGGACAAGAAGTGGCTGTTGCCATTGTTGTTAACAAAATAAGCCGGAAGTATTTTACCAGCGAAACTTCTTGGCTTTGGGATATAAATTTCGAAAAGCTGAAGGCTTTTAAAATAAAGAAAATATTTCTGATTGGCAGGTATTGTTACGACCTTGCAACGAGGTTTGATTGTGCTGGTGTGGAAGGTAACAAAGTCTTTGTGGAACAAGATCTAGAGAGAGCCAGAGAGATTCTTGAGAGGGAAGCAGCAGGCGAATTGTTCATTATTACATGTTTTGCGGATAAGCAAGATGTTATGAAGATTTTCGGAAAGTAGGTAGAGCTGATTGGTTAAAATCCTGCATTTATTCAATGATTTAATGAATCTTTATGGCGAAAACGGGAACATGAAAATGTTACAGATGAGACTGAAAATGGGTGGGATTGCCGCCGAAATAGAAACGAAAATGCCAGATAATTTGAGTGATTACGATGTTATCTACATTGGGAGTGGAACCGAGAGGAGCCTTTATGCAGCTTGTGAATCACTAAAGCCACTTGCTGGACGTCTGGCGGAGAGGATTGCAAATGGCGCCGTGATCCTTTTGACCGGTAACAGCTTGGAGATGTTTGGGAAGAGAATAGTCTTGAACAATGGCAGAGTTTTGGACGGGTTGGGCCTCTTAGAGCTCGAAACAAAAGAAAATTTTGAGCAGCCCGTGACAAGTGATTGTGTTTTCGACTGCGATTTATTTGACGAAAAGGTCGTAGGGTTTATTAACAAATCAACCGAGCTTAGTGTTGCTGAAAAACCGCTATTTAGCGTGGATTTTGGGATTGGCAATAACAGAAACGATAAGTTCGAAGGGGTTCTCAGGGAGAATCTGTTTGCAACCCACTTGATTGGGCCAGTTATGGCGAAAAATCCCGCCTTTTTGGAAACGATTACTAAAAGAATCCTAGCAAACAAGGGTGTTGCGTACGAAGAAGTATTCTTGGGGAACGCCCGCAAGGCGCATGAGGTGACTTTGCAAGCGCTGTTGAATGGGAGGTAAAAGTATCCGCTACAGTTTCCCGTTCCATTGGGCGAATTCTGGGGGTTGACATCACGGCTACTGTGTGTTACTGTATAGTGGTATTAAGTAGTACTTGATACAAGCCACACATAGTAGCAGGAGGTTATTTCGCTGGATAACTTGACGGAAATGCTCAAAGGCGTACTGGAGGGCTGTGTCCTCGAAATTATCAGCCGGGGTGAAACCTATGGATATGAAGTTACACGGCGGCTGAACGCGCTTGGATTCACAGACGTTGTGGATGGAACTGTTTACACTATACTCGTGCGTTTTGAAAAGAACAAACTCGTCGAGGTTGATAAACGCCCGTCGGATATGGGGCCGCCGCGTAAATTTTTTACACTCAACGAATCTGGACGGCGCGAGCTTGCTTTGTTTTGGGAGAAGTGGGCGTTTGTTTCACTCAAAATCAATCAATTGCGGGAGGAATGCGGGGATGTCTGAGTTTTTTGACAATTACCTCAATATCATGAAAATAGTTGAGAGCAAGCGTGAATACAAGCGACACATGGTAAGGGTGGATGCACTGCCGAAAGATTATCAATACGTATTCAAAAAAATCCAAGGGCATATGTGGATGTTCGCGGCGGGATCGGGCTATGACATGATGCAGATCCACTACGACCTGATCGAGTTGTTTGAGCAAGGCGCCGCCGATGGCAAGCATGTCTTGGAGATCACGGGTGCCGACGTCGCTGCGTTCTGCGACGAACTTTTGTGCAGCGCGAAAACATATACGGAAGGCTGGCGCGATAAGCTCAACCGCGATATCATGGAAAAATTCGGTCAGAAAGGAGAATCGAAATGACGAACACGGCAATCGGAGTCAAGGATTTGAGGAAATCTTTTAAATCGACGGAAGTCTTAAAGGGCGTGGATTTTGCCGTCAAGCGGGGTGAAATATTCGCATTGCTCGGTTCTAATGGCGCGGGGAAGACCACCATCGTCAATATTCTTGCCACTCTCCTGAAACCCGATGAAGGGACGGCCGAGGTTTGCGGGTTCGACGTTTTGCGCGAGCCTTCGAAAGTGCGTGCAAGTATAAGTCTGACTGGGCAATTCGCGGCGGTTGATGGTATGCTTACGGGACGCGAGAATCTGATTTTAATTGCCAAACTGAGAGACGACAAGAAGCCAGCAGAGACCGCCGACGCGCTGTTAGAACGTTTTGGATTAACCGGGGTAGCAAATCGTCGGGCGGATACCTATTCTGGCGGCATGGCACGGCGGCTCGATATTGCCATGAGCCTTGTGGGGCACGCTGCCGTCATTTTCTTGGACGAACCCACAACAGGGCTTGACCCGGAAATGAGGCTTGAAGTTTGGAAAACAGTCAAAGAATTATCAGGCAGCGGCACGACAATCCTTCTCACCACACAATACCTAGAAGAAGCGGAGCAGTTGGCAGACCGCATCGCGATCTTGCATGAAGGTAAAATTATAGCGACTGGAACGTTGGACGAACTGAAAAAGTCGTTCCCACCTATAAGGGTTGAATACATTGAAAAACAGCCGACGCTCGAAGAGATATTTCTCGCGATTGTTGGCAAAAAGGAGATAGTAAAATGAGACACACATTCGTTCTCTTTGGGCGGCAGATGCGGCATATCCTGCGTAGCCCAGACACGATTATCACCGTTGCGGTTATGCCGATTGCGATGATGCTGATGTTTGTTTATGTGTTCGGCGGCGCGGTCAAAACGAGTATGGGTGACGGCGTAAATTATGTGAATTACCAATTGCCGGGTATATTGCTGATGGGTGTCTCCTCCGGAGTTTCATACACTGCCGTTCGTTTGTTCACAGATATTCAAAAAGGGATCTTTGCGCGGTTGCGCTCCCTGCCAATTCCACGTTCGGCGCCGCTGTGGTCAAATGTGTTGACCTCCCTCATTTCAAACGCGATTGCAGTGTTTGTCCTTGTCTTGGTCGCCTTGCTCCTGGGGTTTCGTCCAAGCGGCAGTCCTCTGCGCTGGCTCGGCGCTGCAGGAATTCTTGCGCTGTTTACACTGGCGTTGACGTGGCTTGCAATAATCCCGGGGCTGACCGCGAAAAGCGTGGAAGGATCCTATGTCTTTTCGTATCCCCTAATATTTTTGCCGTTCCTCAGTTCTGCGTTTGTGCCGACGGAAACGATGCCGACGGCTCTCCGTATTTTTGCGGAGAATCAACCAATGGCCGGTATTGTTGAATTGCTTCGCAGTTTGCTTAGCGGCGGTTCTGTGGGTAATGAGGTTTGGATTGCACTCGCTTGGTGTATCGGAATTTTACTTGTGGCATACCTCTTCGCTATGGGAGTATACAATAGGCGAATGTTAAAATAAGGCTGCACCACTCGCTCGCCGCCTTAGCCCCTGTGCCAACGTTTTCGCCAGGGGCTTTTTGCTGCCTTTCCCGCCGTGCAGCCGGAAGGTGGCGGGGTCGGAAAACGCGGGTTAATGTGTGTGCCTAAAATTAGGTGGATTAACCGAGAACACAAGAATGGTAGGGGCAACCAACAATTTACACAAAGAATCACATAAACTTTGTGACAAATAAGTGTTGTGCGTAGCGGGACGGTATGATACAATAACACGCGTGCAATTGAGACAGATTGCATATGTGTCTCACAGAATCTGTAAAATCGTGCAGGAGTAGCTGTGTGGTCTGGATTATTTTGTTGGGAGTAGGTCGAAAATGGATAGGGCATTGAGTAAGAGATATGATCCCCAAGAAGTCGAGAATGAGTGGTATAAGGTTTGGGAAAAGAACTTTTCTGGGGTGAGCGAAGAGATAAATGAGAAAAGGCGGCCCTATACGATTGTGATGCCGCCGCCCAACGTGACTGGCAGATTACATATGGGCCACGCACTTGACGAGACCGTCCAAGATGTGATTATTCGGTTTAAACGTATGCGGGGATTCGATGTTCTGTGGTTGCCTGGCACTGATCATTCTGCGATTGCTACTGAGGCTAAAATTGTGGCACAGATGAGAGAAGAGGGTATATCCAAAGCGCAACTTGGCAGAGAAGCCTTCTTAAAGAGGGCGTTTGAGTGGAAAGAAAACTACGGTGGACAGATTGTTTCCCAAATCAAGAGGTTGGGTTGTTCGTGTGATTGGAGCAAAGAACGATTCACGATGGATGAAGGTTGCAGCAAAGCGGTGATTGAGGTTTTTGTTAACCTTTATGGTCGTGGATTAATATACAAGGGAGAAAGAACCGTAAATTGGTGCCCAAAGTGCAAAACTTCGATTTCTGATGCCGAGGTAGAATACACTGAAAGAGATGGTTATCTTTGGCATATAAACTATGATGTTGAGGGTGGTGGTACACTGACTATTGCCACGACTAGGCCAGAAACAATGTTGGGTGATACGGCTGTTGCGGTTAATGGGAAAGACGAGCGATTTAAAAATTTGGTTGGCAAAACCGCGATTGTGCCGCTTGTCAACAGGCGGGTTCCAATTATCGCGGATGATCACGTGTTAATGGATTTTGGGACTGGCGTTCTTAAGGTAACACCGGCCCACGATCCAAATGATTTTGAAATAGGATTACGGCATAGATTGCCATCCATTAACGTTATGACGCAGGATGGTAAAATCAATGAAAACGGTGACAAATACCGCGGCCTTGGCTTGATGGAGGCAAGAGAAGCAATTTTAAAAGATTTGGAAGCTTTTGGCAAACTGGCCGGAACCAAACCGCTAAAACACAACGTAGGCTTGTGTTACAGGTGCGGAGAAACAATTGAGCCGATGGCTTTGGTACAGTGGTTTGTCAGAATGAAGGAACTTGCCAAACCGGCAATTGATGCAGTTAGGAAAAAAGAAGTTGAATTCGTTCCAGAACGATTCGAGAAGATATATTTCAACTGGCTGGAAAACATAAAGGACTGGTGCATCTCGAGACAGCTTTGGTGGGGGCACCGGATTCCAGCTTACTATTGCGCAGATTGTTCGCATATGATGGTTGCAAAGGAACCTATGGTAAGCTGCCAGCGGTGTGGCAGCAAAAAAATCAAACAGGATGAAGATACGCTTGACACTTGGTTTTCTTCGGCGCTTTGGCCGTTTTCGACTTTGGGTTGGCCAGAAAAAACAAAAATGCTAGATAAGTTCTTCCCAACACAAACCCTAGTTACAGCCTATGACATCATTTTTTTCTGGGTGGCTCGAATGGTGTTTATGTCCTTGGATCAGATGAAAGTTGCACCATTTAAGTACGTTTATATACATGGATTGGTTCGTGATGCCCAGGGGCGCAAGATGTCCAAATCACTTGGCAACGGAGTTGATCCGCTGAGCGTGATTGAAAGAGATGGCGCAGATGCCTTGCGAATGGCTTTGATGATTGGTGTCAGTCCCGGCAGTGATGTTAAATTTTCAGACGAGAAGGTTCTGCTCGCTAGAAATTTCACAAATAAAATCTGGAATGCTGCTAGGTTTATCCTCATGAATGTGCCGGAAGAATTGGATGGGGAACTCAGGGTAAATGAGCTTGAAATCGCAGACAAATGGGTAATCGGGAAATTAAATCACCTGATTGATGAAGTTTCTGCCAACCTAGATGGATTCGAATTCGGAATTGCTCTGCAAAAGATTTATGACTTTACTTGGGACGTTTTTTGTGATTGGTACATAGAGATTGCTAAAGTTAAAATAAAGACGCAGGAACCGAATGTCCGTGGGGTTTTGGTCTTTGTGATGCGGAATATCTTGAAACTTCTGCATCCGTTTATGCCGTTTGTGACGGAAGAACTTTGGCAAGCTTTTCAATCTGATGGTGAAAGCATTATGATTCAACCGTGGAGCGAGAGCGACCGCGGTGCAATGTTTGAGACCGAAATCGCCGAATTCGAAAAGCTAGTCCTTGTGATTAGGGCAATTCGCAGTGCGAGAGCGGAGGGGAAAGTTCCGCAAAACAAAAAAGTGAAAGTATATATTTTAACCGAGGATGAGATAATAAAAAATAGTGGAAAGCTTATTATGGCGCTTGGTTTTGCCGAATCTGTTGATTTTGACGTGTGTGGCGTTAAAACGGATGAAATGTTTGCGACAAATACTGGGGCGGCACGGATTTTCGTCTTGGTTGTTGATGCTGTTGACAAAGGGAAAGAACGCGCAAGGCTAGTTACAATGCTTGAGAAATACCAAAAAGAACATGAGGTTTTGGAGCAGAGGCTTGCAAAAAAAGAGATTTGGGAAAAGGCACCTAATGTCGCTGCAAAATACAAAGTGGAGATGGAAGAATTAACTAGGTGTATCGCTAACGTCGAGGAGAGCTTGCAACAAATCGCGGAGGGTGGTGGATTAGGGGATGGAGATTAAGCCGGGGCTTTCCCGAATCCGGGCGCTTTGTGCCGCGTTTGGAAATCCGCAGGATAAACTCAGGTTTGTGCATGTTGCGGGGACGAATGGAAAGGGCAGCATAGTTACAATGGTTTCGCATGTGTTAAAACTTTCGGGTTATGTTGTTGGCAAGTTTACCTCTCCATATCTTGTTGATTTTTGCGAAAAAATCGAAGTAAATGGAGAGCAAATCCCGCCTAGCGCGCAGACAAGAATCCGCGGAGAGGTTTTGAAAGTGGCAAAAGAGCTTAAAGATGACCCGCCGACGGAATTTGAAATAACGACGGCAATGGCTTTTTGCTATTTTGCGGAATGCAAATGCGATATTGTTGTTTTGGAGGTCGGTCTCGGGGGGACATTGGATTCCACAAATATTATAAAGGCGCCAGATGTTTGTGCGATCAGTTCGATTTCGTTTGATCATGAAAACCTTTTGGGGAATAGTTTGAAAGAGATTGCTCGCGAAAAGGCAGGGATTATCAAAGAGGGTGCAGATGTTGTTGTTAGTCCTTGGCAACACCAAGAGGTGCGGAGCGAGATAGGGAGAATTGTTGGGAATTTTAGAAAAATCAACTTGGTTGAGTCGCAGGTGCGCAGGGAAGAATTGATGATTCGAACCACATTTAAGTCTACCAGCTTTGTTTATTGTGGGGTCCAATATAATTTGGTTCTGCCGGGTGTACACCAAGTTCAGAATTGCATTACAGTCATAGAAATCTGTAAATGTCTTGAAAAGAGGGGTTTTAGCATAGATCTAGGGGCGTTGCCCCGGTACCTTAACGATATAAAATTTGCCGGGCGATTGGAAATTATAAGCGAGAACCCTTTGATAATTTTAGATGGCGCTCATAATATTGGGGGCTTTAAGGCTCTGTGCGAATATATAGACACGAACCTAGGCGGCAAGAGGGTTATCTCACTTGTTGGTATGCTGACCGATAAAGCATATCGGGACTGCATTGATGCATTGGCAAAAAGGGTAAGCGGTTTGGTATTCACAAAGGCAAAGAGTGAAAGAGCTGTCCATTCAGAGGAACTCGCAAGTGGGATTGTGGGGCCGGAGATCTATTTTAATGACGATTTGGATTTGGCAGCGGAAAAGGCGGAAGAATGGCTGCAGTCTGCGGATGCACTCATTATAACGGGGTCACTTTATTTGTTGGGGGATGCGAAGAAAATAATGTTTTGCGGGAAGGAAGAAATGGTTTGCTGAGTGTTACGTTACTAGAATACACAAGAGACTCTCAAAAATTGGTGGCCTCTGCCGCGAAACTGTGCTATAGCGATAAGAAAGTGGCAGATTTAAGTGCTGGAATTTCCGCCGAATCCGCCAGTGAATTTGTTGATATGCTGAGTGAGATGGGGCACGAAAGCCCGATGGAACACGCGAGTTTTACCTTTGGCATTGATGGGGTTTCGCGGTCGCTAATGGCGCAAATTACAAGGCATCGTATTGCCTCGTTCAGTGTGCAGAGTCAGCGTTATGTCAAGGCCTCGGAATTTGAGTTTGTTACGCCACCGGCAATCGAAACAGATGAGGAAGCCAAGGTTGAGTTTTATGCAGCGATGGAAAATGCGAGAAAGAGCTACGCAAAACTTTCTGATATTTTGGTGAAAATACAAAAAGAAAGACTGCTCAGGGACGGGGTTAGTGAAGAGAAAGCTGATTCAATGGCGCAAAAGATTGCAATTGAGGATGCACGGTACGTTCTTCCAAATGCCTGCGAAACAAAGCTGATTGTGACAATGAATGCAAGGGAACTCAAACATTTTTTCTTGCTGCGATGCTGTAACCGTGCGCAATGGGAAATTCGGGGACTTGCCTTCCAAATGTTAAAACTTGCAAGGCGAGTAGCCCCGGAACTCTTTAAAAATGCGGGTCCGAGGTGTGTTAGCGGTGATTGCAAAGAGGGAAAGATGAGTTGTGGGAAGGCAAAGCAGATGCGAGGAATCTATCTTAATGACATTGATAGTATTTGAAATGTGTTTGGTCGCGGATTTTTAGTTTATCAGATGGGGTGCAGGTTTGCGAAAAGGTGGATGATATGTTTGAAAAGTTGAAGGCTGTGAAAGAAAGGTACGCTGAAATTACAGATGCATTGCAAAATCCAGACATTTTGAGTGACCCAGTTGCTTACAAAAAGTTTGGGAAAGAACGCAAAAATCTCATCCCGGTTATTGAAAAGTTCAATGCGTATAATGAGGCTGAAGAGTTGCTGCAGGAGGCACAAAATATCCTTTCAGAGCTGAGTGATGATAGAGACCTTAAAGAGATGGCTCAAATGCAGTTTAATCAGGCCAAGAGCGATCTTGAAAAATTCCGTGAGGAGCTCAAAATTCTTCTTTTGCCAAGGGATCCGAACGACGAAAAAAATGTTATCATCGAGATCAGAGGCGGTGCAGGCGGCGAAGAAGCAACCCTTTTTGCCGCAAGTTTGTTTCGTATGTATTCCATGTATGCGGAGAGGAAAGGTTGGAAATTGGAAACTTTGGGTGCCAATATCCGGGAACTAGGCGGCTTGAAAGAAATTGGTTTTTTAGTGACTGGCGATGGTGCCTACTCAAGGCTGAAGTTTGAAAGTGGTGTTCATAGGGTTCAAAGAGTGCCAGAGACTGAGGCTTCTGGGAGGATTCATACGTCCACTGTTACTGTTGCGGTTTTGCCGGAGGCGGAAGAAGTTGACGTTGAAATTAACCCAGCGGAGCTGCAGATTGACACGTTCAGAGCGAGCGGAGCGGGAGGTCAGCACATAAATAAAACGGAATCTGCAATCAGGATAACGCACATCCCAACCGGTCTCGTTGTTGAATGCCAAGATGAACGCAGTCAGCATAAGAACAAAGACAAGGCGATGAAGATTTTGCGGGCAAAACTTTATGAAAAAAAATGTGGAGAACAAAACGAAAGAATCGCAAACCAAAGGAAAACTCAGGTCGGAACTGGGGACCGCTCGGAAAGAATAAGAACCTATAACTTCCCGCAAAGCAGGGTTACAGACCACAGAATAGGGCTCACGCTTTATAAATTGGATGCGATATTGAACGGCGATATAGACGAGATTATTGATCAGCTCACGGCGTTTGATCAAGCGGAGAAATTGAAACAGGGGGTTAGCGATTAGTTGGAGCTTATAAAAGCTGATGAGAATGGGTTGAGTAGCGAAGAGTTAGAAAAAATTTCGGAGCGTCTGCATGGTGGTGCAGTCGTTGCCATTCCGACTGAAACGGTTTACGGTTTGGCTGCGGATGCAATGAATCAGGAGGCTGTTAAAAAGATCTTTGAAATCAAAGGGCGCCCGAGTGACAATCCGCTCATTGTGCACATTAGTAATATGAGAATGCTAAATAACTTGGTTTCAGATTTTTCGAATGATGCAAAAAAATTAATAAATGCGTTTTGGCCGGGACCACTTACTTTGGTGCTCAAAAAAAACAGGGAAGTCCCGAACATTGTGACCGCTGGTCTCGATTCAGTTGCAGTTAGGATGCCGAGCCACAAAGTGGCGCTTTCTATAATCGAGTGCGCAAAATTGCCGCTTGCGGCACCATCTGCGAATCTTTCTGGGTTACCAAGTCCAACAATGGCTAGGCACTGCGTTGATGACCTAGGCGACAAAGTTGACTTTATTGTGGATGGTGGCAGCTGCAAAGTTGGTTTGGAATCGACTATTATACTTATGACAAAGAAGCCATATAAAATCCTAAGGACCGGGATTATAACAAAATCGCAGATTGAGGGGGTGATAGGCGCGGTTGAAACTTTGCAAAAACACGAAGAAGAAAGTATCTGTTCGCCGGGAATAAAATATAGGCACTACTCGCCTAACGCCGAAGTTGTGTTGATAAGTGGCGGTATTTCTGAGTTTACAACGCAGGTAAATGCTGTTTTGGACGGTAGTTCCTGTGCGATGGTGTTTACAGGCGAAAAGCTAGATCTAGACTGTATGTGCCTTGAATATGGCGGGCAATTTAATTCTGCCGAGCTTGCACATAATTTGTTCGCGGTGCTCAGAAAAGTTGATGAATTGGGATTTAAGCGAGTGTTTGTGAGGGCACCATCACCGCATTGTGCCGTTTATGATAGATTAACAAGAGCTGCAGGGAGGGAATCTTTTGGGGAAAACAAAAGAATTAAAAGAACGACTGTTTTTTGAGCCAGCTCATATCCAAAAGTCCATTGGGTCGGAAGGACGGGAGGAAGCAAATCGCTTTGCTGAAGGATATAAGAGCTTCCTTTCGAGCTGCAAAACGGAACGTGAGTGTGTGGATTATATAAAATCAGAAGCAGAAAAAAACGGGTTCTGCGCGTTTGATTGCGGCAAAGAAAATGTGAAGTATAAACCCGGAGATAGGTTTTATTATATAAACCGCAATAAGGCAGTGGTTATCGGGACTATTGGTCAAAAAGGTCTAGAAGAAGGGTTAAGCATCCTAGTTTCACACATAGATTCGCCGCGGATTGACCTCAAACCGAGGCCGGTTTATGAAAAAAGCGAGCTGTGTTACTTTAAGACCCATTATTACGGTGGCATCAAGAAATATCAGTGGACGGCCCTTCCGCTCGCAATTCACGGCAAAGTGATTAAAAAAAATGGTGAAGAATTAACGCTGAAAATAGGAGAACTTGAAGAGGAACCTCTCTTTTGCATCACAGATCTACTCCCGCATCTTGCGGATGAGCAGATGAAAAGGCCGTTTTCTAAGGGTGTTATGGGGGAAGAGTTGAATCTTTTGGTTGGGAGTTTGCCTTATTGCGCGGATCCTAGCGAAGCTGGCGACGGCGCCGACCTTGTGAAATTGAATATTTTTAAGATTCTAAATGACAAATATGGGCTTACCGAGCAAGATATGGTCACGGCGGAAATAAGTCTTGTGCCTGTTTTTAAGGCACGGGATGTTGGATTTGACAGAAGTTTGATTGGCGCTTATGGGCAGGATGACAGGGTCTGTGCATATGCCTCATTGATGTCGCATCTCAGGCTTAATATCCCGACTTATACCGCATTGACAGTGTTTGCAGATAAAGAAGAAACTGGTAGTGAGGGTAATACAGGCCTCGAATCTTTTTTCTTCGGTTTTTTCGTGGAAGATTTGGTCTCAAAAATGGGTGCGAATTGCAGGAAGGTTCTGGCGAATAGTTGTTGTCTCTCGGCTGATGTCAATGCGGCATTCGATCCATCTTGGCCAGACGCATTCGAAAAGAGTAATACTGCAATGCTTAACCACGGCGCGGTTGTTACAAAATATACTGGTTCGCGTGGAAAATCTGGCACTTCTGACGCGGCGGCGGAGTTCGTGCACAAGGTAACAACAATTCTGGACGAGAACAGTGTGGCTTGGCAACCGGGGATGCTCGGCAAAGTTGATACTGGCGGCGGCGGCACAGTTGCAAAATATATAGCGCGGCTGAATGTTGATGTGCTTGATGTTGGCGTGCCGTTGCTTTCGATGCATTCCCCTTACGAAATTACCTCGAAATTGGATGTTTATATGTTAAACCGGGCGCTCGAGGCATTCTTAAGGCGTAGCAGATGAAAGACATGGAAGTCGCAGAGGTTTGCCGAGTTGAAAAGGGGGGCTTTGGCGTTTGGCAAAATTGATTGTAATAGACGGTATTGACGGCAGTGGGAAAGCAACACAATCGGCAAAACTCCAGGGAGCGTTGTTGCAGAAAGGTGAGAGAGTAAAGAAGATTTCGTTCCCGGATTACAACGCGAAATCCAGTACACTTGTCAAAATGTATCTGGCCGGTGATTTTGGTTCGGATGCGAGCCTAGTTAATCCTTATGCGGTTTCGACTTTTTATGCTGTTGATAGATTCGCGAGTTTTAGTTTGGGATGGAAGCAGGATTATTCGAGCTTAGGCTATATTATTGCCGATAGATATACGACATCCAATGCAATTCATCAGATGAGCAAACTTGGCGAGGAGGAATGGGAAGGTTTTTTGCGTTGGTTAGATGATCTAGAATATGGAAAATTCGGGCTCCCAAGGCCAGAAATCACTATCTATCTTGATGTGGATCCAGAAATTTGCTCTGGATTGTTGACCAAACGTTGCAAAGAAACAGGAGGTGCTTGCAAAGATCTGCATGAACGAGATACAGACTACTTAGAAAATTGCCGCAAAGCTGCGATTTATGCTGCTGATAAACTGGGTTGGAAGGTTATAACTTGCTGTGACGAAAATGGCTTGCTGCCAGAAGGGATCATCGCGCGGAGAGTGTCCGACGTTTTGGTAGGAAACAATATTGTTTAGAAGCATAATGAGGCAAATGGAATTGGGAAGGAGCTGGGTAAATGGTTTATGTTTTTTTGGCTGATGGGTTTGAGGAAGTGGAAGCGATAACCGTTGTAGATGTACTCAGAAGGAACGGGATTGAAACCGGGATAGTCGGTGTGGGGACTATGACTCCCAAAGGGATGAATGGAGTTACAGTTAATGCGGATATCGCGATTGAGGAAATCAAGCTGGACGAGGATTTGAAAATGGTTGTTTTGCCGGGTGGAATGCCTGGCGCTGCCGCTTTGCAGAATTCAGATGGTGTAACAAAGTGCTTGGAGTACGCAGATAAAAAGGAACTTTACATCGCAGCGATATGTGTTGCTCCGGCGATTTTGGGGGGAAAGAATATACTCGTTGGTAAGAAGGCGGTTTGCTTCCCCGGATTTGAAGATAAGCTGATTGGGGCAATGATTGGGAAAGAGGACGTGTTTGTGGACGACAATATTATCACAGCAAAGAACATGGAGGTGGCGCTGCCTTTTGCAAAAACATTAGTTGATTTGTTAAGAGAGCAAAAATGAAAGGTGAAGGTAATTAATGACAAGGTTGAAAAGGGAGAGAAAATGAAAAAATTTAAGATTGATTGGAATGGGTCGGATCAAGTTGATATAGCTGCGGCAAAAAGCACAATCCGCGATTTGGCCAAGGGAGCGCACGAAAAAATAGATTTGGGTGAAAAAGAGCGTCGAGAGGGAGTGATAACAGAAAGACTCACTGCCATGAAGGAGTATAAGGAAGCGAATGTTGTTTTGGTGTACCTTTCTAATAAATTTGAAGTCAGCACAAGAAGATTTCTCGAAGTGGCATGGCAAGACAGCAAAATTGTGGGCGTTCCCAAATGTGACAAAGAGACTGGAACCATGGCGTTTTATGCAATTAATTCATACCAAGACATAAAAACTGATGAGAGTGGTTTTAGTGAACCTTCCTGTAAAGTTCTGCTTACCGATTTTAGTCATAGTATATGCATAGTTCCAGCTCTTGTTTTTGATTATAAGGGGTATCGAATTGGTTATGGATCCGGTTTTTATGATAGATTTTTGGTCAATTACCCTTGGACAAAAATTGGGATAGCCCTCAGCACATTTGTGCAGCGGGCTGTTCCTAAAGAGGATGCTGATATAGGCGTTGATTATATAGTCACGGAAAAGTTTACGAAACGTGTTGGGAAAGCACCATTAACTCAGGGGATGATGTGATTTGAGCAGGAGTAAAAACGTTTGGCTGCCAGTAGTCGTGGTTTTGGGTGTTTCTGTTTTAATTTCTCTGTTGATTGTTTTCGCTGGAATGGATGTATTGGGGTGGGGGAAGGATCCTGACGATGTCACACTGAGAGTCGACTCTGCGAACGTGAGAGAGATATCCAAAGAGCTCAAAAAAGAGGGGGTTATAAAAAGTCGGTATCTGTTTACTGTTTATGAAAAGTTGTATAGAAACGTGGGTAAAGTCAAGAATGCCTTTGGAGTTGGGCGATTTAAGTTAAACAAGAGTATGGCCTATAATGAAATCATCAGAAATCTGACGCAAGAGCCTCTAAAAACTGTTACAGTGGATTTTTTACCAGGAGTTACGGTGCGCGATATCTCTAAGGAACTTGCAAAAGCAAAAGTCTGCAAGGAAGGCGAGTTCTTTGATGCCTTAAACAACGGGTGTTTTGATTACGAATTCTTGAGGCAAATTCCGGCGAACAAGCTTCGGTTCAACAGATATGAGGGGTATTTTTGTCCGGATAAATATGAGTTTTATGTGGGGGAAGCCCCTAAAATGGTGATTGACAGGTTCTTTGAAAACTTTGAATTGAAGTGCAAAGAATATTCGAAAGAATTTGAAAACACAAAATTGACTTTGGATGAGGTAATTATTCTGGCTTCACTTGTGGAAAAAGAGGCAGGCGGTGGGGATGAAACCGGCAATGTCGCTTCGGTGTTTGTGAACAGGTTAAATGGCAAATCCGTTTATCCTAAACTGAACTCGGATCCCACAATACGTTATATTGAACTTTATATAAAACCATATATTGATACCCAAAATCAGGAAATGTATGACGCGTACGATACATATAAATGTAATGGCCTCCCGGTTGGACCAATTTGTAATCCCAGTATTAAATCAATTAAGGCGGTATTAAACCCACCCGAAACTGATTATTATTACTTTTTCACAGATAAGGATGGGAAATATCATTGGGCCAAAAATTTAAATGAGCACAATGCGAGTTTGAGAAAATACCTTTAAAGAATGATGTTGATTAGCGAGTACACTGAATGCTCCCAAATTACAGATACGGATTAAGGGAATATCAGTTTTGGGAAGGGGAGTGAGATTAAAACCTTTGAAAAGCGATGTAATTATTAAGCTTTCGGAAATTTGCGTGGGTTTTGATGATGAAAAGATCCTGAATAACATCAACCTAGATATATATAATAAGTCGTTTGCAACGCTGCTTGGCCCGTCAGGGTGCGGGAAAACGACAACGCTGAGAATAATTGGTGGGTTCGAAAAACCAACAAGCGGTCATTTATACTTTGAAGGGGTGAATATTACCAATCTGCCGCCGTACAAGAGGAATGTGAACACAGTTTTTCAAAAGTATGCCCTATTCCCCCACCTGAATGTTTATGAAAACATAGCATTTGGCCTGAAGATTAAAAAGTTTTCGAAGAAGGAAATTAGCCTTAAAGTGGGCGAAATGCTTGAACTTGTTAACCTTGTCCCGTTTGACAAAAGGAGTATAGATAGGCTTTCTGGAGGGCAGCAACAACGGGTTGCAATTGCCCGCGCACTTGTCAACAGTCCCAAAGTTTTGCTTCTTGATGAACCCCTGGGAGCACTTGATCTCAAACTCAGAAAAGATATGCAAGCGGAACTTAAAAGGATTCAGCAGAGTTTGGAAATTACGTTCATATATGTTACCCACGACCAGGAAGAAGCACTGACTATGTCTGACATTGTGATTGTGATGAACCAGGGTGAAATTCAACAGATTGGGACACCCCTTGACATCTATAATGAGCCTGAAAATGCTTTTGTGGCTGATTTTATAGGGGAAAGTAACATTATAGATGGCACAATGAAAGAAGACTTTCTGGTGAACTTTCTCGGCAACAATTTTGTCTGTGTGGATGGTGGCTTTTCGCCAGATGAGCCGGTTGATGTTGTTATTAGGCCGGAAGATGTTAAAGTTCTTGATGATACTACAATGAAACTGACGGGGATTGTGAAAAGCATTATCTTCAAGGGTGTTCACTATGAGATGGTTGTGGATTCATGTGGCTATTCATGGTTGATTCACTCAACCGTTCCGCAAGAGCCCGGTAAGATGATTGGGCTTGAGATTGCTCCAAATGATATACATATCATGCGGAAAAAGGAGGGTTGAGGTTTGAACAAATTAAAGGTACTTTCGTTGCCATATATGATGTGGGTATGCCTCTTTACTGTGGTTCCATTGATAATTGTTCTATTCTTTGCACTGACCACGGAAAACGGTGAACTGACCATCATGAATGTTTCGGGTGTTGGTAGATATTTTTCGGTGATAATTAAATCAATTTTGATTGCCGGTGTGGTTACTTTGGCCTCTTTGCTAGTTGCATACCCATTTTCCTATATCCTCTCGCAGATGGAGTTCAAAACAGGTAATTTCATTTTGTTTATTTCATTATTGCCGATGTGGGTGAATTTTTTGTTGAGAGCGTACGCGTGGGTTACAATTCTTGAAAAGAACGGGCTTTTGAACAGAGTATTGGGTTTTTTTTTCTCTTGGAAACTGGATATAATTAACACGAAAATGGCAGTTGCAATTGGCATGGTCTATAACTACTTGCCGTTCATGGTGCTGGCGCTGTTTTCGACCATGCGCAAAATAAATATTGGGATGATTGAAGCGGCGCAAGACCTCGGTGCCAGCGGTTTTGGGGTGTTCAGGAAGGTGATTTTGCCGCTTTCTATGCCGGGGGTGATCAGTGGTGTGAATATGGTTTTTGTACCTGCGGTCAGCACTTTTATCATTTCCCGAATGCTGGGTGGCGGCAGTAATATGTTGATTGGCGACTTGATTGACATGCAATTTTTAGGGAACATCTATAACCCGCACGTGGGTGCGGCGATTTCGTTAGTTTTGATGATTCTGATTCTGCTATGCATGAGCCTTATGAACCAATTTGGTAGTGAGGATATGGAGGGGAAGTTGATTTAACCTTGTCGAAATAGTTTTTTGAAGGGAAGTTTGGAGGAGTTCTGGAATGAGGGAAGAGAAGAAATTGGAGAAAGCCAAAAAGGAATCTAGCAGCCGGAGACTTTTGGATTCTGTTGGTTCTTCAAGTTCTTTGGCTAAAAGGGTGAAAAAAGAATGTGAATGGTGGATAGCTTGGAAGAAACGCAATGAACCTCTCCCGTCTTTTGACGAACAAATCACATCTTTTGATGGTTTGGAATTGGTTGGTTCTTCGTTTGTTCAGCCTGAGGCAGTCCCAAAATGGGTTATTGTTGTCCCCGGTTTTACGGGGAATAGGTTAAAGATGCTTGATTATGTGCAGATCTTTTACAAACATGGTTTTAATGTGTTGTTAGTTTATTGCAGAGGTCGGGGGAAGAGCGAGGGCGAAAACGTAACGATGGGATGGCTCGACCGGCTGGATCTTGTTGCGTGGGCAAACAAATTGGTAAAAGATTCGCCGGATGCTCGGATTGTGTTGTTTGGGCTTTCTATGGGCGGAGCAACTGTTATGATGGCTGCAGGTGAAAATCTGCCTCCAAATGTGAAGTGTGCGATTGAGGATTGTGGATACAGCTCTGTTTGGGATTTGTTTTCACGCCAGTTGGGGGATCGCTTAGGTTTATCTCCTGGCCTAGTTCGCGTGGCTGCAGACGCCTTCTCACGTAGTTGTGGTGGGCTTGATCTGAAGAAGGCATCCGCGGTTGATCAGCTCAGAAAAGCCCGGATCCCAGTTATGTTTATCCACGGTGGTCAGGACAATATTGTCTTGACCGACATGGTTCACGATTGTTTTGAGGTGGCACCTACAGAAAAGGAGTTGTATATTGTGCCGGGTGCAGGCCATGGTCAAGCGCTTTTAGCCGACCCTGCCGAATACGTGAAGCGTCTCTTCGAGTTTATTAATAAATATGTTTAATGTGGTTGTGATTTGCGCGGTTGCGTGAAATGGCATATTGAAGGAAGTTTGGGGGAGTTTTTGGGGTGTCGAAAGAGAAGGGAAAAACAAAGAGGTTTGGAAAGAAATTTTTGGCGAGCGTCGCCGTCGAGTTGGTTTTCTTTGTGCTTGTGTATTTTGGGGTGGGATTTTACTTCTTTAGGTACGCATTGGCACGCGGAGATAAAAAAATTGTTAAGGATAACCCTAATTTGCCAAGTTCCGAAATCAAACAGGAAGATCGTGATTGGGCAACTTCCGCAAAAAGATACGATGAGCAGATCAAATCTTTTGATGGTTTGAAACTGGTTGGGACTTCATTTTGGCAACCTGAAACAAGCGGGAAATGGGTTGTCATCGTCCATGGGTACAGCGGCGACAGGTCGAACATGTTTAGGCGCGCAAAAGCTTTTTATGAACGTGGTTTCAATGTTTTAACAGTTGATTGTCGGGGCTGCGGGGAGAGCGAAGGTAAATATATAACAATGGGATGGCTTGACCGATTAGATCTTGTTGCGTGGGCGAATAAACTGGCAGCAGATTTCCCAGAAAGTCAAATTGTACTTTATGGGGCTTCTATGGGCGGAGCAGCTGTTATGATGGCCGCAGGTGAAAACTTGCCGCCAAACGTGAAATGTGCGATTGAGGATTGTGGATACAGCTCTGTTTGGAGTGAATTTTCACATCAACTTTGGGAAAAATTCCATTTGCCGTCGTTCCCGGTGCTCAGTGCTGCAAATACCGTCACGAATATCTTTGGAGGGTTTAACTTGCGGGAAGCATCCGCAGTTGAACAGTTAAAAAAAGCGAAGGTCCCTGTTATGTTTATTCATGGGAGCGAAGACGCTTTTGTCTTGCCTAACATGGTTCATGAATGTTACAAAGCAACTCCGACAAAAAAAGAATTGCACATTGTGAAAGGGGCAATCCACAACTATTCATTCAGGGCTGATGAAGCTGAATATATGAAGTGGTGCTTAGAGTTCATTAATAAAAGTTTGGTTGCATAGATTCCACTTTTGTGTATTCATATGTTTGGGTAATTGTGATGTTTATTAACAAATGAATTTGCCGAAGGGAAGGAGGAGATTAAAATCAATGAAAAATGTATTGATATTGATAAAAAGCAGCACACGACAGGTAAGCGATGATAATGAGGTAACAGCTTACGATCCGGAGATGATTGAAATAATCACTAAAGGCAATTTTGAAAAGAAGAAAACGGGATACAGTCTTACATATGAAGAAATTGGGGAAGATTTTAGATATTTAACCACGTTGAGCTTTAATGTGGAAAGTGATGGACAAAAAAGTGCCACCATTATGAAAAAAGGTGGATTGAATACTATGTTGGTGATTGAGGAAGGAAGGCGAACGAATTGCTGGCATGGTACCGATTACGGCAATTTACAGATAGGCGTTTGGGGGGAACTTATAAGGTCGGAGCCGGCAAAAAATGGAGGGAACTTAGAACTTTGCTATAAGATTGATGTTAACTCGATTTTTACCAGCAATAACCAGATAAAGGTTGATTTTAAATATTGTTGATGGTTGAGGAAATTTGTTTCTTGACATCTGCTTAAATGAAGGGGATTGCATGTTGAATTTAATCTCTGATATTAAAACAAAAATCGCCAAGATTTTGTCGGAACAGCTTGAAGTGGTGGCTTTTAAGCAAGGGATAAAAATTAAGGCCAGAGAATTTGTGGTGGAATATACTCCTCACAAACCTTTTGGGGACTTTTCTTCTAACATTGCTATGGTTAACGTGAAACAGTTTAATCAATCTGCTCAGGAGGTAGCAGAAAGCATCGTAGAAGGCCTCAATTTGGAAGGGACGCATTTGAACAAGGCGAGTGTGCGGGCAGGATTTATCAACTTCGATTTGTCGGATGATTTTTATAAAAGTGTGATCAAAAATATTGATGAAAGCTATTTGGAAGCTGATTCACATCCTCAAAAACGTGGAAGAGTACTCGTGGAATACGTGTCGGCGAATCCAACAGGTCCAATGCACATCGGCAACGCTAGGGGTGGGGCCGTTGGGGATTGTTTGAGCAATGTCCTAGCAAAACTTGGATTCGAGGTAACTAGAGAATTTTTTATTAATGCTGCTGGAAATCAGATTGATATATTTAAAAAATCGTTGGAGGCAAGATTTATCCAAAGGGTTAAAGGGGAAGACGCTATAGAATTCCCGCCTGAGGGATATCATGGGGACGACGTGAAGCGGTTAGTTGAAGAATTTATTGCGGAATACGGATCTGGCTTGATTGAAAAAGACGCAGGGGAACGCGGGGAAAAACTCATAGAATACGGTTTGACCCGCAACATTGCAGCAATAAAAAAGACAATGGAAGTATACCGGATTTATTACGATACATGGTTTACAGAAACCTCTTTATACCAAGATGGAAGCGTTACCAGAATTGTGGACAGGTTGACGGAAAAAGGACTTACATACGAGAAAGACGGTGCCCTCTGGTACCGTTTTAGTGGGGCGGATGGAGAGATTAAGGACGAGGTTTTAAGACGCTCAAATGGCAACTACACCTACTTTGCAGCAGACATAGCTTACCATGCAAACAAGTTCGAAACGAGAGGATTTGAAAGGTGCATCAACATTTGGGGGGCAGATCACCACGGGCATGTTAAACGGCTCAAAAACGTTATGTTTGACCTTGGTATCGACCCTGAGAGGTTGGTTATCCTCTTGATGCAGGTAGTTAGGTTGATCAAAGGTGGTGAGGTGGTCAAAATGAGCAAAAGAACCGGGGAAGTGATTGCACTGGCTGACCTTTTGGAAGAGGTGCCAGTTGATGCTGTCCGGTTCATTTTTAACATGCGGGAGATCAACACACACCTTGACTTCGATATGGATCTTGCGATAGAAGAGTCGTCAAAAAATCCAGTCTATTACGTTCAGTACGCACATGCAAGAATTTGTAATATATTGCGCAAATCAAAAGGTGCTTCCCTTCCCGGCGGGAACGAAGATGTTGTTCTTACAGTTCATGAAAAAAATCTTATCAAGTGCTTGATTGCATACCCAGATACATTGGAGGAAGTGGGCAAAACACTGGATCCTTCGCTGATAGTTAAATACCTCATTGATCTGGCAGCGGAGTTTCACAAGTTTTATTCGGAGTGCAGAGTTTTTGGTGCTGATGGCAAGGCCTGCGAACCTAGATTGGCGCTTTGCCGCGCTGTAAAGCAAACGTTGGGTGATGGATTAGGTTTACTTGGAGTTCTTGCGCCGAATCAGATGTAAAAGGGGCCAATTACTTTGAAATTGCGGACTGAATCACCTTAGGGAACCAAGTCGATTTCCTAAGGTGGTTGCTTTTGGTGGTGTTTGCGGTGCTTTTCAGAATTATCTGCACTGAATTTTCCCTTGGAACTCTTGCAAGTGGTCTCGCTAGATATCGAGGGTTCGTTGAAACACGCCGGTTCGCCCGGCTATGATTCCCACTTTTCTGCGAATTTTTCGATCTTTGGGGTCAGTTTGAAGAGGGATTTAAAAACTAAGAGGGAAATTACGCTCCAAACTAGGAATATTACGGCAAGCCGGATGCTGTATGTTAGGTTCAACCAATTTTTGAAAATTGTCGCCGTGGCGACAAACCCAACAATCATAGCGTACCATAACCTTTTCCTAAGTTTGTCCATCGGATACGAAATTCGGTGGAGTAAGGAAAGATTAAGGAACGCAACGATAAAAACGCAGAGGGTCAAGGTTTCAGCGTGCGTTAACTCAAATATCCCGGAGCACAGATAAGTGGAAATGATGCCGATCACCATAGTTATGGCGCCAGGAATCGCCTTTGTGATAATATTTGTGAGGAATTTGCCCGTGGCTACTTCCTTGGATTCTTCAAAGCTCAAAATGAATGAAGGGATCCCAATTGTAAATGCATTCACTAAGGTTAAATGTCTGGGGCTAAAAGGGTATCCATGTTTATGCCAAAATGTCAAAATAATCGTGAGCAGAACTGAAAAGCCGGTTTTACTCAGGAACATTGCACCAGCTCTCTGAATGTTGTTGAGGATTCTTTGCCCTTCGATGATGACATTCGAAAGTAGGGAAATATCCCCCTCCATTAAAATGACCTGCGAGACGTGCTTGGCCGGCGGGCTTGCATCGGCGAAAGAAACGCCGCAATCGGCTTCTTTAAGAGCCAAGACATCGTTGACGCCGTCTCCAATCATGGCTACTTTTTGCTTTTCTTTGAAGAATTTGATGAGATCGCGCTTCTGATCAGGTTTAAGCCTGCCAAAGACTGTATATTTATCGGCAACATCGGTCAGTCGCTGACTATTGGGAATATTTGAGGCGTCTATATAACGATCACTTCCAGCGACTCCTGCCTTTTTCGCAATCTGCGACACAGTTAACGGATTATCGCCTGAAAGAATCTTTATCTTGGCACCCCTTTCTTGCAAAAGGCTGATCATCATCCCTGCATTTGTTCGAAGTGCATTGTGAAAGACAAAAATGGCAATTGGGGATATCTCACCAATTAAATTTTTGCCGGTAATTAACTCCTGTTTTGATCCAACTAGAGCAATCACTCGGTTGCCATCATTCATCCATCCTTCGATTTTTTCTTTGTATTTACCATATTTTTCTTTAAGCACAATTTCAGGCGCACCCATAACGAATGTCCCAAATTTTTCAAATGTTACCCCACTCCACTTTTTTTGGGACGAGAAGCGGACTGCATTTTTGACCTTCCAAAATGTCTTCGTGTTAATCCCCTTCTGCAAAATATAAGCTTTCAGACTGCAAAATGTCTGATTTGTTACATCTGCGAGTCCGTTGACCATGTTTGCGATAATGACATCAATCAATTTTAGGCTGAGCTGGGACGAGCAGCTCTCAACTGCAAGAAGTTTTAGGTCATTTTCGGTTATTGTTCCGGTTTTATCTAAACAAATAACGTCGATTTTAGAAAGTGTTTCAAGACCATAAAGTTCTTGGATAAGCACTTTCTCCCTTGAAAGCCTGATCGCTCCAGTCATAAGTGCAACGCTCGTTAAAAGAACAAATCCCTCTGGAATCATCGAAAGCACGGCTGTTGCCGTTTTTGTTGTTGTTTCGAGTAGATCATGACTACTTCCATATTGACTGTAAAATAGCATGGCTCCAAGCGGGATAATAACAAAACTCAGACTTTTAACAACAAGCCGTATCGCTTTGATCATTTCGGAATCATATTTTTTATATTTTTTTGCGTCCGCGGTCATTTTGTTTATATAGTTTTCTGCGCCAACATTAACAACCTGAGCATAACACAAGTCCGAAACAATAAAACTTCCTGAAATTAACACATCGCCAATTTTTTTTGTGACGCACTCAGATTCGCCGGTAACCATCGCTTCGTTCACTTCAACGTGGCCATATCTTACGATGCAGTCCGCCATCACTTGCTGCGAGGCTCTTAATATGACGATATCATCCATCACCAATTCGTTAAAGTGGGTCTTGGTGACCTTCCCATCCCTGACCACGGTCTCGACTTGACTGCCAACAAGAGAGAGCTTTTCTAGCAGCTTCTTTGCCCGGATTTCTTGAACAATTCCGATTATCATATTTAAAAATGTGACGCCCAAAAACAAGAGGTCTTTATAAGATTTGACCGCCAACAACCCCGCAGCTACGGTAAAATAGAGCATATTAAACAGTGAAAAAATATTCTTCATGAGGATGTGGCGTATCTTTTTTTCTGTGAAATCTGGTGATTTGTTCACGAGCCCTTGTTTCTTTCTGCGGGCGGCCTCTCTGTTGCTCAAACCTTTTAATGATCGCAGTTTTCTGCTGCCCTCAACTATATCGAATCCATTTGGATTCTCGCCTACCATAGCTTGCTTTTTGTTCTTAAACAACAATCCCTTCGGTTTGTATTGCTTGGTGAACCGATGTGTTTCGCCAGTCATAGATAGCCTCTTTCTTTCCGTGCGAAGTACGCCTGAGAAATTGAAGTGTGGCAATTAAATCCTAGTAGTCTCGCCGTTGTGGGAATTTTGGAATTGTGGCGTAATAGTAGTCCCGCATGGTCTTTGCATCTTCTGCTTGCGTCCCGCTGGATTCGCAGATGATAACTGGTTCGCAGTGTTTTTTGATGACCACATTAATCAGATCTTCGAAGTTTGCGCCAAATGCCGTGTCTTTAAAGGTCAGGTGTCTTCGCTCTCCTCCCTTGGTGAATTCAACTCGTGAAAAGTGCATATGCATATCCTTCATGCGTTGATTGCCCAATTTGTCTTCCACAGCTTCAAATAGCTGCTTAAAGCTTTGTTCGTCGGGTAACGCTCCCTGGCCACGTGCATCAATGTGTCCGAAATCTACGCAGGGAATCATTGTTTCATCCAGCAAGCACATTTCAAGGACTTCATCTAAAGTGCCAAGTTGGTTGATCTTACCCATCGTTTCAGGGCAGATATGAATGCCTCTCAACTCGTTTCTTTCGAGTTGTTGCAGGGCGATTTTCAAGGTCTCTTCGGCGAAAGTCAACGCTTGACTTCTGCTGATTTTTGAGCAAGAGCCCGCGTGAACTACAATCCTTTCGGCGCCCATTTCTTTTGCCGCCCTAGCTGTCTGCAAAATATATTCCACACTGTTTAGTCGTTTCTTCTCATCGACGCTCGAAAGGGATATGTAATACGGAGCGTGGACCGAAAGAGTAATCTCATTTTCTACCATGAGTTTGCCAAATTCCCGGATTTTTTCTGCGGAGGCCCTAACGCCACGGCCACCCTGATATTCATACGCCTCAAGTTCAAATGTTTTCAAGTATGCTGGAAGGTCCGAAAGCCCACGATACCCCATCTCAAAAAAACTGGACGGATTCCCTGCTGTCCCAAACTTAACAGGCATTTATATTACCTCGCTGGGGAGAGATTCTTCAATCCCTGCCTGATGATTTCCTCGACTTTCCAGTTGCTATCGCAGTCTTTTAGTGAGTCCGCTGCATGAGTCCTGGAGTAGCCCAGCGCTTCGAGTGCATTTAGAGCTTCAAGTATATTTGAATTGTTCGCCGGAAGTGTTGCCACACCATCAGCAAAATGCCATTTCTGGGCTTTGCTCTTGAGTTCTAACGTTATTCTTTGTGAAAGTTTGGTGCCAACACCACTTGCCGTTGTGAAAATTTCTGAATTTGATATCTGGATGTTACGAATTACGTCGTCAGGGGACAGAGCAGAAAGAATCGAAAGCGCAAACTTGGCACCAACACCAGAGACCGAGAGCAGTAATTTGAAGCACTCAAGTTCAATTTCATCCAAAAAGCCGTAAAGGTCAAAAGCATCTTCTTTCACGCTAAGGTATGTGTAAAGTGTTACATCTTTGTTTAACTCCCCGAGTTTCGAAATTGTACTCAAAGTTGCAGAACACTTATACCCCACACCTGAGCAATCTATTACCACAAAACTTTCTGTTTTTTTTGTTAGGCGCCCGGTTAAACTATATATCACTCCGAATCCACCTCCCCGTTAAATGCTATGAGTTATTACAAATTACCCTGTATGAATGCGCATGACAAATCGCCACAGCAATAGCATCGGCTTCATCATCAACTTTCGGCATTTCATCTAAACCAAGCAATTTCGAAACCATGGTGATTACCTGTTTTTTTTCCGCTTTGCCATAGCCGACTATTGCCTGCTTAATCTGCAGTGGTGTATATTCGAATATACTGATGTTTTTTTGTGCTGCAGTTAGGATGATTGCACCTCTAGCCTGTGCAACATCAATCGCTGTCTTTTGGTTTGTTGTGAAAAACAGCTTTTCAATTGCCATGTGCTCTGGTTTGAACTGCTCGATTACTTCTCCAAGCTCTCCAACAACCTTTTGTAACCTGAATTCAAATCTATCTCTCGAAGTTGTTATTAAACCGCTCGAAAGCACTTTGAAGTTTGGGTTTATGTAATCGAGAATACCATATCCAACTATTGCAAACCCGGGGTCAATCCCTAAGATCCTCAATTTTTTCTATCTCCAGTAGCGCCGATCCAGATCCCGGTATTGAAGAGCCTCCGCTATATGCTTTGAATCTATTATTTCGGAATCATCAAGGTCGGCGATGGTTTTTGCCACCTTTAAGATCTTGTTATATGCCCTTGCTGAGAACGAAAGCCTATCAAACGCCATTTTGATCATTTTTGCCGCGGAATCCGTTGTTTGACAAACCTCACTCACCAGTGACGAACTGATTTCGGCGTTGCAGCTGAACTTCTCGTTCTCAAATCGTGCCCATTGCTTTTTCCGTACTCTTGTAACACGTTCTCTCACAACATCCGAGGTTTCGCCGTTAGGAGCCCTAGACATATCTGCAAAGTCAACCGGCATCACTTCCACGTGGATGTCCATTCTGTCCAGCATTGGTCCAGAAATGCGGCCGAGATATTTTGAAACGGCAATCGGCATACATTTGCACTTTCTGACCGGATGCCCAAAGAAACCGCACGGACAGGGGTTCATGGCTGCAACTAACATCACCGAACTTGGATATGTTAATTTTGAACGTGCCCTTGAGATTGTTATTACTTTATCTTCAATCGGTTGCCTTAGACCTTCGAGCGTTTGCCGGTTGAATTCCGGGAACTCATCTAAAAAGAGAACGCCATTGTGTGCTAGTGAAATTTCCCCGGGCATCGGAATGCTGCCTCCACCGGCCAACCCGGCAAGTGAAATTGTGTGATGTGGAGCTCGAAACGGCCGGGTAAAACTGAGTGGAGCATCCCTTGAGATATTGCCAACAACCGAATGGATTTTTGTTGTTTCAATTGCTTCATCAAATCTCATTGGTGGCAAAATCGTCGGAACTCTCTTTGCAAGCATGCTTTTCCCCGAGCCCGGTATCCCAACAAACAAAATGTTGTGGCCACCAGCGGCAGCGACTTCAATTGCCCGTTTGGCCTTGAACTGCCCTTTAACATCCGAAAGGTCAACTTCATACTTGTAATCAACATATTCAAAATTTTGTTGCGTTAGTGCCTTGAGCGGTGATTTGTTTGAAAAATGGTCTGCGAGTTCTCGCAGGTCGTTTGCGGCAAAGAGGTTAATTTCTGAAACGATTGCGCCCTCTCTGGCGTTTTCTTTGGGGATGATTACGTTTTTAAAACCCATTTCTTTTGCCTTCAAAACCATGGGCAAAACGCCATTCACTGGTTTGATTTCACCGGAAAGGGATAACTCCCCAAAAAATACACTGCTCTCATCCCAATCATCAATTTGCCCGGAGGCCCTGAGGATTGAAAGAGCAATTGGAAGATCGTAAAGTGAACCATTTTTCCTAACATCTGCTGGAGCGAGGTTAACGGTTATCTTGCCAACTGGGAATTCAAATCCACTGTTTTTTATGCTTGCCTTAACACGGTTTCTTGATTCTTTTACTCCCATGTCGGGGAGCCCGACGATATCGAAAACTGGTAACCCTCTTGCAATATCTACTTCAACTAAAACCTCAAAAGCATCTATTCCCAAAATACCCATGCTGCTGGCTTTACAAAACAAAAGCTCTCACCCCCAAGATATCTGAGTCCAATTATATCACACACGCTTGCAATTTCGCAAACATGCGGCTTGTTTCGTGTTAGAGGGGCGTGAAGATGTGTTGCACATAGTCAAAAGACGACAGCTGGGTAGCATACAGGCCTGCCGGAATCTGGAAACGGCGGAGAAACTGCTAGCTTCAAGGCTGTCAACCGCTAGTGCTCCCTTGAGCTAACGCCCAAGGGAGCACAGTTATATGTTTGCAGATTCCTCGTTTTTGTTGTCTGGGTAGCCGTAGACGACTCGGCATTGGAGGGTGGAATCCGTTGAACGCGGCATCATAAACCGGCGATGTTCGTGCCCGTCGATAAGCGCCAGGGGAAAGATTTGTCGTCCATCTCAATCGTGCTGCGTGCTTTTTGTATCGCCAGTTCAAGTCCGCTTGCGCGCACGGCACGGCACGGCACGGCGATTTGATCTTATATAAGCTTGCGTTTGCTGTTCTCGGTGCTATGATACTGCTCGCTGAGAAATGTGCTACTGGCTTCTTGCTAATAACCGACTACTACTTGGTCTTCTTGACTGAAAATATCAAGTGTGGCACATCTACTCCGCGATATTGTCTTGTAAACCGTCCACGAATGGTCATACCATTGCGAATTGCAACATTCATCGACGCAATGTTGTCGTCCCTTACTAGTGAGAATACCTCTTCATAACCTAAGACCTCAAAGGCATACTGTCTACAAGCGATTGCAGCTTCGGTAGCGTATCCGTTTTCAGGCACTCTTTTAAGTTACGCAACATACCTAACCCGGTATTCTATCAAAGTATTTTGTACTTGTCAATCATACTTTTGCGATGACAGTGCGTGGAGTGGAATGGATGAGAGTCATGTTACCCATTTTCCGTTCCACAAACTTTTGTAATACCATGAGAATGGAGATGATTAAGAGATAAAATAGGGCTAGTGTAGTGTAGATTGGAATGACCCTAAAGTTCATCCCAGCGTAATCTCTTGCCTTTTGGGTCATTTCGGCTACCGAAATCATGCTGAGAAGGGATGTATCTTTTAGCGCAATGATAAACTGGTTAAATAGCGCCGGTGTGGCCAAACGGAGAGCCGCCGGAATTACTATATGACGCAAAATCTGTAGTTCAGTCATGCCGAGCGTCGCCCCAGCCTCTTTTTGCCCTTCATCAACACTTTGAAGAGCACCGCGCACAATTTCGGCGATGAAAGCGCCAGAATTGATTGAAACGACCAAAATTCCTGCTATCGTGCTGGAAGTTCGCAAAGATGGAATAAAAATAGGCAAGACGTAGTAAATATATATGGCTTGGACAGCGATGGGAGTGCCTCGAATAACCCAGATGTAGCAGTTGGCGATGCTTCTTCCGATTTTGCTTTTCGATTGCAGTGCATAGCCGGTTGGGCTCCCGATGGCAAACCCGATAATGATGCCGAAAAAAGCGATTAATAGAGTCAAGTTTAACCCTGAAAGCAAGATTGGGATAAGGGATTCTAGAATTTTGTGGTCTGATTCCGACTCTTCCAAGTTTTGTAAAGATTTTTGTGAAGATAACGTGCACCATTTGTCATGAAGCAAATCCAAAGTGCCATCGGCTTTGAGTTTCGCCAGGGCTGTTTTAAATTCAGATAAATATTCGAAGTTTTTGCGAAACGCAATAGCATAAGGGATTTCGTGTTTACTAAACTCCTCCCCTACCAGCTCGCACTCGGTCTGTGGTGTGGATGCGATATAAAAGATGCATCCCACGGTATCTTGGATAACAGCGTCAATTTTCTTCTGTTCCAAGGAGATATAAGCGGTGGTGATAGTCTCATGCACCTGTATCTCCGTTTTTCCTAAATTTTTACTTGCGTAGTTATGGGCTGCGGTACCACTTTCTACCGCGACAATCTTCCCTGCCAAATCATTAACACCAGTAATTCTGCTGTTGGCCGTTTTGTTGACCATAACCATCAGCCCGGAATCGTGGTAAGGCTCAGAAAAATCTACAACCTGTTTACGGTCCTCCGTTGCACAAAGTGCCGCCGCTGCAAGATCTAGGCGGCCTTGCTCCAAGGAGGTGGTTAGCGCATTGTAATTAATGGCTTCAATCCCACCTTCTATTTCAAAGCCAAGCTTTTCTTTTAGTGCATTAATAAGATCGATGTCGTAGCCTATCAATGTGCTGCCATCTTCGCTATAGTAAGAAAATGGACCAAACAAACCAGATGTGCCAATCTTCAAAGAAACTCCGGCAAGCGGAAGGTTGGTGCTGCCGTTGGAAGAATCTGTTGCTGCTGCGTTTTCGGTGTACCCTGAAAATGCAGCAAGGCCTAAGAAAAAACCAAGCGCTGAGCACAAACTCCTCGATATTTTCTTAGGTTTCTTCATGGTCTTGTCCTTCCCAGATTTTTTACTTCTTAAAGTTCAAAAAATTAATTTACGTTGAATTGCGGAACGCTTGAAAAGTGAGGGAGGAGTGACCTAACTAGGTGGGAAAGTGAATCTGGAAACGCCTGGCAAGGGGACCGGGGCGCGGTGAAGTGCCGGGCTGGAACTTCAAAACATTTTGGCAACAAAAGCCTTTGCACGCTCATCTTTAGGGTTGTTAAAAAACTTTTCGGGAGATGCCTCTTCAAGAATACGGCCATCAGCCATAAAAACAATTCTGTCCGCCACCTCAAAAGCAAAGCCCATTTCGTGCGTCACCACGACCATTGTCATGCCACTTTCCTTCAACGTACGTATTATATCAACCACATCTCTGACTAGCTCGGGGTCTAATGCGCTTGTCGGTTCGTCAAAGAGCATCAATTTTGGCTTCATCGCGAGAGAACGGGCGATAGCAACGCGCTGCCGCTGACCACCAGAAAGTGCTGACGGCAACAGATTAGTCTTATCTGCAAGCCCAAGTTTTTCTAGCTCTTCAATGGCTATTTTTTTCGCCTCGTCTTTGTTCATGTGCTTGACGACGGTTGGGGCCAACATTACGTTATGCAATACAGTCTTGAAAGGGAACAGGTTGAATTGTTGCGGGACCATTCCGATTTCTGTGCGCAGGGTACAAACATTGCAGGCTTCGTCAAGTGTATCATTCCCCAAATAAAGTATCCTGCCACTATCGACGGTTTCCAAACGGTTTAAACACCGAAGAAACGTGCTTTTCCCAGCTCCAGACGGACCAAGGATACAAGTTACCTCAGCTGTCTGAATCTCTGTGCTCACGTTTTCTAGGACCGTAAAACTCCCGAAACTTTTGTTTAGGTTATATACTTGCATAATAGGTACTTTGATTTCTTGGGAGGTTCGCTGTTTTGACGAAGTATGTGGCATTTTTTATATAGTACCTCCCCGCTACGCGTAGCGCCGCCCATGTTCATGCTTAAGGACTCGCTCACATGATAACAGGGAACAAATGATCTGTCAAATTTGTGCTGGGAGCTAGCTTGGTAGGACTTTAGGGATTTTGGATTGACCATTGTTTGCACAATGTTCGCAGCTTTTTCTGTGTATCTTTAGGAAGTTTTCTGACAGTGTTAGCATTAAAGATATCCTCGCCAAAGGCATCAATGAAGTCGGAAGTGTAGTCTCTGTCGGGGTATCTGCACTGATTAATCCGGTTGACAAGCAAACTGAGCAAGATATTTTTGTGCCTATTCAGAAGACCGAGTTTGCGCCAATCAGCACAGACACATTTCATGATTCTAAGAGTATCATTATGCCTTTTTCTCTTCTTAGTTTTTCCCGTGAGCGAGTTTGGGTTATCTACTCTGTAGAAGTAGAATGTATCAGCGATGCATTTCATCCACCTGATTCTTGGGAAAACCATGAGATTGAAGCATATATCTTCACTGAAGGAAATGCCGTCAATAAATTTTACTTCTTTGAGGATATCTTTCCTGTATAGCTTGTCACAGAGAGGGTAGAGGCATTTGACCGCTATAGTAGAGATGCAGGCATCGAGATCATTTTTGTAGGTTTCGTCTTGGAGATCTGTCCACCAATGCCAGAACCATTTCGCTGGGAATATTTGGAAATTAAATCCCACTATATCGATATTATCATCTTCTTCTGCGGCGGCAAAGAGGATTTCGCAGGCATGTTTAGCCAAGATATCATCGGCGTCAACAAACAATACGTATTTTGAATTTGACTTTAATGCTTGGTCTATGCCAGTGTTTCGCGCAGCGGAGGGTCCCTGATTTTTCTGATGGATTACGATAATGCGTTTATCCTTTTCTGCATGTTTTTCTAGGATTTTAAGGGAGCCGTCAGTTGAGCCGTCATCGACGCAAATTATTTCGATTCTTTTGAAAGATTGGCCAGTTACGCTGTTTAAGCATTTTTTTAGGTAGTGTGGCTTAATATTGTAGACGGGGATGATTATGGAGATCAAAGGATCGTTGATTTCGGGAGTAGGGGCTGAGGGCTCAGTACAATTTGAGAAGGAGGGACTCAATGTGAGCAGGAGACACGAGGCTACGGACAGCAAAAAGGTTCTTTTAAGCACGCGCCTGAGTTTAGATGACACCGTTCAACACCACCAATATCCAAAATTAGGGGCAGAGGGCTACTCCTGAGGGGCTTTAGGGATTTGGAATTGACCACTGTTTACATAATGTTCGCAGCTTTTTCTGTGTATCTTCAGGGAGTTTTTTGATAGTCTGGGTGTCAAAGACGTCCTCACCAAAGGCATTGATGAAATCGGGAGTATAATCTCTGTCGGGGTATCCGTATTTCCCAACTTCGCCCGCAAGCGCCGCGAGCAGGGCAGCTTTGTGTTCGTTCAGGAGACCGAGCTTGCACCAATCAGCACAGATATATTTCATAATTCTAAGAATATCATTGTGTCTTTTCCTCCTCTTAGTTATTCTCGCGAGCGAGTTTGGGTTACCTACCCTGTAGAAGTAGAGAGTGTCAGAGATGCATTTCATCCACCTGATCCTTGGGAAAGCCATGAGATTAAAGCATATGTCTTCGCCATAAGAAATGCTGTCGATAAATTTTACTTCTCTGAGGATGTCTTTTCTCCATAATCTATCCCAGAGGGGGTAACGTCGCTTAACCGTTATGGTGGCAATGCAGGCATCGAGATCATTTTTGTAGGTTTCGTCTTGAAAGTTCTGCCACCGATGCCAATGCCATTTTGTTGGAGCTAAATGCTGTTTTGTTGGGAACATCTGGAAATTAAATGCCACTATATCGATATTATCATCTTCTTCTGCGGCGGCGAAGAGGACTTTGCAGGCACGTTTAGCCAGGATATCATCGGCGTCAACGAACAATACATATTTTGAATTTGACTTTAGTGCCTGATCTATGCCAGTGTTTCGCGCAGCGGAGGGTCCCTGATTTTTCTGATGGATTACGATAATGCGTTTATCCTTTTTTGCATATTTTTTTAGGATTTTAAGGGAGCCGTCAGTTGAGCCGTCATCGACGCAAATTATTTCGATTCTTTTGAAAGATTGATTGGTTACGCTTTTCAAGCATTTTTTTAGGTAGTGTGGCTTAATATTGTAGACGGGGATGATTATGGAGATCAAAGGATCGTTAATTTCAGGAGTAGAGGCTGAGGGCTCAGTACAATTTGAGTGGAATGGAGTCAATGTGAGCAGTAGGCACGAGGTTAGAGGTAGCAGCAGAATTTTTCTGAGCACATGCCTGAGTTTAGATGACATCATTCACTAGCACCACCAATATTCAAATTTAGAGTTAAAGGGCTACTCTTGAGGGGGGACTTTAGGGATTTGGAATTGACCACTGTTTGCATAATGTTCGCAGCTTTTTCTGTGTATCTTCAGGGAGTTTTTTGATAGTGTTAGCATTAAGAATGTCATCGCCAAAGGCATCAATGAAGTCGGAAGTGTAGTCCCTGTCGGGGTATCCGCACTGATTAATCCGGTCGACAAGCAAACTGAGCAAGATATTTTTGTGCTTATTCAGAAGACCGAGTTTGCGCCAATCAGCACAGACATATTTCATGATTCTAAGAGCATCATCGTGTCTTTTTTCCCGCTTAGTTATTCTCGTGAGCGAGCTTGGATTATCTACTCTGTAAGAGTAGAGCGTATCAGAGATGCATTTCATCCACCTGACTCTCGGCAAAACCATGAGACTGAAGCATATGTCTTCACTGAAGGAAATGCTGTCAACAAATTTTACTTCTTTGAGGATATCTTTCCTGTATAGCTTATCCCAGAGAGGACAGCGTTGTTTGGCCATTATCATGGAGATGCAGGCATCGGGATCATTTTTGTAGATTTCGTTTTTAAAGCTTTTCCACCAGTGCCAATGCCATTTTGTTGAAGCTAAATGCTGTTTTGTTGGGAATATTTGGAAATTAAATGCCACTATATCGATATTATCATCTTCTTCTGCGGCGGCTAGGAGGATTTCGCAGGCATTCTCAGCCAAGATATCATCGGAGTCAACGAACAATATGTATTTTGAACTTGACTTTAAGGCCCTCTCTATACCAGTGTTTCGTGCAGCGGAGGGCCCCTGATTTTTCTGATGGATTACGATAATGCGTTTATCCTTCTTTGCATATTTTTTTAGGATTTTAAGGGAGCCGTCAGTTGAGCCGTCATCGACGCAAATTATTTCGATTCTTTTGAAAGACTGGCCAGTTACGCTTTTCAAGCATTCTTTTAGGTAGCGTGGTTCAACGTTGTAGACGGGGATGATTATGGAGATCAAAGGATCGTTAATTTCAGGAGTAGAGGCTGAGAGCTCAGCACAATTTGAGAGGGAGGGACTCAATGTGAGCAGTAGGCAAGAGACTAGAGGTAGCAGCAAGGTTTTTCTGAGCACATGCCTGAGTTTAGGTGAAGTCATTTGCGCACCACCAATATCTAAAATTAGGGTTAAAAAGGGATCAACAGTGCAAAACGTGGCACAATTAGCTATGACCCTAAAAATTTAACAATTATTTGATTGTTTTGTTTCTGTTTAGCTAACAATCAAGTCTATTACGCAGGGATTGTAACACACTTTCGCGACATTGTCAAAATGACGTGCTGCCACCCAAAAATAGTAGTAGTGAGGATCTAGGGGGAAAGAGTTCATCTTACCCGAGAGATTGTTAATTGACAGATTAATATGATAAGTGCTATCATTCTGGGGGTGATTGATCTTTTGTGTTTTAGGGGGTGCGTCATCACAACTGTGTTGTGGTTGGTGATTTATGGGATTTAGAGAAAGTGGCTTTAAGATTTTTTCTGGTAGTTCGAGTAGGGAAATGGCGCAAAAAATTGCCGAGTTACTCGGTGTTTCATTGGGACAAATGGAAGTGACCAAGTTCTCTGACGGTGAGACAAGCGTTTCAGTGATGGAGACAGTCAGGGGCTTTGATGTGTTTTTAGTTCAATCGACTTGCAGTCCAGTGAACCATAATTTGATGGAACTGCTAATTATGATTGATGCCTGCAAGCGGGCTTCTGCAGGGAGGATAACGGCGGTGATGCCTTATTTTGGATATGCGAGGCAGGACCGCAAAGCAAAGCCTAGAGATCCAATTTCCGCAAAGCTGGTTGCTGATATATTAACTTCCGCAGGAGTTAACAGGGTCCTTACAATGGATCTGCATGCCCTTCAGATACAAGGGTTCTTTAATATCCCGGTCGACCATCTCGTGGGAGCTCCCATCTTTTTGGATTATTTTTCCGAACGATTCAAAGGCGATGAGGAGAATTTAGTGATTGTCTCACCGGATGTTGGATCGGTTATGAGAACCAGAAAATTTGCAAAAAAGATGAACGCTCCAATGGCAATTATCGATAAGCGCCGCCAAATGGCTAATATGTGTGAGGTGCTGAATATCATTGGTGACGTTCAGGGGAAAGATGTTATTATCCTTGATGACATGGTGGATACTGCGGGAACTCTTTGTAAAGCGGCCGACGCATTGGGGAAAGAGGGCGCTGCGAGAAATGTCTATGCATGTGCGACGCATGGTGTTCTTTCTGGAGGGTCCCTTGCAATGATAGAAGCGAGCCCGATTAGAGAATTGATCCTTTTGGATACTATCCCCTTGGTGGCGGAAAAGAGGATAGGGAAGATAAAAGTGCTCTCGACCGCCGCGATGTTTGCCGATGTTATCAGGAGGATTCATGCGGAAGAACCTGTGGGGTAGGTGGGGCAGAAGTATTGGGCTTTGATCTTGATTAATGGTTGGAAGTAGGTGAAGCGGGTGTTGAAATTTTATAAGTCGGTTAATAATGCAGTGTGTGAGATTGATGAATTGGAGAAAGGTTGTTGGGTTAACGTTGTTGCGCCAGAAGAAGTTGAGCTCGAATACCTCAAAAATACTTTGGCTATTGATCCGATGTTCCTAAATTCGGCGCTTGATGAAGAGGAATCATCGAGAACCGAAGTCAGTGATGACGGTGGGCAAACTTTGGTGGTGGTGGACGTTCCGTGTGCGCAACGTCAGAGTGAAAATGCTATCCTTTACTTCACTATGCCACTTGGTGTCATTGTTACAAAAGATTTCGTTGTTTCAATCTCACTCAAAGAAAACACAGTTATCAAAGAACTGGCCGATTCGATGGTTAAAAATGTGAATATTCAATTTAAAACAAGATTTTTGTTTATGATACTTTATCGGATAGCACTTAGATTTTTGCAACACTTGAAACAGATTGATAGAATTGAAAGCTTACTTGAATCGGAGCTTAGGAATTCGATGCGAAATAAAGAACTGCTACAGCTGCTCGAAATTGAAAAGTCCCTTGTTTATTTTTCAACTTCACTCAAAGCGAATCAGATGACAATCGAGAAGATTTTGAGGGGAAGGGTACTCAAGATTTATGAGGAAGACCAAGATCTTTTGGAGGACGTTTTAATTGAAATTAAGCAGGGGGTGGATATGTCTAATATCTATTCTGGGATTGTAACTACAACAATGAATAGCTACTCCTCGATAATATCTAACAACCTGAACTCTGCAATGAAATTTTTAACCTCTATGACGATTTTGCTGTCGGTTCCAACGCTCATCTTTAGTCTTTACGGCATGAACGTCGCGTTGCCAGCGATGCATGCAAAATACGCGTTTGTTGGGCTTTTCGCTTTTTCGTTGGTTGTGACGTATGTAAGCTACCGTGCGCTGAAGAAGAGAGATATGTTGACGTAAATTCGAGGTGTTTCTCCGTTTTATTGGCTGGTAATTGAGACTGGTTTTTGCCAGTCTCCTTTTTTGTTGTCCTAAAATTTCTATGAAGTTTATCATTAATGCCAATTGACAGAATTGTTTATAAGTGTTAACATAGCAAATGTTATGTAAAATGTATTTAAGATGCGCTAAAAAAGCAAAGTACGGTTGAGATATAAAATAACAATAAAAAATGGTGCGAAAATATGGATATGCAGACTAGAACAAGAGAGCAAAGAGGATCGCGGAATAAAAGGGTTGGGACGAAAGGGACAAAGTCCGCGCCGTTTTTGATTAGGTTGCCAGAGGATTTCCTGATGATTAGCAGGTATCCTTGTGCGTGGTATCGGTTGGAAGAGGATCTTGATATGAGCCCAATAGCGTTAGTAATGGGTTCGAAGGCTAGGTTTGGCGGAACATTTGATGGCAATGGGAAGTGTATTTACAACCTGAAAATAAGGGATGCCAATTCGGTTTCGGTTGGTCTGTTTGGGACCATCGAAGTGGGGGCAACAGTAAGGAATCTGAAAGTTAAAAACGTATCTGTTATTGGGGCAGGTTGCGTGGGGGTAATTGCCGGCGAAAATAACGGGGAGATAGTGAACTGTGAACTCAGCGATGTGTTGGTGCAAGGCTTCTTTGACGTAGGTGGGCTTGTTGGCTCCAATAGATGTTGGGCGAAAATTCAAGGGTGCGCCGTTGACGGAGCGGTTTTGGGCAATGCCAATGTGGGAGGTATTGTTGGGAATAATCTTGTTGGGGCAAAGATTATAAAATGTTTTTCGGATGGGAAATTATGTGGTCTTGAAAATGTGGGCGGCGTAGCCGGGCAAAATCACGGAGAGATTGCGTCTAGTAGCTCGAATTCTAAAATGAAAAGTCAAAAAATTGCAGGTAAATTGGTTGGGTTGAATTGGGGGAAGGTAAAATTGGAAGGGGATAAGTTTTTGCAAAAACATTACGATAAAGTGCTGATATTTTCGGAATTCATCGGCAGAAATCTGAGAGTTTTTGGGAGGTCTTAAAGGCTAGATTTGGCACAACAATTCCCTCATATCTCCTGACGAGGGATAGAAAAAAAGCCCCCCGCATAGCCGGGGGCTCCTCTCCCCACGAACGATACCGATGCTCGCCCGCGTTCTCTAGAACGTTACTGCAACGTAAAAACTAACTTATACCTCCCCTACAACGCCTTTAAGATCTAGGCTTCCTCCGTCGCTGCTGTATATATTTGGATATTCGCCTGCGTGGCACCCCGTAAAGGTTTTTCTAGGATGGGTTAGGTCAAACGTAACCTTGCCGCCCTCGTTGGCTATCGCGCCACCTCTGCCGCCGGTTCCGTCTGCGCGGGGCACCGCGCTGCAATTGATGAATGCCGTCACGTCGCTGTCTTTGCCGCCGAGCCTAGGCCAGCACGGCAGCTCAACAGGCCACACGGGGCAGATGTCCCGCACGAGGTCTTGCCAAGGTGTCGGCGCGTCTAGGTCCAGAACGTCGATAACGCGCGTATTTCGGTTTCGTATCGCTCCTCCATCACCAACGCATATAAGATGCAAATACATGCAACCAACAGACACTACTTTGCCGGCATTATCAATCCCCGCGCCACCATCGACGCTCACATTCCCCGTCAGGCCGACTCCGACCATCGCAAGCGTACCGCCAGGCAGAACACGGATTAACGAATCTGTTTTTGCTGCGAATTCTCTCTCTAGCGTCTCCATTGGATTAAAACTGTCTAGGGTTCCGCTTATGGCAACTCGCAATACCATTAGAGTCAAACAGGCGCCATTGTCAATGAGAAAGAGCGGTCCTTTGTGGTTCCTGCCTCGGACTATCGCGTCCTTACCGCAAATCAACACGTTAGCTCCTCTCTTTAGATGGATCGTTTCTGTTATTACTTGGGGGCCTTGTAGTTCATACTTAGTAACTAGTTTGGCGTTGCCTTCGTTACCGTGTGCCGCGTCGATAGCAGCTTGCCAATCTGCGTTATACAGGTCGCTCAGTTTGTTTTTGTCCACGAGGCCACCGACGCCTGTTGCTGTTTGGCGATTGTCACGCGCTTATTTCTCTTATGCGCCTTCATGGCTGTTCACAAAACATGGCTGTTCACAAAACGGGGTTTGACGCGCCCATCGTGCTGCCAGTCCTGCACGCGCATCGTGCCGTCGACCTCCACGCGCCGCCTCAAGGTCAGTTTTCCCGCATTACAAATGGCACCGCCTTTTGGGGTGTCAACATCGTCAGGTAACTCAGCAAACGAAATCACACATGTACCATAATTGAACACGACGCCGCCTTTATTCCGCTTGATGATGTTGTTTCCGAATACAACGGCGCCAGCAGTGCCATCTATTTCGGCAAGGCCACCGGCCTCCACACGAACGAGACTACCAACCCAAAACCGCCCCGATTCGACCCCGAACACCGTCTCGTCCGGCAGCAACTCATCGTCCAGCATGCCGGGGCCACGAACGATTAACGTGCCCCCTCCTCTCACTGAAAATGCCTGGTTTCTCCTCACATCCGTTGGTTGTTCGTCTGGGAACCCAAGGTAGTCGGCTTGCCTAAATATCTTGTGGCCTGCAAGCTCAATCGTTACTTTCATGCCGCTGTATATCTCAATGGTCGCGTCCATTTTCTGATCATCCGTGAGCCTGTATGTAACATCGAGCGTGGCTTTCGCCTCGACGCCGTTCGCTTTCGCAACGGCGTCTTTCCAAGCTACCAAATACTGGTCCCACAGTTTGTCTTTGCCCACGAGGACCTCGTCGGCATAAACAGCTGGCGTCCAACAGAGCGTGCAGAAAGCGACGGCTAATACTTTCGCTAGGCCCTTCTGATACCTGTTCCTTGTCTGTTTCTTCATCCTAATCAAAAACCTCCATATTAAAATAATTTTCGGGTCACGCCCATACGGTATCACGTTATTTTTAGTTTGTCAATGATTTTCCGATACTTTCATTTTGCTCCGAATTCCTACAATTTTGGGCAATGTCAGGTCCGTGATTTTAACGATAACAGGGAGAAATTTCGTGTTGGGGCTGCAATCGTCGGCGTGTCGGCCGGGGCTGCAAGGCAAACCGAAAAGGAAGACCCTTGACCGCCCACTTGAACGATCAAAGGGCCTTTTCTTTCCGGTAACTTCGATGGCGGGCAACTGATGCGCGTTGCTTCGCCAATTGTGGCGACTCGGCGTACTTCACACCGCGCGAACAGCCACTGGCTCCCTTTTAAGACAGCTGTTCTTCTTACTGCACAGCAAGCGTTAGCCTTCTCTTGGCTGTGGTTGCAGAAAGCCAAAGCCGCCTCCTACCTGTGCGCGGACTGCCGCGAATGCACCGTCACTTTTCTTGGCGTTTGTTTTGCTAAAAAGCAACAGCGTTTCTTCGGCTTTCTCTTTGAGACCTGAGCGAGCTAGCTGTAGAAGGGCCGACTCTTGCTCAAACGAAATTTCTACGACAACGGGCGTGTTGTTGTAGCTGTAGGTGACACCCCCCCCCGGTCCGGTCGAACCACCCAATTCCTTCATGGTGACCGTTTTGGCGTCTAGGTTAACATCGACAATCTTCGGCCGGTTCTGGTCAAACATCGTAGCCGCGGCGCGCACGACTTGTTCGAACAGTGTGGGCGAGGAATCGCTAACCACCGGTGGACCCGCGGTTGTCCCAGCATGAGCTGCTGCGCGCCCACTGGAGCTGCCGATGCTTGGTTGCGACTCAGCGCCGGTACAAACGCACACTATCCCACTAGACCAAATAGCCGGGATTGTGCCGCAACTGCCGAAGCCCGCGTGTACCTCATGGGTGGGGTGAATGGTCAGCAAGCCGTAGTTGCTGATCGCTCTGGCGTTGGAGTGTCCAGAGGTTAGGTTGCGGAAAGTGCAGGAAAGAAATCTACAAATCCCGGCATTTATGACGGCATCCATACACGCACCGTTTAGGTGGTTGGCTAAATCAACTTTCTCCAGCTCTGCATAACCGTCGGAGCACACGCATACTAGCACTTCCTCCGTATGCGCCGGCAGCTTCTCTTTTTCGCCTGAGCCGCCGTCTAGGCACCCAGGGCCAGAGATTACCAGTTCTCCGCCTTTCTGCACCTGAAAAAGCGAACCCTTTCTTTCGTTGTCTCCGTTAGGCTCTATCTTTATTGTGCTGTGTTCCAGCTTTACCGCAACTTTTTCTCGATCCTTTACCTCTACGGTACCTGTTTCTTTTATGTCGCCCACGAGCTTGAACTCCACGTTCACCGGTCGACCTGCAGCGGCCCGTGTTTTAGCTAATGCATCTGACAGTAGCTGGCCTGGCTGCAACGTTACCACCTCGGCGTGTGCGACTGCTGGCGTCCAGCACAGTGCGCAAAAAACGCCAGCTAGAACTTTTGCCAAGCCCTTCTGATACCCGTTCATTCTTTGTTTTTTCTCCATTTTTAACCCCTCATTATTGCAATAAAACCTAAGCTATCACTTCACCTGCGCATCCGCTGTCTTCTGGGAGACTATCGCCTGTTTCTATTTATTTCGTGCGTGGGTGTTCACAAGATGCATTGCGGTGGCTGATGCCTCATCATGATACTCCTCCACACCGTTCGTGTCCTTGTCCTTGCCCTCCGTAGGGTGCAACAAGGTCAGTTTCCCGCCATTCGAAATACCCCCGACTGCCATGTTTTCGCTAGAGTCGGCGCATTCGGGAAACGCCAACACACAGTCGCCAAAATTCCTAACGAGACCACCGCTGTTAACCTTGATGATGTTAGGTCCGCACACAACGCGGCCGGGTCGGCCGTCGATCAGCAGATGCGCGTCGACGCAGTTATAGAATAAAGGTCCTGCCACCGGTTGGCTTAGTCCGCCTTTCCCTGCGTCGTCGTCGAACAGTTGTTGAACCCAGCCAGGAAGCGCGCACGCGTTGCTGTACGCCGCGAGCGGCACGTCATCCGACCCCTCGTCGTCAATGTGGCCTGGGCCGATAATGGTCAAATCGCCGAACGGATCAACACCAAACAGGTAGTATCTTTGCTCTATTCCGCTGACGTCGCGATCCCAATCACGGGACAGATCCACGATTCGGCATAAGTGGTGCCCTTGCAGGTAAATCGTTAGTTTCTGGCCGCCGTGTACTGCAAGACGCCCGGGCACCCGCTGATCAGCCGTGAGCCGGTATGTAACATCTAGCTTGGCTTTGGCCTCGTCGCCGTTCGCTTTCGCAACGGCGGCTTTCCAGTCTGCCCTGCACCTGCTCCACAGTTCGTTCGGGCCCAAGTAGACCTCTACGCCGTCTTCTGGGAGACTATCGCCTGTTTCTCTTTATTTCGTGCGTGTGTGTTCACAAGATGCATTGCGGTGGATGATGCCTCATCATGATACTCCTCCACACCGTTCGGGTCCTTGTCCTTGCCCTCCGTAGGGTGCAACAAGGTCAGTTTTCCGCCATTCATGATACCCCCGCGTCGCATGTCTTCGCTAGAGTCGGCGCATTCGGGAAACGCCAACACACAGTCGCCAAAATTCCTAACGAGCCCACCGCTGTTAACCGAGGTGATGTGAGGGCCGCACACAACGCGGCCGGGTCGGCCGTCGATCAGCAGATGGGCGTCGACGCCGTTTTCGAATAAAGGTCCCTCTGTCGTCAGATTAAATATGGAGAGTTCCGGATCGCTAGGACAGTACAAGTTATTGACCCAGCCAGGAAGCGACCCCCCGTTGTACATCGCGAGCGGCGCGTCATCCGACTCCTCGTCGTGAATGTGGCCTAGGCCGATAATGGTTAAATCGCCGAACGACTCAATACTAAACAGCTGGCGTCTTTGGCTTGTTCCGTTGACGTCGGTTTCCAAAGCGCTGCGGTGCGGATCCACGATTCGGCATAAGTGGTGCCCTTGCAGGTAAATCGTTAGTTTCTGGCCGCCGTGTACTCTAAGACGCCCGGGCACCCGCTGATCAGCCGTGCACCAGTATGTAACATCTAGCGTGGCTTTGGCCTCGTCGCCGTTCGCTTTCGCAACGGCGGCTTTCCAGTCTGCCCTGCACCTGCTCCACAGTTCGTTCGGGCCCAAGAAGACCTCTACGCTGTCTTCGTGATGGCTATCGCCTGTTGCTGTTTGGCGATTGTCGGTTGGTTGTTTCGTTTCTGCGCCTTCATGGCTGTTCACAACACGCCCTTTGCCCGGCGCTGGCACATGATTCCAGTGCCGCACGCGCTTCGTGCCTGGGCTCTGCCGACGGCGAATCACGGTCAGCTTTCCCGCATTAAAAATGGCACCGCCTTTTGTGGTGTCAACATCGTCGGCGAACTCGGCAAACGAAATCACACATCTGCCATAATTGCACACGACGCCGCCATTATTCCGCCTGATGATGTTGTTTCCGAATACAACGGGGCCAGCAGTGCCATCTATTTCGGCACGCCCACCGGCCTCCACACGAACGACATCAGAAACCCAAAACCACGCCGATTCGACACTGAACCCCGCCTCCAACGGCAGCAACTCATCGTCCAGCATGCCGGGGCCACGAACGATTAACTGGCCCCCTTCTTCCACTGAAAATACCTCGTCTCTCCTCACATCCGTTGGTTGTTCGCCTGGCAATCTGTTCCGGTGAAGGTAGGTGCCTTGCCTAAATATCTTGTGGTCTGCAAGCTCAATCGTTACTTTCATGCCGCTGTGTATCTCAATGGACCCGGAAATTCTCTGATCACCGGTGAGCCTGTATGTAACATCGAGCTTGAATTTTTCCCCGTCGTCGCTGGCTGCTGTGTTGACCTTGGACAGATCTGTGCGGTATCTAGTCTCCAGTTCGTCCTTGCCCACAGGCACAACGTCGGCATAAACAGCTGGCGTCCAACAGAGCGTGCAAAAAGCGACGGCTAACACTTTTGCCAAGCCCTTTTGATACCTGTTCCTTGTCTGTTTCTTCATCCTAAAACCCCCATATTAAAATAATTTTCGGGTCACGCCCACACGGTATCACTTCACTTGCGCATCCGCCGGTTACTGCGACTCTTTTCCGCTGTCTTCTGGGAGACTATCGCCTGTTGCTGTTTGGCGATTGTCACGTGCTTGTTTCTCTTCTGCGCCTTCATGGCTGTTCACACGACGGACTTTGTCGCGCGCTGGCTCATGAATCCAGTCCCACACGCGCATCGTGCCTTGATACTCCCGCCGGCGCCTCAAGGTCAGTTTGCCACTATTCCAAATGGCACCGTCTTCCTTTGGGTTAACAGAGTCAGGGAACTGAGCAAACGAAATCACACATGTACCAAAATTCTGCACGACGCCGCAATTATTCCGATTGATGATTTTGTTTCCGAATACAACGGCGCCAGCAGTGCCATCTATTTCGGCACGCCCACCGCCGTTTACAGTAAAGAGAGGAGAAACAAAAGTCCCCTCCGAATCGACCCTGAACGCCGCCTCCAACGGCAGCAACTCATCGTCCAGCATGCCGGGGCCACGAACGATTAACTGGCCCCCTTCTTCCACTGAAAATGCCGCGACTCTCGCCACATCCGTTGGGTGTTTGCCTGGGGCCCTTTCCAGGGGAAGGTACTCGCCTTGCCTAAATATCTTGTGGCCTGCCAGCTCAATCGTTACTTTCATGCCGCTGTGTATCTCAATGGTCCCGGAAATTCTCTGATCACCGGTGAGCGTGTATGTAACATCTAGCTTGGCATTAGCCTCGTCGCCGCTGGCTGCTGTGTTGACCTTGGACAGATCTGTGCGGTATCTAGTCTCCAGTTCGTCCGTGCCCACAGGCACAACGTCGGCATAAACAGCTGGCGTCCAACAGAGCGTGCAGAAAACTGCAGCTAACACTTTTGCCAAGCCCTTCTGCCACCCGTTCATTCCCTGTTTTTTCTCCATTTTTAAAACTTCCAAATTAAAATAAAATTTGACTCACGCGCCCATATGAGCCATGTCCGCGATAGTATCACGTTATTCTTAATTTGTCAATGATTTTCCGATACTTTCATTTTGCTCCGAATTCCTACAATTTTGGGCAATGTCAAGTCCGTGATTTTGGCGATAACAGGGAGAAATTTCGTGCTGTGGCTGCAATCGTCCAGCGTGTCGGCGGGGCTGCAAGGCAAAACGAAGAGAAAGACCCTTTGCCGTCCACTTGAACGAACAAAGGGCCTTTTGTTTTGCACAACACCTGTCTTCTGGGTGACTATCGCCTATTGCTGTTTGGCGATTGTCCCGTTTCTGTTTCTATTTGTTTCGTGCGTGGCTGTTCACAAGATGCTTATTGCCGGGTGATGCCTCATCATGATACTCCTCCACACCGTTCGTCTCCTTGCCCTCCACGCGGTGCTTCAAGGTCAGTTTTCCTCTATTCCAAATAGCACCGCCTTTTGTGGTGTCAATAGAGTCAGGGAACTGAGCAAACGAAATCACACATGTGCCAGAATTGTCCACGACGCCCCCCTTATCTGGGTTGCTGATTTCGTCCCCGAATACAACGACGTCATTAGTGTCACCTATCTCGAGCTTCCCGCCTTCATCCACGAAGAACAAGGAGCCTTCGGAATACCGCGCCCCATGAGTCGCAGTGAATGGCCCCTCCTCGTCCATCTTGCCGGGCCCACGAACGATTAACTGACCGCCGGGTTCGACGCAGAACACCCACAATCTGTAGTCAGGGTTCCCGCTGGACTTGGAGACTTTTCTAATGATCTTGTGTCCTTCTAGCTCAACCGTTACTTTCGCGCCGCTGGGTACATGAATGCACTCGTCCATTCTCTGATCATCCGTGAGCCTGTATGTAACATCTAGCTTGGGTTTTTCCTCGTCGTCGCTGGCTGCCGTGTCGGCGACCAGATCTGCCCAGCACCTGTCCAGCAGTTCGTCTTTGCCCACAGTCACAACGTCGGCGTAAACTGCTGGTGTCCAGCTCAGTGCACAAAACACGCCTGCTAATAGTCCCGCTAGGCCCTTCTGCCATCTGTTCATTCCCTGTTTTTTCTCCATAATCAAAAACCTCCATATTAAAATAAAATTTGAGTTTCGCTCAATATGAACCACACCCATGATAATATCATGTTATTCTTGATTTGTCAACAGTTTTTTAGAAAATTTTCGTTCTATTCTAAAGTTCTATATTTCAGACAATATCAAGATTGAAATATTGGCTGTTTTTGGTAATATCGGCGAGAAATATGAGGAGAGGGTTTTTTGCGCAAAAACCTCTCCTGACGAAAAAATGTTTGAATACAGGGGCAGGGAAGCAGCTCAGCCCTTAGCAAACTACTCGTTGGTTGGACTTTTCTCTCTCCACAACCCGAGGAGATAGGGGAAACCCCCGGCTACGCCGGGGGTTGTTTGTTTGCTGTTAGCTATTTCCAGTTACAACTTTTTCTGTGACGAACTCAACCTTGGTGTTCACCTTCTTTCTCTTCTGCAACGGGCTCAACCTCGCCCAGCGGCGCTGGTGTTCGTGAGTTTTCCCGTTGCTTGAGTTTTGACGATGGTGATTGGCGGCCACGCGACTTTTGTTTTAGCTTGTTGTCCGCCTTCTTTCTCTTCTGTGGGCCCCTGCCCATCGGGCCATGCTTTTCCATCCCCTCTTAACGTGAGGTGGCCGCTGCGGAAACGAACGTCAGCGGCACTGGTGTTCATAAGTTCTGCCGTTGCTTTGGTTTTGAAGATTGTGACTGGCGGCTCCGCGATCGTTGTTTTGGCGTCGACGCACGCAAACGTCAGTTGGTGGGATTTCCCGTCCTTCGTTTTTTGCGGGTCTGGGATGGTGAGGGGCAAATGCAAGGTGATGGGGTTATTGTCTGCTATTATGATATCTGCCGTAGAACCATTGGCAGCGAAATCGCGAAAGTTGACGCCGAACAAAGAGCAGCTACCGCCGTTCCAAAGAAAATTGCCTCCCCTTTGATAGCTATTTTCTGGGTCGGCGGCTTTGTCGGCCGCTTGCGCGAGGCCTGACGGTTCCCCCGCGTTCCCAAAATGAACAGCATCGATTGACATGTGGCATCCGAAATTGTTGAACAATGCCGCACCAGCGGCAGCGTAACAGTGGACGAAAATGGTGCCACCTGCGCCACCACGTTCGAAAAATACGTTGGGCTCTTCCTCTTTGGCTTTTTCGCTTACACCGTTAGTTACCGCACCACCACCGCCAGTCAGAGCGGGTGCCTTCGGATCAGGTAGTAACTCTTTGGTGTCGCCGGCTGCTTGGCATCGACGGAACACGCAGTACCGCGTATTCCTTTCAGGATTCCAGAAGTAGTCTGGATCGTTCGTTTTGAGAAGCTGCTCTAACGCGGCAACTGACATAGTCGTGAATCGGATTGTTCCTACGTTAACGACGGCACCGCCAAAGTTAACAGCGGCGAGCTTTTCAAAGACACAGCTGGTACATATAGTGTTGCCGAAATTCTCTAAGGCACCGCCTGGCCTAAGGTTCGCGTTGTTGCGCAGATCCACAGCAAAGAGACGCATAGTTCCACCACGCCCAACGCAGATCAACGGCCCGGTCAGATACGGTTCTACCGACGGTTTTCCCTTGGCGTCGAAAAAGTCCCCTGCGCCGCCGTCCAAAGTTCCTTGGCCTAGGATTGTCAGTTGTCCGCCGTCCTCCACGTAGAAAAGGGCGCGTGTAAGTTTTTTCTCCCCGAGTTCTCGCGTTATCGTGTTTCCGTTGAGCTTGACCGTTATGTCCATTCCCGCTTTTATTGTTATCATGTCCCCGAGTATCTGATTTCCTACGAGTTTAAATATGGCAACCAGTTTAGCGCTTTCCGCCACGCCGTTAGCTTTGTTGATGGCCTTTTGCCATGCGTCTTCGAGCGCAACACCCAAAGGCTGCTCCGATGACAAAACCGTCAGGGAGGGTATCTTTGCTTGGCCATTCTCTGTTAGCTCGAGGCGCTTGCCGCGGAAAAGAACGTCAGCGGCGGCCGTGTTCGCAAGTTTCCCCACTGCTTCGATTTTGAAGATGGTGACTGGCGGTCCCTCGACTTTTGTTTTAGCGTCGATGCACGCAAACGTCAGTGGCCGCAACTTGCCTTCGATCGTTTTTTGCGGGGCTGGGATGCGGAACGCCGAACGCAAGGTGATGGGGTTATTGTCTGCTACCACGATATCTGCCGCTGGCCCATTGTCTTTGAAGTTTGCAAAGCGAACGTTCCTGAAATCACAGCTACCGCCGTTCCAAAGAAAATTACCACCCGCTTGCGCCTGTTCCTCTGCGCGTGCACGACAACTCTGCTCGTTACCAACATCGCCAAAGATAACGTTCTGGAATATCATTTTCGAATTCGGATTAAGATCGTTATACAGCACCGCACCAGCCGCAGCGTAGCAGTTCCGAAATTGATAACTTTTGGTGGAATGGTTAAGAATCACCGATCCACCGTGGTTGGCGATCGCGCCCCCTTGGCCAGTCAAAACCTGAGGCCTATGCCGCGGGTCCAGCTCATTTTGGTCCTGTGCCGCTTGGCACCACGCGAAAGTGTTGTTTTCGCCATTTAGCGGCGCATCCGGGTTCCAGTAATAGCTTCCCGTGTCGTTTTCTCTCAACAGGGACTCAACATAACTGCGAGTTACACTACGAGACTCTAGGAAGTTGTAGTTTGCGATGGCGCCACCGCTCCCGGTGGCACACAGCTTGTTGAAAGAGCAACCATCACATCTGACCTCCCCGTGATTTTGGATGGCACCGCCGGGGCACCTAGCTACGTTGTTCTGAAGCCACACAGCAATAAGGTGCAACGCTCCCGCCTGGTTAACGCGTATCAACGGCTGTGCCAGATAGGGCTCTATAGGCGGTTTTGTGTCGGCGTTGAAAAAGTCCTCCGCCCCACCGTCCAAAATTCCTGGGCCGAGAATTGTCAGCTTGGCACCTTCCCCTACCTGGAAAAGTTCGCCCGTAAAATTTTTACCTTTGAGGTTCCGTTTTATCAAAGCCCCGTTGAGCTTGACCGTTATGTCCATGCCCTTTGTTATTTTTATTGGCTCATCGAGTAGCTGCAGCTGACTTTGTGTGAATTTAAAGCTGGCAACCAGTTTAGCGTTTTCTGCCACACCCTCAGCTTTGTTGATGGCCTCTTGCCACGCGTCCTCGAGCGCAGCACCAAGCGGCTGCTTGGTCAACAATTTCGGCGGTTCCTTCGTGCTGGTCCCTGCCTGCCCACTCTCCATTAACGTGAGGTGGGTGCCGCGGAAAAGAACGTCAGCGGCGGTAGTGTTCGTAAGTTTCCCCCCTGTTCCGATTTTGAAGATGGCGACTGGTGGCCCCGCGACCGTTGTTTTAGCTTCGACGCACGCAAACGTTAGTGGCCGCTGCTTGCCTTCGCTCGTGTTTTGTGGGGCTGGGATGTTGAGCTTTGAACGCAAGGTGATGGGGTTATCGTCCTGTATCACGATATCTGCTGCCAGCCCATTGCAACCGAAAGAGGCGAAGACGATGGTACAGAGACTACAGTCACCGCCATTCCAAATATAATTGCCGCCATTTGGAGTTGACACTGCTTGGTCAGAGACCTGAGTTGGAGCAACTGCGCTTGCCTGACAGCTGTCGGCGGTGTTCGAGCGGTGGCCGAACCAAAGGTGGTCAGCCTGCAGTTGGCAGCCTGGATGATTATATATGGCCCCGCCGGCGCCAGCATAGCAAAAATGAAATTGGTGCACACGAATCGCCCCACTACCAGTGTTGGAGGCCAAAAAGAAAGTCCTCCCGGTACCCCAGTTGGCGACTGCACCTCCACAACCACTCTTCACCTCCGGCGATCGCGTCGGGTCGATCTCGTCTGTGTCGTCCGCTGCTTGGCAACGACTAAAGGTGCTTTGCTGCCCATTCAGCTCGTGATTGGAATTGAAGCTAGAGTCCGTTGGGTCGCCGTCTTTCAGCATACTCTCGAGATTCTCCGCTGGAATGTAACGAAAGACTAGGGTGCCTGTATTCACGACGGCCCCGCCAAGCGATTTGGCACCTAGGTTGTAGAAAAGGCAACCATCGCATACGGCGTTTCCTTCATTTCCGATGGTTCCGCCGGGGCACCTAGCTACGTTGTTCTGAAGGCACACAGCAATAAGGTGCAACATTCCCGCCTGGTTAACGTGAATCAACGAATTCGCCAGAAACGGCTCTATAGGCGGTTTTGTGGTGGCGCCGAAAAAGTTCTTTGCTCCGCCGTCCAAATAACCAGGCCCGAGAATTGTCAACTTGCCACCGGCTTCTACTTGGAAAAGTTCGCCCGTAAAATTTTTCTGCTTGCGGTTTCGTGTTATCGTGCACCCATTGAGCCTGACCACTATGCCCATGCCCTTTTTTATTTTTATCGGCTCATCGAGTAGCTGATTTGCTGTGAGTTTCAATGTGGCAACCAGTTTAGCGCTTTCCGCCACGCCGTTAGCTTTGTTGACGGCTCCTTGCCACTCGGTGCCGAGCGCAGAAGCCAACGACTGCCCGCCTGACAAAACTGTCAGGGCGTGCGTAGTTGGTATCCAGCACAGCGCACAGAAAGCGCCAGCTAATACTCTTAACTAGGCCTTTCTGCCACCTGTTCCTTGTCCGTTTTTTCTCCATCTTAACCCCCCCATTTAAAATAACACTTAAGTCACGCCACAATAACACCATTAATAATACCACTTTGTTTTTAATTTTTCAAGTGTTTTTAAAAAATTTAGTGTTTTTGTAAGTTTTTTATTGCCCACAACCCAAAGGATAGGGAAAACCCCCGATCTACACCGGGGGCTCTTGCTTTGATTGTGATCTTCGCTATCTTCGTCGTTTTGGTGACCTTCTCTCTGATGCACCCGCCGTGCCTGCGAAGTTCACGTTCGGGATTGCCCGGGGAGCCGGAGAAATCTGGTATGCTACGCCAGCAATAGCCGCTTCTTGTTTTTTCGTGGCCTCAATCACGTCTTCTTTCGTCAGTTCTTGCTCGGACACGCCGCTCTCGCCTGCGCTGTCGGACCGGGCTTTAAGCAACACGTCTCCGGGCTTTGCGTTATAGAATGCCTGCTTGCTGATATATTTTGACGGAGTGATTTTGCCGGTTTTATTGCTGTACGATTTGCCACCGTAGAAGGTGAACTCCGTCTTGTCCGGTTTCTTTTTGGCTGCAGCTGCTGCTTCTTCGGCGGTGGCTGTGCCAGCGCCGCCAGTTGTTCCCGCTCCGCCAGCTGCTGATGTTGCGCCTCCGTTAGCCGCGTTGTTGGAATTCTCGCTTGCGTTACTTGAATCTTGGTTGCTCGAGTTAGAGTTGCCGTTGGATGTGCTGTTTGTACTTCCCGCTGTGTTTTCACCTGCGTTAGAACCGCTGTTGGAAGCGCTGTCGTTGATTATTTGGACGACGTTGTTGTTGGTGATGTTAACTGGCCTTGACACTGGTGGTTGCGGCGTTTCTGTGCCAGGGTCATATGGCGGCTGCGCGGGCGGCTGTTCTGTCTGTTCTGGCAGCTGCTCACCTTCGTCCTCCTCTGGCTCTTCCTCGGGCGGCTGCTCACCTTCGTCCTCATCCTGCTCTTCCTCGGGCGGCTGTTCCTCTGCCGGCGGCGCGGGATCGCCCTTTTCCAATGTGAATGTTCTGGGGTTGCTTGCATTCCCTGCGTAATCGATTGCTTTGAAGATGTAGGTGCCGGGCGCCGTGACAGTGTACTCGATTGTGGCTGCGCTACCTTCTGACGTCACGGTTGCGTCCGTGAGGGGATTGGCGTTTTTTGGCCTAGTTAGTTTTAGTGCTGCAACACCGCCAGCCAGACCGTTCTGGATGCCAGAGGTGTCAGAGAGCGTAAACTTTATGACCGGTGTGGTATTCGGGTCATACTCGTAGTAACCGTCGCTTCCTGGCGCGATTTGTGTCCCACCTTCAGCCGCTGTCCATACTCCCTCGTCGCTGAACTGAGGAACTGCGACGTCAGCCAGATGGATGTGGCGGTAGCCGATTGGTTCCCCAGCTTCGTAGAGCACCAACCAGTAAGAACCCGGTGCGACGCCAGCTGGGACTGTCACGAGCAAGCTCTGTGTGGAACCCTCTGGGCTTTGGGTTTCTTTTGGGTGAGAGGCGAGTGGCGAGGTTGTTATTGAACCCTTCTCTTCGCCGTCTGGTTCCTGTGGTGTGTGGAGTTTTACGCTGAGGGCTACCTCTGCCCCTTCACCATCCACAATTTTGCTGCCACAGGAGATGTCGAACAGGCGTGCGGTAAGTATGCCGCTGACAGTTTTTCCAGGTGCCAACGGCACAACGATCTGCGGCCCTGTATACCTACCCATGTTTTGATGGATTTTATCAGTGCCGGTCATGTGAACATAGCCGTCAGAACCTATCGTGAGCGGCATGTCGCCGATAATGCTGGCGTTCTCCGGATTGAGTATAGAGTAGCCGTTTGTGTCGAAGAACTGGAAATCGTTGGCCGTCCCTGGCTCATCAGCACCTGCTTTCAGGACCTCTCCAGTCGACCACTCGGAACTGTTCTCTTCCCAGCACCCGCCAATTTTGAAGGTTCGCCCGTTATCTATGCTGGGAATTGTCAGGGTGCCGGCTAGTTTGATGGGATGGCGTCCGTGGATGAAGATATCGGGTGACTCGCCGTTGCCCTTGTGCTCGTATAGCCCCAATCCTCCCAAGGTGCAGTCGCCGGCATTCCACAAAAGGTTCCCGCCCCAATCGTCAGCGTCGGGCGCGACGTCAGTGCGTGCGCGCGCGCGCGTCTCATAGTGATCGATCCCCACCAACGCAATGTAAGGTGTTCCTGGGCAAGTGGACAAAGCGTCAGCCACGACGAGTCCCGTGTTGTAAATGGCGCCGCCAGCCATGGCTTCCGTTTCTTTAAAGCTAACACCGCCTGCTATTATTAAATCACCGCTGTTAGCTATGGCGCCTCCTCTACCGCCTTCGGCTGTAAAAGGGCCGAGGCGGTAGATCTTTTGGCCGGTTGCAAGCGTGCAGCACTTCGCGAAGACGCCGGGCGGTACAGCGAAAGCGCCGACCGTGCTTCGTAGAGGAAACCAGAATACTTCTGGCGGGGAAGCCGTATTGTTCTTTAACGTGCAACGGCCGGAGTCCGTATTGTAGATGGCACCGCCATCGCCAACCGACGCCAGAAAAATAAAACAGCAGTCAGTGCAATCAAACGTACCGCCATTGACGACACCACCGCCGCTGCCAAGGGTGTTCGCGTTTGCGCAGAAACAGCACTGGGTCGCGTAGACAGCTGCATTCTGTTCCACAACAAGCAAAGGGCCGCATGGGGACGGCGTCGTCGCCCTGTCGAGGCCGTCCAGCTGGCCGGATAATGTTATGCTCGTCATTCGCAAGGTGGCACCAGCTTTAACGGTGAAAAGAGGGGAGGGATTTGTTGCTATCCCGTCGCTTGCAGTTCTGTACAGGTGCTTGTCGTGTTTGCTTGATGTGCACAGGTGAATTTCTGCGTTTGTGATTGTTAGCCCCTCTTCCATCCTGATATAATTGCCTAAGGTGATTGTCTGCACACCGCCTGCTGCGCAAGCGAGCTCCACGGCCTCCTTGAGTTTTTCCCAGGTACGCACGGAGGCGTCCAAATCAACAGGCTCCTCCGCTGCAAGGGGCACCGCCGGCCATGTTGTTGCCGCCACAACCAACGCTATGGTTTTTGTCACCCATTTTTTCCAGGGTTTACCCCCCCCCCCCCCCCCCCCTAGGGATCCTTTATCCACGGCCTCATCCATTTTCCTCTTCATCCCGGCAATTCCCCCTTCTTCTTTGCGTAACCCAAACCTTAAGTTGTCCATAATGATATCACTTT